>CAKSGV010000005.1 GCA_934454845.1 uncultured Eubacteriales bacterium | reverse complement strand
TTGAAAATTCGGTCCGATTTTCCAACAAAGCAGGTTGTATCGCTTAAATACAACCTGCTTTGTCTACAGTCTGAGAGCCCCTTAAGGGGCTTTTTTGTATTTGGGCTTTAAGGAATGCAGGGGATATCACAGCAGCTCAATATTTAGCTCTTTGCATTTTTTTATTTCTTCTTCTGGCCAGACAGACGCGTGCACTTCGCCGATATGTGCCTTTTGAAGAAGAAGCATACAAAGGCGCGATTGCCCTATTCCTCCGCCGATAGTAAAGGGCAGTTCGCCGTTTACAAGCGCTTTGTGGAAAGGGAAATTCAGCCTGTCAAGTGCGTTTTCCGCCTCCAACTGTTTTAAAAGACTTTCTTTATCCACTCTTATCCCCATTGAAGAGATCTCAAAAGCGGCATCTGTTACCTTATTATAAACAATAATATCGCCGTTTAAGCTCCAATCGTCATAATCGGGGGCTCTGCCGTCGTGCTTTTCGCCGTTTTTAAGTCTGCCGCCTATCTGCGTTAAGAAAAGAGCGCCGAATTCCTTTGCCGCAGCATTTTCCCTCTCTTTGGGCGAAAGCTCGGGATACTTTTCTTCAAGTTCAAAAGTTGAAACAAATTTTATTTTTCTCGGCAGATAATTTTCAAGCTCGGGGTACTGCCTTTCGATACCGTCAGCCGTGTTTAAAACGGCATTGTAAATGCGGTAGACCGTGTCCTTAAGATAGTCCGTATTTCGGTCTTCTTTTGAAATGACCTTTTCCCAATCCCACTGATCCACATAAAGAGAATGGATATTATCACAATGCTCATCTCTTCTTATAGCGTTCATATCCGTGTAAAGACCGGTGTGCATTTTAAAACCGTACTTTTTAAGCGCAAACCTTTTCCATTTGGCGAGGGAATGCACCACCTCGACCTCTTCGCCGGTTTCTAAAATATCAAAGCTTACAGGTCTTTCGACGCCGTTTAAATCGTCGTTAAGTCCGCTGCCTTTTTTAACGAAGAGCGGCGCGGAGGCACGGCTTAAATTAAGACCGTCGCACAAGTTTTCCTCAAATCTATGCCTTAGCGAGCGGATAGCTTTTTGCGTTTCAAGCACATCTAATTTTGAAATGTATTTTTCCATAATCTCATACCTCACGAAATGTTTCCTACGGTTCTCGGATAAAGGATAACGTCGCGGATATTCGATACTCCCGTAACATACATAATTATTCTTTCAAGACCTAAACCGAATCCGCTGTGCGGAACAGAGCCGAATTTTCGAAGTGAGAGATAATCCTTATAATCGTCAAGATTCATATTTCTTGCTTTCATAGCCTCAAGCAGCTTATCAAGATCTGCTTCCCTTTCGGAACAGCCTATTATCTCGCCGACTCCCGGAACCAAAAGGTCTGTCGCGGCGACCGTCTTGCCGTCTGGATTTTGCTTCATATAAAAAGACTTGATCTCTTTCGGATAATCGGTAAGAAATACAGGCTTTTTGCATATAACCTCCGAGATATATCTTTCGTGCTCTGTCATAAGATCGCAGCCCCACTCAACGGGATATTGGAAATTCTCGCCGCTTTCCTTTAATTTTTCTATCGCCTCGGTATAGGTCATAACCGCGAAATTGTGGCTTGCAACGGTTTCTAATTTTTCTATAAGACCTTTTTCAAAATGCGCATCGAAAAATTTAAGCTCATCGGGGCACTTTTCGAGCACGGAATTGATAATATACTTTATCATATCCTCTGCAATTTCGATTATATCGGGGAGCTCTGCAAAAGCCACTTCCGGCTCAACGTGCCAGAACTCCGCAACGTGGCGCGGAGTATTGCTCTTTTCCGCTCTGAAAGACGGGCCGAAGGTGTAAATTTTTCCGAGTCCCATAGCGGCGACCTCGCCCTCAAGCTGACCGGAAACCGAAAGCGCCGCTCTTCTTCCGAAGAAATCCGCCGCCTCATATTCTTCCTCTGTTTTGTAATCTTTTGAAAAACCGATAGTTGTGACCTTGAACATCTCGCCTGCGCCCTCGCAGTCGCTTGCGGTTATTAATGGGGTGTGTATATAGGTGTAATGCCTGCTCTGGAAAAATTCGTGAATAGCGGCTGAAACCACCGAGCGCACGCGGAATACCGCGTTAAAAGTGTTGGTTCTGACCCTTAAAGCGGGGATAGTTCTCAAATATTCAAGAGTGTGCCTTTTTTTCTGCAGGGGGTAATCGGCGGGGCATACGCCTAAAACGGTTATCTTTTCGGCGTTTATCTCAACGCTGTCTTTAGCTACTACCGATTCGACCGCCTGCCCCTCTACCATAAGCGAAGTGCCGAGCTTTAAATATTCGGAAATATCCGAAAGCTTGCTTTTATCTATAACTATTTGCAGGTGCTTAAGAGTAGTACCGTCGTTAAGCTCGATAAAAGCCATATTTTTAGAATCGCGCGAGGTTCTTACCCATCCGCAGACAGTGACATTTTTGCCTACGAACTCACGGTTTTTCATAATTTCATAAATATCGGTATGCTTCATAATTTTCCTCCCGAAATTAAATATAAAAATAATAAAAGCGCCTTTATCCGCCCTAAAATTTCAGGACGGATAAGACGCTTTAAAAATCATCCGCGGTGCCACCTAAATTGCCTTTTTATATCAAAAAGACCTCTTTACGGCCAAAATTGAGCCGATTTCTTCTTAACGCGAAGCTCACGGCGCACCTAATAAGCAAAAAGCTTTTCAGATTGCGGCTAAAAAGTGTTATTCACAAGGTGCGTGCGCCTGCGTTTCCACTGCCCGCAGATCACTGTTCCGCCGTGTACCGAGCTACTTGTCTTTCTCAAAGCCTTTGAATATAAAAAATTATATCACCGGAATTTAAATTTGTCAATATCAATATTTATGATTGTAATCAAATCCGCAGTGCTTTAAAAATTCCTTTGCCATAAGGGTTGCGCCGATCTGATTGGGGTGCACCCTATCCCAGTTTATAAAGGAAGAATGGCGGTATTTTAAGAAGTTATCGTAAACCGACTGAAAATCGACATATTCACAGCCGTGTTTTTTTGCAAGCTTTCGTGCAACTTTGGCATACTCGCCCATTTTCTTTCTCATCATATCCTCGCAGTTAGGCTCCATATAATAAGGGGATAAGATAAACACGCCTTTGACCTTATCTTTTATCCTTATTATCATTTCCTCGAGGTTTTTCTCGTATTCTTCGATTCCCACCTGAATATCGGTAAGAGCGGGGGCGTCAAAAAATCTCCACACATCGTTTATTCCGATAAGTATTGAAACCCAGTCGGGGTTAAGGGCGCAGACGTCTGCGTCAAATCTGTTTAAAAGGTTGCGGCTTGTGTGGCCCGATATTCCGGTGTTTGATATCCTGATTCTAAGGTCGGGATACCAGGCATTTATCATATTATCGATAATTCTCACATAGCTGGTTCCTAAATTATCGCCTATTTCCTCGCCCACGGGGCGCGCTCTTCCCATATCTGTTACGGAGTCGCCGGTGAATACTATTCTGTCGCCGTTTTCAAAAATCATAATATTTTTACCTCTTTTTTATAATATGTTTTCTATTAAAGATCTTATTTCCTCGGTGCCGGTATTTTTAAGCGCGGAAAAGGGAATTATGGGGATATTTTCACCGAAAGTTTCTTTAAAAGCTTTGAGATTTTTTTCAAATTCGGTTTTATTAAGCTTATCCGATTTTGTGAGAATTATCGCGGTGTTAAATCCGAAATGATTTAAAAATTCGAGCATATTAAGATCGAATTCGGTCGCGGGTCTTCTCATATCGATAAGCGAAAAGCAAAGCTTTATGTTTCTTCCCGATCTGAAATAATGCTCCATAAGGCCGCTCCAGCGTTCCTTTTCCTTTGTGGCTACCTTTGCGTAGCCGTAACCGGGGAGGTCCACAAGCCTTAATCCGCTCAGCTTATAAAAATTCACGGTGACCGTTTTCCCCGGTGTGGAGCTAACTCTTGCGATCGCTTTTCTTCCGAGTACCTTATTTATAAGCGAAGATTTTCCCACATTCGATCTTCCGCAGAAGCAAACTTCCGGAATATCGGACTGCGGCAGCTGCGAGGCGGTGCCGAAGGCCGCCTCAAATGTTACATCCGAAAAATTCATATCAGCACCTGCTTACTGCCTTTTCGCTTGAGTTTTGCGAGATATAAAGCTCTTCGCTTTTTTCTTCCTCGGGGTATTTAAGTGCGGCTTCTATTATTTCGCACGCATTTTTGACCGGGATAAACTCAACGTTTTCTTTCACGGTTTTATCTACCTCGTCGAGATCGGGAATATTATCATATGGAATAAACACGCGTTTTACCCCTCCGCGGTAAGCCGCCATAGACTTTTCTTTAAGTCCGCCTATTGCAAGCACGCGGCCGGTGATCGTTATTTCGCCGGTCATAGCTATATCGCGCCTTACGGGCACTTTTGTAAGAGCGGAAACAAGCGCTGTTGCGATAGTCACTCCGGCGCTTGGGCCGTCTTTTTTAACCGCCGCCTCGGTCGCGTGGATATGAATATCGAGATTTTTGTAAAAATCGGGATAAATTCCGTATTTAAAAGCGTTTAACCTGACAAATGTCACAGCGGCGGAAGCCGATTCTTTCATAACGTCGCCGAGGCTGCCCGTTAAAATAATTTTGCCCGTGCCCTCCGTTGCGGCGACTTCGAGCTGCATTATCTCCCCTCCCACAGCCGTCCAGGCAAGGCCGTTTATAATGCCTATCTCGTCGGTTTCGAGTATGGATTCGGGGCGGTATTTTTTAGAGCCTAAATATTTATAGATATCCTGCTCTTTTACGGTTACGCTCTTTACTTCGCCCTCGGCTATGATCTTAGCTACCTTTGAAAAGATCTTGGCTATGGTTCTCTCCAGGCTTCTTACTCCTGCCTCGCGGGTGTAAAAATCGATTATGGCATAGAGCGCGCCGTCTGTTATCCTGCAGGTCCTGCCGGAAAGCGCGTGGCGCGAAAGTTCTTTTTTAACAAGGTGTTTTTTAGCAATATTAAAGCGCTCTTCTCTTGTGTAACCGTCGATCGAGATAACTTCCATTCTGTCAAGCAAAGCAGGAGGCACAGTCGATAAATCATTTGCTGTGGTGATAAACACCGCTTTGCTTAAATCATAAGGTATCTCCAAAAAGTTATCGGTAAAGGAGCTGTTCTGCTCCGGATCCAAAACCTCCAAAAGCGCGGATGAGGGATCGCCCTTATAATCGCTTGCAAGCTTATCTATCTCGTCGAGCAAAATAAGAGGATCGGATACTCCCGATAATTTAAGCGCCGAGATAATTCTTCCGGGCATTGCTCCCACATAGGTTTTTCTGTGACCTCTTATCTCCGCCTCGTCGTGCATACCGCCGAGTGCCACTCTGCGGTACTTCCTGCCCATACATTCGGCTATTGTTTTTCCTATTGAGGTCTTGCCTACTCCGGGAGGACCCGCAAGGCAGATTATCTGCCCTGTTATATCGGGGTTTAAAGAATATACTGCGAGCATTTCCAGGATCCGCTCTTTTACTTTATCAAGGCCGTAAAAATCGCGGTCGAGAATTTTCTCCGCCTTTTTAATATCCACCTTTGATCCGCTCTTTTTGTTCCACGGAAGTGATATTGCAAGATCAAGCCAGGAGCGCATGACCGTTCCTTCATGAGAGCCGGGCGGAAGCTTTGAAAGCTTATTTATTTCGGATCTTATCTTATTTTTTACTTCATCAGAGCAATCGAGCTTTTCTGCCTTTTCGTTATAGGATTCTATTTCGGAAAGCTCATCATCGCCGTAAAGCTCGTCGTTTAAAACTTTTATCTGCTCTTTAAGATAATATTCTTTCTGACTTTCGTCAATTCTGCGCCTGGTTTTTTCGCCTATTTTATTATCTATCTCGCAGATCTCTTTTTCTTTGCTTAAAAGCTCGAGCAGAATTTTAGCTCTTGATACGGGTGAAAGCTGTTCTAAAATAAACTGCTTATCGTCAAAAGGTGAGGGCACATTAAACGCGATATAATCACAAAGATAAGGGATATCGTCGCAAGTGGCGACGGTTGAGATCACATCGGGCGCTATATTGCGGTTTACTTCAACATATTTTTCGAATTCTATTCTTATTCTTCTTAAAATGCTTTCTTTATAGACGGCCCTGTTTTTAATAGGTTTTTCTTCGCATTTTTCAATTGTTGCGGAATAGATATCCGGCTCTTTTATAAATGTGGTGTGCTTTGCCCTGTAAAGGCCTTGAACGAGAGCTTTGACAGAGCCGTCGGGCATTTTAAGCGTCTGCCTTAATCTGCAAAGGCAGCCCATAGAATAAAGGTCCGAAGAGTTCGGTGCTTCCACCGTGATATCTTTCTGTGTGACTAAATATATAAGCTGATTTGAGGACATCGCTCTGTTTATCGCGTTTACAGAGCGCTTTCTTCCTACATCTAAAGTAAGGATCATAGAGGGGAAAGCAACAAGTCCCCTTAAAGCTAACACGGGAAAAGAATTTTCCGTCTTTTTTGTTTCTGCTGGCATAAAATATTTCTCCGTAAATTTAATTTGCGTAAACCGCCGCAGCGCAGAGCTTGCTTTCGATAAACGCGAACACTACGCTGTTTTTCTCGGATTTGCAGGTTAAAAATTCACAATTATCCTCCGAAAAAGAGAAGAAATAGAAGTCCGAAAGTTTGCCCGAAGTAACCTCATATTTTATATTTCGGGATTTAAGATCGTTTTCTATCTCTATGAGCACCGTGTCGGGATCATAACCGAAAGCCGCGGCAGTGGCGGTGATAGCGGTAATTCCGCCTGTTTTATCCTCTGTTTTATAGTAAAACTGAAAATTATTCCCTAAAATTTCCGAATAATCGCCCGATTCTATCACGGGAATTTCAATTTCCTCTCCGGCTTCTTCGTGATCGTGGGATTCGAGATCGGAAGAATTTTGGGATTTTTTGAGTTTTGATAAAACCTCGTCGGGATCGGCGGAAAGCTTTATATCGCTTTCGGGTATCTGCCCGATTTTTGCAAAGTATTCGATATCCGCACCCGTTACGGTGTTTTCCTTTTTATCCTTTTTGCAGGCGCAAAGGGATAAAGAAAAGATAAAAACCATTAAAAGTGCCGCTGCTTTTTTCATAAAGAACACCTCTCAGATTTCATTTGATTTTGCGATCTTGTTTAAAAGCTCCTGTTGCTGATTCCACAATTTTTCGGAAAGATCGACATAATAAGCGTGGGGCTTTTCAAATCTTGTGACCTCATCCCACAAAGATCCGACCTGTGCCTCGCGGTAAGCGGAAATTTCTTTAACGCTCGGCGATTCATAAACAGCCTTTCCGCCGCTTATTATCTTTTTCTGGAGCTTGACGGCGGTAAAGTCCGTAACCGTCTTCCTCTTCCAGGTAAATACGGGATCGAAGATCTCATAAGGCTCGGAATCGTCGATTCTTTCATCATTTAAGGTGATAACATCGGCGATAGCCTTGCCGGTTGCGCGGTCGAATAAGCGCCACGGAATTTTAACTCCGGGCAGGGTTATTTTAGCGGTGTTTTCGCTCACCTTTATTTTAGGAATAATTTTTCCGTTTCTTTCTATCGCCGCAAGCTTATAAACTCCGCCGAAAACAGCCTCGCTTGACGCGGTTATAAGTCTTTCGCCTACTCCGAAGCTGTCCACTTTAGCGCCCTGGAATATCATATCGCGTATAAGATATTCGTCGAGCGAGTTTGACACGCATATCTTGCAGTCCTCATATCCTGCTTCATCAAGCATTTTGCGGACTTTTTTGGATAAATAAGTGATATCGCCGCTGTCTATTCTTATTCCGAGCGGTCTTTTGCCGAGCGGTTTTAAAACGTCGTTAAATACTCTTATCGCATTCGGAATTCCCGATTTTAAAACATTGTAGGTATCCACAAGGAGCAGGGTACTGTCGGGGTACATCTCGGCATATTTTTTAAACGCTTCATATTCGTCGTCAAAAAGCTGAACCCAGCTGTGCGCCATTGTTCCCGAAGCCGAAACATTGAAATCCTTTGCTGTTTTTACTACCGATGTGCCTGTGCAGCCGCCTATTACTGCGGCTCTTGCGCCGTAATAAGCACCGTCGGCTCCCTGAGCGCGGCGAGCGCCGAATTCCATAACAGGTCTGCCCTGCGCGGCGCGGGTGATACGGTTGGCCTTGGTTGCGATAAGCGATTGGTGGTTTATAGTCAGAAGTACCATAGTTTCCACCATCATACATTGTATCGCCGGACCTTTGACCGTGACTATCGGCTCTTTCGGGAATATCGGCGTTCCCTCGGGCACGGCCCACACGTCACAACAGAATTTAAAGTCCGCAAGGTAGTTTAAATAATCTTCGGAAAAGAGATTTAAACCTTTTAAATACTCTATATCGTCTTTATCAAAATGCAGATTGTTGAAATACTCGATAAGCTGGTCGACGCCCGCCATTATGGCATAGCCGCCGTTATCGGGAACTCTGCGGAAAAACATATCGAAATAAGTAATCGTGTTTGCAAGCTCGGTATCGAAAATACCGTTTGACATTGTCATTTCGTAAAGGTCGGTGAGCATTGAAAGATTGCGGTTGTCAAAATTCATTTTCTTTTTTTACCTCACATTTTTTCGGGCGCGGTTATTTTAAATGCGTCAAGAATATTTTTTATCACTGCCGCCGTGGCTTTGCAGAGGCAGAGTCTAGCGTTTTTAAGAGCTTCATCTTCGCAGTTTACTCTGCAGGAAGAATAAAATTTATGGAAAAGCGTTGCAAGCTCTATACAATAATGTGTGATCCTTGCGGGATCATAGGCTTTGGCGGCTTTTATTATTTCGTCGGTAAATGCGGAAATATGAGAGATAAGCTCTCGTTCCTCGGGAGCCTTTAATAAATCGAGACACGCTTTATTTGCCGTATCGGGTTCTCCCACATTTCTGAGTATTGAGCAAATTCTCGCATAGGCATACTGAACATAATAAACGGGGTTGTTGCTCGATTCGCTTACCGCAAGATCGAGATCGAAATCAAAGTGGCTGTTAGGCTCTCTTAAATTGAAGAAAAATCTTGCCGCGTCTATCGGGACCTCTTCTAAAAGGGTAACAAGCGTGATGGCTTTTCCCGAGCGCTTGGAGGCTTTTATCACCTCGCCGTTTCTGACAAGTCTTACCATCTGCATAAGCACTGCGTCAAGCCTGTCCGCGTCAACATTAAGCGCTGTAAGCGCGGCTTTAAGCCTTGGCACATATCCGTGGTGATCGGCACCTAAGATATCAATCGCGCGGTCAAACTTCCTTACTTCAAGCTTATTGTAATGATATGCTATATCCGGGACAACATATGTCGGCACGCCGTTCGCTCTTTTAAGCACGAAATCCTTATCACAGCCGAAATCCGTGGCTTTAAACCACAGCGCTCCCTCCGATTCATAGGTCTTGCCGCTCTTTATCAAAAGATCGATAATTCTTTCGGTTTCGCCCGAAGAGTGAAGCGAGCTTTCTTTAAACCAGGTATCGTAAGATATCCTGTATTTTAAAAGGTCGTCTTTAAGCCCCTGGATATTTTTCGGAAGGGCAAAGTCTATGAGAGCTTTTCTTCTTTCGGATTCGGGCTTGTCCATATAAGAATTTCCGTAAATTTCCGAAAATGCCTTTGCATGGGCGATAATATCATCGCCGTGGTAGGAATCTTCGGGCATCTCAATGCCCTCTTTATAAATTTGCTGATATCTAAGATCAAGAGATAACCCGAATTTGTTTATCTGATTGCCCGCGTCGTTTATATAAAACTCGCGTTCAACTCCGAAGCCTGCAATTTCGAGCACCGCCGCGAGGCAGTCGCCAAGCGCTCCGCCCCTTGCGTTTCCTATGTGCATGGGACCTGTCGGGTTAGCGGAAACGAATTCCACCAAAACCCTCTTATTCTTTCCGTAATCGCTTTTTCCGTAATCCGCGCCTTTTGTGAGCGCGTCGTCGATTATATCCGAAAAATAGGAATCCTTAAAAAAGAAATTTATAAATCCGGGGCCTGCTATTTCGCACTTTTCTATATATGTATTATCGAGCTCTGCGAATTTCAAAATTGATTCGGCTATCATTTTCGGTGCTTTTTTAAGGCTTCTTGCCCACACAAGCGCCGCATTTGCCGCATAATCGCCGTGCTCTCTGTTTTCAGGGATATCTATTGAAAAAGAAGTATCGGGCACACAGATAAATTCGCCCGAATTTGCGGCCTTTCCTGCCGCGCTTAAAATCACGCTTTTTATCTGATCTTTGGCTTTATGAGTGATATATGACATTGTTTTACACCTCGTTTACGGTTATTTCAAGCTTATTCGTGCTTATCGGTCTTAAATCGGAATCAAGGGTGTATTTCATTTTAAGCTTTCCGCCGTTTTCGGTAAGAGAGTTTTCGATGTAATCACCGTGAATTCCTATCGTCATATTTCCGTATGGCGTTTCATAATAGCAGTTGTTCCGCTTGCCGGCTTCTATCACGAGCTTTGAAACAATATCGCCCGTTCTTTCAAGCACTACCTGCTTTTCACCGAGTATGCACAGCATAGACCTCGCGTCTTCACAGCCCAACATTTCGCTTTCGTCATAAAAAAGAGATATCATATCCTCTTTCTTATCAAGCATTCCCTCGGTTGTGAATTCTATAATGTTCTCTTCCTCCGGCGCATCTGCCGAGCTTTGTGATCCTGAAATTTTTATTATCACAGTTTTAATCATTCCGATTCTATATCCACCTGTTCAATCAATTCTTTGTCAAGCTTGCAGCCGATGAGCTTTTGCGCGGTTTCGGCGAAAGCCTCGGTTTCGTCGCTTACATAAAATCTGTGCTTTGGAATATTATCGCCGCAGCACAGAGCATTCGTGCTGTAAAGCAGGTCTTTTACCGCCTGCGCCGTGGCAGTTCCCATATTTATAAGTGTCACATTTTTTCCTAAAGCCTCGCTTATCATATCCCAGAGCACGGGAAAATGCGTGCAGCCGAGTATCACGGTATCAACGCCGCGCTCTATCATCGGCGCAAGATAGGTCTTCACAGCCTCTCTTGCCACGATATTGTCCTTATCGGTCCAGCCCTCTTCGACTATCGGAACAAGCAGGCTCGCCGCCGTTTCCACCACCTCGGCGCCCGGTAAAGCAGATAATATCTGTTTTTTGTGAGCGCCGCTTTTGATGGTCGCGTTGGTTGCAAGAATTCCTATTTTTTTATTTTTAGTAGCCTTTACCGCCGCTTTCACCGAATGTGAAACGACCTCGATAAAAGGAACGGGCAGCTGCTTTGCGGTATCGTAAGCCACGCTTGATACTGTTCCGCAGGCGGCTACTATCAGCTTCACGTTGTTTTTAAGCAAAAATCTTTCGTCTTGTAGGGCGTATTTTTTTATCGTTTCGGAGCTTTTTGTTCCGTAAGGCACTCTGCCGGTATCACCGAAGTAAACGATGCTCTCGCGGGGCAGAAGCTTCATTATTTCTTTTGCGACGGTTATTCCGCCTATTCCGGAGTCGAACACACCTATTGCTCTGTTATCCGACAAAATATTCGCCCCCTCATAATAATTCATATTATCATACCATATTTTAGGGATTCTTGCAACTGTTTTTACTTAAGTATTACTGCAAAATTTCTTCAGATTTTTTATCGGCATAGATATTAAGCTTTTTAAAATCCTGTGCGGCTATATAATAGCTTTCAAGTTCATCGTGAACTTCCTTGGCTGTCCTTAAAATATTCACGGCGCTTGAGATCAGCTCTTTGAATACTCTTTTTGAGAATGTTTCGCGCCCTCTGTTATAATTTGAGACGCTTATTTTAAATCTTCTTGCGTGCACGCGCCTATCATCGGCGTCAAGCTTTATAAAGGAATTTTCGCTCATAATGCAAAGCTTTAATTCCTCTATTTCTATCGAATCGGTAAGCATAAGAGGCAAAAACGGATTTTTATAAACGGTTACATTATATCCTCTCTCTTTAGCCGCATTTTTTATATAACCTAAAATACAACTTGAAACGGCAAAAGAATTATCCGAAATAATTATTCTTTTTTCGCACCTTTTATAAAGCTCGGGCGAAAAATCATAAAATCCTTTAGGTGTTATTCCGCTTAAAAATCTTTCGGTTACTTTACCCTCGGTTTTTTTCGGCTTTAAGTATTTTTTTATTATAGAGCGCGCATAATTTTCCGCTTTTTTATAATCGATATTTCTTTTTGCGGATTCCACGCTTTTTTCAAGCAGCTCGCCTGCGGCGGATAAATAACCCGAGGCTATGCCGTGAATCACGGTGTTGCGGTCGGTCAAGGTCTTTATTTTTTCGCGGTTTTCAAAAAGTTTTCGGGTATTGAAAAATTCGCCGAGATTTATTATGTTTTCGCAGGCTCCCGGATATCTCGGCTCTACAATGTGCGGAGCGGTACCGTCTAATATCACGGTTTTTGTATCCTCTATTATCACCGCGTCAAGAGAATCGGGATCGCTTGAGCAAGGGGACTTTATAATGCTGTATCCTTTATCTATAGCTTTATTCGCAATGCTTTTCATAAAGGTGGATTTTCCCGTTCCGGGGCCGCCCTTGATTATATATACACGGTATCCGTCTTTCACGCTGAAAAAATCGGAAAAATGCGAAACGAAACCCTCGCAGGAATTTGCCGCCAAAAATGCGTGTTTTATACTGTTATTCATAAAAACTCCCCTTTTTGTCTTTTTTCATAAACATACTATTCAAAAACTGTTTGTTTTGATACTTTGCAGACGCTTCGTCAACTTAAAAATATTTTTTGGTTGACAACAAAGCCGCAAAAGGGTAAAATGTAAAAAAGGGATGATTATATGATACTGTATGAAGAATTACTTGAAACTTTATCAAACAGCGAAGAGCCGATATCCGGCAGCGAATTGGCGGAAAGGTTCGGCGTTAGCCGAAACGCCGTTTGGAAAAGTATAAATAAGATGAAAGATGAGGGCTATCTCATTAAAAGCTCAAAAAGGGGATATGTTTTGAGCAGAGAAAATTCACACCCTGTTTCCGAAGAACTCAAAAAAGCTCTCGGCACCGATGAGGTAATTTTGCTCGAATGTGCCGACTCCACCAACAATATTGCTAAAGAACTTGCCGTACGCGGAGCAAAAGAGGGTACCGCCGTGTTTGCAATGGAACAGACAAGCGGAAAAGGCAGGCTCGGCCGCACCTTTGTGTCAAACAGGGGCGGAATATATTTTTCGGTGATATTAAGGCCGCAGGTAAATGCGGATTCCTCCGTTTTTATCACCGTTGCCGCGGCGGCAGCGGTTTCAAAGACCTTAAGCGAGATCTTTAAAAAACCGTTTCCCATTAAATGGGTAAATGATATTTTCTGTGAAGATAAAAAGGTCTGCGGAATTTTGACAGAGGGCTCTTTTAATGCCGAAACTATGATGTTTGATTTTGCGGTTCTGGGTATCGGGATAAATCTTGCCGATCAAAGCGATAATCTGCCTGAAGATGTTAAATTGACTGCCGGCAGTCTTTGCAGTGAAAAGACCGTGCCTGCCTCGCTTTATACTAAAATAGCATCCGGGGTATATAAAAGATTTTTTGAGTATTATGCGGATCTGAGTTCGGGCAGGAAATTTATGAATTATTATATCGAGAATTCCTATCTTGATAACAAGGAAGTTATGTATATTAAAAACGGCAAGCTTCACAACGCCAAAGCACTGAGGGTTAATCATGACGCAGGACTTGTGTTGGAAGAAAACGGAAAGATCACGGTGCTTAAAGCGGGAGAGGTATCGGTTAAAAGAGTATGAAAAAAATAAGATTAAGTATTAAAGATATAGTTCTCACGGCGGTTTTTTCCGCGGTTTTGGCGGCGCTCTCGCAGGTGGCTTTTCCTCTGCCATTCGGAGTGAGTCTCACTTTGCAGACCTTTGCCGCAGCGCTTTGCGGATATTGCCTTTCAGCCTTTTTAGGGGTTATAAGCGTGCTTGTTTATATTGCTCTCGGAGCGGTGGGAGTGCCGGTATTTTCTTCGTTCAGATCGGGAGCGGGAGTTCTTGCAGGGCCGAGCGGAGGCTTTATTTTCGGATTTATCCTGCTGGCACTGTTTTGCGGAATAGCCATAAAAAAATCAAGATCTCTTGCCGCAGTTTTAAGCCTTGCCGGTCTTATCCTTTGTCATCTTTTCGGAGTGGTGCAGTTTTCGCTTGTTACCCACACTCCGCTCGTGTCAACATTTTTATCGATAAGTCTTCCGTTTTTGCTAAAAGACGCCGTTTCGGTATTTTTAGCATATTTGATCGCGCTTAAATTAAGAAAAATTATTATAAAAAAATAAAAAATCCTCCCTTGAACGGGAGGGAAAAAGCCGGCCCCCCCCTTAAATTCGGGGAGCCGGAGCAATTTAATAATTCTTATCGTCAAGCAGTCCTTTTAAAAGGATTGCTTTTTTATCTTTCGTGATAACATATCCGGGAGCGATATTAAGCACATCATCGTAAAATTCGGTAAGAGTATCGATTTTGGTAATGCGGTTCACCCTTTCGCTTTCGGCGGTATTCGCAGCGTCGGCAGAGGCTTTTTCGCTTATGAGATAAAAGGCTTTGTCGGTCTTGATAATCGACGTATCGCCGTAAGAGTCGAGCCCGTGATAGAGGGCTAAGATATTTTCGTCTCCGAGTGCCGAAATATCCACCTTGTATTTTTCAGTGTTACCGCTCATATCGTAATACGCGCGGTAAAGCTCGCCGTTTATAAGAGCAAGGTCGGCGGCAAGAGATGTAAAATCACTGCCCAAGATATCCTGAATAACATTCTTATAAGGCGTGCGTATAATATCGTACTGTCCGTCGGTTTCGGCAGATTGCTGGATAAAGTACCAATTTCCGCCCGTAACCATTACGGAACAATCGGTTCCGTAATAATTATCCACGGCAATCGCCTTTTCGCCGTCTGCCAATGTAACATCGCAGAGCGCTTTTGCGTTATTTTCACCGTCAACGGCGGAAGTAAACGAGTAGTAATAAAGCTTTCCTGCAGAAAAGTAAGCCGCGTTGGAAAACAAGGTTTCCCCGTCTATATTGTCGGTGCCTTTAAGAGTTATGACCGACGACTGCGAGCGGTTTTTTGCTGCCTCTTCCAGCGTTTTCGGGTCGGATACGGTTTCTTTTTTTGCTTTTGTTCCGCAGCCGCAAAGGACCGATAAAACAAATATCAGGCATAAGGAAGATTTTAAAATTTTCATAAAATTTCTCCGTTTAAATGAGTTTTTTGTAGTATAGGCAGATGTTTTCGTATTCGCGGTCGCTCACCTTAAATCCGTGCGGAATGATTCCGAGCAACTTAAATCCGAGCCTCTCGTAAAGCCTGCGCGCGGCAAAGTTCGTTTCCACCACCGCATTAAACTGCAAAATTTCAAACCCTTGCTCTTTCGCGGTATTTAAGCAGTCTTTAACCAGCTTTTCGCCTATATGCTGACCTCTTGAATTTTTAGCTACGGCAAATGATGCATTCGCGATATGCCCGCACCTGCCGATATTATTCGGATGAAGAATATAAAGTCCGTTGATTTCGCCTGTTTCTTTATTTACGGCGACTTTTGTTTTAGTCTGCCGAGAGAAAAACAAAAGCGCAGAGCTTTCTGTTAAACAGTCGGTTTGCGGAAATGCATTTTTTGCCTCCACCACCTCGTTCCAAATATCGGTCATAAAAGGGATATCTTCGTTCTTAAATTCGCGGATAATTATTTTTTGCTCCGTTATTTTTTCATAAAGCTCATTAGCTGTCGACACGATTATATTCGCTCCGTTTTCCTCTAAAAAGCTTCTGCTTTTAAAGCCCCAGTCTACGGATATACAATCCACCCCCGCATTTTTTGCGGTGAGGATATCCACCTCGCTGTCGCCGATATAAAGCGTGTTTTCGGGGGGAATATTAAAATTCCTCATTATTTCAAAAACCCCGTCGGGAGAGGGTTTTGTTTTCATATTTTCCTTTACTCCCGCAGAGTAATCGAAAAGTCCTCCGAAAAATTTATCCGAAAGCTCTTTTACCGCATAATCCGCTTTGTTTGACAAAACGGCGGTTTTATACCCCTTTTGTGTAAGTTTTTTCAGCATATCGGTGATTCCCGGATAGCTTTTTGTGAAATCGAAGCAATGATTCTTATAGTAGTCATTAAAAACGGAAAAAACCTTGGTTATCGTTTCTTTTGGGCAATTTTCGGGAACCGCTCTTTCTATGAGCTTTCTTATCCCGTTCCCCACAAATGAGCGAACTTCGTTTTCGGATCTTAAAGCCAGCCCGCATTTTTTAAGAGCATAATTTGTGCTTAAAGTCAAATCCTTTAAAGTATCAAGAATTGTCCCGTCCATATCAAAAATCAAAAGCTTGTATTTTCCCATAACTTTCCGCCGAAATCTTAAAATTCTTTTTTCATTATACCACTTTTCACGACTTTTTCAATTCATTTTAAAAAAACACTTGAAAATTATTTATGAAATGTTATAATAACTCTATAGATTGGATTAAATGCTGTGATAAAGAAGAGTAAGCTTATATCCGCTTTAAAGAGAGAAGGCGCCGCCGGCTGAAAGCGCTTTTATGTCAGGAATTTGCCGAAGTTCGCTTTTGAGCAGCGGTGCTGAAGCTTTTTATTAAAAGTGTCGTAGGCGCCGTCGGGTTAAGGCTCCGTTATAGGCTTTTAAATTTAAGTGTTCCGATTTATTCGGAAAATGCGGGTGGTACCGCGGAGTGCTGATTTTAAAGACTTCGTCCCTGATTTCAAGGATGTGAGTCTTTTTTTGTTACTCTTTTTTTAAAATTCGGAGGGATAAAAATGAAAGAAAAAATCGAGGCATTAAGAAGCAAAGCCAAAGCTGCTCTTGAAGCTTGCGACAGCGAGCAGGCCATAGAGGAATTAAGAGTAAAATACCTCGGCAAAAAAGGCGAGCTTACAGCTCTTTTAAAACAAATGGGCTCTCTTTCCGCCGAAGAAAGACCTGTAGTAGGTCAGCTTGTCAACGAGGCAAAGCAAAAGCTTGAGACCTTGATAGGTGAAAAGAAAACAGAGCTTAAAAGCAAAGCGGTTGAGATGAAATTAAAAGCCGAAACGGTTGATATATCTATGCCGGCAAAGGTTCATAAGCCGGGCAAGCTTCACCCTCTTAACACCGTGCTTGAGGATATGATAGATATTTTCCGCTCAATGGGATTTGATGTGCTTGACGGCCCCGAGGTGGAAACCGACCATTATAATTTCGAGTGCTTAAACGTGCCTGCGGATCACCCTGCAAGAGATATGCAGGATACCTTTTATTTAGGTGAAAATCTCCTTTTAAGAACGCAGACCTCCGCTGCGCAGATAAGAACCATGGAGCAGAGAAAGCCTCCTATCAGAATTATCTGCCCCGGAAGAGTTTTCAGAGCCGACGAGGTAGACGCGACTCATTCTCCCGTATTCCACCAGATAGAGGGACTTGTTGTGGATAAGGGCGTAACTATGTGCGACCTTAAAGGAGTTTTAGAGCAGTTTGCTCATGAGATTTACGGACCTGAAACAAAGGTTAAATTCCGCCCGTCATTTTTCCCGTTTACAGAGCCGTCGGTCGAGGTTGATGTCACCTGCTCGGAATGCGGAGGAAAAGGCTGCAGAGTCTGCAAAGGCAGCGGCTGGATAGAAATTCTCGGCGCCGGTATGGTCCATCCGAACGTGCTCAGAAGCTGCGGGATCGACCCGGAAGTCTATTCCGGATTTGCTTTCGGCATAGGTCTTGACAGAATTACGACAACAAGATATAAGATCAGCGATATAAGGCTCCTTTTTGAAAACGATAAGCGTTTTCTCGAGCAGTTTTAATTAAGGAGGGGAAAATTATGAAAATATCTCTTAAAGCGCTGGAATATTATGTAGATATAAATGTTCCGGTTGAAGAGCTGTGCGATAAAATGATTATGGCAGGCTTTGAGGTGGAAAGTATTGAAAAGCAGGGCGAGAATATCAAAAATGTCGTCGCGGCTAAAATCACCGAGATAAAGCCTCACGAAAACAGCGATCATCTTCAAATCTGCCAAATGGATATCGGAAAGGGTGCTCCTGTGCAGATAGTTACAGGCGCACAGAATATAAAAGAGGGCGATATCGTTCCCGCCGCTCTTGATGACAGCTATCTGCCAACAGGGCAGCATATAAAAGCAGGGAAACTCAGGGGCGTGGAGTCAAACGGAATGCTCTGCTCCGGCGAAGAGCTTTGTCTTACCGAGGAGGAATATGAGGGCGCCGGAGTTTACGGAATTCTCATTTTAAAGCCCGATGTTGTTCCTGGAACGGATATGCGCGAGGTATTGGGTCTTGACGATTATATTATCGACTTTAAGATCACCGCCAACCGCCCCGACTGCAACTGCTTTATCGGCGTTGCAAAGGAAATTGCGGTTGTGCTCGGCACAACTTTCCGCGCACCTGCTACCGACTATAAAACCATAAGCGAAAAAACATCCGATTATATCGATGTCGAGGTTAAAAATTATGACCTCTGCCCGAGATACATCGGAAGAGTGGTTAGAAACCTCAGAATCAAGCCTTCCCCGGAATGGATGCAAAAAGCAATTTCCGCTTCGGGAATGCGCCCGATAAACAATATCGTGGATATCACAAATTTTGTAATGCTTGAAACCGGTCAGCCGATGCACGCATTTAATTATGACGACCTTTCCGACCGCAGGATAACTGTCCGCACGGCAAACAGGGGCGAAAAAATAACCACTCTTGACGGCAAGGATTATAACTTAAGCGAAGATATGCTTGTTATTGCCGACGGCGAAAAGCCCTCCTGCCTTGCGGGAATTATGGGCGGAAAAGAAAGCGAGATCGAGGATGATACGAAAAATCTTTTCTTAGAGTCCGCAAAATTCCGCAGAGACAATATAAGGCACACCGGCAGAAAGCTCGGTATCCGCACCGAGGCGAGCGGAAGATATGAGCGCGGAGTGGATATTAAGAATGTTGAGTTTGCTATGAACAGAGCGCTTAACCTTATATATACTCTTGACGCCGGCGATATCTGCGAAAATGCGCTTGACAGATACGAGTCGCTTCCCGAGGACAGAACTGTTATCACCACATCAAAAGATATCACTGCGCTTTTAGGGGTTGATATAAAAGAAGAAACGATAATTTCCATTCTTAACAGTCTCGGTCTTAAAACCGAGTCGGAAAACGGTAAGCTTAAAGTTCTTGTGCCGTCTATAAGAGATGATGTCGAATCAAGAGCAGACCTTGCCGAAGAGGTTATGAGAATTTACGGGTATGACCATATTGTTTCCACTCCTATGCGCGGCGAGATCATAAGGGGCACAAAGCTTCCGTCAAGAATTAACGATGATAAAATCAAAAAGCTTATGTGCGCTCTCGGAGCATACGAGATAACCACCTATTCGTTCATTCCCTCAAACGCTGCCGACACTTTAAGACTTTCTGCCGATGATCCGCGCAGAAATATGATAAAGCTTTTAAATCCGCTCGGCGATGAATATTCCTGTATGAGAACTCAGCTTACAACGAGTATGCTCACCGTTCTTTCTACCAATATAAACAGAAAAATAACCGAGGACAGATTTTTTGAGATAAGCAAGCGCTTTATAGCACACGAGCTGCCTTTAAAGGAACAGCCCGATGAACTCGGTACAATGTCGATAGGTATTTACGGAAAAGACGAGGATTTCTTTACCCTTAAAGGTATCGTTGAGGAAATTATGAAGCTTTTCGGCGCTCACACAGAGTATGTCCGCTCAAGCGAGCCGTATCTCCACCCCGGCAGACAGGCTTGCTGCCTTGTTAACAATGAAAATATCGCAGTCTTAGGCGAAGTTCACCCCGATGTTGCCTCGGCTTACGGTATCGAAACGCGTGTTTTAACGGCCGAAATAAAGCTTGATGAACTTTATAAGATAAATAAGCGCAAGACGGTTTATAAGCCTCTTCCGAAATTCCCGGCAGTAGAACGCGATTTCGCAATGCTTTGCGATATTGATCTCCCCGTAGGCGAACTTTATAAGGCGATAGCTTCGGGTGCCGGCAGACTTCTTGAAAAAGCCGAGCTTTTCGATGTGTATTCAGGCTCGCAGATACCCGAGGGCAAAAAGAGCGTTGCTTACAGCGTATTCTTAAGAAGCGCCGAATCTACCCTATCCGAAGAAGAAATAGACCGCGTTACAGAAAAAATAATCTCAAAGCTTGAGCTTAAAGGCGCAACTTTGAGAAAATAATGCTTGAACTTTTTTTAAAAAAAGTATAAAATATTTAAAAGAGAGGTGCTTGTTATGAATGACCGGACTATGACCTTTTCCCTCGGCGATCAAACCGAGCAGGAAATCCGCAGGATCTTGACCGAAGTATATAATGCTTTAAAGGAAAAAGGATACAATCCGATAAATCAGATAGTGGGATATATTCTGTCTGAGGATCCTACATATATTACCACGCATAATAACGCCAGAAGTCTTATAAGAAAGATCGACCGAGATCTTCTGTTGCAGACTATCGTTAAGTATTATCTTGCAGGTTGAAAAATTATAAAATTAAAATATTCTCGAACAAAAACCGAAGCGAACCCGTTTTGTCAGACAAAACGGGTTCGCTTTATTTGATTTTATCACGGTAAGAAGTAGATATCGATATTTCTTCTTCCGAATGCAGAGCAGGCGGCGCGGGTCGCCATAAACAAGTCGACATTGTTAGGTTTTGAAACCGAAAATCCGCCGGTGTCCGCCGCAACGGCGTAGCCGTAAACAAATTTTCCGTCGGAAGATACTATATACATTCTTGTTCCGTAAGGGATAACTTTCGGGTTTACCGCTATGTATCCCGGCTGAGGAGCCACACCTGTTGCGCAGTTGTGGCCTGTATATGTGTAAGCCGTTGCCTGAACGGTCTTCTTTGAAAGATAATTTAAAGGAATTCCGCTAGCGTCAAGCTCAATGGGAGCGGCAGGCGAAAGTGTGGAAATACACGATACGCTGCTCGAAGTTGCCGCGGCGACAGCCTTTGTCGTCGTACCTATTACCTGGCGGCAGTTTACGGGGTTTGAAAGGGTAACGGTGGAATTTATTATTGTTTCTACTGTTACTCCGTTTACAACTTTTGCGGTGTAATTAACCTGCGAAAGTCCGTTTTTACCGCTTACAAGCGTTGTTTTAGCGCCCGAGCCCGCATTTTCTCCGATAACGGTTTCGGTCTTAAAAGGAATATCCTCTGTGTAACTGCCTGTGATATACTCTACCTTTGAATAGTCTATATAGCAGCTTTCTTCGATAACGGTCTGCAAAGAGGGCTCAATAATATCGTCTTGTCCCGGAGTGATTCCCAAAGACGAGAGTATTTCCTCGACTGTGGCTTTGGGAGTGTAAACCTCCGTGATATTCTGTCCGACTGTAACATATACAGGGAAAGTGTATTCTATTGAAAGGTTCGTGATCTTACCGCTGACCTTCTGTGCGACAAGATTATAATTATCCGATTTTAAGTTTGCAAGCTTTAAAACATCCTGTGCGTCGCCCGAAAGTGAACGGACAGTCAGTGTTTGCTCGCCGTCAAATATTCTGAAAGTCGTAACCGAGCTGTTCAGGAAAGACAGGCAAAGCACAGTTGCGGTGCAAAGCAATACCGCAAGCGGAATTCGGTGTCTTAAAAAGCGGCCCGTTTTTTTAAGGGCAAGCTTTATCAGTTTCTTCATATATAACTCCTTAAATTTCAGGGAAATTTCGAAATTTTGCCGTGATTTTTGACGGCAAAAACCATTATATTGACTTTTCTTTCATATGTCAAGGCAAAAAACCTATGCGAATTTGTGCAATTTGCACAAAGAAACAAGTTTGTTACAATAAGTTACAAGCTTGTAACCTTTTTGTATAAGGTCAAAATTGACATTCGCTGACATTTATTTTGGTTATTTCGACGATTTAGCGGACCCCGGCATTTCGGCACCTTATATAATATATGTAGTAGTCTGCCTAAAAATCTCCGCTAAATGTAGGTTTTTCAAAATTTTTTTAAAAAACTCTTTACATTTATTTCTTTTTATGATATACTATTCGAGGTTAAAAAATTCCTTTAATGATCGGTACAGAGATGCCGGCAAGGTATTCATAGGTTTTCCCTGCGCTTTTTAGGGAAGATTGCGTTTGAATTTCTGCGCCGTGCATAAGCACGGCGCTTTTTTAATTCGGGAGGTTAATATAAAAATGTCCCAGTATAAAGCAACGATTATGGATGAGGAAGCCGTAAAGAGGGCAATAAAGAGAATTTCTCACGAGATCCTCGAAAAAAACGGCGGCTGTGATAATATATGTATAATCGGCGTTAAAAGAAGAGGCGTTCCGCTCGCGGGAATGATTGCCGCAAATATTGCCGATATTGAAAAAAAGCTTGTTCCCTGCGGGAACCTTGATATCACGTTTTACAGAGATGATTTAGTACATACCTCCGCGGATCCCGTGCTTCACAGCTCGCAGATCCCGTTTGAGATAACAGGCAAAAGAGTAATAATCGTCGATGATGTGCTCTACACGGGAAGAACAGCCCGCGCCGCTATCGATGCGGTGATAAGCAGAGGCAGACCTGAGGCTATCCAGCTTGCGGTGCTTGTCGACAGGGGCCACAGGGAGCTGCCGATAAGAGGCGATTATGTCGGGAAAAACGTGCCCACCGCCAAAACGGAGAGAATTTCCGTTAAGCTTCCGCCTTTTGACGACGGAATATGCGTTGAGCTTTTTGATTGATATGGGGATTAAACCGGGCGTTATAAAAAGTCCGTTTTAATATATTAATTTGCAACAGCGTGTGCAAAATATGGAGGAAAGAATATGAAACTTATCTACAATGTTAAGGACAAACCCGGTTTCGGCAAGGTAATAGTTTTCGCTTTTCAGCAGCTTCTTGCCATTCTTGCGGCAACCATCGCGGTTCCGGCGATAGTAGGAAACGGAATGTCCCAGGCTGCGGCGCTTTTCGGAGCAGGTGTGGGAACTTTCGTTTATCTTCTGTTCACTAAATTCAGAAGCCCGGTGTTCTTAGGATCTTCGTTCGCGTTTATTAACTCAATGCTTGCGGCATTTGCAGGCGGCGTTTCGATGCAGCTCGGATACGCAGGCCTTATAATCGGCGCTTTGCTTGCAGGTCTTGTTTATGTTGTTATCGCAATAATAGTTAAGGTTGCGGGCGTAAAATGGATAAACAAGCTTATGCCGGCAGTAGTTATCGGCCCCACAGTTGCGATCATCGGTCTTTCGCTTGCAGGAAGCGCAATAGGCGATCTTACAAAGGGTAAGGTTATGGTCGACGGCGTTTCGGCAGCTAATCCGCTTATCTGCCTTGTCTGCGGACTTGTAACCCTCTTTACCGTAACGATCTGCTCGGTTTACGGCAAGAAAATGGTAAAACTCATTCCTTTCATCATAGGAATTCTCGCAGGATATGCTGCGGCGGCAATTTTCACGGTAATCGGAATTCAGACAGGTAATAAAGCTCTCCAGATAATCGATTTCTCGGTATTTAAAGAAATGACCTTCTTCGCAGTTCCCGATTTCACATTTATTAAAGCGGCTCAGGGCCTTAAAGAAATCTCTGCTCACTATATAGCAACTATTGCGGTTGCGTATGTTCCCGTAGCATTCGTTGTATTCGCAGAGCACATAGCCGACCACAAGAACCTTTCATCGGTTATCGAAAAGGATCTTCTTGAAGATCCCGGTCTTCACAGAACTCTCCTCGGCGACGGCGTAGGCTCTATGGCAGGCGCAGTATTCGGCGGCTGCCCGAACACTACATACGGTGAGTCTGTAGGCTGTGTCGCTATCACAGGCAATGCGTCGGTAATAACAATTCTTGCAACTGCTTTAATGGCAGTCGTAATCTCATTCTTCGGTCCTTTCGTAACATTCCTTTCCACTATTCCGAACTGCGTAATGGGCGGCGTTTGCGTAACGCTCTACGGATTTATCGCGGTATCCGGTCTTAAGATGATACAGGAAGTTGACCTTAACGATAACAAAAACCTCTTCGTTGTAGCAGTTATCCTTATCTGCGGTATCGGCGGACTTACGGTTTCGTTCGGAAAGATCACTATCACCTCTATCGCCTGCGCTCTTATCCTCGGAATACTCACAAATGTGTTCCTCTCAAAAAAGAACGACAAGGATAATGACTGATAAATAAATCAAACAAGGCTCTCTCCTGTAAATTTCGGGAGAGAGCTTTTTGCTTTTTTGAAGCCTCCGCTTTTCCGCTGAGGTTTTGCGCTTTTATTTAAAAAATCTCTTTATTTTTATAATGTGTTATGCTATAATTAATATGAATAGGTTTATAAGAACGGGAGGCGGAAAAATGATAAAAAAATTGCTTGTATCACTGCTGAGTGTCAGTATTTGTTTATCTCTTTGCTCCTGTGCGCTCTTTTCCGCCGATACAGAAGAGCTTATCGCTCCTCCTCAGCTTTCGGGCGATATGCTCCCGATAAAAGCCGCGCTTGAAAAAAGCGCTCCTAAAGGTTATTCCCTTAAATACCCCTCGGAGGGCGAAAAAAGGTCGGCCGTGGTGCTTGAGGATATAAATAACGACGGACTTAACGAGGCTCTCGCTTTTTACAGCACCGATGAAGACGAGCTTACAAAGATGCATATAAACCTTATCGCCTTTAATTCAAAAGAATGGGCGAGCGTTTGCGAGGCGTCGGTCACGGCAGGCGGAATAGAAAAGGTTGAATTCTGCGATTTAAACGGCGACGGTAAAAAAGAAATAGCTGTGGGCTGGGAAATTTTCGGCTCGGGCGAAAAAAGGCTTTCTGTTTATTCCTTTGAAAACAAGGAGCTTAAGCTTTTGCTTGACGAATCCTATACTTCTTTTTTGTGCTGTGATTTAAGCGGCGATAATAAAGACGATATTTTTATTCAGCTCCTTTCCACTTCGGATCAGAATAACAATGCAAAGCTTTTCGGCTTTAGGGATGATTCCGTGATAAGAATAGGCGGCTGTGTTATGGATAAGTCGGTAAAAACAGCTCTTCAGCCTAAGCTTGGCACCCTCTCAACGGGGCAAAACGCGGTGTATATAGACGAAATTAAGGGTATCGGAGCCGTAACGGAGGTTATTTTCTATAAAAAAGGCGAGCTTGTGAACGGTCTTCTTGATAATTCGGGAAGTATGGAAAACACGGTGACTTTAAGGCAGTCATATATCCTTTCGCAGGATATAAACGACGACGGACAGATAGAAATTCCCGTTGCGAGCACGCTTAAAAATGCGGACAGCGAAAGCAAAGAAATAATGTATTACACAAATTGGTGTACATTTAACGGCGAGGCGCTTACCGTCAAGAGATCGACCGTTGTCAACTCGGTTGACGGGTACACGGTAGAGCTGCCGGATAAGCTTATGGGTAAAATAGCCGTCAAGAAAGATGCCGACGCAAAATCAAGGATTATATATACCTTTAATCCCGAAACCGATGAAATAGGCGGAATGATAACAGAGTTTTTAACCGTTAAAAGCGAGAAATACGATAAAAAGATTTATAAGGAATATAAAAAAATCACTCAAAGCAAAGGCTACACCTATTTGTATAAAACAGGTGCCGAGGCAGAAAACCAGGGTATTAACGAAGAGCAGATAAAAAATATGTTTAAGCTTTCAAGCTGATAAAAAATTTTAAGGAGCCTTATATGAGAAGAATACTTATTGCCGAAGATGAAGAAGCTATCCGCGAGTTTGAAGCCATAAATCTCACAAGAGCAGGCTATACGGTCGTGCAGGCAGGCAGCGGCGAAGAGGCGCTTGAAATTTTCGATAATGATACAGAGGGTTTTGATATCGCGCTTTTAGATGTTATGATGCCGGGTATAGACGGATTTACCGTGTGTAAAAAAATACGCGAGAAAAACGAAACCATAGGCATTATTATGCTCACCGCAAAATCCCAGGAAATGGATAAGATAAGCGGCCTTATGATAGGGGCGGATGATTATGTCACAAAGCCCTTTTCTCCCTCCGAGCTTCTTGCGAGAGTGGATTCGCTTTACCGCAGGGTAAGCCAGCAGATGAAGCAGGTCAAGCTGTCGAGCGACGAAATAAGGCTCGGTGAATTTGTCCTTAATATGAGAAAACACACGCTCACGAAAAGCGGAAAGAATATTGAGATCACGCAGGTTGAGTTTCAGATATTAGAGCACTTTTTCAATCACCCGGATACGCCCGTCGGAAGAACGGAGCTTTTAAAGATAGTATGGGGAGAAAATTATTTCGGCGAAGAAAAAATCGTCGATGTAAATATAAGAAGACTCAGAATGAAGATAGAGGACAACCCCTCGCTGCCGAAATACCTCGTTACCGTATGGGGTATGGGCTATAAATGGAACAGTATAGTTTGAATTTATAAAAAATTAAGAAAGGAGGAGAAAAATGGAATTCGAGCTGCATTTTAAAAGCATAGCCGTGCGCTGGTTTACCGAAGTCTTTGCGATAAGCGCCGCGGTGGTTATAGTTGCCGTTTCGGCGTTTTCCGTATTTTTCTCCTCCGTATATAATGAAAGAGTCGTGTCGCTTGCTTCCGATTATTCATATGAATTCGAGGCGCTCGCGTCAACAAGTAAGGAATCCTTTGCGGAATCGGCGGTCACCATTTCGGATTCTTTTGCGTATAAGAATAAAATTGAAGTCCAGGTAATTGACAGCAGCGGAAACATCATAATTTCCACTTCCGGATTTTCGCCCGAAAATTCCGTTGTAACGGAGTTTGAAGCGGCAATGAAAAATCCGGGGAAAACCTTTGTTTTAAAATCCAAAACCGACTCGGGCGAAAAAATAGTTGCCGGCACCTGCGCGCTTATCGGGCATAACGGGGAAAAGCTCGGCGCCTACAGGTGGGTATCTTCTCTTACCGCGGCGAACAGGAAAATCACCGAAACCACGCTTTTTTTGACACTTATCGGTCTTGTTGCGATAGGGATTTCCGCACTTTCCGGAATTTTCTTTATTAAATCGATAGTCCGCCCGATAAGAGATGTCAGCACTATGGCAAGAAAAATTGCCGGCGGCGACTTTAAATCGAGAATAGAACTTGAAAAGAATGACGAGATAGGCGAACTTTGCGATACCATAAATTATATGGCGTGCGAGCTTGACCAGGCGGAAACTATCAAAAACGATTTTATATCCTCCGTATCCCACGAGCTCCGCACTCCACTTACGGCTATCAGAGGCTGGGGCGAAACCGCTAAAATGTCCGTAGGGACAGACGAGGAGCTTGTAAAAAGAGGGCTTGATGTTGTATTAAGCGAGGCGGACAGGCTTTCAAACCTTGTGGAAGAACTGCTTGATTTTTCAAGAATGCAGTCGGGAAGACTCAGCGTTAACAACATTGCACCCGTTAATGTTTCGGAGCTTTTGAGATCAGCTGCCGATATGTACGCCGAGCTTGCCAAAAAGCAGGGTATTGAGGTTACATATATGCCTCCGGCCTGTGAGGCTGTGGCAAACGGCGATTCGGACAGATTAAAACAGGTATTTATCAATATTATTGATAACGCGGTAAAATACACCGAAAAAGGCGGTCTTGTTCTTATAACTCAGATAATTGAAGACGGTTGCGTAAGAATAACCGTCAAGGACACAGGCGTCGGAATTCCCGCGCAGGATATCGACCATGTTAAGGAAAAATTCTTTAAATCCAATAAGCAGGTAAGAGGCAGCGGAATAGGTCTTGCGGTCGCCGATGAAATTATAAAACAGCATAAGGGACTTTTGTTTGTGGAGAGCACCGAGGGCGTTGGCACTTCGGTCACGGTAGTTTTGCCGCTTATAGCAAACGAGCCCGAATCGGAGCAAATTTCGGACCCCGAAACAGAAAAGAGTGAAGAAAATGAGTAAATACACTGCGATCGGCGGCCAGGCGCTTATCGAGGGCATAATGATGAAAAGCCCCGAAAAAACAGCTATCGCCGTAAGAACCAAAAGCGGTGAAATAGATGTCGAAAAGTATAAAACCGAGAGTATCAAGGATAAATATAAATTCCTCTCTCTTCCCGTTATTCGAGGAATAGTTACTTATATCGAATCAATGAAAGAGGGATATAAGGCTATGAATATATCCGTAGATAAATCGGGCTTCGCCGATACGGATGACGAAAGCGATAAATCGGAGTCGAATAAATTCACGGCAGTTATAACCGCTGTCGGCTCAGGTTTGGGAGTTGTTCTTGCCGTTGTGCTTTTTATTTATCTTCCGAGGCTAATAGAAGGCGGAATAGAAAAAGCGGTCGGAGTCAGCTTCAATGCGGTCGTAAGAGCGCTTATCGAGCAGCTTATCAAGCTTGCGGTGTTCGTAGGATATATTGCCGCGATTTCTCTTTCTAAAGATATTAAAAGAGTGTTCAGGTATCACGGAGCCGAGCATAAAACTATTTTTTGCTATGAAAAAGGCTTGGAATTAAATGTTGAAAACGTTAAGATCCAAAGCCGCTTTCACCCCAGGTGCGGAACATCATTTTTGATACTAATGATAATCGTGAGTATGGTGTTTTCCGTTCTTGTGCAGTTTATCTGCGGTCTTTTCGGCTTCGGAATTTACGATATAAAATGGCTGTGGGTGCTTATAAAACTTCTTTTGATTCCGATAATCTGCGGAGCGGGCTATGAGGTGCTCAGAGCCTGCGGAAAATACGATAATGCTTTTACCCGCATTGTTTCCGCTCCCGGTCTTTGGCTGCAAAGGCTCACCACAAAGGAGCCCGACGATTCTATGATCGAGGTTGCAATAAAGGCACTTAAAGCCTGCGAGCCGGCTGTTCCCGATGTTGACAGGAGCATTGACCGCGAAATTGAAAAAAGAGAGCAATCAGATGAGCAAAACGATATTTGAAAGCTATAATGATACAAAAAATAAGCTTAAGTCTTTCGGTGTGGAGGATTATGTAAGCGAGGCTAAAATCATTATAAAATATGTAACGAATTTATCCTCCGCACAAATTCTTTCGAATTACACGCAAAAGCTTACCGATTATCAGCAGAATTTGCTCACCGCTGTTATAAATCAGCGAAAGATAAGATATCCGCTTCAGTATATAACAGGGGTGTGGTCGTTTTTCGGCAGGGATTTTTCCGTAGGCCCCGGAGTTCTTATACCGAGGTTCGATACCGAATCGATCGCTTACTTCTGCATAGAAAAATTAAAAGGGAAAAAAGATAAAAAGGTGCTTGACCTCTGCTCCGGCACAGGTTGTATAGGAATAACCCTCGCTCTTGAAACCGATGCGCAAACCTCTTGCCTTGAAAAATATGACGAGGCGCTAAGGTATCTTAAGAAAAACGCAGAGGAATTAAAAAGCGGCGTAAATATCATAAAGGGCGATGTTTTAAAGGGTGACTGCAGCGGCGATAAATATGATATTGTCGTTTCAAATCCGCCTTATATTGATAAAGCCGATATGTCCGCTCTCCAGCCGGAGGTCACATTCGAGCCCGAAACCGCGCTTTTCGGCGGAGATGACGGTCTGTCGTTTTACAGAGCGATAGCGAAAAATTACCGAAACTCTTTAAAGGAAGACGGCATTTTGGTATTCGAGATCGGCGCTTATCAGAGAGAAAGCGTAGAAAATATTTTAAGGGAAAACGGTTTTTTAAATATCGGGTCAAAAAAAGACTGCTCCGGTTTTGACAGGGTAGTTTTCGGGACACCCGAAAAGATATAATATCGGAAAACAATTCAGGAGGCAAAAATAAATGGCTAAAGCAAAAAATCCGGTGAATAATGAAAAATCAGTTGTCGAAGATAAAGAAAAAGCTCTGTCAACTGCGGTCGAGCAGATAGAGCGCCAGTTCGGAAAAGGCTCGGTTATGCGCCTCGGAGAAAATAAGGCTATGAATGTCGAGCATATCCGCACAGGCTCGCTCGCTCTTGATATCGCGCTCGGTATCGGAGGAATTCCCAAGGGGAGAATTATTGAGATCTACGGCCCCGAGTCATCAGGTAAAACCACCGTTGCGCTCCACTGCGTTGCAGAGGCGCAAAAAGCGGGAGGCACTGCCGCGTTTATCGATGTTGAGCACGCGCTTGATCCTGTTTATGCTTCGCATTTAGGCGTTGATATAGATAACCTTTTGGTTTCACAGCCAAGCTCGGGCGAGCAGGCGCTTGAAATAGCGGAGGCGCTCATCAGATCAGGCGCTATCGATATAATTGTTATTGACTCCGTTGCGGCGCTCGTTACAAGAGCCGAGCTTGAGGGCGATATGGGAGATTCCCACGTGGGTCAGCTTGCAAGACTTATGTCGCAGGCATTAAGGAAGATAACAGGCGCGCTTTCTAAATCGAAGTGCAGCGCAATTTTCATAAATCAGCTCCGCGAGAAGATCGGCGTGCTTTACGGCAACCCCGAAACCACAACCGGCGGCCGCGCGCTTAAATTCTATTCGAGCGTGAGAATAGATGTAAGAAAGATCGAGGCTATTAAAAACGGCAGTGAGCTTATCGGCTCGCGCACAAGGGCGAAGGTAGTTAAAAATAAAGTCGCTCCCCCGTTTAAAGAGGCGGAATTTGATATAATGTACGGCACAGGCATCTCCCACACAGGCGAGCTTGTGGATATGGGACTTAATTTCGAGGTATTGAGAAGATCGGGCGCCTGGTTCTATTACGGCGAGGATAGGCTCGGTCAGGGCAGAGATAATGTTAAGCAGCTTTTAAGCGATAATGCCGAGCTTGCAAAAGAAATAGAAGATAAGATAATGGCTAAATATTATGCCGCTTTCTCCGACGCTCCGGAAGAAACTTCCGAAGAGGCTTCTATCGAGCCCGTAGATCCCGAAACCGTTGAGCCTGAAAGAAAACCGAGAAAAATAGATATCGATATAGCGGTTGACGATTGATGAAAGTTGTAAAAATAAAAAGGGGCAAAAAGCATTCTGCCCTGCTCCGACTTGACAGCGGCGAGACCCTTGAGATCGATCTTTCGGCATTGGAAGAAAGCCATATTCACGAAGGCGACGATTTAACGAAAGAAGATATAGAAAAGCTTAAAGCTTTTTCCGATTATAACAGGGCAAAATCAAGGGCGCTTTGGCTCTTAGATTATGCCGATCAATCTGAAGCCTGCCTGCTTGATAAGCTTAAAAGAGCGGGCTTTGAGGAAGAAACCGCAAAAAAAGCTATTAACAGACTTAAAAGCTTAGATCTTATAAATGACGATAGGTTTGCCGAGCGGTACGCTTTAAAATGCGCGCAGAGCGGCATATCCAAAAATCAAACCTATATAAAGCTTATTTCTAAAAAATTAGACCGCGAAACGGTAAAATCGGCAATTTCAAAGGTCGAATTTGATGAGGAAGCGGCTATAGAAAAGCTGATAGAAAAAAAGTACCATAAAAATCTTGAATTAAACGACCGCAAAGAAACGCAAAAGGTAATAGCGGCGCTTGCAAGAAAAGGATTTTCTTTTTCGGATATTAAATCGGCTTTGTCTAAATTTACTGACGAAATGTCACAAGAAGAGGAATTTTATTAATGATAAAAGTAAGTATGGTCAGCCTCGGATGCCCGAAAAACCAGGTCGACGCGGAAATGATGCTCAAAACTCTTTTTGACGAAGGCATTGAAATCTGCCCGGAAGAGGCGGAGGCAGACGCGATAATAATAAACACCTGCGGATTTATCGAAGAGGCTAAAAAAGAAGCGATAGAAAATATTTTAGAGGCCGCAAAGTATAAAAAAAGCGGTAAATGCAAAGCGCTTATAGTCACGGGCTGTTTAGCCGAAAGATATAAAAACGATGTAACGGAAGAAATTCCCGAGGTAGACGTGTGCGTAGGCATAGGCTCTAATAAGGATATCGCAAAGATAGTAAGATCCGCTGTGGAAGATAAAGCGGAAAATACCTTCGGCGATAAATTCAATCTTGATTTAAACGGCGGAAGAATTTTGGGTGGCTATCCTTTTTCTGCCTATCTTAAAATTGCCGACGGCTGTGATAACTGCTGTACTTACTGCGCTATTCCTATGATAAGAGGAAGAATGAGAAGCCGAAAGATAGAGGATTGCGTAAGCGAGGCAAAAAAGCTTGCGGAAGGCGGAGTAAAAGAACTGATAGTCGTAGCGCAGGACACCACGGCTTACGGAACGGATATCTACGGCAAGCCTATGCTCACCGAGCTTTTAAAGGAGCTGGTTAAAATAGATAAGCTCCACTGGATACGAACCCTTTATACTTACCCCGAAAGAATAACAGACGATCTTTTGGACCTTATGGCGAGCGAGAAAAAACTGCTTAATTATCTTGATATGCCCATTCAGCATATAAACGGTGAGATTTTAAAGCGAATGAACCGCAGGGGCGATAAAGAGTCCATAAATAAGCTTATAGAAAAGATAAGGACAAAGATACCCGATATCACTTTAAGGACTACGCTTATAACAGGCTTCCCCGGCGAAACCGAGGAGCAGTTTGAAGAGCTTGCGGAGTTTGTAAAGGCTACAAGGTTTGACAGGCTCGGCTGCTTTACATATTCAGCCGAGGAAAACACCGTTGCCGCCGGTATGCCCGATCAGGTAGACGAGCAGACAAAGGTAGACCGAATGGAAAGCATTATGGATACTCAGCTTAGGATAAGCCGCGAAAAGAATGAGGAAAAGCAGGGCAAGACCGTCGAAGTCCTTATAGAGGGGTACGACGATTATATAAGGTGCTATTTCGGCAGATCCGAGGCTGACGCGCCGGATATAGACGGCAAAGTATTCTTTATCTCCGGCAGACCGCTTAAAATCGGAGATTTTGTTAAAGTAAAGATTAATGATACTGTTGAATATGATTTATTGGGAGAACTGATATGAATATACCTAACAAACTGACAGTTGCAAGAATTATAGCTACCCCCGCTTTTATGGCGACTATGCTTATCGATTTTAAATTTCATTATACCGTTTCTCTTATCCTGTTCGCCGCCGCGTCGCTTACGGATATGATAGACGGTAAGCTTGCTAGATCTAAAAACCTTATCACCGATTTCGGAAAATTTTTAGATCCACTTGCGGATAAAATGCTCACGACCGCGGCATATTTAGGCTTTATCAGTATGTTTGCGGATAAAGAAGCGTTTTTAATGCAGGTTACTGCGATCACATTTTTGGTGCTTTTCCGCGAATTTCTCGTTTCAAGTTTCAGGCTTGTTGCAGTAACGAGCGGAGGAAAGGTTATAGCCGCGAATATTTTCGGAAAGCTTAAAACAGTAAGTCAGATGATAAGCATTGTTTTGGCGCTTTTCTTATATGCAATAGGCGAATTTGTGAACTTAGGGGAGAGTATAATAAATGCGTTTGATATCGTTATAATCGTACTTTTCTGGATAACCGCCGTTCTCTGTACGCTTTCGGGAGCTATCTATCTTATCGATAATAAGGGTATTATCAATACTTCCAAATAAATTTCGGAGCTGATAAATTTTGTTTGAAACTTTAAAAGAGGATATTCAGGCTATAAAGGACCGCGATCCCGCGGCAAGAAGCAGTATAGAAATTTATCTGCTTTATCCCGGCCTTAAAGCGATAAGAGCCTATCGCAGAGCGCATAAGGCATATTTAAAGGGCCATTTTTTCAGAGCCCGCCTTATTTCACAGCGCGCCGCGAGAAAAACAGGCATTGAGATCCACCCCGGAGCCACTATCGGCAAAAGGCTCGTTATCGATCACGGCACGGGCATTGTTATAGGAGAAACCGCCGAGATAGGCGATGATGTGCTTATCTATCAGGGTGTAACATTAGGCGGAACGGGAAAAGACGAGGGCAAAAGGCACCCCACTATCGGAAATAATGTTATGATAAGTGCGGGCGCAAAGGTGTTAGGTCCGATAAAAGTCGGAGATAATGCGAGAATTGCCGCAGGAGCGGTGGTTTTAAAAGAAGTCCCCGAGAATTCCACGGTCGTCGGAGTGCCGGCAAAGGTCGTTAGACAAAACGGAAGAAAAATAGAAAGAAAACCGCTCGATCAGATCCATATCCCCGATCCTATCGAGCAGGAAATAAAGGCGCTTAAATCGGAAATAAAATCGCTTAAAGCGCAGATGAATAAAAAAGGTGAGAAATAATGAAAATTTTCAATACTCTGACCAGGAATAAAGACGAATTTGTTCCTATTAAAGAAGGCGAAGTTAAAATTTACGCCTGCGGTCCGACAGTGTATAACTATATTCATATAGGAAACGCAAGACCGCTGTGCGTTTTCGATGTTCTGCGCAGATATCTTATGTGGCGCGGATATAAGGTCACTTTTGTTCAGAATTTCACCGATATCGACGACAAGCTTATAAAAAAAGCCAATGAAGATAATGTCACCGTGCCTCAGGTTGCGGAGAAGTTTATAAAGGAATTCCGTATTGATTCCGACGGGCTCAATGTCTTAAAAGCGGACTTTCACCCGAGAGCCACAGAAAATATCGATAATATCATAAATATTATTTCAAAGCTTTTTGAAAAAGGCTATGCCTACTGCGCCGGCGGCGACGTTTACTATAGGGCAAAGAATTTTTCGGGTTACGGCAAGCTTTCTCACCAGCCGCTTGAAGATCTTGAGGCGGGTGCAAGAATAAGCGTGGGAGAAATAAAGGAAGATCCCATGGATTTCTGCCTTTGGAAAGGCGCAAAACCCGGCGAGCCTTATTGGGAGTCGCCCTGGGGCAAGGGCAGACCCGGCTGGCATATCGAATGCTCTGCTATGGCATGCAGATATCTCGGCGAAACCATTGATATCCACTGCGGCGGTCTTGACCTTATTTTCCCTCACCACGAAAACGAAATTGCCCAGAGCGAGGCGGCAAACGGCTGCGAATTCGCCCACTATTGGATGCATAACGGATTTATAAATGTTGATAATCATAAGATGTCAAAATCCTTGAATAATTTCTTCACTGTCCGCGATGTTGCCGAAAAATTCGGCTATGAGCCTATAAGATACCTTATGATATCTTCTCATTACAGGGGACCGATAAATTATTCTGTGGATATAATCGAGCAGAGTAAAAATGCGCTTGCAAGGCTTTATACCTGCCGCGATAATATCGATTTTGCGCTTAAATCCGCCCTCCCCGGAGGCGAGGCGCCTGATTTCACCGAAAAAAGAAAAGCGGAATTTATCGCCGCTATGGATGATGATCTTAACACTGCTGATGCTCTTGCCGCAATATTCAATTTAGTCAGGGATATAAATTCTCTCATTGCCTCCGGAGCTAAGCAGGATACCCTCAGAGCCTGTGCAGATTGCTTTGATGAGCTGACAAATGTTTTAGGTCTTGTTTATAACAGAAAATCCGAAATTCTTGATTCCGATATCGAGAAGCTTATCAAAAAGCGCACAGAGGCAAGAAAAAATAAGGATTTTAAAACCGCCGACGAAATCCGCGATCAGCTTAAAAATATGGGCATTGTGCTTGAAGATACTCCGCAGGGTGTAAAATGGTCGAAAATTTAAAGGCGCTGCCGATAGGAAAAAATAAATATATCTATGTTTCACCGCATCACACTTTCGGGACGGATGCGGTGATTCTTGCCGATTTTGCAAGCCGATATTCTTTTAAGTCTGCAGTCGATTTAGGGACAGGCTGCGGAATTATCGGAATGCTCTTTTTAAGGGATTATCCCGATAAAAAGGTCTATGGCGTGGATATTTCCAAAGAAGCCTATTTGGCGGCGGAAAAGTCAGTCAAAGATTTTTCTTATCCCGGATTTATCCCTGTTAATTCAGATCTGAACGACCTTAAAGGCAAGGTTCCTTTCGGGTGTCACGATCTTGTTGTTTGCAATCCGCCTTATAAGTCGGCCGCAGGCGGAATTAAAAATTCGGATCCTATAACCGAAACTGCAAGGCACGAAATAAAATGCTCGCTTGAAGATATAATTAGGGTTTCTTCAAAGCTTTTAAAAACCTCGGGCAAGCTCTGCGTCTGCCAGCGCCCCGAGAGGCTCGGCGAGCTGATAAGCCTTATGAGCAAATATAAAACAGAGCCTAAAAGACTCCGCATAGTATGTAAAAAACAAGGCGAGGAGCCGTGGCTCGTGCTGGTTTCGGGCACAAGATGCGCAAAACCCGGAATGAGAATAGACCCCCCGCTTTTCGTTTATGAAAACGGCGAACTATCCCCCGAAATGCTTGAAATTTACGGTCCTTATAAGGAGGAATTTTTATAAATGAGCGGTAAGCTTTATTGCGTGGGTACTCCTATAGGTAATTTGGAGGATTTATCGCCCAGGGCGCAAAGAATTTTAAATTCGGTTGATTTTATCGCCGCCGAGGATACAAGAGTCACCTTAAAGCTTTTAAATCATTTTGAAATAAAAAAGGAACTTGTTTCTTATTATGAGCATAATAAAAAGGAAAAGGGCGCGTATCTTATAAACCGAATGCTAAAAGGCGAAAGTATGGCGCTGGTGACCGACGCCGGAATGCCCGCCATTTCCGATCCCGGCGAGGATATCGTGAGGGAGGCTCATAAAAACGGGATAGAAGTGATAGCGGTTCCCGGACCCGTCGCTTTCGCGACGGCGCTCTGCGTTTCCGGAATGCCAAGCGGAAGATTTTGCTTTGAGGGCTTTTTATCGGTAAATAAGCCGTCAAGAAAAAAGCACCTTGAAGAGATAAAAAACGAAAAAAGGACTCTTATTTTTTATGAGGCTCCCCATAAGCTCGTTTCCACCCTTTCCGATCTTCTGAATTCTCTCGGAAATCGCGAAATATCCGTAGTTAAAGAGCTTACTAAAATTCACGAATCGGTTTTTAATACCGATCTTGAAAAAGCACTCGGATATTTCACGGAAAATCCCCCTAAAGGAGAATATGTGCTGATAATAAAAGGTAAAGAAGAAGAGGAAAAAACCTTTACTTTAGAGGATGCGGTTAAAATCGCAAAAAAATATATTTCCGAAGGATCTGGCATAAGTGACGCTTCTAAAGCGGCTGCACGGATCACAGGTATAAAGAAGAGCGATATCTACAGAGAAATATGCTCTTGATTTTTCTTCCTTTTAGGTTTAATATAATAGATATTATGGGAAAATAAAATTTAGGTAGTGAATAAATGGCAGACGATAAATTTAACGGTCTTGATTTCAACTTTGGTTCCGATACCGGGTTTAATGAACCCGAAGAAATATATTCAAGCCCCAAAGGCGCTAAAGGTAAGGAATTCGAGGATCTTTATTCAAATTCGAAAACCGATCCGCAGGTATTAGGAAAGCTGACGGACAGCGATTTTATCGCTCTTGACTCTGTTTCCAAGAGAAAATACCGCAAAAAGCAGCACGGCGTGATAGGATTTTTTAAAACTATCGGCTATGCCGTTTCCGATTGGTGGTCAAGAAGAAAAACCTGGCAGAAAACGCTGCTTATCGGCACCACAGCTATAATTCTTATATTAGCTATACTTTACGGTTATATCGGCAGAGTTTTCGATAGATCTTTTAATGATGATAAGGACAACCTCGGAATAAATAAGGTTATTGACGATAAGATAATCAATGTCGCTCTGTTCGGCCTTGATACAAGAGGGGTAAACTCTTTTTCGGGAAATTCCGACAGTATAATGATATTAAGTATCAATACCAAGTCGAAAAAGGTTAAAGTAATGTCGGTCATGAGGGACAGCCTTGTTCCGATAGAAAGAAACGGAAAAACAACCCACAGCAAGATAAACGCGGCTTATGGCTGGGGAGGTCCGGAGCTTGCCGTTAAAACGCTTAATCAGAATTTCAATCTCGATATTTCCGATTATGCCACCGTTAATTTTTACGGAATGGTAGATATTATCGACGCCGTCGGAGGAATAGAAGCCACCATCACGGAAGACGAGCTCTATGATAAAGGCCCCGAAAAGCCCGGACTTAACGGCTGTATGGGTGAGATATGCAAATATCTCGGCCTTAATGTAAATAAATATAAAATAACAAAGGCAGGCACTCAGCACTTAAACGGCGTGCAGGCTGTCGCCTATTCAAGAATAAGATATTGCAAGAGCGTTTGGGATACGTCTAACGACTACGGCCGAACAGACCGTCAGCGCCATGTTATGCAGGAGCTTTTCAATAAGGCGACAAAGCTTAAAAAGAGCCAGTATATTTCCCTTGCAAATGCGCTTATCCCCTGCACTAAAACCTCGATGTCCACTTCTGAAATTTTAAGTATCGCGGCAAGCGTGCTGCTTAATTCTCCGCAATTCGAGCAGTACAGAATTCCGCAGAACGAATTTTTAATGCCGGCGCCCTCGGGCAGCTTCGGCTCGGTGCTCTATTATGATCTTGATTTCGTTTCAAAGCTTATTCACGGAATAATCTATGACGATATGACTGTTGAAAGTTATATCGAAGCAAACGGAATAGGCAAAACCCCCTGGTATAAGGCAGGAAGCTCCGTTAAAAAACCCGGCACGGTTTCGTCGCCGTCTTCTTCGTCGTCAAGCAGGCCGTCGTCAAGCTCGTCGTCTTTGCCGTCGTCAAGCTCGCCTTCGAGCAGTCAGGAAACGGACTCCACGCCGTCTTCAAAGCCAAATGTACCGGAAAATCCCGACCCTGTTGAACCGACGGAGCCTGTTAAACCCACCGATCCGGTTACACCCAATCCCGAAAATCCGGAGGGACTTCAATGAAAAAGAGAGCGACCAACTGTGAAAACTGCTCAAATTATCTTTTTGACGATGAGTCGGGCACCTTTTTTTGCGACAGGGATCTTGATGAAGACGAAATGTATAAATTTTTAACATTAAGCAGTTTTAACTGTCCGTACTTTGATTTTTACGATGAATATAAAATCGTGAGAAAACAGAATTAAAGGAAAACAGATATGTTTTATTTCTATGTGATCTTTTCGGCAGCGGTCTTGCTTATCACGGATCGGTTTTTTGTCGGAATTTTTAAAAACCCGAATTCCTTTTATGTCGTGCCGCTTTTATTTATAGGAATTATAATCGCGCTTATTTTATTGCAGTTTTTTATGATCCTGCCGATATTCGCGTTTGTGGATACAAAAAAGCCGAGAAAAAAATGCTCCCGGCTTTTAAGGCGCTATATTTCTTCCACCTTAAAGCTTTTCTTTAAGGTAACAAGGGTAAAAATTCATGCAACGGGCTTTGATAAGATACCTCAAAACGAGGATTTTTTGCTCGTGTGCAATCATATCGATAATTTAGACTCCGCATTTTTCCTTATGATGCTCCCCGAAGTTGATTTAAGATTTATAGCAAAAAAAGAGGTATATTCGGATATGCCTTTTGTAGCAAAGGCGCTTCATAAGTTAGGCGGTCTTCCTATCGACAGGGAAAATAACCGAGAGGGTGCTAAAACTATCATCAAAGCCATAAATATTATAAAGAACGGCGAGGGAACTATCGGTATCTTCCCCGAGGGTTACACTTCCAAAACGGGCGAGCTTCAGAGCATAAGAAACGGTTCGCTTAAAATCGCAACAAAGGCAAACTGCAAAATAGCGGTCTGCACTGTTTGGGGTTCAAGAAAGATAGAAAAAAGACTTTTTGTCAAAAAGACCGATGTTTACTTAAATGTTGCCGAAATTCTCTCTCCCGAGGATTTCGGGGATAACACAGCCGAGCTCGGCGATAAGGTGCACGGAATTATGAGCAATTCTTTAAAAGGAGTAATGAAGTCTTGACTGAAATCGATATAAAAGATCTTAAGGAAAATTTTATAAAAGATATTTCCGATGAATGGATGCTAATCGCGGCAGGCGATGAAAAGAAGTATAATATGATGACAGCCTCCTGGGGCTTTGCAGGCGAAATGTGGGGAGAAGATGCAATAGCCGTGTTTATCCGCCCCCAAAGGTATACCTATGAATTCGTGAAAAAATCGGACACCTTTTCCGTTTCTTTTTACGGCGATAACAAGGATATCCACAAGCTTTGCGGCCACAAATCGGGAAGAGATACGGATAAAATGAAATTATCAAAGCTCACACCCGAATTTATCTGCGGCGCGCCCTGCTTTAAAGAGGCAAGGCTGAATATCGTCTGCAAAAAAATTTACTGCGATAATATAAAGCCTGAAAAATTTATCGATAAGAGTATTGATAAATGGTATCCGAATAAGGATTATCATATTATGTTTATCGCAAAAGCAGAAAAAGCATTTATAAATGATTAAAAAAATTCCGGGCAGCAAAATTGCTGTCCGGATTGATTTTTTATTATTATTTAACTAAAGCAGCCGCGAGCTTCTTATCCTTTTCGAATGCGGGGATAAAGCTTATAAGTGCGGATTTTAAGTATTCGTTGCAGTTTGACGCCTCAATGGCCGCGGCTTTTAATTTTTCGTCTTTATACACCGCCGCCGCAGTTACCGCAAGGGCGATATCCGAGGTGTCCTTATCGCCGTTGATAAAACCCTGCTCGATAAGATCAAAAAGCTTTTTTACCTGTTTTTTGTTTCCGTCTTTAATAGTTGATTTTATAAGCGGAACAAGATTTAAAGCAAAGAAATTCATATAAAGGAACTTTCCGTGCTCCGCTACGGACTGCTTATATTCCTCTTTGAGCTGGGGAAAAACATCGAGAACTTTCTTTGTAAATCCCGAAATATCCGAGCATCCCTTATTCGTGGGAAGATCGATCTGATCGGCGCCCGTTATTTTTTTCGCTTTGATTCCGCTGATATCGCGAAGGGTATTTAAAAAGTCAATTCCCACCGCCACGGCGTCTTCCTCATTGGAAGATTCGTCAAAAAGATAGGAAGAAGCGATTGAATATTCTAAAGTTTCATTTTCTAAAGAGGCGGTAAGCAAATTAAAGAGGTGTTTTTCTTCGTTATACTCTATTTTAACTGCAAGCTTATCGCTTTTATATCCGTCTTCACTCTTTTTAAAGCCGTTATCCGCGAAAAAAGAGGAAAGCTCTTTTTTGATTATTTCAAAATATTTGTTATCCAATTTATTCACATCCAAAAATCATTTTAGACTATTATACTATATTTTTTGCGGTTTGTCACCTATAATTTTCTTGAAAAAAGGCAAAATATGTGTTAAACTCTTTAAAGCTTATAAAGGAGATTGATATGAGTTTTCAAGACGAGCGTTATTTTAAAGAGCTTTTAAGCAGCGAGGGATTCACATTCAAAAAATCTCTCGGTCAGAATTTTATAATCGATCCGTTTGTCTGCCCTAAAATGGCAGAATTCGCGGCAGATGGGGAAACGGGAGTAATAGAAATAGGCCCCGGAGCCGGCGTGCTTACAAGGAGTCTTGGCGAAACCGCAAAAAAAGTCGTTGCGGTGGAGATCGACGAGCGGCTTAAGCCCGTTTTAAAAAAATCACTTGAGGGCTTTGATAATGTTAAGGTTATTTTCGGAGATATTTTAAAAACCGATATAAATAAGCTGATAAGCGAAGAATTCGCAGGATTAAAAAAGGTAAACATCTGCGCAAATCTTCCTTATTATATAACCTCGCCTATAATAATGGGAATTTTAAAAATGAAGCCCGATATCGGCTCTTTAACCGCAATGGTGCAAAAAGAGGCTGCGCAGCGAATTTGCGCGGAGGTTGGTTCGAGAAACGCGGGAGCGGTCACCGTGGCGGTGGATTATTATTCCGAGGCAAGCGTGCTTTTTGAGGTTAGCCGAAATTGCTTTATGCCGGCTCCCAAAGTCGATTCTGCGGTGATCAACTTAAAGATAAGAAAAGAGCCAAAAGTGAATGTTAAAAGCGAGGAATTTTTCTTCAAAGTCGCAAAATCGCTTTTTGCTCAAAGAAGAAAAACGCTTTTAAACTCCGTTTCAAGCACATTAAAAATCGATAAATCGGTTATTTCTTCGGCGCTCAAAAATATGGGACTTGATGAAAACATAAGAGGCGAAAAATTAACTATCGGGCAAATAGCGGAATTCAGTAACTTAATAGAATAAAAGCGCGCCGCGCTTCTTTATCCTTTTCCTTTAAGCATTTTTATCTGTCTTATATCTTCTCCCCAAAATTTCTTCGCACAATAATTTCCGATAAATCTTGAAGAAATTCTCGGAGTATATCTCGTTTCGATTTCTTTAATTGTCAGGTTTGTGCTTATCACCGTGGGCTTTTTAGATAAAAGCCTCGTATTTATCACATTGTAAATACAACTTAATATAAAGGGAGAGGTGAACTCGCTGCCGAGATCGTCGATAACAAGCAGGTCACAATTAACAGCCGCCTTATAGGTTTCATTAGAGCGGGAAGAAAAATGATCGTTTTCCATAGCTGAAAAAAGGTTGTATGAAGAGGCGTAAACGCAGTCAAACCCCTTATTTATCAGTTCTTTTACTATCGCGAGCGAAAGATGAGTTTTCCCAAGCCCCGCACTGCCTAAAAACAAAAGATTTTCGCTTGCTTCAGGATCGAAAGTTTCGGTATATGAAACGCATAATTTATAAATTTTTTCCATTCTCTTTCTCGGGCTTTTATCGGAATTATCGTCGGGATAAAAGGAAAGATCAAAATTATCAAATCCGCTTTCTTTTATCGGAAGCTCGGCGGATAATTTTTCGAGCAATATATTTTTGGCTTTGTTTTTTATGCAGGAGCATATTTTGCCCGAAACATAGCCTGTATCTTTGCAAAGCTTGCAGTCATAATCGATAGGCGCAATATTGTTTTTCTTTAATTTTTCTTCTTTTAATTTTGAAAGCCTTAAAATTTCTTTGCTTAAATATTCAAGCTCGAAAGAATTTCCGCTTAAAGCGGCAGAGGCTGTCTGTGAGCCTAAAGATGATATTTTTAAAAGAATGTCGGAAAACTCTTTATCGGAGGCTTTAAGGTCTTCGATTTTTTTATAGTGTTCGGCAGTTTTTCTGTCAAGAGCGCTTTTTTGCTCTGCGAATGCTTCAGAGAAACACTTTTGCCTGTTTATCATCAGTCTTTCCTCACTTATAAATTTATTCGTTATCAAGCATTTTTTCAAATGCTTTTATATCATAAGCCGCAAAGTCATTTTTCTTATCGGTTTGCGGTTTTAATTCGTTTTCTTTTACCTCTGCGGCAGTTTTATAGCCTTTTTTGTGCCAGCTTTCAAGAATTTTTCCGATATAAGCAAAAGAAATTTTTGCATTTTTGTCTATACATCTGTTGTAAGCCTCGCTGATCAAGGAATCGGAAAGCTCCCAATCGTTCAGCCAAAGAGAGCTTAACTCCATTTCCTTTTCGCTCGGCTTTCTGCGGTCGATACCGAAAAGGCGGTAAATATGATTTGCCGCGATATTCCGCTTAGCGTCGCGCTCTATTTGCGCCTCCGCGTCGGAAATAGTTTCGATCCCGAGGTCGATCCAGGAGGCGGCGGTCCTTTCTATAAAGCTTAAATTTAATTTTCCTTTTGCCGCGGCATATTCGAGCAGCATTAATATGAGCGATACGCTCATTCCCTTGTCATCATAAAGCCATACGAGCGTTTTTGTTTCGTTGGTCTTTAAATTTCTGCCGAATTTAAGCTGAGCGGCTTGCAGCATCATCATAATTTTCGGATCTTCGAGACCTCTTTTAGCGACGTCTTCTCTTGACGGCTTCTCGTTTTTAACAACAGTTTTTTCCGGCTCTTTTTGCGCGGATATATTCTCAACATTAAGTATTTCTCTTTGCGCCCAGAAAACAAGCGCGTCTTCAACCTCGCTTAAAGGCAGTGACAAAAGCTTAGAAAGCTCTTCCGCACTCAAAGGATTTGCACAGTTTCTTAAAACGCAAAGAATAACTTTAAGCTGAATTTCCGTTGCAAGCTTTAAATATTTATCCGCTATAATGCTCGGGATCGGGAAAGAACCGCTAAGAAATACAGACGGATTGACAGAATAATTCATTTTTCATTCCCCAATTACTTTTGTAGAATAATTTTAACACACCTAAAAGCCGATGTAAATAATATTTTTAAAAGAGAACTGCGAAAATTTGATAAATTTTGCAATTTACTATTGATTTTAAGTTTAAATTGTGGTATTATACTATGGCACGATAATTTGCGCCGGTAGCTCAGCTGGATAGAGCGTCTGGCTACGGACCAGAAGGTCGGGAGTTCGAATCTTCTCCGGCGCGCCAAAGCGAAAATCCTATCACAGAATTGTGGTAGGATTTTTTTATATTATTAACTTTTCATTCGCCTCATAAAAATAATGAGTTTGCAAAAAATGATACTATATGTTAAAATAACAACAAAGGGGAGAAAAGAATGGATAAAAAATATCTTTTAAAGATTGCTCGTGAGTCGGCAAGAGAGGGAATTGTGCTTTTAAAGAACCGTGACGGCGCATTGCCTCTGAAAAGAGAAGAAAAAATCGCCGCTTTCGGCAGGACATTCTATTTTTGTTTTTCTTCAGGAGCGGGTTCGGGTGCGGTTTTGGGCAAGCCCGCTATAGACCTTTACGACTTTTTTTTAAAAGAAAACTGCGAACTTGACCGCGAAATTGCGGACTTTTATCACACCTTTAATCAAAAAAGATACGAAACGGAGCTTAAATACTTTAATCGCGTAGACCGCAATTGGGTAAACTCTTTATCGGAGGCTCCGATAAACGAAAAAATGATAAAAGACGCAGCGAAAAGAAATTCTACCGCCGTTATAAACATTGCGAGGACTTCCGGCGAATGGATAGATGTTAAAAAAGAGGCGGGCGGCTATTATCTTACCGAAATCGAAAAAGCTGTGCTTAAAAATGTGAAAAAATACTTTAAAAAGACGGTTTTGCTGCTAAATGTCCACGGCGTAACAGATATGAAATTTATTTCGTCTTTAGATTTTGACGCTATACTTTACACCGCGCTCGGCGGCGAGGAAATGGGAAGTGCGGTCGCCGATATTGTTTTCGGTAATGTTTCGCCTTCGGGCAGATTGACCGATACTTTTGCCGATATAGACGATTTTCCGACAAACGAGGGCTTTGACAGCCTTGAAATCCCCTATAACGAGGGAATTTATGTCGGCTACAGATATTTTGATTCATTTAATAAACCCGTTTTTTATCCTTTTGGTTTCGGTCTTTCCTATTCCGATTTTATCATTGATACTAAGGAAGTTAAGACCGACGGATCTCAAATCACTATCACCGCAAATGTGGAAAACTGCGGTAATTTTGCCTCTAAAGAGGTTGTTCAGGTGTATTTGAGCGAGCCTGCGGGTAAACTTGATAAAGCTTATCAGCAGCTTGCCGGCTTTGCAAAAACCGATACTTTAAAACCGGGCGAGAGCGAGGAAGTCTCTGTAAGCTTTGACCTTGCAAGCTTTGCCTGCTTTGATACACAGTCCGAATCCTATATACTTGAAAAGGGCGCGTACACCGTAAGAATAGGTAAAAATTCAAGAAACACCGATATCGCCGCTGTTATAAATCTTACGGATACCGTAACTGTAAAAAAAGTGAAAAATCTTTTTTCCGATACCGATAGATTGAATCTTATCGCTCCTACTCGGCAAAAACCCGAAAGAAAAGAAGATGCTTTAAATTTTAAACTGATAACCATTTCAAAGGATCAGATAAAAAGCGAGAAAACCGAGTATTCAAAAGATCCCGCAGATGCTTTGACAGAGGGCAGCGGCAAAGCAGATATGCTTTTAAGCGATGTTTATAAAGACGAAAGTTTGCTTAGAAAATTCGTTTCGCAGTTTACCGACAGCGAGCTTTCGGACATATTAAACGGCGTTACCGGCTCCACCTTAAGCGAGGAACTGCACGTCGGAACTATGGCAAGAACGGTAGACGGCGCAGCGGGAGAAACGTTTACTTCGAAAAAATACAAAATTCCGCCCTGCGTCAATGCAGACGGACCTGCCGGAATAAGGCTCGGCGGTTTTGTGGGCAGATATCCCATTCCGAAAGAAACCGAATATTCTCTCAAAATGACAGCTTTTCCGACCGCTACGACAATAGCTAACAGCTTTAATTTAAAGCTTGCGGAGGAATTCGGCAGATGCGTAGGCTTCGATATGGACACCTGCAAGGTTTCGGGATGGCTTGCGCCGGGAATGAATATTCACAGAAATCCTCTTTGCGGCAGGAATTTCGAGTATTTTTCGGAAGATCCCCTTGTTTCGGGGCTTTTCGCTGCGGCCGTGGTAAAAGGTTGCCAGACCGAACCCGACGGTACGCCTGCCGGCAGATATGCCACTATCAAGCATTTTGCCGCCAATCACGCCGAAAACAACCGTTTTGATTCCGACAGTGTTGTTAGCGAAAGAGCTTTAAGAGAAATATATTTAAGAGCTTTTGAAATAGCGGTCAAAAAAGGAAAACCGCTTGCGGTTATGAATTCTTATAATAAATTAAACGGCGAATATACTTCCGACAGTTTGCGCTTAAACACCTATGTTTTGCGCGACGAGTGGGGGTTTGACGGCTGCGTTATGACCGATTGGTGCGCTAAAAGTTCGGCAAAATATATGGTAAACGCAGGGTGCGATCTTGTTATGCCCGGGCTTAAAAACAAGGAATATTTAAACCTTATAAAATCGGGTGAAATTTCGAGGGCAAAGGCAAGAATAAGCGCCGAAAGAATTATAAAGCTGATTTTAAGAACAAGCTGTTATAAAAATGAAAAGTTAGCTTTAGAGAAATAATTTGAAATAAAAAATCTCAGCTCCGGCTTTCGCGGGAACTGAGATTTTTATATTTATTTGATTTATTAGAAATATTTAATTTATCTCTTCGGGCTTTATTTTTCCGAAAAGAAGAGGAATTACCTGGTTTTGCTTTAAATTTATGGCGTTTGAAAATTCGCCGAAAAGATAATTCTGCGCTTTTTTAAAGAATATCTCATCGCTGCTTCTAAGCTTTTTGCCCGTCGCTTTTCTTAATTGCTCCTGATTGGATAACCCCTTGGTCATTTTAATTATATCCATTCGGTTACCCGAAGAGAGAATAAGTCTGAAAGAGCCTTTCCTCTGCTTGTCGTCATCTATCCAAAGCGGTTCTTCCTTAAAAGAAGCTTCAAGCAGACTGCAAAGCTCTTCAAAATTAAGTATCTTTTGCATTTTAGAAACAAGCGAGTCGTTATTTATCGGAACAAAAACGCAGTTATTTTCATTGATAAGCGACCTTAAGCAGTAATAGCTATAGGTCTCCTTCCCGATCTTTTTTTCAGTGATACCCGTTATTTCGCAGGCGCCGCACGCACCGTAAACGACCTTTTGACCCACCTCAAACAAAATATACATCCCCCTTTTTATCTATTATACTATATTTTTACAAAAAATGACATAGGCAACCTGACCAACTTTTCAGCCTTTTTTAAGGGGATTTTTCACACAAAAAAGCCGCCTGTTTTAAAAAACAGACGGCTTTTAGAAAATTTAAGATCAATCTTTTGCGTTGTTCTGAATGTACTCTACAACATCATTGACGGTTTTAAAGTTTTCGATCTCTTCATCGGGAATCTCGATATTAAACTCATCCTCGATAGCCATAAGCATTTCCACAACATCAAGACTATCGGCATTGAGATCTTCTGCAATTTTTGTTTCGCCCGTGATAGTGTCTTTATCAACATCAAGCTGATCGGCAAGAATCTCAACGAATTTTTCAAAAATCATAATTTTTCCTCCGTTTAAATCTTAATAACAATACAATAATATGTTTTATTTTGTCTTTTGTCAATAGTTTTTTTAAAATTAATTTCCGAAAATAAAACTGTTGCATTCCTTTGATAATTATCTTATAATAATTATATTATATACATTTAAGGTGATAGATATTATGGCAAAAAATGAAAAGCTCGTAAAATCGATAACTCCTATGGATGAGGATTTTGCGCAGTGGTATACCGATGTGTGCATAAAAGCCGAGCTGATTGATTATTCTTCGGTGAAGGGCTGTATGATAATCAGACCTTACGGTTATGCTATCTGGGAAAATATTCAGCATATAATGGACTCTATGTTTAAAGAAAAGGGTCACGAAAATGTTTATATGCCGATGTTTATCCCGGAAAGCCTTCTGCAGAAAGAAAAGGACCACGTTGAGGGGTTCGCGCCCGAGGTTGCATGGGTAACGCAGGGAGGAAACGAGAAGCTTGAAGAACGGCTTTGCGTGCGCCCCACTTCCGAAACTCTTTTTTGCGATCACTTTAAAAATGTCGTTCAGTCCTACCGCGATCTGCCGAAGCTCTATAATCAGTGGTGCAGCGTTGTAAGATGGGAAAAAACAACAAGGCCTTTTTTAAGATCGAGAGAATTCCTCTGGCAGGAGGGACACACTATTCACGAAACCCCCGAAGAGGCTAAAAAAGAAACAGAGCAGATGCTGAATGTTTATGCCGAGTTTGCGGAAAAATATCTTGCAATGCCCGTTGTAAAAGGTCAAAAGACCGAAAAAGAGCGCTTCGCAGGCGCCAAGGCTACTTATACGATTGAGGCGCTTATGCATGACGGTAAGGCTCTGCAGAGCGGAACCTCCCACTATTTCGGCGACGGCTTTTCAAAAGCTTTCGATGTGACATTTACTGACCGCGAGAATAAGCTCCGCCACCCTTATCAGACTTCCTGGGGCACAACAACGAGGCTTATCGGCGCTGTTATTATGACTCACGGCGATGATAACGGACTTGTTCTTCCGCCTGCAATAGCGCCCATTCAGGCAATAGTTGTTCCCATAGCTTCGCATAAGCCCGGCGTTACCGAAAAAGCTGATGAGATTTGCGAAAGACTTAAAAATATCTGCAGGATAAAATGTGATAAATCGGAGCAGTCGCCAGGCTGGAAGTTCGCTGAATATGAAATGAAGGGCGTTCCTTTAAGAATTGAGATAGGCCCGAGAGATATTGAAAACAACTGTTGTGTTGTAGCCCGCAGAGATAATTATGAAAAGACGACAGTTTCTTTAAACTCTTTAGAAACCGAAATTCCGCGTCTTTTAGGCGAAGTTCGCGATAATCTTTATAACACTGCTTTAAAGCGCCGCGAAAATATGACATTTGACGCGAAAACTCTCGATGAAATGAAAGAGATCGCCGATAACAAGCCCGGCTTTATCAGAGCTATGTGGTGCGGCAGCAGAGAATGCGAGGATAAATTAAAGGAATATGCCGGAGTAACCTCGAGATGTATTCCCTTTGAGCAGGAGCATATTTCCGATACCTGCGTTTGCTGCGGCAAAAAAGCCGATAAAATGCTTTATTTCGGAAAAGCTTATTAATATTTTTACCGCTGTTTATCCAGCGGTAATTTTATAAAATAATAAAGGTGATCGATCAATGAAAGAAAATAAAGCTAAAAAAATCGTGATACTTATTATCTGTGCCGTTGTTGTAGGAGCTTTAGCTTTTTGCGGAGTTTACTTTTTCGGATCAGGAAACGATGTAGAAAAGGCGCAAAAGGCGGCGGAAAACTATGTTTACGCAAACACTTTGGCGGATTATGAAAACTTAGATAAAACAGGTGTTTATAATATAAAAAATATGTCGGTGTATCTTGTTAAAAGCGGTGCGTATTCAAGCGAGAGCGAGTTTGTAAAGAACTTTGCAAGCCAGTTTGAGCAGTCTTTTGAAAAAAGAGCGGACCTTTACTCTTATATCAAAAAAATCACCGACAGCGCTCTTAAATCGGACTACGGCGATAACTATAAGGTGACAGCCGAGGCTGTTAAGACCGTCGATTACTCTTCTTCCGCGCTTAAAACCCTTAAAAAAAAAATAAATTCTTATTATTCCGAGCGCGACAGCAAAATTATGAAAAGCTGTTTTTTAAACCCCGATAAGATAAAATCCGCTAAGACCGTTACCGTGTCTTACAGTATAAAAGGCTCTAAAAAAGAAGAAACGAATAAAATCGATTTAATCGTTATAAAATACAGAAACAGTTTTAAAGTTTATAACAGCGATTGGTTGGGATAAAGTAAAAATGAGCTTTAAAAAGGTCAAAAAAATAAATCCGCCTCTGCTTGTACTTATAGGATTTTTCAGCGTTATAATTTTAGGTAGCCTTCTTTTATATCTGCCCGTATCCTCTGCAGGGGTGAAGATAAAGTATATTGACGCGCTTTTCACCGCCGTCACTTCCACCTGCGTTACGGGGCTTGTGACCGTGCCGACCGTCAGCACTTACAGCACTTTCGGACATATAGTTATCCTCCTGCTTATTCAGATAGGCGGGCTCGGAGTCATCACGGTCATTTCGGGCTTTTTAATAAGCTTTAATAAAAAGCTCGGCTTTTCGGACAGGCTGATTATTCAGGAGTCCTTTAATTTAAACACTTTTTCGGGAATTGTAAAATTCGTGAGAAAAGTGGTTATCGGTACTTTCACGGTCGAGGGGATAGGCGCGCTTTGCTATATGGCTGTTTTTATTCCGCAGTTCGGATTAAAGGGAATATGGATATCTGTTTTTAATTCCGTTTCCGCTTTTTGCAATGCCGGAATCGATATAATTTCACAAAACAGCCTTGTGGATTATTATAACAACCCCATTATAAACATCGTAACCGAATTGCTGATTATTTTCGGGGGCTTGGGCTTTATCGTCTGGTGGGACCTCATAAGGGTTATAAAAGATAAGTTTAAAAACCATAAGCTTAAAGTATTTAAAAGGCTCACTTTGCAAAGTAAGCTTGTAATAATTTCAACGCTTTTTTTCATAATTTCGGGCGCAGTTTTGATTTTCACCGCAGAATATAATAACGACCTTACAATCGGAAAATTCTCTTTATGGGATAAAATTCAGGCAAGTATATTTCAGTCGGTCACTACAAGAACGGCGGGATTTGCGACAATTCCTCAGCAAAACCTTTCAAATGCCGCCTCTGCGGTGTGTTTGCTTTTAATGTTTATCGGAGGCTCACCTGTCGGTACGGCGGGCGGAATAAAGACTGTCACGATAGATGTCATATTCTTAGCGGCTAAAGCGGTTATAAACGGTAAAAAGGATGTATGCGCTTTCGGCAGAAAAATTTCCGAAACAGCCGTGAGAAAAGCGGCGGCAGTATTCTTTTTCCTGTTCGCCACGGTCTTTGTTTCCACGGTTTTTCTAAGCTTTTTATGTAACGCCGATTTTCTCGATATTGTTTTTGAAACGGTCAGCGCGGCGGCCACAGTGGGGCTAAGCCGCAACCTTACCCCTACGCTTCAATGGGCCGCTAAACTCGTGCTTTGTTTTACAATGTATTTCGGCAGAGTAGGACCGATATCTATAGCCGTTGCGTTCGGCAAAAAAGCGAAAAATGGGAATTCCGTTAAAGATCCTGAGGAAGAATTGAATATAGGATAGACAATATAATCGGACAAATTTTCCGCTATGAGAAGCGTTGTATCATGATTGTATTGTCTAAGTGAGGTTATAAAAATGAGTAATAAAAAAACTTATGCGGTTTTAGGATTAGGGCGATACGGCAAAGCCGTAGCAAAAGAGCTTGCTTTAAACGGCGCCGATGTTATCGGAGTGGATATAGATGAATCGGCAGTTGAAGAAGCGGCGGCTTATTTACCGATATGCAAATGTGCCGACGCTTCCGATCCGGAGGTTATGGCGGCTTTGGGAATTAAAAACGCCGATGTTGTTGTTATAGCTATGGCGGGAAAATTCGAGGCGAGCATTATGATCGCCATGCTTTGCAAGGATTCGGGCGTTAAGACAGTGATTGCAAAGTGCAAAAATGAAAAACACGCCGAGATTCTTGAAAAGATCGGCGTGGATAAAACTGTTTTTCCCGAAAAAGAATCGGGTATCAGGCTTGCGAAAAATATGTTAAGTTCCGGATTTATCGATATGGCGGAGCTTGCGGAGGGAATTTCCGTTGTGGAGCTTAATATCAGGCAGGAATGGAAAGATAAAAGTTTAAAAGAACTTAAATTAAGAGAAAAATACGGAATAAATGTTATAGCGGTGATAAAGGGCGGTGAAGTAAACACTCTCGTCGATCCTTCAATGCCTATCTCATCTTTTGATAAGCTTATAGTTATAGCTGAAACCGAAAAACTCGGAAAATTGAAATAAAAAAAGCTCCCTTATCATAGGGAGCTATTGATATGAAATAATTCTTATTTCTCTTTCACAAACAGCGCCACACACTCCACATGTGAGGTGCGGGGGAAAAGGTCAAAAGGCGCGTAAGACTTAAGCGAATATGAATATTCCGCAAAAATCTCCGCATCTCGTGCAAGAGTTGCGCTGTCGCAAGAAACATATACCATTCTTTCGGGTGAAAAATCCTTGCAGATAGTTTCTATAAGCGCCCTGTCACAGCCTTTTCTCGGCGGATCGACTATTACAACATCGGGCTTTAAATTTTTATCATATAGCATTTTTGCGGCTTTTGCCGCGTCGGCACAGATGAATTCGGCATTTGAAAAGCCATTAGCTAAAGCGTTGAACTTCGCGTCAATAACCGCTTCGGGGACAATTTCCACCCCGATTATTTTTTTTGCTTTTTTTGCCATTGATAAGCCGATAGAGCCAGCTCCGCAGTAAAGATCGAGCACGGTTTTATTCTCGATTTCGCCTAAAACGGCGGCTTTTTTATATAAAAGCTCCGCCATAGGGGAATTAACCTGATAAAAGGTTTTAAGCGAAATTCTTAGTTTTACTCCGCAGAGAATATCGGTTATGTAACCGTCGCCCGAAAGTATAACAGTCTTATCCGAAAAGATAACATTGTCAAGTTTTTTATTTATGTTTAATACCACGGTCTTGATATTAAGATCTGAATTTTTAAGATAAAGGGGAAGATTATCAATTCCCGCAAAATTTTCCTTTGCGGCAACTATTCCCACCATTATTTCGTTTGTGGCATTTGCGTGCCTTATGCAAAGCCGCCTTATAATTCCTTTGCCCGAAGTTTCATCAAACACGGGGACTTGAAAATCGCTTATCCAATTTTCAAAAGCTTTGCAAATTTTAAAATTCTGCTCATTTTCTATTTTGCAGTCTGAAATCGGAATAACTCTATGGGAATTCGGGGCATAAAGACCCGTTTTCCCTGAGCTGTCTATAGGATATACAGCTTTATTTCTGTATCTTAAAGGATTTAAAGCGGTTATTTTTTCAGGGGGCATATCGATTTTAGCTATCTTTTTAAGATTTGACCGCACAGTTTCCTCTTTTAGATTTAGCTCTGCTTCATAGCTTATATGCCTAAGCTTGCAGCCGCCGCATTTTGAGAAAAATTCGCAGTCGTTTTCTTCCCTGTCGGGGCCTGCATTTATTATGCTTTCGCATTTTGCGAAAGCATAGTTTTTTTTAACCTTAAGAATTTTAGCCGTTATCTCATCGCCTAAAGCGACTTTCGGGACAAACACGGCAAAGCCGTCGTCAGTTCTGCCGATACCGTCGCCCGAAGAGGAATAAGCCGAAATTTTAAGGTTTATTATTTCATTTTTAACCATTCTGCTTGTTTAACCCCGCAATATTTTCGGGAGCCGCCTCGCCTCCGAGGTTGCCCTCCTGGAAGAGAGAAGTTCCTCTTCTGGAATCATAGGTATCCTCGTTTACCACATTGAGTCCTACGCCGTTGATACTGACTCCCTTATCATTGATCCAATAAGAGTCGGCAGTGGTAATGCCGGTCTGCCAAAAGATATTCTTTTTCTCGTTTTTATAAACAATTTCGCCTCTTACAGCGCTGCCGACCGAATTGCTTACCGAATAGATATTAAGAATTCTCTTTTCATCCGGCGAAACGCTTGAGCTTACGAGTTTTCCCTCGGGGAGTCTGTCTATATCAAAGAAAAGGCTTTCCTTTACCCCTGCGATAAGATTAAATATTGTAATTACTGCCGTGAGAACATATAAAATTTTAGTGATTATTTTTCCTGCCATTTTTTCTCTCCCGCAAGCTTTTTTATATATTTGCTTCATAACAGTGACAGTTATGAATATCCGCGTCTATATGCCCGTTATACTGTGAGATCGCGTATCTTGAATGAACCGCATAGCAAGCAAAGAAAAACGGCGCGGTGAAAACGAGCGGAACAAAAAACAGCGAAATGATTATATAAAACGATAAACTAAATAGTAGAAAAACAAATGATGAAAATGATATTCTTGAAATGATTACAGAAACTGTTATACATTCTCCAGGGCACATATTTTCATCCGCAACGAATAAAAACGGCGCAAGATAAAGCTTTAATGCCAAAATAAGGAAACAAACCGAGCCTATAAACACGAATATATTTCCTGCCGCCCAGAGATTTGCCGCGATCTGCGGCACTTTAAGATCAAAAAATTCATAGAAATAGGATCTGGTGAGAATTCTCACTATTATTGCGGGCAAAAAGCTAATAAGCGCCTTTAAGGCAAGGTTTACAAAAAATGAAAAAGTGAATTTAAGAGCTTTTTTATAGAGCTTTATTTCGGAAAAATAGTAAAAAACATCTATGACCGCGTCTTCAATTCCGAAAATCAGCCTTTTAAAATATCTCACGGTGCCGAGGAAAAGCGGAAATGATAAAAACAGGTGAAATAAAAGCCTTACTATCCACACGGCAACACTGTTTCCCATAACCGAAACCGCACTGCAGATCATAAGAATTATTATCTGCGTGAAGACTAAGGAGAGAGATGCCGCGGTGCATTTTAAATATCTGCCATTTAAAGCGAGCCGCGCATTTGATCTTACCGAAGCGCTTGAGGCCATAAGATTGCTCCTTTCAAATTTATCATTAAAAATATTATACGAAAATATTGTTAAAAAAGAATTAAAGAATTTTTAATTTTGCATAACCCGCCATAATTTTTTTAGTACCCACCTTTTCAAACTCGATAGTAAGCATAGCGTCTGTCGCGGTGGGGACTATAGCGGAGATAATGCCTGTTCCGAAAGCGGAATGCTCGACTGTCTGCCCGACCTTATAGCAGTCGACGGGGTTTTTATTTGCGGGCGCCTGCGTTTTCGAAAGTGAATTTTTTAAAGAAGTTTTTGATTTGTAGCCGCCGGCAAAGCCCGCGTCGGGATTGCCGAAAGCGGAGGAACTTCTTTGCACCGAATATCCGCCGCCAGCGGAATAGGAATTAAAGAAGCTTCTTTCTTCGGCTGATTTTTCGCAGAGAAGATCGGGAATTTCGTCTAAAAATCTTGAGGGGAGGTTTCTTTGCGTGGAGGCATACATATATCTTTGCACGGTGTGGGTGATAACAAGTTTTTTCTTGGCTCTTGTTATCGCAACGTATGCTAAGCGCCTTTCTTCTTCAATTTCAGCCTCTCCGCCTAAAATTGACATATTTCCCGGGAAAATTCCCTCTTCCATTCCTATAAGAAACACATTTTTAAATTCAAGTCCCTTTGCGGAATGAACGGTCATTAAAACCACCTTGTTTGAGTCGGGCTCCATATTATCGGTATCCGTAAGAAGCGCGATATCTTCGAGATAATCAGAAAGCGAGGCTCCCGGGTGCTCCTCGTCAAACTGCCTGATGGTATTTACAAGTTCCTCTAAGTTCTGAATTCTGTCGGAAGAATGATCGTCGGGATCGGATAAAAGAGAGTCCCTGTAACCCGTTTGCTCGATAACCTTTATCGTAAGCTCCGCAACGGTTAAATTTTCGGCGTCGGCTGTGAAATTATCTATCATCTCGCAGAATTCCGAGAGCTTTTGCGAAGCGCGTGAAATTTTTGCGAACTCGTGCGAATTTTTAAAAACTTCAAAAAGAGAAATATTTGTGCTATCAGAAATTTCGGCGGCTGAATTTATCGTCGTCAATCCTATTCCGCGCTTAGGCACATTTATAATTCTTTTAAGCCTTACCGCGTCATTATGATTGTTTATCACGGCAAGATAGGCTAAAATATCCTTTATTTCTTTTCTTTCAAAGAATTTCCTTGAGCCGATTATAGTATACGCAATTCCGGACCTTATAAATCTCTGTTCAATAGAAGCGGACTGCGCGTTCATTCTGTAAAGCACGGCGTTTTCGGAAAAGAGGTCGCCGTTTTTCACATTTTTAAGTATTTCGTCTGTCACATACTCCGCTTCGCTTCTGTCGTCAAAGCAGGTGCGCACGGTTATCTTCTCGCCGCTCCCTGAATCGGTCCAGAGATTTTTGCCTTTTCTCGCACGGTTGTGGGAGATCACCTCGTTTGCGGCGTCTAATATGTTTGAGGTGGAGCGGTAATTCTGCTCTAAGCGAATGGTTTTTGCATTATCGAATTCGTCCTCAAAATTGAGGATGTTTTCAATGGTCGCTCCTCTGAACCTATAAATGCTCTGGTCATCATCGCCGACAACGCAGAGGTTTTTATGTTTGGAAGAAATAAGGCTTATAAGTCTGTACTGCGCAAAGTTGGTATCCTGATATTCGTCTACCATTACATACTTAAATCTTCCCGCATAAAAATCGAGAATATCGGGAGAATTCTCAAATAGATTAACGGTATTTACTATCATATCGTCAAAATCCATTGCGTTTGAGGATTTAAGCTGTTTTTGATATTCTTTATAAAGCTCGCAGAGTATTTTTTTTCGCGGATCGTTACCTGCCTCGCTTAAAGCCTCGTCGGCAGAGATTAAAGAATCCTTGCAGTGCGAAATAAAGGAAAGAGCACTTTTTATCGGTATCAGCTTTTCATCGATCTCGCCTTTTTTGAGTATTGTTTTCATAGCGGCTTTCTGATCGTCGGAATCATAGATAGTAAAATGCGAATTATAGCCTATTCTTTCGGCATTGTATCTTAATATCTGACCGCAGATTCTATGGAAAGTGCCTGCCCATACTCCCGAATTTTCAATTCCGAGTTTAGCGCTTATGCGCTCTTTTAATTCGTCGGCTGCTTTATTTGTAAAGGTTATGGCTAAAATCTCATAAGGCCTCGGAGCGTCAACTTTAAATGCGGGGTTATCGATAAAATCAAGCTTATCTTCTATATAGGCGCAGGCCTCGTTTAAATCGTCTTCGGTGTGTTCCTGAATTTTTTTGCTTAAATAAGCATTTCCGTATTTAACAAGGTATGCTATGCGGTTTACAAGCACGGTCGTTTTCCCGCTGCCGGCGCCCGCTAAAACCAAAAGCGGACCGGATACCGTTGTCACAGCCTCAAACTGCCTGTCGTTCATTCCGCCGAATTCTTTTTCGATTATTTTTTTTCGAAGTGCGATATAATCCATTATCTGATTTTTTCCTTTTTTTCGTAAGCAAATTCTTCGGTCTGACGGGTAAGCTCAGCCGCCTTATCGCAGTGAGCGACCATTTTAACGGGCTTTGTAAGGTCAAGACTGAAAATGCCCATTATTGATTTTGCGTTTATAACATACTTGCCCGAAACAAGCTCGATATCATAATCCTTTTCCGCGGCGAAAGCCGAGAATTTTTTGACCTCGTCAAAGCTTTTTAAATACAGCATTCTTTCAAACATTTTTTTGCTCCTTTTTGTTTTACAGCATATAAAGACCTGTTTTAAGCAGTAAAAATTCGTAATCTTTAACCTTTGTATAGGAATAAACGGGCTCTTTTGTTCTAAGATAAATTTCATTTTCGAAATTTTTAAGGTCTATTTTTATTATCCTTTTATCGCCCGTAGACGCGACAAAAGCAGAAGAATTTTCTATAAATATACTGTTCGGTCTGTTAAACGGCGAAACCTGACCGCCTATTCTCAATTCCTCGCGGAAAGTATTCATATTGAATTTTATAAGAGCGTTATACTTTTTAAACGCCGCTACAAACGAATCTTCAAACACCGCTATGTCCGACGGGGCGGTGTCCTTATAAGTGAATCTTCCGTTCCACACGGTCTGCCCCGAGTTGTCGACTATATAAGCATCGCCCTTAGCGGAGCAGACAAATACCTTGCTCAGCGGCAGCAAAATTGTTTTTGCGGTGATATAGTTCGCACAAAGATTTGAAGCGGAGGCATAATTGCTCCCGAATTTTGACATAAGATAAACATTTTTCGCGATATCGACCATAACTCCCGTTTCAAAGGTGATCATCTTATATCCGATTATTATATTTTCTTTTGTTTTTTCCTTACAATAGGAAAAAACTATACCCGTGGGAGTGGGTATAACATCATAGACCTCGCCTGGGAAAATAGTATTCATATAATTTATTCTCCTTTGGAGTTTAAAACATTTTCTGCCGCATATAAAATTCCGATCTTTGCTGTATGGAAGTTAAGCCCTCCCTGCAGCCACACGGCATACGGCTCTCTTAAGGGCCCGTCGGCCGAAAGCTCGATAGAGGCGCCGAGTGTGAATGCGCCTGCCGCCATTATTACCTCGTCTGTATATCCGGGCATAGGTGCAGGCTCGGGCACCGCAAATGAATCGATAGGCGATCCTTTTTGAATTCCGCGGCAGAAATCTATCAAAAGCTCTCTGCTTTTAAGCGTGATACTCTGAATAATATCGTGCCTTTCTTCAAGGCTTTCGGGAGACACTTCAAATCCAAGCTCTTCAAACACCGCCGAGGCATACACAGCGGTTTTAAGCGCCTCGCCCACAGTGTGGGGAGCCGCAAAAAGCCCCATATAAAGTTCCCTGTTATTGCCGAGGCTCGCTCCGACTTCTCTCCCTACTCCCGCACAGGTCATTCTTGCGGCGCACATTTCGATATATTTTGCTTTTCCGGCGATATATCCGCCGCTCCTTGCAATTCCTCCGCCCACGTTTTTAATAAGCGAGCCCGCAAAGAGGTCTGCACCGGCAGAGCATGGCTCTTCTTTTTCCACAAATTCACCGTAGCAGTTATCCACCATTATCACGGTATCTTTTTTTATCGATCTTACGGCATCGCATATCTCTTTGATATCCGCAATGCTGAGGCTCGGTCTTAAAGAATATCCGCGAGATCTTTGAATATAGACCATTTTATATTCATCGGACTTTAAAGCCCTTTTTATAGCCTCGATATCCGGTCTGCCGTTTTTTAAGTCTACCTGAGAATATCCTATGCCGAAATCGGCAAGCGAGCCGTCGGTCCTTTCGTCGATCCCGAAAACTCCGATTATGGTATCGTAAGGTCTGCCTGTAACGCAGAGCACCTTATCTCCCGGCCTTAAAATGCCGAAAAGAGCCACGCTCAAAGTGTGCGTTCCGCTGGCAAAGCTGTGGCGGATGAGCGCGTCTTCCGTGCCGAAGCAAGCGCTTAAAATTTTATCAAGCTTATCTCTGCCCTGATCGCCGTAACCGTAACCCGTGCTGATCCCGAGATCGGGCTCACTCACGCAGTTATCGGTAAAAGCTTTGAGTACCTTTTGTGAATTATATTCGGATATTTCTTCGATTTTTTTAAAGCTTTCTTTGGTAATTTCGAGGGCTTTTAGATCGAGAGCTTTTATTTCTTCTGAAAATTTGAAAAAAGACATTTTTAATTTTTCACCTTTATATTAAATATTGCAGTATGCGCAAAAGCCTGCGGCTTTAAATCCGCATTTTTCATAAAATCCGCTGTTTTTTTCTTCTGCGCAGGCTAGCATAATTTCAGCTTTGCTTTCGCAAAAAAGTCCGTCTACAGCTTTTCTTCCTCCGCCCTTTTTAAAGCTTACTATTCCGTTTATAAGGCATATATCCTTATATAAAAATCCCACTGCGGCGCATTCGTTTAAATTTGCAAAAAGCGCAGCTTTTTTGTGATTTATTCTTCTGCAGTAATCGGGGGCGAAATACTCGTAAGGCGGAAGAGAAAACCCTCCCGATCTTAGCATGGTATAAACTTCTTTCGAAGAGAGCGCGTCGCTTTTCAGATTGAGATCTTTATTTTTTGTTTTTTTAAAAACTTTTACTGTTTTTTTATCCTTAAAACCCGCTTTTTCGGCATTTTTCGCGCTTAAAAAAACAGTTTTTGCCCCTGCCGCCTTTAAAAAAGGGAGCAGTTCTTCACTTTCTTTTACTTCTCCGCATAAAACCGCGTTACCGTCGAGTAAAGAGAGAATAAAATTTTCGTTTTCGTCTGTAAAAAACAGAGCCTCGCTTTTATAAAGCTCAAAAACAGAAGAGAGCTTTACCGATTGCGGATCGTCACTTAAAACATCTGGCAAAATAAGAGTGGTTTTTATCATATATTACCCGAAGCGCAAAGCGCTATCATATATTTTGCAAGCTCAAATAGGGAAGTTACATCATTGATATCGCAGACGCTTGAGGGCGAATGGATATATCTGCAGGGCAAAGAGAGCGCTATAGTTCTTATTCCGTTGCGGCTTAAATGAATCCTTCCCGAATTATTTCCTCCTGCAACCGCCCTTTTGGGCTGGCACCGAATATTAGAATTTAATGCTGCATTATAAAGCTCTTTATCATAAAGTGTGGCTTTATCCATAAAAGAAACTACTGCTCCTCTTCCTAAATTGCAAACCTGCGTTTCTGGCAAAGAGCCGGGGATATCGGAGGCAGTGGTTGCGTCAAGCACAACGGCAAAATCGGGGTTTGTTTCGTATGCTGAGACGGCGGCGCCTCTTAATCCGACTTCTTCCTGAACGGAAAACGAGGCATAAAAATCATAATCGGCAGGAGTTTGCAGCATTTTTATCAGTACTGCACAGCCTACCCTGTCATCAATAGCCTTAGAGAGGATATTATCTCCCGATTTTATAAAATCGCCCTGCATCACGGCACTGTCGCCGATTTTAACGGTTTTTTGAGCCTCTTCTTTATTTTTTGCTCCTATATCTATATAAAGCGAGCTTTCTTTTGGTGAGGTTTTAAGCTCTGACTTATCGGATAAGTGAACGGGCTTTATTCCTATAACTCCCGGGATATTATTTTCGCCCACAATTACTTTAGAGGCAGGAATGACCGACGCGTCTATCCCTCCGACTGACGCGAATTTCAAAAATCCGTCGCTTGTGATATCGGTTATTATAAACCCGACCTCATCCATATGAGCGTCGCACATAACTTTTTTTGAAGCTGTATTTTTTCCTTTTTTAAATGCGATTATATTTCCTAAATTATCGGTCCTGTATTCGCAGTGATCCTTAATAAGATCTATTATTATATCTCTGATATTTTCTTCTCTGCCCGAAATTCCGCAGGAAAGACACAGAGCTTTTAAAATATCCGTTAAATCATTCATCTTTTATTCCTCCCGAGCGGATATAATTTTCCAAAATATCGCAGGTGCTTAAAATATCGCACAGATCAAGCACCTCGCAGGGAGTATGCATATTTCTTATAGGGATAGAAACAAGACCTGTTTTTATCCCCGATTTTGTAAGGGAAACAGCATCGGCATTTGTACCGGTGGAGGATGCCATAACCTCTGTTTGATAAGATATATTAAAATCTTCGGCGGTTTTTAAAAGCTTATCGGAAATTTTTCTGTTAAGAGTAGGAGAAATTCCGATCATAACGCCTTTTGAAAGCTCCTTTGCCTTGTCCGAGGGCACATCGGGAGCTGTTGCAAAGCTGACATCAATTGCTATTGCCTCGTCGGGGTTTTCGTCAAACACAGCGGTCTTGGCGCCTCTGAGTCCCAATTCTTCCATATTGCTTATCTGAAAAGCAACCGAAACCGGCGGCTTTTCCGCTTTGAATCTTCTCGCAAGCTCAAGCAGCACGGTGACTCCCGCGCGGTCGTCGCACGCCGGGGATAAAACACGGCTTGAAAGTAAAGCGTAGGGTTCACCTCCGAAAGTTACAAAATCGCCTAAAGCGATAATTTTTTTCGCTTTTTCTCCTAAAAGTGAATCGATCTTAATATCCTTGATATCTTCGAATTCCGAATCGCCCTTTAAAAGGTGCGGCGGAATACTGCAGAATGTTCCGGGATAAACACCGCTTTTAGAGTGAATATCCACTCTTTTTGAGGGCAGAATTCTTAAATCTGTTCCTCCGCAGGCTGCCACTGTTAAAAATCCGTCGTCGCTTATATCGGTCACGGTGAAACCTATCTGATCGATATGAGCGTCAAGCAATATTTTATAGTCACTTTCACCTTTTATATAACCTTTCACGGTCAAAGAGCCCTGCCTTTTTGTCTCGGCAAAATCTTTTAAGATCTCCGCGCAATTATCTGCCGCGGCGGTTATATTTCCTAAGGACTGTAAATGTGTAAGCGAAAAAAGAGTATCCTTTATAAAATTCAAAGTGAATTCACTACTTCCTTAAAATAATTGCCTCTTGCGGCGAAGTTCGGGAAAGCGTCAAAGCTGGCGCAGGCAGGAGAGAGAGTCACGATATCTCCCTTTTCCGCCCTTTTGGAGGCAAGAACAGTCGCCTCTTTTATATCTTCGGTCCTGACTATTTCGGGAGAGCCGTTATATCCCTCGTAAGCTTTTAAGCAGTCTTCTATTTTTTGCGCGGTCGTTCCGCAGAGATAGAGTACCTTGACTTTTTCTACAAGATAAGGCATAAGCGGCTCAAATGGAATATGTTTGTCATATCCGCCTGCTATAAGCAAAACTTTTTTATTAAAGGCTTTAAGACCCGCAATAGTTCTTGTGGGCGAAGAGGCGATAGAGTCGTTATAATATTTAACTCCGTCTTTTTCGCGCACAAGCTCAATTCTGTGCGGCACTCCGCCGAATTCCTTAGCGACCTTTTTGATAGCGTCTACTCCCACATAACCCCAAACGGCGGTTATAGCGGCAAGATAATTTGCGACATTATGGTCGCCGATTATTGCTATATCTTTTCTGTCAAGCACAGGAACGTCAATTCCGCGGTAGGCCATATGAAGTATGCCTTTTTTATCAAGCCAGGCGCCGTTGTGAAGAGTTCTTTTCATACTGAAACCCAGCGACTGACCTCTTACAAACGAGCGGAAGCTCTCGGTTATTTCATTATCACGGTTTAAAACAGTTCTTGAAAAGGCGTTTTGATGAAGAAGAATATTTTTCTTTGCCTCAACATATTCGTCCATATCCTTATGGATATCGAGATGATTCGGAGCAACATTTGTAACCACAGCCACATCGGGGCTTTTTCTCATAGAGATAAGCTGAAATGAAGAAAGCTCCGCAACCACGAAATCATCGGGTGTGATTTTTTCGATTTCGGGGAGAAGCGGTTTTCCGATATTTCCGCCCACGAAAACCTTTTTACCCTCGGCTTCGAGCATTTTGGCGATAAGAGTGGTGGTAGTGGTTTTTCCGTCTGAGCCTGTTACGGCAAAGATAGTCGCCGGGCAAAGATCGAAAAACACTTCCATTTCGCTCGTTACGGCTATTCCTCTTTTTCTTGCGTTTACAAGCTCGGGAAGATTAAAGCTCATTCCGGGAGTTCTGAAAATTATATCCACTTCAAGGTCCGTTAAGTAGTCCTCGCCGAGTTTAAGCTCCGCACCCTCGCTTTCAAGCTCGTCTGCAACAGGGCCTATCTGCTCTTTTGTCCTGCGGTCGCAGGCTATCACTCTCGCTCCCTTTTCAAGGAAGTTTTTTATAAGCGGCGTGTTGCTTATTCCTATACCGCACACGGCGATTTTCTTCCCGTTTAACTTTTCAAAAAACTGCTTGCAATCCATTGTAAGGTTTCCTCCCCGGTTTAATTCTATATGCCTTTAAGCTCTAAATATTCTTCAAGCGTGATACCCTTGCTTTTTATATCCTTTGCAACATTTATTCCCACAAATCTGTAGTGCCATGATTCGTAAATTACGCCTGTCACATCGATCTTATCTTTCGGATAGCGCATTATAAAGCCGTAATCCTGGCAATGCTCTGTAAGCCAGGCATACATAGGGGTATTTTCAAAAGCGTCGTCAGCCATATTGATATCTGCGGCAAGCCCCGTATGGTGTTCGCTTGTGCCCGGCCTTGCAACTATGGTTGCCGCTTTGGCGTCAGCCTCGGATTCGGGTACTCCTGCTTCTATCTGTTTTTGCTTTTGCCTGTTAAAAAGCATTTGCTGAATGCTATATGACCTGTAGGGTGACCAGACAGAGAGGTTCACTCCCTCTTTTCTCGCATCGTCTATCATAGCTTTAAGATAAGGCCAGATATCTTTGTTTATCTGATCGAGCTGCCCGTTATGATATTCCCCCGGAATAGTCATAAGATCCTTTGTATAATCATAATCCTCGCTTAAAGGGTGAGAGCCGTTAACAAGAAGCAGATTTTTAAAATTCGCGTCAAGCTCAACTCCGCCTATTGTAACTAACTGTTTTGTATCGTCAAAAGCAGGATCGGTTTGCTTTTTTATGTCGGTCTTTTCCGCTTTTGCGGAAACTTTAGCATCCGTCGAGCTTTGTTTTGATTTTACCGACTTTATCACCGCTTTTGTTCCGAATGTTATACCCGCAACAAGCGCTATCAGCAAAACACAGCAGACAGAAACAAAAATTCTTCTTTTTCTCAATGCTTTTTTTCTTTTTTCGGTCATTTTTCTCACCTGTAATTTATTCGTCAAGCTTAAGCACTGCCATAAATGCGTCTTTCGGCACTTCCACGGAGCCGAGCCTGCGCATTTTCTTCTTGCCCTCTTTTTGCTTTTCGAGCAGCTTTTTCTTTCTTGAAATATCGCCGCCGTAGCACTTCGCAAGAACATCTTTTCTAAGTGCTTTTATCGTTTCTCTCGCGATTATTTTTCCGCCCACGGCAACCTGGATCGGCACTTCAAAAAGCTGGCGGGGGATATAATCTTTAAGTTTTTCCGCTATTCTGCGCGCTTTGTTATAAGCATTGTCGTTAAATACAATAAATGAAAGCGCGTCCACCGTTTCGCCGGCAATAAGCACGTCAAGCTTAACAAGATTTGATTTTTTATATCCGTCAGGCTCGTAGTCAAAGCTTGCGTAGCCTTTGGTGCGGGATTTTAAAAGATCAAAGAAATCGTAAACTATTTCGCCCGTAGGCATAATATAATGGATATCCACCCGGTCTCCCATATATTTCATATCTTTATATTCGCCTCTGCGTTCCTCGCAAAGCTGCATAATAGTTCCCACAAATTCGCTCGGAGAATAGATATGCACATTTGATACAGGCTCCATAGCCTGACTTATCGAGGCGGGATCGGGGTAATTGGTCGGATTGTCAACGTCTGCAACGGTACCGTTTGTAAGCTCGAATTTATATTGCACGCTGGGAGCTGTCGTTATAATATCGAGATTATATTCCCTTTCAAGCCTTTCCTCAATTATTTCCATATGGAGCAGTCCTAAAAACCCGCACCTGAATCCGAATCCGAGAGCCTGGGAGGTTTCCGGCTCAAATATAAGTGACGCGTCGTTTAGCTGCAGCTTATCGAGCGCCTCGCGAAGATCGGGGTATTTAGCGCCGTCGGCAGGGTAAATTCCGCAGAATACCACGGGTTTAACTGTTCTGTATCCCGGAAGAGGAGCGTCGGCAGGATTTTCAGCCAAAGTAATGGTGTCGCCTACTCTTGCCTGGGAAACGGTTTTAATAGACGCCGCAAGATATCCTACCTCTCCTGCTTCAAGCGAGTCGCAGGGGGAAAGGTCGGTCGCTTTCTTTCTTCCTATTTCCACAACTTCAAAATCGGAATTCGTCGCCATCATCCGCACGGTATCGCCCGATTTTAGTGTTCCGCTCACAACTCTGAAATATACTATAACTCCCTTATAAGCGTCATAATAAGAATCAAAGATAAGCGCTTTTAAGGGCGCGTTTCTGTCGCCTTTCGGAGCCGGCACCGATTTTACTATCTGCTCCAGCACCTGCTCGACATTAAGTCCTGTTTTTGCCGAAATCAGCGGCGCTTCGTCGGCCGGGATTCCTATCACATCTTCAATTTCTTTTTTTATTCTTTCGGGATCGGCCGAGGGAAGATCGATCTTATTTATCACGGGCAATATTTCAAGTCCGTGATCCACCGCAAGATAAGTGTTAGCAAGAGTTTGCGCCTCAATTCCCTGAGAAGCGTCAACCACTAATATCGCGCCCTCGCAGGCGGCAAGCGATCTTGAAACCTCATAATTAAAATCCACGTGTCCGGGAGTGTCGATAAGATTAAGCTCGTATTCCTCGCCGTCGGCGGCGGTATAATAAAGCGTTACAGCGTGCGCTTTTATAGTAATTCCGCGCTCTCTTTCAAGGTCCATAGAATCAAGTATCTGCTCTTCCATATCCCTTTTTGAAACGGAGTTTGTAAGCTCTAAAAGTCTGTCCGCCAAGGTGGATTTACCGTGATCTATATGAGCAACTATGCAAAAATTTCTTATTCTTTCCAAAGGAAACGACAAGGGGCATTTCTCCTTATAATATATCTTTCTTTATATTACCATATTTTTTCCTATTTTACAAGATAAACAAATAAAAAAAGAGCGCTTTCGCACTCTTTTTTAAATCGATTACATTTTTTTATTTTTTAGGGCAGTTTTTATCAAAGCTCGGGTTGCAGGCATAGAAATTCTTTTGATCAAGCCTGTCGGTAGTTCTTCTGAGCATTTCGCCGAAGCGCTGATAGTGGACTATCTCTCTTTCTCTTAAGAATCTCAGCGGATCGAGAACATCGGGATCGTCGATAAGTCTTAAAAGGTTATCGTAAGTCACTCTTGCTTTTTGCTCCGCGGCGAGGTCCTCGTGGAGGTCGGCTAGAATATCTCCTGTAGCCTGAATGGAATTTGCGTCCCACGGCATAGCGGAAGCGGCTATGGGGTAAACTCCTGTCGTGTGATCCACGAAATATTTATCAAATCCCGATTTCATTATCTGATCGGGAGTGAGATTTTTGGTCAGCTGATGTACCATAGCGCAGATCATTTCAAGATGTGCAAGCTCTTCGGTACCCAGAGAAGCATCGGAAATGTTCCACAGCACAAATTCAGCTCAAAATCCTGCGTTTTGTGGGCTTTGGGTACATAGCTTAAAGACATCGGACAAGGTGTTGAAGTACGGCGAAAATAACAAAGTGGACTTCTCCGAGCATCCTACGGTAGTTAAGCGTGGCAGCATGAGAACAATCAATATCTACGCCGCTGTTCCCGATGTTGCATAGGACAAGCCTATCGCACATTGGACCTTGACACCGACCTACAGTACAATATAAACGCAAGGAGGTCGAGCGTATGAAAGACAAAACCACTCATCTATATGTAGGCAGTCACGAAAGAACGCTGATATTACATAGCCTTGTGGAGCTGAAAAACGCTCTCATACGGCAAGGCAGATATACGGACTGCGTCGACGAACTCATTTTCAAGGTAGCCAATGCGTCCGTCAAGAAAATGAAAATCGAATATGTCTAAGGCAATTCAAGTATGAGCCGCTTATTCTTTTCCATAAGAGTAAGCGGCTTTTTGCGTTCTCTGTACGATTTACATAGCCGCCCTGACAAAGCGGCTAAATCTATGCGAAAGGAGAACGCAGCTATGTCAAATTGCAAAGTGATTGCTCTGACCAACCAGAAAGGCGGTGTTGGCAAGACCACAACGGCGGTCAATCTGGGTGTGGGTCTGGCGAAGCAAGGAAAAAGAGTGCTGTTGATTGATGCCGATGCACAGGCAAATCTCACAATGGCTCTGGGATACAGCCGACCAGACGATTTACCCATTACGCTCTCCACAATAATGCAGAACATCATAGACGATAAATCTTTTGATGTTTCGCAAGGGATTTTATCCCACAGCGAGGGTGTTGACCTGCTCCCGTCAAACATTGAGTTATCGGGCTTTGAGGTAAGGCTAATCAATGCGATGAGCCGTGAACGTGTTCTGAAAATCTATGTGAATGAGGTTAAGAAAAACTACGATTATGTGCTTATCGACTGTATGCCGAGCTTAGGTATGATAACCATTAACGCACTGGCGGCGGCTGACAGTGTGGTTATCCCAACGCAGCCCCACTACCTTTCTGCAAAAGGCTTAGAGCTGTTGCTTCGCTCCGTGTCAATGGTCAAGCGGCAAATCAATCCCAAACTCAGAATTGACGGTATCTTAATGACAATGGTTATGCCCCGTACCAACATTTCAAAAGAAATCACGGCAACGGTCAAGAGTGCCTACGGTCAGAAAATTAAGGTGTTTGATACCGAGATACCTCATTCTATCCGTGCGGTGGAAGCAACCGCAGAGGGTAAAAGTATTTTCGCCTACGACAAGGGCGGCAAGGTTGCCGCAGCGTATGAACAGTTCTCAAAGGAGGTGGCAGAGCTTGGCGAGAAACAGAGAAACCAAAATCGAGCTGACCGCTTACGATGACCTGTTCCAGACGGACGAAAGCCGTGCGGAAGCAGCTTTAAGCAAGATACGGGATATTCCCCTGTCGGAGATTGACGAGTTTCCAGACCATCCGTTCAAGGTTTTAATGGACGAGGATATGGAACAGCTTGTCGAGAGTGTGAAGCGCAACGGCGTAATGACCCCTGCTACCGTGCGCTTGAAAGAGGACGGGCGGTATGAGCTTATCAGCGGTCACAGACGAAAAAAGGCTTGTGAGCTTGCGGGGCTTGAAACCCTCAAATGCGAGGTCAAAAACCTTACCCGTGATGAAGCCATTATCATTATGGTGGAAAGCAATCTGCAAAGGTCTGTTATTATGCCGAGTGAAAAAGCCTTTGCCTACAAAATGCGTCTTGAAGCGATGAACAGACAGGGACAGCGTTCAGATTTAACTTCTGTGCCATTGGCACAGAAGTCGGACAATAGAACTTCCCGTGAGAAATTGGGCGATATTGTAGGCGAAAGCCAAGACCAAATCCGTCGTTTTATCCGCTTGACCGAGCTTGTACCCGAAATTCTCCAGATGGTAGATGAAAAACAAATTGCTTTCCGTCCTGCGGTGGAGATTTCCTATCTTGCCGAGGAACAGCAATACACCTTGCTTGAAGCGATGAGCTATAACGACGCTACTCCCTCATTGGCGCAGGCTATCAAAATGAAGAAGTTTAACCAAGACGGAAAACTGACGGACGAGGTTATCCAATCCATTATGGAGGAAGAAAAGCCAAACCAAAAGGAAAAGCCCGCTTTCCGTGATGAACGGATAACCAAGCTCATTCCGAAAACCGTTCCCAAAGGACAGGAAACGGATTTTGTTGTCAAGGCGTTGGAGTTTTACAACCGACACCTGCAACGGAACAAAGCGCACGAAAGATAGCCGCACACCGAAGGCAAGGTCTGCCTGTTTGCGTGGATAGCCGCATTTTGCGCTTCCCCCTCTCCACACCTCACCCCCTAACTACTGCCAAGACTATCCGAGAAAAGAATATCTGCAATATCTCGCAAATCGGTTTGTACCTTTGAGGACATCGGCTTTTTTTCGTATAATGAAGCCGTAAAGGAGGTCGATATGATGAGAAAATCAATGTTTGCAGCGCTTCTTGTGCTGATAATGCTGCTTGGCGGCTGCTCCGATGTTTCAACAGCCCCCACACGAAATGATGAAAGCGAGCTTGTGACGGAAACCGAAGCTGCTGCCGAAGCCGAAAGCACCAAGGGCATTTATTCCTCGGAAAGTAATGAGAGCAAAGCTCCAGAAACGAGTGCGGCGCTTGAAACTGCCGCAGAGGTAACGGAGTGTAAGCCTGTTCAGAGCGAAACGGTAAAACAAACCGAGCCTGTCAAGCGGAGTGAAGCAGAAGCACCTGCAACAAAACCCACTACGGAAAATAATAATCCGCCGACTGTGGAAACACCGACACAAGCCGCTTCCGAAAATGCAAAGACAGCCTATGATTTTGAGTTCGATATGGAAGCGATAAAGGCGGATTGTATCAGTATTGGTCAGTCAATGGGGCTTCGTTTGGATACCTCTCTCACTCCGAGCAACGCAAGCTGGTGGAATCCCGTAACGGCGTCACGGAGCAATCAAGGCGAAGCCTTAAAGCAGAGCCTTGAAAGCTATATCAAGTTTCATACCGCTGAAAATCTCAGCGCATACGGAATTGATGAAATCTCAGATTTTAATATCTGCTGCGAAGCAAAAGGAAACGGTGAATATCTGGTTTACTTCCTTTTTGCATAAGCGGCAGCAAGGCTTATCCCTCTGTTTCAAAAACAGGGGGATTTTTTATACCCAAAATCAAGAAAGGACGGTTTAACAGTCTATGAAAACAAAGTTTAAGAAGAACGGAAGGAGGCTTCTGGCGGCTATCCTCTGCCTTGTTATGGCGGTTATGGCATTGCCGATGTCTGCCTTTGCGTGGACGAGCGAGGAAGGCGTTAGCTGCACTTCCTCATTCGGGGACTACTATGTCGGCTCTGACGGAGGATACTATCGCAGCAAATCCTCTTATTCGTTCATCGTGTACGACAGCGACGGCAACACCTCTGTAAGAACAATCAGCGCAGGCAACGCCAAGCGCAAATACCTTATGACCGACAGCAGCGGAACGCACCAAGTTTACTGCGTAGAGTCTGGCATTGACTTTAATACGGGAAACAGCTATGTATCCCAGAACGGCAAAAACAGCTCCTATTTCCGCAAGCTGCCTACCGAAGCACAGTTCGGCGTAATGATGGCTCTGATGTACGGTTGGCACGAGGGAAAATCCTCGCCTGTTACTGGCACGAACACAGATGATTATGCGTTTGCGACTCAAACGATTATCTGGGAATATCAGCAGCAGCTCCGCACAAGCCCGTCCGACCTGCACAGTGCAAACGGCATTGATGCGGACACTTACCGCTATTCCCTAAAGAGCAGACCTGCTGAGAAGTGTTACGACTGGATTTTGTCGCAGATGGCAAACCACTATACCATTCCGAGCTTTGCCGCAAGAAATCAGAACAAGGCAGACACCTATACGCTCAAGTATAATCCCGACAGGCAGAATTACAGCTTGACCCTTACCGACACAAACAACACCCTCGCTAATTTAAGCCTTTCGGCAAGCGGCATTAAGGTGTCCAGAAGCGGAAATCAGTACACCTTTACAAGCGACAATATGATTACCTCGCCAATTACGGTATCCGCACAGAAAGCCGTCAATCTGGATTGCGACGAGATGCTTATCTGGGGCTGCGTAGGCAAGCAAACAATGGTTTCGGGAGCTTCCGACCCTGTATATTTCTATTTTAAGATTGATACCGAAACCTACGGAACAGGTCTTATCAAAAAGACCTCGGAGGATGGTGTTGTATCTGGCATCAAATTCAATATTTCTGGCAACGGTGTAAATCAAACCGTCGTGACCAAAGCAGACGGCACGGTAGATATTTCTTTGATGCCGGGGGTCTACACCGTCACAGAACAGCCGATTGACCGATATGAGCCGCAGAGCGTTCAGAGAATTACTATCGTAAGCGGTCACACCTCTACCGTGACTTTCAGCAATACGCTGAAGCGTGGCAGTCTGGAGATTATCAAAAGCTCCGAGGACAATCTGGTGGAGGGCGTGAAATTCCATCTTTACGGCACATCTTTAAGCGGGCTGCCCGTTGATGAATACGCCGTGACCGATGCAAACGGTGTTGCAAGATTTGAAAATGTGCTTATCAGCGGCGCTGCCCCTTACACCGTAGAGGAAATTGACACGGCGGTGCGCTATGTCATTCCCGCTTCCCAGACAGCGTCTATCGAATGGGAAAAGGTAACGAGCCGCAGCTTTACAAACATTCTCAAAAAATTCAATGTGACCGTAACGAAATCAGATACAGAAATGGGTACGGCGCAGGGCGACGCTTCTCTTGCGGGTGCGGTCTACGGCATTTATAAGGGCGAAGAACTCATTGACACCTACACGACAGATAAAAACGGTCAGTTTACAACGAAGTATTATGTATGCGGCAACGATTGGACTGTCCGAGAAATCAGCCCGTCTGAGGGCTATTTGCTTGACAGAACAATCCACAAGGTCGGCGCAGAGCCAGAGCTTTACACCGTGGAGTTTAATTCTACCGCAAATGATGTGACCGAGCAGGTCATCAAGGGCAATATCGCCATTATCAAGCATACTGACAACGGCGAAACGCAGATTGAAACGCCCGAAACAGGTGCAACATTTGAAGTGTTCTGCAAGGCGGCAGGCAGCTTTGATGCCGCAAAGGAAACCGAACGAGATATTCTCACTTGTGATGAAAACGGCTTTGCCCAGACAAAGGATATGCCTTACGGTATCTACACCGTCCGCCAGACCTCTGGTTGGGAGGGGCGTGAGCTGATGAAGCCCTTTGATGTGTTTATCAGCAAGGACGGTCAGACCTACTGCTACCTTATCAACAACGCAAACTTTGAAAGCTATATCAAGGTCGTGAAGAAAGATGCGGAAACGGGCAACACCATTCCGTATGCAGGCGCAGGCTTCCTGATTTACGACCCGAACGGAAACCTTGTCACGATGACCTTCACCTATCCCGAAGTGACGACCATTGATACCTTTTATACCACAGCCGATGGTGAGCTTATTACGCCGCAGACCTTGGAATACGGCAAGGGCTATTCTTTGGTTGAGGTACAAGCGCCGTATGGCTATGTGCTAAACTCCGAGCCTGTCTATTTTGATGTGATGCAGGAGAACTCCGAGATTGACAGCGGCATTACCGTCATTGAGGTAGTACGTTCCAATATGGCACAGAAAGGCACGATTACCGTATCCAAATCGGGCGAAGTGTTCAGCTCCGTCAATGAAGCAGACGGCTTGTATCAGCCCGTCTATACGGTGTCTGGGCTTGAGAACGCAGTCTATGAGATTACCGCCGCCGAGGATATTTATACTCTGGACGGTACGCTCAGAGCTTCTAAGGGCGAGGTTGTCGATACCGTTACCACAGGCGCAGACGGTACGGCGGTAAGCAAGGAACTCTATCTCGGCAAATACGAGGTCAAGGAAATCACAGCTCCGTTTGGAATGGTGTTGAACGAGGAAATTCACGCCGTTGAGCTTGTATATGCGGGTCAGAATGTCGCTGTTACCGAAACCGCCACTTCTTTCTATAACGAAAGGCAGCGTGTAGAAATTGACCTTATCAAGCGCCTTATGGCGGACGAAGCCTACGGCATCGGTAAGAACGGCGAAATTTTTGATGTAACCTTTGGCTTGTATGCGGAAAAGGAACTGACGGCGGCAGACAGCACGGTTATCCCCGCCGACGGTCTGATTGAGATTATCTCTCTTGACGGGAATGGAGGCGGTAAGGTCAAAACCGACCTGCCTATCGGAAGCTACTATGTAAAAGAGCTTGCGACCAATTCTGCATATACCTTGAACGGGCAGAAATATCCCGTCACTTTCGAGTATGCGGGACAGGAAACGGCTATCGTCCACATCACAGCCAACGGCGGCGAAGCCATTGAGAATGACATCATTTACGGCTCTGTAAGCGGTAAGAAATCCGATGAGGACGGAAACGCTCTCGGCGGTGCGGTTATCGGCATTTTCAAGACAGGCACAGAGAAATTCACAACAGAAAACGCTATCCAGACTACCGTTACGGCTGCTGACGGTAGCTTTTCTTTTGAAAAAGTGCCGTATGGAACTTGGGTAATCCGTGAAATCGAAAGCCCGACAGGTTTTGTACTCTCCGAGGAAGAAATCACGGTCGCAATCGGTGCGGTTGATGAGGTCGTGGAAATCGAGCTTGTCAACAACTTCATTAAGGGCAATATCGAATTGACTAAGGTCGATAAGGACTACCCCGATAACAAGCTCACAGGTGCAGAGTTTGAGGTCTATGCCGATACCAACGGTGACGGCAAGCTGGATAACGACGATAAACTGCTCGGAACAATGACCGAGCTTGACGGCGGCGTTTATCAGATGAAGGAGCTTCGCTACGGAAAATACCTTGTCCGTGAGAAAACTGCGCCGACAGGCTTTGTGCTTGACGAGAATGTGTATTCCGTGTCCATCGAGGAAAACGGCAAGACCTATATCGTTGAAAACGAGGCAGGCGTGGGCTTTGTCAATGCGGCGCAGAAAGGCTCTCTTAAAATCGTAAAGACTTCTTCCGACGGTAAGATTGAGGGCTTCTCATTCCGTGTAACGGGAGCTGACGGCTATGACCAGACCTTTAAGACCGACAAAAACGGCGAGATTTATATTGAGGGTCTGCGAATTGGCGAATACACCGTATCCGAGGTAAATGACAGCGTTTCCGCAGGATATATCCTGCCCGCCGACAAGCAGGCTACGGTCAAGGTCGGTGCTACCACTATCGTTGAGATGCACAACGAGCTTCGTGACACCCCGAAAACGGGCGATGATTTTAATCTTGCCTTGTGGGTAAGCCTTGCGGCTGCTTCTGTTCTTGGTGCAGGCGTTCTTGGCTTTGTAGGCTTTAAGAAAAAGAAAAAGGAGGACTGATTTATGGAAGCAAAGACCATTATTGCAATCGTGCTTGTGGTGTTTATTGTAGGCGCTGCGGTATGGCTGAATATCCGTAATAGAAAGAAGTAACAAGCGTTGGGGCGGCTGAAAATGCCGCCCCTTTGCTGTTTGTGGAGGTGAATCTATGAGAAATCTCAAAACCATTGAGGATAAGGTCAGAGCTGTTCTACAAAAGGACGAGGAAGCCCGAAACGACGATATGCTGCTTTATTTGAAAGTCTGCAACGGCTGTCTGAAAGATACAGGGGCTATGTCATTTGCCGAGGTAATGATTCAGTATAAATATCTGGGATTGCCGAGCTTTGAGAGCGTCGGCAGAACACGCCGTAAATTACAGGCGCAATATCCAGAGCTTATGGGAAACGCCCGTGTAAGGCGGCTTCGTGCCGCAGGCGAAAAAGCGTATCGCAAATACGCAAAGGAATGAGGTGCAAAATGGAGGAAAAACGGATAAACAGCGGTTATGAAATCATAGAGAGCCATACTATCGGGAGTAGTGAGCTTGTCATCGGTCATAACCCCGAAGCCCCCAACCCCTATGTGTGTTGGTACTGCAAAAACGGCTTGGATTATTTCTGGGGATATTACTGCAATCAGTTGTCCGAAGCAAGAAAGAAGCTGAATGAACGCTATCGGCGGGAGTGCCGTATGCCCTACAATCAGCCCGATAAAAGCCAGAAAAGCCGTGATGACCGTGAGCGATAAAAAGGTATATGACTGCAAGACCTGTCCTTATCCCCGATATAAGGACGGGTCTGTTATTTTCTGCGATGTCTGTATCCGAAAGATTTTAGATGAGCAGAAAGAGAAAAAAGAACGAAAGGAGCAGCCGAATGAGTGAGGAAAAGAGAAAGCTCGGTGATTACGAGATTATCCAGAGCATCTATATCGGAGATAAAGAGGTCGTGTTCGGCGTAGACAAAAAAGACCAGTATCCCTTTATGGTATGCTGCTGCGATTACCACAACCCTCTGTCAGCGGCGTGGCCGACAGAGGGTGTGGCTTCGGACGATTATCTGGAAGCAATGCAGATTTTTGTTGACCGAGTACAGTCGCAGATTGACCGCACCAAAGCGGAGCTTGCCAAATTTCCCTTTGACAAGACCGTGTTTACAAAGGAGCATTGTATCCACGATGACGGTATGCGTAACATTGTGGGCAAGGTCGTCGTTATCAATTCCGAGCCGAAACGCTATGAATATCAGCACCCCGCCTATCAGCTTGTGTTGGCTGACGGAGGAAACGGAGCTATCGGCGGCAGAGGTCGGGCAGTGTTCGGCACTTGCCTTGCCACAGGCGAACAAGCCAGATGGGAAAGGTACGATGTGCTTGGCGAAATCAAGCCCGAATGTATGCCCGATTGGGCAAAGGAAGCACTTGCTAAAATCAAGGCGCAGGAAAAAGAGAAAAGGCAGAAAAGTCGGGAGGAACGCTGATATGGAGATACGAGCCTTAACCCCTGCCGAGCAGAAATACACCTATGCTCAGAGTATGCAGCTTGAGGGACAGACCGCCAATATCGGTCATCTGCGTGGAGATTTTGACAGCTCTGGATACGGCTTTTATACCACTTGGACGGACACCCGAACACAATGGAAAACGGACGAGTTCAAGGCGGAATTTGACGAGGTTATCAATGCTCTGCGCTCCGATAAATACGGTCTGCTGAAAAGCCGTTCCGATATGAGTGCGTATGCACGGCAGTATGCGGATAGCGCCTTTAAGGGAAGCTATTGCACAGAGTACGGTTTCCGTGTGGATACGGAAAAACACGCCTATCTGCTGCGCTGCAACCCCACAAGGGGCGACTACAATTTTTACTGCTACTGCTTTGTAAAGGAATGGCTTGATAAGCACATTCAGAAAGCCGAGCAAGGTATTCGATTTATTGACCCGAACTATAAAGAGCTGTTCCGTATCCCAGACGGCGGCAGGATAATCGTAACGAACGCTTGGGGAGAAAAGCGAGAATATTCCTGCCGCTTTATAGATGAATGTCATACCGAGGTCGGCAACGACATTTTTCATATCTGCGAGTTTGCCGAGCGTATGCAGAAAAACGGGGCGACCTACGAGCCGAAACAGGCGGAGCAGCCGCCCCAGAAAGCTCCGAGAAAAAACGACTATGAACGATAAAGGAGGATTGCAATATGGCTGTTAATCAGAAAGCCGTCAAAGTCTTGAACAAGGTTTTGGAAGCAGGCTTTACCGATGAAAAAGCAATTTCCGCTATGACTATGGACGATATTCTCTCTATGCAGGGTATCACGGTTGCGGACATTGCCCTTATCAACGACCTGCAAAAGAGCATTAAAGCGAACAAGGTCATTTCCTTTCTCGGCGGTGCTGCCGATGAATAAGACAGACCGAATAACAAAAACAGAATAAGGAGGTGCAAATTCAATGGCTGCGAAGTATCAGCTAATTACGGAGCTGTATCGGCGCACAGGTATTGCGGTTGCAAAAAATCCGCAGGCGTGGCAGAGCTTTTTAGCTGCTGCTTGCCGCAACTATAAATGCCGCTTTGACGAACAGCTTTTAATCTATGCACAACGCCCCGACGCTATCGCCGTTGCAGAGCTTGACATTTGGAACAAGCGATTTAAGCGTTGGGTAAACAAAGACAGTAAGGGTATTGCCGTTTTCGACCCGAAGGGTCGTAGGAATACCCTTAAATACTATTTTGATGTTTCGGACACGCACGAAGGATATTACGGCAGCCGCCCCGTTCCAATATGGCAGATGAACGGACGATACGAGCAGGCTGTTGTCGAAAGGCTCTCCGACAGGTTTGGTAATACGGAAAGCACCGACCTTGCTTCTGCCCTAATGGAAACATCAAAGAACGCCGTTGAGGATAATCTGCAAGACTATTTCTCTCAGCTCAAAGGCTTCACAAGGGATAGCTTCTTGGAGGAATTGGACGACCTTAATGTAGAGGTCTGTTACAGGCGTTTGGTAACAAACAGCGTTGCATTTATGCTGATGAGCCGCTGCGGTCTGGATACAACGGAGCATTTTGACCGAGAGGATTTTGAGGACATTATCAATTTCAATACGCCTGCGACTATCAACGCCCTCGGCATTGCCACAAGCGACATTTCCGAAATGGCTCTCAAGGAAATTTCTCTTGCGATACAAAATCTGCAAATCGCAGAGAAAGGCGCAAATCGCACCTTTGTACCAGAAAGCAAAAGCCAATATAATATAGGCAGAATACAACCCGAAAGGAGCGAAAATAATGAACGCAATCACTTACAGCAGACAGGGCGATTATCTTATTCCCGACCTGACATTACCGACCGAGCAAGAAATTCCGCTTGGCAGATACGCACAGATGCACAGGAGCTATCTGGAACAGCACAAGCGAGTGACCTATCTCAATCTGCTGACATCGGGCAAACTGAACGAGCATCTGTATCAGACAGAGCAGACGGCTCTCCAGAGGTTGGAGCTTCTGACGAAGCAGCTTTCAGCCGAACAGGGCGTGACGGAGGAGCTGAAAGAGAAAGCCCCGATGCAGTGGGTACAGAGAATGAACAACATCCGCAACCAAGCGGAGGAAGTGATTATGACCGAGCTGATTTACAAGTAAGCGTTGCCAATGCCGATGAGGTCAAGGTCAATCTTCCTACCGTAGAGGAACAAATCGAAATGATAGCTGAAGCAGAGGACGAAAAATCCTCTGCTTTTGCTGTTTCACAGGAAGATATAGACTCTGTTCTGACAAGAGGAAGCGGCTTTCAAGACGGAAAATACCGTATCTACCGTCAGTTTCAGAAATATGAGGACAGCAAAAGTAATATTGCTTTTCTCAAAAAGGAATACGGCATAGGCGGCGGAACGCACCTTTACCCCGACGGAACAAACGGCGGCGAATGGCACGACGGCAAAGGTATCGGCATTGAAAAGCACGGGTCATATACAAATCCAGACCTGCGGCTCAGTTGGTCTAAGGTTGAAAAGCGCTTGCGTGAGCTGATAAAGGCAAACCGCTATCTCAATCCGAAAGAAAAAGACCATTATGCCGATTATCTGGAGAGCGTGTCAGCTCCCCAATATGAGGTTGACGCCCAAAGGAAAATGGCAAGGCAGCGTTTTATCGACGCTCATCGTGACCTGCCGCCTGCCGACAAACGGGATACCCTTGCCCTGCGACTGTCGGACTTTATCCGTGACTTGGACGGGTACGAAAAAGACCTGTTATCCAATGTGGAGCGTTCTGACCTTGCCGATGTTACGGCTGAGCAGATGGAACAGCACTTGTCCGACCCCGCTACCGTTCAACAGCTCCTTGATTTTCTGACCCAGATACAATGGAAAACAACATCGGTTTTCAGCCGCAGCAATGCGTGGAAATTTTCCGAAGAATTGCGGGAGCTGTATCCGCTTCGCTATCTCTACAACGAGGGCGATGTGGTGTATATCGGTGCAGATAAGTACGAAATCACAGATTTTGACGAAAACGCCGTGTCGCTCCGAAATGCAGAGTTTCCGTTGTTCGGCAAGGAATACAGCCGAGAGGATTTTGAGGAAAAGCTCAAGGAAAATCCCGCAAACGACCATCTGAAAGTTGTCGTGACCGAGAAGCAGCGGACAGAAGCGCCGTCCGAGAAAAAGCCAGACGGAATACAGTTTTCTATCGGCTTTTCCGAACACCCTGCTTTTTACGACAGGCAGCTTAATGACCGTTATACGGATTTGAGCTTTGCCCTTGGAAACAAGCTGCTTGGTGTTCTGGACGAAAAGCAGCACCGAGAGCGTGAAAGCAAGGAAATCGGTTGGTATCACAAGACGGATTTTGAGATTACCGCCACCGTCGGCGGCGAGGACTTTCACTATGAGGGGCGCTTTGATATTGGCGACGGCGAGGGCGACCTTATCGCCCATATCAGGAATTATTATGATTACTGCCTGTCGCCGCAATGCCCGTTTATCCCCGAATGGAAGCGACAGGGCGAGGATTATTACCGAGAACGGATGGATAGTCTGCGCTTGGGGCGTGATGTGTTTATCCCGTTCTTGGAGCAGAATACCGAGCTGACGCCAGAGGACGAAAAGCTCCTTGCCGAGATTATGGCTACCGAAAGTGACTGGTACAGGAAATCCGAAGAACCAGAACGAGCGTCTGCGGCAGATGAGATGATTGCCTATGCGGAAAAGGTTGCTTCGGAATATGAATCCGAGCCTCAAGAGGAACGCTTTGAGATTTTAATGACCTCGGATGCGTTCCCCGACCCCGAAGATGTTTATGCTATCTGGGATAATGTCCGAGAGAAATATTACGCCGATGATTACGGTAAAATCCTGACCTATCCCACAGAGGAAGCAGCAAATGAGGGCTTGGCGGCAGTCAAGAAAGCGGTTGCCGACAAAGAAGCCGAGGAATGGTTGTATGTGGAACGGGCTAAACAAGGTTTAGATCCCGTTCCCACACAGGACAACGCCGACCTTATCGGCAAAGAAATCACGATAGACAACCGCAAATATGTTGTGGAGAGCGTCGGCAGGATAAGCGGCGATGTATCCCTGCGTGACATCACTTTTCAGAACAGCACAGGCTTCCCGATTAACCGAGTGGAGAAAATCGGCTATATCCGAAGCATTTTAGAACAGGCAAACGCCGAATTACCGCCCGAAGAAAAGACGGAAGCTCCAGCCGCTTTATCTGCTGACCGTCACAATTTCCGCATTACCGATGACACACTCGGCGTAGGCGGAGCAAAAGAAAAGTTCCGCAACAATATGGCGGCTATCAATCTTCTGCACGAGCTTGAAATCGAAAACCGCCTTGCCACGCCCGAAGAACAGGAAATCCTATCTCGGTATGTTGGTTGGGGCGGTTTGTCTATGGCGTTTGACGAACACAATGCGGCTTGGGCTGATGAGTTTAAGGAGCTGTATGCGACCCTATCCCCAGAGGAATACAACGCCGCTATGGAGTCAACGCTGACCGCCTTTTATACGCCGCCCGTTGTTATCAAGGCAATGTACGAAGTGCTCGACCGCTTGGGCTTCTCACAGGGTAATATCTTGGAGCCTTCCTGCGGCACAGGCAATTTTTTCGGTTTGCTGCCCGAAAATATGGCAGGCTCAAAGCTCCACGGCATAGAGTTAGACCCGCTGACAGGTAAAATAGCAAAGCAGCTCTACCAGAAAGCCAATATTGCCATAGAGGGCTTTGAGCAAACAAAGCTTCCAGACGACCATTTTGATGTGGTTATCGGTAATGTGCCTTTTGGAGAAATCCGTGTGAACGACAGCCGATACAATGCCCAGAAGTTCCTCATACACGATTACTTTTTCGCAAAGGCGCTTGATAAAGTCCGTGCCGGCGGCGTTGTGATGTTCATTACCTCTAAGGGAACAATGGACAAAGCAAGCCCAGAGGTAAGAAAATATATTGCCCAGAGAGCCGAGCTGTTAGGCGCAATCCGTCTGCCAGACAACACATTCCGTGCCAACGCAGGCACAGAGGTCACAAGCGATATTCTCATTCTGCAAAAGCGTGACCGTGTGATTGATGTTGAGCCAGATTGGGTCTATTTGGACACGGACGAAAACGGCGTTACAATGAACAGCTATTTTGTTCAGCATCCAGAAATGGTGCTTGGACAAATGCGGCTTGAAAGCACACGCTTCGGAAAATCAGAGCCTGCCTGCAAAGCCTATGAGGATAAATCTCTGTCCGAGCTGCTTAACGACGCCGTTCAAAAGATAAGCGGTGAAATCACAGAGCTTGACAATGAGATAGACCAAATCTCCGACGAACAGGACACATCCATTCCCGCCGACCCGAATGTACGCAATTTCTCATTTGCTCTGGTAGACGGCAAGGTTTATTTCCGAGAGAATGACCGTATGACCCCTGCCACCGTATCAATGACGGCGGAAAATCGTATCAAGGGACTTATTGAAATACGGGATTGTGTACGCAGGCTCATTGAGTATCAGACCGAGGATTATCCAGAGGAAATGATACGCACCGAGCAGGAAAACCTAAACCGTCTGTACGACAGCTATACCGAGAAATACGGTCTTATCAACAGCCGAGGGAATTATCTTGCCTTTGCGTCGGACGAGAGCTATTTTCTTTTGTGTTCTCTGGAAGTGCTTGATGACGAGGGCAATTTCAAGCGGAAAGCAGATATGTTCACAAAGCGGACTATCAAGCCGCACCGTGAAGTAACCTCGGTTGAAACATCGAGCGAAGCCCTCGCCCTATCCATCGGAGAGAAAGCTCGTGTTGATTTGCCCTATATGGAACAGCTTACGGGCAAAACGCAAGTCGAGCTCGTTAAGGATTTGCACGGAGTTATCTTCAAAGTGCCAAACTCTGAGCCTGTTTCCTATGCAGCCGCAGACGAGTATCTGTCGGGCAATGTCCGCACAAAGCTCATTATTGCACAGGCGGCGGCAAAGGATGACCCAGAGCTTGCAGTCAATGTGGAAGCCTTAAAACAGGTCATTCCGAAAGACCTGTCCGCTGCCGAAATCTCTGTTCGTCTGGGAACGACTTGGATACCGCAGGAGGATATTCAGCAGTTTGTTATGGAGCTGCTTGCCCCGTCGCAGTACGCCAGAGGAAAAATCAAGGTGCGATACACCGAGTTTAACGGTGATTGGTTTATTGAAAACAAAAGTTCCGACTTCGATAATGTCAAGGCAAACAGCACCTACGGAACAAAGAGGGCTTCCGCCTACCGCATCATTGAGGATACTCTGAACCTGCGTGATGTCAGTATCTTTGACTATGTGTATGATGAACACGGCAACAAGAAAGCGGTGTTCAACGCAAAGGAAACAACGGCGGCACAGGCAAAGCAGGAAGCTATCAAGCAGGCGTTTGCGGATTGGATATGGAAAGACCCAGAACGGCGAAACCGCCTTGTTCGTTATTACAATGACACTTTTAACTGTATCCGTCCCCGTGAGTACGACGGCAGCCATATCACTTTCGGAGGTATCAGCCCAGAAATCACATTAAGACCGCACCAAGTAAACGCTATTGCTCATATCCTTTACGGCGGCAATACGCTCCTTGCCCACAAGGTAGGCGCAGGCAAGACCTTTGAAATGGTAGCGGCTGCACAGGAAAGCAAACGGCTCGGACTATGCCAGAAATCAATGTTTGTCGTTCCCAATCACCTTGTCGGTCAGTGGGCTTCCGAATATCTGCGGCTCTATCCGAGCGCCAATATCCTTGTTACGACCAAGCAGGATTTTGAAACGGGCAACCGCAAGAAATTCTGCGGGCGCATTGCTACGGGCGACTACGATGCGGTCATTATCGGGCACAGTCAGTTTGAAAAAATCCCGATGAGCGTGGAACGACAGAAAATGCAGTTGGAAAAGCAGCTCTTTGATATAGAACGTGGTATCGAAGATGTGCAGGCTTCCAAAGGCGAACAATTCACGGTCAAGCAGCTTATGAAAACCCGCAAGAGTATCAAGGCAAAGCTCGACAAACTCAATGATACCAAGCGCAAGGATACGGTAATCGACTTTGAACAGCTCGGCGTTGACCGCCTGTTCATTGACGAGAGCCATTTTTACAAGAATTTATACCTCTACACCAAGATGCGCAGAGTGGGCGGCATTGCCCAGACCGAAGCCCAGAAGTCAAGCGACCTCTTTATGAAGTGCCGCTATCTGGACGAAATCACGGGCAACCGAGGAACGATTTTCGCAACAGGTACACCCGTCAGCAATTCTATGGTAGAGTTATACTCGGTGCAGAGATATTTGCAGTACGACACTCTGGTACGGAATGGCTTGCAGCATTTTGACAGTTGGGCTTCTACTTTCGGAGAAACCATAACGGCGTTGGAGCTTGCCCCAGAGGGGTCAAGTTACCGCCCGAAAACAAGGTTTGCCAAGTTTCACAACCTGCCAGAGCTGATGCAGATGTTCCGTGAGGTAGCCGACATTCAGACCGCCGATATGCTGAAGCTCCCCGTGCCAAAGGTCAATTATCGCAATATCAAGGTCGCTCCGAGCGAAATTCAAACGGAAATGGTCGCTTCCCTCGCAAAGAGAGCCGAGAAAGTCCGTGACAGACTTGTAGAGCCGTATATCGACAATATGCTGAAAATTACAAATGACGGGCGAAAATTGGCACTCGACCAAAGGCTTATCGACCCGATGCTGCCAGACTTTGAAAACAGTAAGGTCAACGCCTGCGTGGATAATGTGTACCGTATCTGGGCGGAAAACGCCGACACACGGGCGACGCAGCTTGTATTCTGCGACCTGTCAACGCCCAAAAACGACGGCACTTTCAATGTGTACGACGATATACGAACAAAGTTGACCGACAGGGGTATCCCTGCGGAGCAGATACGCTTTATTCACGAAGCGACTACCGACGCACAGAAAAAGGAGCTGTTTGCAAAGGTCAGAAGCGGCGAAGTGCGTGTTCTTTTAGGCTCTACTCCGAAAATGGGTGCAGGTACGAATGTGCAGGACAGGCTCAAAGCCATTCATAATTTGGACTGTCCGTGGCGACCGAGCGACCTTGAACAGCGGCAAGGGCGCATTGAACGGCAAGGCAATATGTTCCCAGAGGTTGAGGTCTATCGCTATGTTACCGAGCAGACCTTTGACGCCTACCTCTATCAGTTGGTAGAGAGCAAGCAGAAATTTATCAGCCAGATAATGACGAGCAAAAGCCCCGTCCGTTCTGCCGAAGATGTGGACGAGGTTGCGCTGTCCTTTGCCGAGGTCAAAATGCTTGCTACAGGCGATGAGCGTTTCAAGGAGAAAATGGACTTGGATATACAGGTATCGAAGCTGCGTGTACTCAAACAAAGCTATCTCTCCGAGCATTACGACCTTGAGGATAGGATACTCAAATTCTATCCGCAGACCATAAAGGAGTATGAGGAACGCATCGCAGGCTATGAAAGCGACACGGCTCTTGCTGAACAGCACAAGCCGCAGGGCGAGGATAAGTTCTGCCCGATGACCCTAAAAGGCGTGACCTACACCGAAAAAGCAGCCGCAGGCGAAATGCTCCTTGCCGTCTGCAAGGAAAGCACTCTTGCCAATCCCGTGGAAATCGGCAGCTACCGTGGCTTTAGAATGGAGGTTTATTATGATACGCTCAACACCCATTACTGCCTAAACCTTTGTGGGAAAGCAAAGCACAAGGTAGAATTAGGCAGCGATGCGCTCGGCAATCTGACCCGAATTGAAAATGAGCTTGCGAAAATCCCTATAAAATTGGAGGTTGCAAGGACAAAGCGGACGGAAACCATTGAACAGCTACAAACCGCAAAAGCGGAGGTTGAAAAGCCTTTTGCCTTTGAAGATGAGCTGCGGGAAAAGACGGAACGACTGAACGCTCTCAATATCGAGCTTAATCTGAATGAGAAAGACCGTTCCGTTATGGATACAGAGCCAGACCAGAGCGAGAGACAACCCGAAAGAAAATGTGCAAATCGAGAGAGATAATGCTGTTTGTATATTTGTAATGACCTTTTTGGGGCAGTATAATAGGTACAAGAAGTATTAAAATCGGAGGTGAAAACCGTGCTTGATAATTTCAAATTTGAAACCTTTGTCGATGCGCACAGCAATATTTTCGAGGAGTATCTAAGCTCCGTTATATCCAAGCTGAGAGAAACCAATTCCGAATACCGTTCCATAGAGGAAAAGATAGAGAGCCTTTACAGGCAGTATCCGAAAGTAATGGCGGTGTTCGATACGGAGAAATCAAGCGATTTATCCGAGCAGGAATGTACGGCGCTGATAGAAATTCTGGAGCTTCGGGCGAGGCTCTGCGATATGCAGCAGGAAGCAATTTATTTCCGAGGCTGCTATGACAGCGTGGGTTATCTGAAAAAGGCAGGCATTTTATAACCGAGAACGGCGGCATTGGCAAAAAGCTGATGCCGCTTTTACATAGCCGAGTGGTTTTCACTTAACGAAAATCACTCGGCTTTTTCTATTTCTGGAGGTGATTTGATTGAATGAGAAGCAGCAGACCCTATGTGCAGCTTGACCC
>CAKSGV010000004.1 GCA_934454845.1 uncultured Eubacteriales bacterium | reverse complement strand
CCCCTTTAGGGGTTTAGTCTGTAAAATGCCCTTCTAGGGCTTACTCAAGCCTCCGGCTTAGCCGGAGGTTTTGACTTTTTTGAGTCCATTTTGTCGCAAAGCGCGGTTATCTGATCCGCAAATTTAGCCATATCTTTATTTGCCATTTCATTCGATGATTTTGCGATGGATAAAAGCCTTTTTGCCGCGTCAAGCAGTCTTTGATAAACGGTAACAGCTCTCGCTCTTCCGGGAGATACCGATTTTTCGATCCTGACAATCTTTCCTTTAGCCGTGCAGGTATCCGATATAAGATCGAATTCATCGCCGCTGTAGGGAGCTGTTGCCAAAACGCCTAAAGTTTTTGAGGCAAGCTCTGCAAAGCTGTCGCACACTGTATCGTTACCGTGGTTTACAAAAATGTGTTTCGGCTTTTTGCTTAATTTTTCAAGCCAGGACAAAAGCATATCCCGATCTGCGTGGCCGCTTATTCCGTGGAGAGTTTCGATTTTTGCATTGACGGTTATCTCCTCACCGAACAGCTTGACATTCTTTACACCATCGATAAGCTTTCTTCCTATTGTGCCCTCCGCCTGATAACCGACAAAAAGAATAGTCGAATCGCTTCTCCAGAGATTGTGCTTTAAATGGTGTCTTATTCTTCCTGCCTCGCACATTCCGGATGCTGAGAGGATCACTTTCGGTCTTTGATCGAAATTTATCATTTTAGAGTCGTCGGAAGTAACGGAAAGGTTAAGACCGGGAAATTTGATCGGATCTATGCCTCGGCTTAAAAGGTCGAGCGTTTCCTCGTCGTAATAATCGGTAAGACCGCTTGAATAAATGCCGGTTGCCTCCACTGCGAGCGGACTGTCCACAAACACGGGGAAATCCGGGAAAACGGTCAGATTTTGCTCTTTTATAATTCTTAAAAGGTATAAAAGCTCCTGCGTTCTTCCCACCGCAAAAGAGGGGATTACAACATTTCCGCCTCTTTTAAAGGTATCGTTTATCACACCTGCAAGAGCCGAAACATAATCGGTGCGCTCTCCGTGGAGCCGGTCGCCGTAGGTCGATTCGATTATAACATAATCGGCATTATCGGGTGTTTGAAGATCGCGGATAAGCGGTCTGTCGATATTTCCGAGATCACCGGAGAAAAGCAGGGTGCGGGTATTTTCGTCTTCCGTTACGGTGAGATTTATCGAAGAAGAGCCTAAAAGGTGACCCGCGTCTGTAAAGTAGGCGGTAACGCCGCCTATCACCTCAAAGCTTTCTTTATAAGAAACAGGACAAAAGAGTTTTATTGCCGCCTCGGCATCATTTATTGTATAAACGGGGACATATTCCTGCGTTCCTGCTCTTTTTGCCTTTCTGTTGCGCCATTCGGCTTCGAATTCCTGAATATGTGCCGAATCTCTGAGCATTATTTCGCAGAGCTTATAAGTTGCAAAAGTAGCGAAAATTTTGCCTTTAAAGCCCTTTGCCGCAAGGGCAGGGAGCATCCCCGAGTGATCGATATGCGCGTGGGTCAAAAGCACGGCGTCAATCTCGTTTGCGGGAAAAGGCAGTTCGCAGTTTTCATAAATATCCTCGCCCTGCTCCATTCCGCAGTCGATAAGAATGTTTTTCCCGTTCACTGTAAGAAGGGAACAGGAGCCCGTTACTTCGTGAGCGGCGCCTAAAAAGGTGAGTTTCATTTATAGACCTCCTTAGAAAATACAATAGGAAACAATTTGTTATTGTTTATGCTTTTTTATTAAAAAGGATCTCCGGTATCTGTGCGACTATTATGGCTATAAAAACAAGTGTGCAGCCTATTATTTGCAAAAGCGTCAGCGTCTGCCCTAAAATTATCCAGCCTCCGAGCGCCCCGAAAACGCTTTCAAGGCTCATGACAAGCGAGGCAACAGACGGCTCGGCATATTTCTGACCTATTATCTGAAGAGTATAAGCTACTCCGCTTGACATTATTCCTAAGAATAATATCGGAATTATAGCCGCGATTATGTTTTCGAGGTTAAACGGATCGGTTTCGAAGATAAGAGCGGTTATAAAAGATAATGCCGCACAGACTGAAAATTGTATCATCGAAAGCCTTATTCCGCCGACCTCATTGCAGAATGTATCTACCGAGAGCACGTGCAGTGAAAAGCTGAGCGCGCAGGCAAGCATCAAGATATCGCCCTTATTAAAGCCTCCGAGGCCTGCAGTGCAGAGCAAATATGCGCCCAAAACGGCAATGACGGCGGATATCCATATAATCGGCGAAACCTTCCTTTTAAAACACAGTGAAAGAACAGGAACTATAACGACATATAAAGCCGTTAAGAAAGCACCCCTTGCCGAGCCTCCGGGAAGACCGTGCTTTTCATAATATGTTAGTCCCATCTGCTGAAGATTAACAGACATCCAAAGCATAACTCCGCAGATAATACCGCCCTTTGCGACCAGGAATTTAGGAGCGGCTTTTGAAACGAATACTTTTTCTCCTGTTTTAATCTTTTTAAAGCACATAAGCAATAAAAGCATTAAAGCTCCGATAAATGATCTTATTGCGTTAAAAGCGAAAGGCGGTATCTTTGAAGCCGCGTCTGACTGAGCGACGAACGCTATTCCCCAGATAAACGCGGTGATAAGGAGAATAAGACCGCCCTTTAAATTATTTGTTTGCTTTTTCATTAATTTAAGTTTCCTTTCTCATTGAAAGAGATATTCTGCTTTTTTCTTTGTCTACGGATAAAACGCGGACTTTGACCGACTGCCCGACTTTTAAAACATCGAGCGGGTGCTTGATGAATTTATCGGATATCTGAGAAATATGCACAAGACCGTCTTCGTGAACGCCAATATCCACAAATGCTCCGAAATCTATGATGTTTCGCACTGTGCCCATAAGCTCCATTCCGGGCTTTAGATCGTCAAGTGTGAGAACATCCTGTCTTAACATAGGCTTTTCTATTTCGTCTCGCGGATCGCGCCACGGCTTTTCAAGCTCAGAAAGAATATCGCTTAGTGTGATCTTTCCCACACCTAATTTTTCGGCGATATCATCCTCGCCCAAAGATTTGATTTTTTCCGAGATATTTTTTATTTTTCGCTCTTTTATATCGTCTTTTTTAAATCCGCAGAGCTTTAAAATATTTTCCGCTGTTTTATAGCTTTCGGGGTGCACGGCGGTTGAATCGAGCGGCTCGATTCCGCCCTCTATCCTTAAAAATCCGGCGCACTGCTCAAAGGCTTTAGAGCCTAATTTCGGAACTTTTTTAAGCTCTTTTCTTGAGGAAAACTTTCCGCTTTCCTCGCGGAAAGAAACTATATTTGCGGCAACTGCGGAATTTATTCCCGCGATTTTTGAAAGCAGTGGAGCGGAGGCAGTGTTTAGATCGACTCCTACCGAGTTTACGCATTCCTCCACCACGCCGTCAAGCGCAGCGCTCAATTCCTTTTGCGGCATATCGTGCTGATACTGCCCTACGCCTATCGATTTGGGATCTATTTTAACAAGCTCGCTTAAAGGATCTTCAAGTCTTCTTGCAATAGATACGGCGCTTCTTAAAGATACATCATATTCAGGAAATTCCTCCGCGGCAAGCTTTGAGGCGGAATAAACGCTTGCTCCCGCCTCGCTTACTATCGCATAAGAAATATCTTTTCTGTCAAGATCTTTTATAAGCTTCGCTGCGAAAGCTTCTGTTTCCCTACCGGCTGTTCCGTTGCCTATGGCTATTAGAGTGGCACCGTGCTTAAGGATAAGTGCTTTAAGAATTTTATTCGCCTCTTCCGTCTTATTGTGAGGAGGGGCGGGATAGATAACGGCGGTATCGAGCACTTTGCCCGTTTCGTCTACCACCGCGACCTTACAGCCCGTTCTGTACCCCGGATCAAGACCGATAGTTACTCTCCCTTTCACGGGCGGCTGCATAAGAAGCTGCCTTAAATTCGCTTCAAAAACTTTCATTGCCGATTCGCTTGCATTTAGGGTAAGCTCGTTTCTTATTTCTCTTTCCAGGCTTGGGAAAATAAGCCTTGAATAAGCGTCTGCCGCACAATTTGAAAGAAAATCTTTATAAGGCGAATTTTCTTTTAAAATAACCTTTTCGATAATAAAAAGAGCTTGTTCCTTATCAAAATCTATGCCGACCTTTAAAAACTCCTCTTTTTCTCCCCTGTTTATCGCCAAAATTCTATGCCCGGGGATTTTGGAGACAGGCTCGCGGTAATCCTCATAAGCGGAGTAAACACCGGTATCTTCTTTGGCTTTTTGTGAGCATAAAAATGCGTTTTTAAAAGCGACATATCTTAGCCTTTTCCTTATTTCGGCATTAAAGGAAATATTTTCGGCAATAATATCCGAGGTGCCCGAAAGCGCATCTTCTTCGGATAAAATTCCAAGCTCTTCGTTTATGTATTTTTGCGCTTCTTCTTTCAGATCATTGCTAAAGGTATTCTGATCATATATAAGATCTGCAAGGGGAGCAAGCCCTGATTCGCGCGCTTTATCAGCTCTCGTTTTTTTCTTCTTTTTAAAGGGAAGATAAATATCTTCAAGCTCGCTTAAAGTTAATGCAGAGTCGATACTCAAAGAAAGTTCATCGGTGAGCTTTGAGCATTCGGCTGCGGCTTTTTTGATTTTTTCTCGCATCTTGTCAAGATTTCTTAAATAAGAAAGGCGGTCTGCAAAAGAGCGGAGCACCTGATCGTTCATAGAGCCGGTCATTTCTTTTCTGTACCTTGCGATAAAGGGCACGGTATTCTTATCGTCAAGCAGAGTAACAATGTTATCCGCGGTTTTTTGAGATACTCCGAATTCATCGGAAAGAGTTTTTATTATATCCATATATTCGCTCCGGGTAAATTTATTGAATATATTGTATCATATCCTTTTATATTATTCAAATAATATTATTGATTTTTTTACCCGAAGATTGTATAATTTATTTATTGAAATTTTTGGAGGCAGTTATGCTTGAGCTAAAAAATATTTGCTATTCTGCTCAAAACGGTGATGACAGAAAAGAAATTCTGAAAAATATAAGTCTTACTGTAAAAGACGGATTTACCGCTGTGACCGGGCCTAACGGCGGAGGCAAATCCACTCTTGCGAAAATAATCGCGGGAATTATAAAGCCCGATTCCGGCTCTGTTTTGCTTGACGGCGAGGATATAACCGATCTTTCCGTTACCGAAAGAGCAAAAAAAGGCATTAGCTTTGCTTTTCAGCAGCCAGTAAGGTTTAAAGGTATCACTGTGCACGATCTTATAAGACTTGCCTCAAATAAGGATATAAGCATTTCAGACGCCTGTGATTATCTTTCACAGGTAGGTCTTTGCGCTCGCGATTATATCGAAAGAGAAGTAAATGCGTCGCTTTCTGGCGGTGAGCTTAAGAGAATAGAGATAGCAACTGTGCTTGCAAGGGAAACAAAGGTGTCTTTATTTGACGAGCCTGAGGCGGGAATAGACCTCTGGAGCTTTTCTAACCTTATAAATGTTTTTGAAAAACTGCACGATACTCTCGGCGGCTCAATAATAATTATTTCTCACCAGGAAAGAATTTTAAATATTGCAGACGATGTTATCGTCATAGCGTCGGGTAAAGTTAAAGCGCAAGGAAACAAAGAGAGCATTTTGCCTGAGCTTTTGGGCTCTACGGCTTCTGCCTGCAGCGTGCTTACGGATAATATGAAAGGAGCTAAATGATGATCAACGATACCGAAAAACAGCTTCTTAAAATAATCGCCGATATGGAAGGTGAGCCTGCGGGCGCTTTCAATATCAGGGCAAACGGTAAGCTTGCCGACAGAAAGACGACCGAGAATATCGATATCCGCACTAAAACGGACAAGCCCGGCATAGATATAATCATAGAACCCGGCACTGTGGGAGAAACGGTGCATATACCGGTCGTTATCGACGCGACAGGACTTGACGATCTCGTTTACAACGATTTTATAATAGGCGAAAATTCCGATGTTACGATAGTTGCCGGCTGCGGAATTCACAACTGCGGCGATAAAAAATCCTCTCATGACGGCGTGCATACATTTTTTGTGGGGAAAAATTCAAAGGTTAAATATATAGAGCGCCATTTCGGCGAGGGTGAGGGAAAAGGCACAAGGATAATGAACCCGACAACCGTCGTCAACTTAGGCGAAAATTCTTATATGGAGATGGAAACAAGCCAGCTCGGCGGTATAGATGATACTTTGAGAGTGACAAAAGCGTCTGTCGGAGACGGGGGAACGCTTGTTATCCACGAAAAAATTCTTACCGAGAATTCGCAGAAAGCCGAAACCGATTTTTCCGTTGATCTAAACGGAAAGAATTCCAGCGCGAACGTTGTGTCAAGATCGGTTGCAAAAGAGAATTCATCTCAGCTTTTCAAATCTAATATAAACGGAAATAATCTTTGCTCCGGTCACACCGAGTGCGACGCTATTATTATGGATAACGGCAAGGTATCCGCAATTCCGCAGATAAGCGCGAACAATATCGACGCTTCTCTTATCCACGAGGCGGCGATAGGCAAAATAGCAGGTGAACAGCTTATTAAGCTTATGACTCTCGGTCTTACCGAAAAAGAGGCGGAAGAAGAAATAGTTAACGGATTTTTAAAATAACCGTTGAATATATTTTTTAAGTATGCTAAAATTAAGAGGTGAATAAAAATCTCCGATAAAAAAGGTTTAACTGCGGCTATTGTCAGCTACAATTCCGCTCCGCTCACCAAAAAAGCGTGCGAGAGTATCTTAAAAAACACGAAAGGCAGGGATCTCAGCCTTTATGTTTTTGATAACGGATCGGATGACGGCACTAAGGAAGCTTTAAAAGACGAAAATTTATGCTTTGTCGAAATAGGCAAAAACATAGGCTTCGGAGCCGCTCACAATAAAATTTTTAATTATGAAATGAGCGATTATCATTTTATAATCAATCCCGATATTGAAATTTCATCGGATGTTTTAAGCGGTATCGCCGATTTTATGGATGAAAACCCTGATATTGCGCTTTTAATGCCGAGGATTCTTAATTTTGATAAAACAGAGCAGTATCTGCCTAAAAGAAAACCCACGGCAAAATACTTATTTTTAGGCAGACTTGCAGGTGTTTTTAAATTCTGCGAGCGAATCCGCGATGAGTATACGAGGAAAAACGATAAATTAGATAAAGTTACCGATATTGATTTTTGCTCCGGATGCTTTATGTGCATAAGAAGCGAGGTATTTAAGGCTTTAGGCGGGTTTGACGAGCGGTTTTTTATGTACTTGGAAGATGCGGACCTTACTTTAAGGGCACAGTCTTACGGCAGAACGGTTATTGCCCCGCAGTTTGAAGTTACCCATATGTGGGACAGGTCAAGTGCTAAAAAGCTTAAATATTTTTTAATTCATCTTTCATCGGCATTTAAATTTTTATTCAAGCGAAAGTGAGTAATTTTTAATTATGAAGATTATGATAACCGGCTGTAAAGGTCAGCTCGGAAATGAATTGCAGTCCATATTGAAATCGTTAAAAAGCGAGATAGGCGATATCCCCGGCGAATATAAAAACGCCGAGGTTTCAGCCGTCGATGTGGATACTCTTGATATCACAGATCTTGAGGCGGTCAAAGAATTCGTATCAAAGGAAAATCCCGATATTATTTTTAACTGCGCCGCTATGACGAATGTCGACGGATGCGAAACAATGCTTGAAACAGCTTATAAGGTAAATGCCGCGGGAGTCAGAAATCTCGCTATGGCGGCAAAGCTTGCAAATGCAAAATTCGTGCATATCTCAACCGATTATGTGTTTGCCGGAAACGGCACAAAGCCTTATAAAGAATGGGATATGATAGATCCGCAGAGCGTTTACGGAGCTTCAAAGGCTTTGGGCGAAAAATACGCGCTCGCGTTTAACGATAAAACCTTTATCGTCAGAACCTCATGGCTTTACGGATATATAGGAAAGAATTTTGTAAAGACAGTAAGACGAGTGCTTAGAGAAAAAGGATCGATTACCGTTGTAAATGATCAGAGGGGCAACCCCACCAATGCAAACGATTTAGCACACCATCTTCTTTTGCTCGGCGTTACCGAGGAATACGGAATTTATCACTGCACAGGCGAGGGCGAATGCTCATGGTATGATTTTGCAAGCGAGATAGCCAAACTTTCGGGATTTGAGGGAAAAGTTTTGCCCTGCACAAGCGAGGAATATAAAAGCCCCACGAAAAGGCCGGAATATTCGTCACTTGAAAATCTCGCGCTTAAATGCAGCGTAGGAAATTATATGCGCGACTGGAAAACCGCGCTTAATGAATATATAAGCAAAGTGGAGGACTGATTTTATGAAAACATATCTTGTTACAGGCGGCGCCGGATTTATCGGCTCTAACTTCGTTATGTATATGTTGGGTAAATATGACGATGTTAAGATAATAAATGTCGATAAGCTCACCTATGCGGGAAATCTCGAAAATTTAAAGAGCGTTGAAAACAACCCGAGATATACATTCGTTCAGGCTGATATCTGCGACAGAGAAGCGATAAGCAAAATTTTTGCAGAGAACGAAATTGATTATGTTGTCAATTTTGCAGCGGAAAGCCATGTCGATCGCAGTATTACAAACCCCGAAATATTTGTTAAAACAAATGTTGAGGGCACTGTAAATATGCTTCAGTGCGCAAAGGTCGCTTGGACTGTCGGCGACGATAAATATAAAGATGGAGTTAAATATCTCCAGGTTTCTACAGACGAGGTTTACGGCTCTTTGGGCGAAACAGGATACTTTATGGAAACCACTCCTCTCGATCCCCATTCACCGTACTCCGCGTCAAAAGCTTCGGCGGACTTCTTTGTTAAGGCGTTCGGCGATACCTATAAATTTCCGGTAAATATCACTCGCTGCTCGAATAACTACGGTCCTTATCAGTTCCCCGAAAAGCTTATTCCGCTTATTATGAACAATACTTTACAGCACAAGGATCTCCCGGTTTACGGCGACGGTATGCAGATAAGGGATTGGCTCTATGTAGAAGACCACTGCAAGGCTATTGATATGGTTTTGAGGAACGGGAGACTCGGCGAGGTCTACAATGTCGGCGGTCACAACGAAAAGCCGAATATATTTATAGTTAAATCCATCATAGAATATATTAAGGAAAATGTTGACAGCGAGGTCGGCGAGCATATGATCAAGCATGTTACCGACCGCAAAGGTCATGACCGCAGATACGGTATTGACCCTCAGAAGATAAAAGACGAGCTCGGCTGGTATCCCGAAACCTGCTTTGAAGTAGGAATAAAGAAGACCTTAAAGTGGTATCTTGAAAATAAAGAATGGATACAGAATGTTGTAAACGGCGATTATCAGAAATACTATGATAAAATGTACAGCGCTAAAAAGGAGATCTGAGCTTTGGGTAAGTTTAATTTTATAAAAACTTCCATTGACGGCGTTTTGATCGTTGAGCCGACCGCTTTCGGCGACAACCGCGGCTATTTTATGGAAACCTATCAGAAAGAGGATTTTATAAAGGGCGGTATCACCGTTGATTTTGTTCAGGATAATCAGTCTATGTCCACAAAAGGCGTTCTTCGCGGACTTCACTTTCAAAAGCAGTTCAGCCAGTCTAAACTTGTGCGCTGCATAAAAGGCGAAGTTTTCGATGTCGCCGTGGATTTAAGAGAGGGCTCGCCCACTTTCGGTAAATGGGAGGGCGTTATCCTCTCGGAGGAAAATAAAAGGCAGTTTTTTATCCCTAAAAACTTTGCCCACGGTTTCCTCGTGCTTTCCGATGTGGCGGAATTTGTCTATAAGGTCGATGATTTCTATCATCCGAACGATGAGGGCGGCCTTATGTGGAACGATCCAGATATCGGTATAAAATGGCCTTTGTCTAACGGTATGGAAATAAAGCTTTCCGATAAAGATAAGCTTCATCCCGCTTTTAAAGATTATAAAAAATGATTTAATCCTCCTTTTTGGGTAATAATATCCTTAAAGGAGGTTATTTTATGCAAAATAAAACTATGTCACTTGTAAAAGGTCTCGGAATAGGAATGGCTGTCGGAGCTTCGGCTACCTGTATCGGTAAATTTATGATGAAAGATCGCCACAATATCACAAAAGGTGCTTCCAAAGTAGCAAGAGCAGTGAGCGATTTTGCAGACGGCGTTTCCACAATGTTTAAAGGCTGATAAAATTAAAAAGGACCGCTTAACCTAAGAAAATTGCTCAAAAGGTTTACTCAAACCTTTTAAGCAATTTTTTTACAACTTTTATGCGGTGTTTTTACATAATAATATAATGGATTTATATATAATATACTTAAAAAGATATATTAAATCTGTGTGTTGCAAAATTTTGAGTTTGTGGTCGAAATCTGACGAAACACAATATATTGAGACAGCTAAATCCGCTATAGGTCATTTTAGATAAAAGTTTAACTCAAATTTGTAAATAATTAACAAACCTTGTTTATTTAGCACAAAAAAATAAAAAAATTTTCCGAAATTGTATTGCATTTTTTATTGATATTGATTATAATAAAATAGCACTAAAGGGATTACAGCACCCATTTTGCAGTATTTAAAATCAGATAAAAAGTTGTAAAAAAGAAAATTTAACTAATTTAAGAGAGGGTCGTTTTATGAAAAAATCGTTTTCAAAGCGCATCACCGCTGCGGTGCTTACAGTGGTAATAGCCTTGAGCGCGGCCGTTGTTTCCGGTGCTTTTGCCGGAAATTGGTCAACTGCGTCTAAAGAAACAAGGCTTGTCACCGTTAATACCGATAAGGTGATCAACGAGGATTACGAGGGCGTCGGCAATAACCATTGGGTTGGCCCGTATTATTATAATATGAATGACGCCTATGAGCTCGTCACTGAAAAGAGGAATGCAACACTCGAGCCGTCATATATGCGTATGATGTTCTTGCCTCAGTGGGCGGTAAATCTTAATGATGACGCCGCAACGCAGGAAGCAAAATATCTTGCAGGCGATTTCTATTTTGAGAGCGTTGAGTTCCAGAACTTTATGCGTAAGGTAAAGATGTATCACGAGACGGGAACACGAGTTCAGCTCAATATGGGCGGTCGTGTAACAACGAAGGGCGCTATGTCTTCGTGGTTCGGAATTCAGAATGTTGAGTTATCCCAAGCGGGCACCCGTTCCGCTCCGAGAAATCTTGAAGCTTTCGGTAAGCTTGGCGCAGCTATAATTAAGTATGCCGATAATCTCGGTTTTGATAATATCAGAATGGTATCATTCTATAATGAGGTTAACGGCGGAAACTTCGAGGCATTCTTCGATAAGAGAATTTATTATTCTCAAATGGTTAAGAAAATGCACGAGGCTTTGGCAGAGGAAGGTTACCGTGATCAGTCCGACGAGGATAAGTATGTCAGAATTTGCGGAGTTGACCTTGCAGGATATGTAACCGAAGCTCCAATCACGGGATTCATATCATACATCGCGGCAAATTGCCGTGTTACAGAGGCTGATAAAGCTGCGGATACTAATAATATTAAATATAAAAACCGCGCTGTAGGCTCGGCTGTTTATGATTATCTTGCAACGCACGAATATCAAGATAATGTCAGAGCCGGATATTTTGATAAAACCGAGGATGTAAGCTATACAAAAAAAGATACTTCCGGTGTTTACGGTCTCACAAAGCAACTATGCGAATATGTTTCCGATGAATATAAATATTTGGGAACCGATGAATATGTTGATTTCTCAAAAGAACGCATTTACATAAATGAGTTCGGTGCAGGTAACCTTGACGGATCGAACATCAGAATGCAAAATTTTGAATATAACGAAGCCGCGCAGGTTATCGCTCACACAAATGCGGGCTCTTCCGGCTCGGCATATTGGTTTTATTTCGGCGAAATGATCCCCGATCCGATGAACGTTACCCAGACCGGTTCAGATATATGTGACACCGCCGTTCCTTCCAAAGGAACCTACATGGTATCGACTGTATGGGCAACAAGAGGTTTAACTTACCGCTATGTGCCCGATCACAGCAAGGTTTACGATATAACCGTTGCAGGCTCGAACCTTACGGGGAATGATCCTACGCAGACTGATATTATAGCTTCGGCTTATAAGTCCACCTCTAAATCGGCTGCCGATAAGCAGGGTTATACAGTTCTTATGAATGTTGGTCCCTCTGAGGCCGACAGAGCTGTCGAAATCAAATTCACAGGCGCCGACAAGCCGGCTGCAGGAACAAAATTCCGCCGCCATGTATTTGTTTGCCAGGGCGATGTTGACGGTGATGGATATCTCGAAACCACAAACTATTACAGTGGTTACACCGATCTCGGCGGAAACACTTTAGGCGGACCTAACGCGATTTTGGCCCCCGCCGATCAAATTCTTACCGTAAATGATAACGGAACTATCAGCGATACAACCGGTTTCCCGTCTTCTGTCGACCAGACCGACGCTGACGGTAATAATGTTAAGTCGAATCAGTATATAGTCGTTTACACATCTATTGAAGAAGAAGTTCAGCTTGAAATGAGCACAACTAAAGAGTGGGCTCAGTCCGAATATAACGATACAAACACCGGAACTGTCGATAAGGACGGAAAATTTACTTCAGATACAACAACTAAGCAAATAAGCGAGTATGAAACTATTGATTTCCCGGTACTTCCCGGCGGAACTGTTGATTTAAGCGTACTTAATATCTATGGCATCAGCGACCCCGATTCGACGGGTAAACAGACTGCTTCCGATTCACAGAAAGCAAATGTTACCTGGGAGATAGTCGGCAGAGCTCCTAACGAATGGAATACAAAATCGGCTTATACCTACACTGACACGGCAAATACAGGCGTTAACGCCACTTATGATCTTTCCGGCACCGCTTACCACGGCGCGGGCTACGGTTTGACAGATGATCTTAAAGGAACTTTAAGTTCATCTACCGGTTCTACTGTTACATACACAGCCGACGCCAATGCCAAGGTCGGCGATACTATCGCAATCAAAATCAAATATGAAAACGGCAATAAGAGCGGTTATGCTATCGTTATCGTTTCGATAGGCTTTAAAGTAAACTTCAAATATAAGAATGATTCGAAAGTTGAAACCACCGTTTCTAGAGTATTCAGATATATTCCGAATATAAAATATTATCAATCTTATTTGCCTAAGAGTTTTGACGATCTCACAAGAGATATAAAGATCGGAAATACCAATAACCGCGATTCCGCCAAGGAAAAAATCAAAGGCTGGACAATCGAGGGCGGAAATTCCAATTCCTATGATTATATCCCGGAATCCATTGAAACCAAAGCGGTCAATTCAACAAATCCTGCAGACGCGGTTTGCACATTTGTTGCAAAGCAGTAAATTTAGAGAGGAGTAAAATGATATGAAAAAGATTAAGAAAATATCCAAAAAACATATTTCTTTTATCCTTTCGGCTGCCCTGATCATAGGAATCTTATTCCCGATCACGAACTTATTTACAAAGGCTTCCGATCCCTCTGAAGCGGACCTTGTAAGCACTTTAAAATCCGAATGGGTAAAAATGGATGATTATTATGCATCCGTTCTTTATGCTAACAGATACAGAAAATCTTCCGATAAAACTGTTTTAAATACAACAGCGGTCGATAAAGCAACACTTACCGATGTTTTGCCGTCTGGCGCAAAACTCGGAGATAAGATCTATACTGTTTCAATCGATGAAAACATTACCGATTCCATTTCAGATGACTTGTCCGATGTTATAATCGAAACTGAAACTAAAGGCACCACAAATTATTTATTCAATGAAATGGATGATATCGTTTTCTGGTTTAAAGTTAATTCCGGAAATGCCGATTTCTCCGTTGCGCCTGTTAATAACAATTGGAAAGCAGCAAATGTTTTAAGAAATAATAAAACATTCAATCTCTCGAATTACACCGTCGGAGAATGGAATAAATTTTCCTTTAAAGAATCTTTCGGCGATGATTGGAAAACACTTCTAAAAGAAAAGTCAGAGGATGCTTCTTTTGCGGATGCAACGGATAATGCAGGCAAAATCGCAAGAGTTTCCGTTAATTTCGGTAAAAACGCTTCAGCCACAGGTGACACCACCGCCGATGTAACCTTCGGCTCTGTTTTCTTCACCAAAAAGGCCGCTCTTCCCGAGGGCTCCGATTCTTGGGACGGCATTAAGTGGATAAATTACATCAAGACCGTTGATTTCGAAAATATTTACGGAAATTATGACGGCGTATTAAATGCTTATGCTCAGCTTAAAGTTCTTCTCCAAGGTGATCCTGCCTTTGCTCTTAAAGAGGCTTGGCAGAAAATGTATTCTGTAGATATGAGCTTCTGCTATAAGGCTTATAAGTATTATGATTCAAATAAGGTAGTTCAGAGCCCGACTATCGTTACAACTAAAGACGAGAGTATGCCTGAAAGCATTGATATCGGCGCAGGTTACTTAACGGCTCATATCACTGCTTCTAATACTGTTGATTCGGGCAAAATTTCCGAGTCGAACAGAAAAAATCTTATTCTTCTTGATGACGGCGCTAAGAAAAGAAAAGCCAATGCTGACTCTATAGCGGATATTTCTTTCTGGTATAAAGCTACAGGCACCGAAGATAACGCAAAGCTGAAAGTTGCTATAATGGAAGGCGGCGGTTCGAGCTATGTTGTGGCTCAGGATGCCGATATCCCTGTAAATAACGACGGTAATTGGTATAAGGTTTCGCTAAACGATCTTGATCCCGATTGGATTGCTGATTATGTTGCGGCAGGCGGAAAAGCTGACGATAATATATACAGAGTATGCGTTGCTGTTACAAATACCGCTTCGGGCGATGTTAGCGTTACAAGTGCAAGAGCATACGACACGGTTTCTCTTCCCTCGGGCAGCGATACCTGGGAAGCGGTTGATTGGGTAAAAGCAGCACTTGCACTTAATTTAAACTATTATTCTAATACTGCGGAATTTGAAACAGAACTTGCAAAGCTCGCAAATGAATATGCTGCAGAAGTTGCGGCATATAATCTCCGCGAGGCTTGGGGCAATCTTCAGGTCAGCAGTGATCTGCAATCTGTTCCCTTCAGATTTCATGACAGCGACGGCATAGCCGCCGCTAACGGAAGCGGAAAATATCCCAATCTTTTCTATAAAAACACAGGCGGATATGTTTCCGGGCCCGAGGGCGTTGATCTCGGAAACGGTTACAATAAGATTGATATCACCGCCGTTTCAAGTGATTTTACTCATAACACATTTCTTGCGGAATTCCTTAATGGAAACGGAAATTATTCAAAGGGACTTCCCGCTGGTGTTATAAAAGACGCTTATTTCTGGTATAAAGCAGAGGGAACCGATGCCGGTGCAACTCTTAAATTCAGAATAAATGTCAGAGCAAAAGGAGACTTTGAAGTTCCCGCAACTACCGCTGTAATTTCAGACGGCGAATGGCATAAGGTTTCGCTTTATGAGCTTTTGGGTGAAAATTGGACCGACGCTGTTAAATCCGACGGAATTCCGCTTTCCACCTGCACAAGCACAAATTCTGCCGATGAACTTTACAGATTTATAGTCAGCATCAACGGCTCTGCCACAGGTTCTGTTACAATGGGCTCCGTTCATTATAACACGGCTTATATTCTTACTTCTGAGCAGCAGAATGCAAAACCCGCAGATCTTGCGCTTATGGCAAAGAAATTTGACAGATCTTCTATCGTTGGCGGAAATATTCAGGCTTTTGAAGACGCTTTAGCTCTCCTTATGGAGGAGGTTAAAGGCGATCTCGCAATAGCTAATATGAAAGACGCTTGGGATGAGCCTTATAAGGTATTAAACACAGGCAAATCCCTCAATCCTATAAGATTCTGGAACAGCAACGGCGAAGTTAAAACTAAATCTGCCGAAAATTATCCCGATTATAAAGCTGTTCCGGATACGGGGATCGACGGCGTTTCCAAAGATAAATTAGGCAGTTATGTAAATACTCTTAAGATCACTGAAGCAACTTTGGTTACGGATAAAAAGTATTTTGAGAAAAATACAATGCTTTTAGAGGTTGATGGAGACAGCGTAACATTCAGCAAAAATCTTTATGATGTTACTGTTTGGTATAAAGCTAAAAATGCAAGTGCAGATACTAAATTTGCAATTAAACTTGTTCCTAAAATAGCCGGCACAACTACTGAGATCGGCACATTCAGCCCGATAGTCGACGGTGCTTGGCATAAGCTCAGCCTGCACGAAACATTCGGCGATAATTGGGCGGATAAACTCGGCGACAGCACTTCTGCCCTTGTCTACAGAATGTATGTTAACATTCAGAACACTACAGGCGAATTCACATTCGGCTCCGCAACTATGGATAAGAAGGATATTCTTGATTCGTATCCTTCTAACACCGATTCCTGGAACATCGCCGACTGGGCTCATAAAGCCGGTAAAGTTGATCTTACAGGATATTCCAACACCGATAACTTCAAAGAGTGCTTAAGAGTTCTCTGCGAGCTTCGCGATCAGAATAATATTTCACGCAGCAGCTACAGAAAAGATTATTCCACAGCCGCTGATTTTGCCACCGATTTTAATACCGTTAAATACGAGGATAACATTCTTAAAAAGGCAACTCTCACAACTTCGCATTTTGACGGATTGGACTATGACGATAACTTTAAAGTCAATGATTCACAGACAGCGCTTTTAACAGACTCCATTATTGACACCGATGTTGAAATGTCGACCGCAAATTACGGTACAGGCGCTCACACCGATCTTATTTATAAGTTTAACGGTGACGCCGTGATAAGTGATATCGTTCTCGTTCATTCGCAAACAGAAGCGCTCAGAAACGCAAAAATATCTGTTTATGCTTCGGATAATATGGTTGATCTTTCTTCGCCTGCAAGTCTTCTTGCAAATATCGATAACTCCGAAGGCAAACAGGTCAATACTCTTAATTTTGATGGTTTTTTAAGCGTTGAGTGCAATTATCTTATGATAAGGGTCACAATTCCTGCCGTTGATATGGCACAGTATGATTCTGTGTTGAGATTTACAGAAATAGGTGTTTACGGTGAAGTAACCGCATATACTGTAAAGACAGGTAACTATGGAAGTGTCGATCTCAATAATATCGGCACCAATCTTCTTAAGGATAACACGAAGATTAAGATTCAGTCCGAAAATTCTCCGAAGCAGAATTGGGTTAATGCAATGCCTACTTATAAAATATCCACACTTACAGATAATGATCCTACAACACGCTGCGGATTCTATACGCAAACCAGAATTTCTGCCCCAACGCAGGATGAAAATAACTGCTATTTGTTTATCATTTTCGACCTCGGAAGAACATACACAATTGATACCGTATTTGTAAACGGCTGTACAGGCATATCCGGCGCAACTCAGGGTGCTTATGAGTTTTATGCTTCAACAGAGGTAAATAATATCACAACCCGCGATCATAAGGTATTCTCTTATGATAATACCGCAACAGGTGACAACACCGGCGACGCCACACAGGTATTTACTATTGCCGGCGGCGGAGTGGTTGCAAGGCATATTGCTTTCAAATTCACAAAGCCTCTTTCCAATCCGGAGCTTTTCGCCAAGATGTACGCCGATTCCGGATATGCTTTAAGACTTGCCGATCTCGGTGTTTGCGGAACAGTTTATAATAAACCCTTAAAGCTTGTTAACCTTTTGTCACATGTTCCGATGACTCTTTACAGTGGTCTTAATGCTTCCTCTCCTATGGGAGAAGACGAGTATAACGGCACAACACATATGAATGCTGCCGATGATAATTACACCACAGTAGCAGCAGTCAACAGAAACGGAAAAGCTTTAAACTATGTTTATGACTTATCCGCAGACCAGAAACTCACGCAGCTTAAAATCAATACACAAACCGCTAATATCAAACATGTCAAGATTTACGCGTCTGACGAGCAAGAAACAATCTGGCGCTCCGATAAGCTCGTTTATGAGTATAACGGAACTGCGACGGATGTTATAAGCAAGTATTATGACTCCGCTCCTCTCGCCGCAAGATTCTTAAGGTTTGAAATTCTTGATACAGTGAGTGATGCATTCGATCCTGTTGAAATTCAGGCTATAGGTTGGAATACTCAGGAATTTACCTATATGAACTTTATGCAGGAAAATGAAGCCGCCGCTTATCTGATGACTGAACAGAACGGTCAATACGCTATTGCGAGTACTAAGATGAACAAGTTTACTCCTTCCTGGACTTCACTTGACAAAATGTATCCTTTCAGCAAAGCATTTGACTATGACTTTGAGTCTGTTGCCGATATTTACGGCGGAAGCGTAAGCAAGGGAAGGTCACTTAACTTCCTGTTCGATCTTGAAACAACAAAATCCGTCGATCAGATTATTTACAGGGCAGGCTCTTATATAGACTACTGGCCGACGAATGTTAAGCTTTATATGGGAACAGATGATGCGGAATTGTTTAAAGCGGATGCGGTTCCTGTTAAGACAATAAATAAGACCGATATAGAAAACGGAATTTATGAATACACAATGGTTCCGAAAGCCGCTCAATTTATAAGAATTGAGATCGAAGAGGCTGCGTGCCCCTATTATGATCCCGATAAAATAGGTCTTGTTATTGCGGAAATGATCGTAAACGGTCTTGAGCAGGTCGGCCGTGTTAATGAAAACGGTTATGCAAAAGTATTTGAAGACGAGTCAAGCAAGATCCAGGTAGGCATTGTTGCTAAAAACGAAAACGACGCTTACTCAGGTGTTGCAGATATGGAAATAATCAGACGCGCTCCCGATTCCGGCGACCTCTTAGACGCAAAAGAAAAGGGACTTATGATCCTCAGCGATGTTTATGAAATATATCTGCTTGATAACAACGGAAGCATCGTTTCCGATATTGACGGAAGATCAATAGATATTAAGATACCCACAAATATATTTGAGGGTAAAATATCCGATGAGTACTTTGTGGCTCAAATTATCGGCGGATCGCTTACGATACTTGAATGTGATATTGTCGACGGTTATTATGTCATAAGACTTGACAGTCTCGACGATCTTGTTTTCACACTCGTTATGTTTACAGAGTATCCCGATGAAGATGCAGATACTCCCGATGATGAGGATGATTATGACGATTTCGACGATGAGGAAGAACTCGAAGAACTTGATGACGGTAACGGTTCAAGCCGCAGAGTTAAAAAGATCATAGTCAGAAGAGGCAGTTCCGACTTTGAATATTGGTGGATATTCATTGTCGTTGGTGCAGTTGTAGTCGCAGCAGCTGGTGGCGCTTGTTACTACTTCTTTATATTCAAAAAACGCAAAAAAGGAGAAGAATAAGAAATGAAAAGATTACTTTCGTGTTTGTTAGTACTTCTGATGGTTGTTCTTCCGCTTTCCGCCTGCAAGGAAAAGAGTAAAGATGAAATTTACTCCACTTACGAGATAATCGAAGGTGAAGACGGAGACACTACTACCAGCGGAGACAAGACAACTTCCGGAAGCAAGTCCACAAAAAGTGGCAAAAAGGATGTTAAGAGCAGTGAAGAGCTGCTTAAGACAAAGCTTGATCTTGGCGGAAAAACATTTACTATGGCAATAACCGAAGAAGGACAGTATCATACTACTTCTTTCAACGCTATGATCAAGGCTTTCCAGAGCAAGTATAACTGCAAGATAAAGACTCAGCAACTTGAATTCACCAAGTTTAATGAGCAGGTTCAGAAGAAAATGTCAACCGGTTCAAACTATGACATTATCTATCTCCACGGCTCAATGTTCCCGAGCGCTAATATAATGGGCAACCTTGCAAAACTTGATACAGCTATGACAATGGTTGATACTTCGGCGATCGATAAGAACAAGACCGCACAGTTCAACTATATGGGAACCACTTACGGTGCAGTTCCGCCTAACGGTTGTTTCCCCTGGATCTTCTATTACAACAAAGTTCTCTTCAATGAAAACTTTGAAAACGAAGATCCCCGCACACTTTACAATAACGGCCAGTGGACTTGGGATAAGATTTTCGAAATGGGTAACAAAGTTACCAATGTTAACGAAAAAGTTTACTTCCTCTCAAGTTACTATGTTCAGACTCAGATGTACGGTACATCTACTCTCAGTTGGGCTAACGGCAAGCCTGTTGTAAACGTTAAGGCAGAGGGCACAAAGAAAGCTCTCACACTCTTACAGGCTATTTATAACGGCAGAGCAGGATTTGGTAACGGTAAGCCGATCGGTGAAAAGGATAATACCGGTTCCGATCACGCCAAGTCATTCATGGAAGGCAGAAACTTTATGTACTGCGAAGAGTCTTCTAAGTACACCGATCTTCTTCCGAGGGCTAAAAAGTCTGTAGCATTCAACAAAAAAGGCGATAACCTCGCAATCGTTCCTGTTCCGCTGCCGGCAGAAAACACTGCTAAGGCTTATCCGACCGGTTGGTACACTGCCATCTGTGCCGGTGAAGGAACTGATCCGCGTGTAGCTCTTACTTGGGCGAACTTCGTTTCATCTTACAAAAATAAGGTTAAAAACAGCAAAGAGTTCGGCGAGGAAGACAAAGCTCTTATCGATAAGCTTTTAGCAGGCAATACTCTTCCGAACCGTCAGGGCGCGTATGCTTCTAAGGGCGGCACAAAGTCAACCGACCTCCATGAAGCAATGGTTAGAGAAGCTCGTAACGGCGGCGATATCGCTCAGATCGTTGATAAGTATTATCCTCAGTATATTGCTACGCTTGACGATACCGTCGGCAAGGGCAACTATACTATAGGCTCCTGATAATTCTTTCGATTCTATTGCGGCACCAGACGCATAGAGTCAACTAAAAAGGGATATAAGAGTCGGGGGACATCCCCCGGCTTATATCCCTTTTGTTTTTTAAAAGCTCAAAATAAAATAGGAATAATGCTTTCCTTTAACAAAAAAACGGTGAATTTTATGAATAAAAGAACGATATGCAATAATATCAACTTCTTAAGAGGAGAAAATAATAAGCACGATATAGAATATATGCTTACTCCTGTTCGTGAGCAGCTTAAGCTTATCAAAAAATATAAGCTGCCAACCACTTTCCTTTTACAGTACGACGCGCTGATCGATCCGAGATTTATCGATCTCTTAAATTCCGAAAAAGAGGACTATATAGAATTCGGCGCATGGTTTGAAACACCGAAACAGCTCATCGTTGCCGCCGGTATCGAATGGAGAGGTAGAGAGGGCTATACATGGGATTGGTATAACGATGTCGGTTTCCTTATCGGTTATACTCCTGAAGAAAGAATTAAAATAATAGATACTTACTTTGAAAAATTCAGAGAAATTTTCGGCTATTATCCGGAATGCGCCGGAAGCTGGCATATAGACGCAGTTTCTCTTAAACATATGACTGATAAATACAATATCTCCGCCGCCTGTGAATGCCGCGAGCAGGTAGGAACAGACGGTTATACAATGTGGGGCGGATATGAAGGCGCCTATTATCCGAGCGTTTATAATATGTACGCACCTGCTTCGAGCATAGAAAATCAAATAAATGTTCCGTTGTTCAGGATGCTCGGAATTGACCTTACTTATAACTACGATCATCCCTATTTGTCAAAATATATGGGATTCCCGAAATGGATGACACAGCAAAACACTATGGAGCCTGTTTCCAAGCATTACGGCGGAAACCGCGAATGGGTGGAATGGTTCTTAAAATCTCAGCAGAATTCGCTTTATGCACCCTTTTCCTATGTTCAGGTAGGACAAGAAAACGGCTTCGGCTGGGAAAATATGGGCGAAGGCCTAACTATGCAGCTTGAAGTTGTTAATGAACTAAGACTTCAGGGGAAAATAGAGGCTGAAAAGCTCTCGGATTCCGGAAAATGGTTTAAAGAAAACTTTAAATTCACTCCTTCGGTCTGCGCGCTTGCCGAAACCGACTGGATGGATGCAGGAAGAAAATCCTATTGGCATTATTCAAAGAATTACAGGGCAAACCTCTATGTTCAGGGCGTGTATGCGTGGATAAGAGATATCTATTTATTTGAAGAAACTTATAAAGAGCATCATTTAACTACTCCTTGCAGATCGAAATCTACAATTTTTGATAATCTTCCTGTTTGCGACGGTTATCTTTGGAGCGATGAATTCGTAAGAGCGGGAATTTATCCTGTTAAGGAAGTAAACGATTCATTTAAGCCCGTCGAAATTTCTGCAGTTCAGGCATTGAACACCGAAAACGGACTTGAGATCCATATGAATTCGGAAGTCGGCGATATAGCTGTAAATTTCAAAGAAACGATTTCTCTTAAAGCTTCTTCCGAAGTGAAATGGATATTCAGATATTCGATGCCTCAGAGCGGAAATATCGTTTCAATGAATGGTGACGGCGTTGACATTTGGAATGATAATATCGCAGGATTTGATAAGCAGTCTATTAAATATATCCACGGCGGAATAAATTACGAGCTTAAAGTTTTAAGCGGAAATATTTCCGATAATTCGACTGACGGTGCGATAATTTTCAATCCGGAAAACGGCAAATTGACTTTAAAACCCGGAACTATAAAATAATTTCCTTTGGAGTTTATTTAAGAAAGGATAAAAATATGTCTGAAAAAGAAATTAATATGCCTTTATCTCACCTTCCGAGCGACAGGTTTAACGATTATAATTTAGGTGAGTTCGGAGTGCCTACTATGATGACCACAGCCGATCAGGGAGTTAAGCTTATCTCCCTTGCAAACAGATTTGATAAGCCCTCCTGGGCAAGATTTATGATGCTTCTGCGCCACACAATCATAAAGGACAGAAGAGTGTTCTTTGTAAACGGCGTTCCGAGAACAGCCAGCATTAACTGGATAAGAGATCATGTTCACGAGATGAAAGCCTATAAGCACTGGGAATATGATATCAAAAGCTATATCGACTTTATGATCGAAAATCAGGCAGAAGAAGGATTCTTCTATGAGATCACCGTTGTTCATGATAACGGACACGCGCACATGGTGGATCCGCCGCTTGTTAAACCTCTTGATGATAATGTCACATTAGTTAGAATAGAGCTTGAAGCAGATGTCGAGTATCTCGTAGTAGAAGGCGCGACCCAGATAGTTAAAGCTACGGGCGACGACGAATGGGGTAAAAAAGTTCTGCCTGCGCTTGAAAAAGCCATTAATTATATGACATCTTCTCCGAAACGCTGGGATAAAGAACACGGTCTTGTAAAGCGCCCGTTCACTATGGACAGTTGGGACTTTGTTTACGGTCAGGGCGGAGGCGACCGCAGAATTTATGATGATACTCCGATGTCCGTTATGCACGGCGACAACAGCGGCGTTTATCAGGCAATGAATCAGATAGCCTGGCTCAACCGCCGTTACGGTAACGAGGAAAAAGCTCTCGATTGGGAAAAGAGAGCTAAGACATTAAAAGAGAACCTTGACAAGTATTGTTGGACAGGCGATTATTATATGCACCAGTTCCATTTAAATCATAGCGGTGCTGAAGACGCTGACGAAACTAAAATACTTTCTCTTTCAAACGCTTATGATATGAACCGACATATCGTAACACAGGAGCAGGCTGATAAGATAATCGCCGAGTATCAGAGGAGAAAAGAAACATTTCCGGCTTTCGCGGAGTGGTACTGCATTAATCCTCCGTATACCAAGTTCAAGAGAAACCCGCAGGGCGAGTATTGGAAAGTAAACGAATATGTTAACGGCGGAATTGCCACATTCGTAGCAGGCGAGCTTGCAAAAGCCGCGTTTACCTACGGTCATGAGGAGTACGGCTGGGATATCTTAAAGAGAGTCCGCAAAATATCCAATGAAAAACAGGGTATTTTCTTCCTGTATAATCCCGATACCGGCGACAATATGTCCGGCGGACCCGACGGCTGGTGCGCCGCCGCTATATTAGACGCTATAGATTCCGGTCTTGCAGGTATTGTTGACGGCGATGTTTGCTACAATATTCTTAAATTCTCGCCGCGCTGGGCTGTAACAGAGCTTGAAGAGGCAAGATACATCACCGGTTATGAATGCTCAAAGAGCCTTGTTGAAACAAGATATTGGAACACGGGAGATTCTATTTGCTACGAGCTTTTGTGCCCGTCAAAGAGAGTTGACTGTCATATTCTTTTACCGAAAGGAAAAGCCGCTAAGCGCGTAATTCTTGACGGTGAAGAAGTCAAGTTTGAAACAAGCAAGATAAATGACTCGCTTTATGTTGATTTCTCATTCGAGAAAGAGCATCTGCCGGTTATCCGAGATAAGTGGACTAAGCTTAAAGTTCATTCGATAAAGATTGAATTTTAAATTATAATAATACAGAAGCGGCGGAAGATTTTCCGTCGCTTCTGTATTTGAACTAAAAAAGGAGCATTAAAAATGAGGAAAAGCAAATTAACAAGAGAAGAAGCTTTCGAGCTTCTTAAAAAGTATAATAAAGAGCCGTTTCATATAAGGCACGCGCTCACGGTTGATGGAGTTATGAAATATTATGCCGAAACTTTGGGTTACGGTGACGAGGCAGAATATTGGTCGATAGTAGGTTTGCTCCATGATATAGATTTTGAGCTTTATCCCGACCGGCACTGCCAAAAAGCGCCGGAGCTTTTAAGAGAAGGCGGAGCGGGAGAAGATATGATATATTCGATATGCTCTCACGGTTACGGCATTTGCTGTGATCTTAAGCCCGAGCACGAAATGGAAAAGGTTTTGTTCGCAGCCGACGAGCTTACAGGTCTTATATGGTCCGCTGCGCTTATGAGGCCGAGTAAATCGGTAAGCGATATGGAGGTTTCGAGTCTTAAAAAGAAATTCAAGGATAAAAAGTTCGCCGCAGGGTGCTCAAGAGATGTTATAAAACAGGGTGCGGAGATGCTTGGCTGGGATTTAAATAAGCTGTTTGAGCAAACAATTCTTGCAATGCGATCCTGCGAAAAAGAAATTTCCGAATTTATGGGAGATAATTAAAGATAAGAAAAAAAGCAAGCTGTGATAATTTCACAACTTGCTTTTTTAAAACCTTAGTTATTTATTTTGCGCTTTTTGATTCTTTACGCTCTTTGTATTTTACCCAAACAGGGCCTGATATAAAGAGTGAGGAAACGCATCCGGACAAAAGACCGAAAGCCATAGGAATTGCGAATGATCTTAAGGAAGTGAGTCCGCAGAATTCGGAAACGGCTACTATCGTAAGCACTGCGCAAACAGTGGTAAGAGTGGTTACGATATTTCTCTTAAGAACTTCTTTAACAGTCTGGTTCATATTTTCTCCGACAGGAAGATCGGGATTTGTTTTCTTCTTCTCGCGTACGCGGTCGTAAATAACTATCGTGTCGTTAAGCGAATAACCGAGAATGGTCAAAACAACCGCGATATAGTTTGAATCGATCGGAAGCCTGAACATCACGCAGGCAAAGAAGCTTACGAGCAGGTCGAATATAAGCGCGATAAATGCGGTAAGCGCGGCGCTTACACCGCCGATCTTCTTAAATCTCAAAGCAACATAAATTGTAACCAATACAGCAGTTAAAGCTATCGTTACAAAACTTTTAACCATAAAGTTGCCTGCAACAGAGGGACTTACGGCTGTTGAATCGTAAAGCTCAACAGAGTTTGAGGAATACTTCTCGGTAACCGCTTTATTAAGCGCTGCCTGAGTTTCGTTATCAAGCGCGTTTTTACCGGAAAGGGTGATCACTATTGTTTTGGTATCGCCGGAAAGCGATTCGTTTTTACTTACAGAGAAATCTTTCTTTAAAGTGTCCTTAACGGTCTTTTCAAAATCCGATTCCTTTAAATCGCCCTTATAGGAGTAGGATATTCTCGTACCTCCGCTGAAGTTGATATCCAGCTTAGGTCCGAATATTGCTGTGAATATGATACCTATTGCAAAAAATACGGCATAGATAATGAGAGCGAATTTAAAAGCCTTTTTCGTGTTTATAGTATTTTTAGCCATTTTTCTTACCTCCGTAAAGAGCAGGTTTTCTCAGAAATTTAAACTGAGAAATGCTTTTAAGCATATATTTGGAGGCGAGAACGCCCATTATGAGGTTGAATATAACTCCGATTAAAAGTGTGTAACCGAAAGAGTAAATCGAGCCTGTGATAGAAGTTCCGAAAAGTGACATTATAGGCGAGAATATTTTTGCAAGGAAGCTGCTGGGAGTTCCGAAAGCGCCCATAAGAACTATGGCGACTATAACTATCGTTACGTTTCCGTCTAACACAGCGCTCCAGCTGTTTCTGTAACCTGCGTCGATAGCGCCGTCAATAGTTTTGCCTTTTTTGAACTCATCTTTGATTCTCTCGGCCGCGATAACATTACAGTCAACGCCTACACCTATTGAAAGGATAATACCGGCAATTCCGGGAATCGTGAGAGTAAAGCTCGAAGAATCCGGGAAGAATCCCGAAATGCAGGCAATGGATCCTGCAAGCTGACCTAAGAGTGCAATAGAAGCAACGACGCCATTTAACCTGTAAAGCACGATCATTATAATGCATACTATCGCGAATGCTATTGCTCCCGCTATAACCATAACATTGAGCGCATTGGATCCGAGGGTAGGTGATACTACCTGTATCTTACTGTTGTCCGCAGTAAGCGCAAAGGGAAGGGAGCCTGCATTTATCTTATTGGCAAGATCCTGCGCCGCGTCCTGAGTGAAGTTGCCCGAGATCATAGCGCTGCCGCCTGTGATAGGCTGACTGCAGGAGGCGGTGGAAATATTCGTTTCATCCATATAAATTGTAATATTGGATCCCGAAGAAGCTGCCTGAGTGGTAGCAGAGGCAAATGCGGATTTTCCTTTATCGTTTAGCTTTAAACTTACATAGTGGCCGTTTTGCGTGTCATACATAGCAGTTGCGCTCTTGACCACTTCACCCGTCATAAAAGCTTCGCCGGAATTATCGTCTCCGAGATAGAAAGAAAGCTTAGCCGAAGCCTGCAGCTCCTCTATCGCCGCCTGCGCGTCAAAATTGCTTTCATTTGCCGCCCAGGGGAAACGTACGATTATCTGATGAGAAGTATTATCGGGATAAACCTCATAGTCTGTTATGTTCTTGTCAACAAGTCTTGTTTCAAGAATCGTTTTTGCGGAAGCCATATCCTCAGCGGTTATCTTCACGCCTTCTTTATCCGGCTTGAAAACGGCTTCGACGCCGCCTCGTATATCAATGCCCCAGCGGATATCGCTTGCACCCTTGATATAGATCTTACGCGTATCGCCGTAGTAATCGCTTATTCCGAAAAAAGCAGTGTATGTAAGCAGTGCTATAAGTCCGAAAATAATAAAGAATACCGGCTTGCGAACTCTTTTTGATTTCATCTTCATCCTCCGTTTTAATGAATTATAATATATATTATATATTTAAACTATATTAAAAGTCAATCAATTTTCTCTTAAAAGCTTTTCAAGCACCGCATATCTTACTGCCGTGCAGAGAAGTTCCGAAGCGACCTTTATCTCTTCCGAACTCGGATATGATGGAGCTATTCTTAAATTCGAATCGTCGGGATCAAGTCCGTAAGGGTAAGCGGCTCCGGCAGGTGTGAGGATAAGGCCTGCGTTTGCGCAGAGCTCTTCGGTGCGCTTGGCGCAGCCGTTCTCAACAAAAAGGCTTATAAAATATCCGCCCTTAGGCTTGCTCCATTTTGCTGTTCCCGTGGGTGCAAGATATGTATCGAATGCTTCAAGCACAGTTTCAAATTTCGGTCTTATTATATCGGCGTGCTTTTTCATATGATTTAAAAGAGCGTCTTTCGATTTAAACATTCTTGCGTGGCGGAGCTGATTTAATTTATCAGGTCCTATTGTCTGATATTTCATTCTGCTCTTTAAAATAGATACATTGTTAGGACTTCCTGCCTCCATTGCAACTCCGGCTCCCGGGAAAGTGATCTTTGAGGTGGAAGCAAAAATTATCGGAAGATCTGGATTTCCTGCTTTTACGCATTCGTCATAGATATTCAAAAGCTCGTCGCGGTCCTCATAAAGGTCGTGCACGGCATACGCATTATCCCAGAAAATTCTGAAATCGCTTGCCGCCGGTTTTAATCTTGCAAATCTGCGGACAACTTCGTCGCTGTATGTAATTCCGCCGGGGTTTGAATATTTAGGAACGCACCAGATTCCCTTGACCTTAGGATCAAGAACAAGTCTTTCCACTTCATCCATATCGGGTCCGTCTTCATTCATTGCAACAGGTACAAGCTCAAATCCGAAATACTCGGTTATGGCAAAGTGGCGGTCATATCCCGGGGAAGGGCATAAAAATTTAAGCTCTCCCTGCTTGCACCAGGGTTCGCCGCCGAGGCCGTGGGTCATAGCTTGGGCAATGGTGTCAAACATCATATTAAGAGAGGAGTTTCCTCCCACTATTATCTGATCGGGCAAAAGACCTAAAATTTGAGCGAAGAGAACTTTAAGCTCTCTTAGACCGTCAAGTCCGCCGTAATTTCGGCAGTCAATACCGTCGATATTTTTAAATCCCGTTCCGTTGCCGACAAGGTCAAACATATCAACGCTAAGGTCCATATTCTCCGCCCCGGGTTTACCTCTCGACATATCAAGAGAAAGGGATTTTGATCTGTAAGATTCATAAAGAGCTTTAACCGATTCAAATTCATTTTTAAGCTCTTCACGGCTCATTTCTTTATATAAAGCCATACTAATACACATCCTCTCATAATATAATATACTACAAATTTTTTCATAATTCAAGAGCCTCGAAATTTTTATATAAAAAATACTTGACAAACGGGGTTGCAAGTGTTATCATAAAGCATATTAAATCGATAGGTAATTGAAGAAGGTAATTTTATGTACGTATTGGATAAGCGATGTTGATTTTTCTTTTGAATTAAAATTATTATTATTATTTTTATTTATTAAAAGGAGAAAATCATAATGAAAGTTTATGAGAAAATCACCGATATTATAGGAAAAACACCTCTTTTAAAACTTACAAATTATATTAATGAAAATAAGCTCTCTGCCGATATTTATGCTAAGCTTGAGCTTTTCAATCCCGCCGGCAGCGTTAAGGACAGGGTAGCCAAGGCTATGATAGACGATGCCGAGGCAAAAGGCCTCCTTAAAAAAGGCTCGGTTATAATCGAGCCTACGAGCGGAAACACGGGTATAGGTCTTGCGTCGGTTGCGGCGGCAAGAGGATATAAAATAATTCTCACCATGCCCGAAACGATGAGCGTTGAGAGAAGAAACCTTTTAAAGGCTTACGGTGCCGAGCTTGTCCTTACAGACGGCGCTAAAGGAATGAAAGGCGCTATAGAAAAAGCCGAAGAGCTTGCAAAGCAAACGCCGAACAGCTTTATTCCCGGTCAATTCGTCAACCCTGCAAACCCTGCTGTCCACAGAGTTACCACAGGTCCCGAAATCTGGGAAGATACAGACGGAAAAGTAGATATTTTTGTCGCAGGTGTAGGAACAGGAGGAACTGTTTCGGGCGTCGGAGAATATCTTAAGAGTAAAAATCCGAATGTTAAGGTAGTTGCCGTTGAGCCGGCAGGATCACCGGTGCTTTCAAAGGGCGTTTCGGGTCCGCATAAAATTCAGGGTATAGGCGCAGGCTTTGTTCCGGACACTCTTGACACCGAAGTTTATGATGAGATCATAACCGTTGAAAATGAAGACGCTTTCAAGACGGGAAAAACTCTTGCCCGCAAAGAGGGAGTTTTGGTCGGAATTTCATCGGGTGCCGCGGTTTATGCCGCAACAGTGCTTGCAAAAAGACCTGAAAACAAGGGTAAGGTTATTGTAGCGCTTCTCCCCGATACGGGCGAGCGTTATTTATCCACACCTATGTTTGCCGAGGATTAAAAAAATAATGAATTTTGCTTAAGCGGAGAGTTACATTTTGGTAACTCTCCGCTTTTAATATTTGAATTTTAATTGTTTTGACGGTTCCTGCAGTTAATCTCTTCACAATTTAAACAGTCGGCATAATCTTCATAACAACAAAGGAAGTAATTGCAATTTTCGCAACAACAATCTATCGGAATTCCGTATTTATTTTTATGCTCCCCGTTTCCAATGCAGTTTTTGCCTTTGTTTCCGGGAAAAAGTAAATTATCCGGTATATCTAAGAACATTATATCACATCATTTCATAAGTTATGAGAACATCTATTATAACTATATTATATAATTTTTTAATCTACATGTAAAGTATAAAAATAAGTTATTATTAAAATATATTATGGGAGGATAACTTATGATTAAATTAAATGTTCTTTCTTTGCTCGAAAAAAATCATAAAACAAAATATTGGCTCTACAAGCAAATGGGTATGAGTTATCAGAATTTCAGCAGAATGGTAAATAATGAAACTAAATCGATCAGATATGATAATATTGAAACGCTCTGTCAGATCTTTGAATGCAAACCTAATGATCTTTTCAGCTTTACCGATGAGCTTGAATAATTCTCGGTGCGGCAGTTTCGAATCTTGCTTAAAAAAAGCTTGACCTTACAGCGGTTTTGTGGTATAATCACATTACCTCTGTGAGGTCTTTTTTATTTGTGAAAAAGACCGTTCAGGTGCGGATGCACTCCATATTGTATAGTGCTTTCCGTTTCGTGCTAAATATTGCGAAGCGGTATGATATGGTGAGCTTGTCCGTGATGAGGGAGGCGTTTACTTTTTCGGAAAATCCGAAAAAAGCAAAAAATATTTCCGTAAAGCGGGAGGTGCCGTTATGAGAGTAAAAGTAACACTCGCTTGCACAGAATGCAAGCAACGCAACTACAACACAATGAAAAACAAGAAAAACGATCCTGACAGACTTGAAATGAACAAGTACTGCAGGTTCTGCAGAAAGCACACCTTGCATAAGGAAACGAAGTAAGGAGGGCGAATGATGAAAACCGTTAACAGAATTTTGCAGATTCTCGCAATCGTATTCGGACTCGGTGCAATCGTTCTTTTCTTCCTGCCGTTCGCTGATATCACAACGAACGGAAACGCAGTTACCGCAACCGGCGCACAGCTGGCGTTCGGAGGCAAGCTTGAAGGATTTGACAATGCTCTTGCAAAATCAGCGGATATTTTATTCTGCTTTTGCCTGACGGTCGTCGGATTCTTATTCAGCGTTTTCTCTTTTAAGAAAAAAGGTTTGAGATATGCCGCTCCGGCATTCGGTATTGTAGCGGCGGTCTATATGCTTGTTATAGCACTTTCGAGCGCTAACAAGTTCGTTGATACAAGACCGCTTGAAAATGTAACTGCAGTCAGCTATCATATCTTCGTTTTACTTACTGCGATCGCTCTTTTTGCTTTTACCGCTTTCGCGGCAGGTTATTTACTTGTCGATGATTATATTGAGGTAAAAGAATCGAAAAATTCGAAGAAAACTATTTTTAAGAGAATAGCTCTTTTCTTCCGCGATTATAAGAGTGAAATTAAAAAGATAGTATGGCCGGGTCCCAAAGATGTTGTTAAAAACACCGTTATAGTGCTTATTCTGTGCGCACTTTTAGGCGTAATTATATGGGCGCTTGACTATGGGGTCGGAAGTTTGCTTGAGCTTATCCTTGAAAAATCGGCATAAGGAGGAAGTTTATGTCTGAAAACAGCGAGGCAAAATGGTATGTAGTCCATACCTATTCGGGCTACGAAAACAAGGTGGCTTCGGATCTTGCCACGATGGTTGAAAGCCGCGGAATGCAGGATCTTATTCAGGATATAAAAATTCCTCTTGAAACCGTTACAGAAGTCAAGGAAGACGATCAGACGAGGGAAGTCGAGAGAAAAATTTTCCCCGGATATGTTTTTGTTAAAATGATCGTTACTGACGATAGCTGGTATGTCGTAAGGAACATAAGAGGCTGCACTGGATTTGTCGGTCCTGGATCAAAGCCTGTTCCGCTTACTGACAAAGAGGTTGAAGATCTCGGCGTTGAAAAGCACAGCGTTGAAGTCGGATACAGCGAGGGAGATATCGTCAAAATCATCAGCGGACCGCTTGAAGGCTACAGCGGAACCGTTAAAACGATTGATATTGCAAACAATAATGTTTGCGTTGTTCTTTCGATGTTCGGAAGAGAAACTCCGGTTGAGCTTGAGCTCGATCAGATAACTGTTTCGGACAAATGATAAAAGAGCAGCAACTTGCTCTTTGTGCGACACTTTCATTTTTACCGCACGGTAAAGGTTAACCGTCTGTGCGGCGTTATTGCGATTGTGTCGAGTGGGAGGAAATTTTATTTCCGCCGAGTGTTAGTAAAAACACGGTTACCACGAATTTTGGAGGTGCTATTAATGGCTCAGAAAATTACAGGTTATATTAAATTGCAGATTCCCGCCGGAAAAGCTACACCGGCTCCCCCGGTAGGTCCTGCTCTCGGTCAGTACGGCCTTAATATTATGGAATTCACTAAGGCCTTTAACGAAAAGACCAAAAATGACGCAGGTCTTATTATCCCGGTTGTTATCACCGTTTATGCAGACCGCTCGTTTACTTTTATTACAAAGACTCCGCCCGCTGCCGTTCTTATCAAGAAGGCTTGCGGTATTGAAACCGCTTCCGGCACACCTAACAAAACCAAGGTTGCCAAGATCACAAGCGAGCAGATCAGAAAAATCGCAGAAACCAAAATGCCCGATCTTAACGCGGCAAGCATTGAATCCGCAATGAGTATGATCGCAGGTACCGCTCGCAGTATGGGCGTAGAAGTAGTCGATTAGTTCTCTCTTGTGGGAGGAAAATTCCGATTTAACCACTTATTGGGAGGTAAATTTTAATGAAACACGGAAAAAAGTATAATGATAGTGTGAAACTTATCGAAGCAGGTAAGTTTTATGATGTTGACGAGGCGGTAGCTGTTGCTGTAAAGACCGGTACTGCTAAGTTTGACGAAACAGTTGAAGTTCACGTTCGTTTAGGCGTTGATTCCCGTCATGCCGATCAGCAGGTAAGAGGCGCGGTCGTTCTTCCGAACGGAACAGGTAAAGATGTTAAAGTCCTTGTTATCGCTAAGCCCGACAAGGCAGAGGCTGCTCTCGCGGCAGGCGCTGATTTTGCCGGCGGTGACGAGATCGTTGCAAAGATCCAGAAAGAAAACTGGCTTGATTTCGATGTTGTTATAGCAACACCGGATATGATGGGTATGGTAGGCCGTTTAGGTAAGGTTTTGGGCCCCCGCGGTCTTATGCCTACTCCTAAAGCAGGAACTGTTACACCCGATGTCGAAAAGGCTGTTAAGGAAGCAAAGGCAGGTAAAATTGAATACCGTCTTGACAAAACAAACATTATTCACTGCCCCATCGGAAAGGTTTCTTTCGGTGCAGAGAAGATTAAGCAGAATCTTGATACTCTTATGGACGCGATTGTTAAAGCTAAACCCGCTGCCACAAAGGGTCAGTACATCAAGTCCTGCGTAATAGCTACAACTATGGGCCCCGGCGTTAAGCTTAATGTTGCTAAATTCGGCGCTTAATAGATTTTATCAAAATTTTGATCACTCCGAAATTTTCGGAGTGATTTTTTTATTTTCAGCTGCAAAAACGGTGTCTTCCGATAGTTGTTATCACCGGGCGGGAAAGAATCCATTTTGAGGTAGAGGTTTTCGGATTGTAGTAATAAATAGCTCCGCCCGAGGGATCAAGCCCGTTTATCGCATCGCGGGCGGCGGCATAAGCGCTGTCTGACACAGCTTCATAAAACTGACCGTCACTCAAACATGTGAAAGCTCCCTTTTGATATATTACCCCCGAAAGAGTATCAGGAAAAGATGGGTGCTCCACGCGGTTAAGTATCACCGCTCCGACTGCCACCTGTCCCGAATATGATTCGCCTCTTGCTTCCGCCGATATAACGCGAGCAAGAAGGTTAAAATCAGAAGAGGAATATCCGTTATTATCCTGTTTATTCAGTCCTAAAGCCTTTAATGTTTTTTCTCCGACAATACCGTCGGCGGATAAGCCGCAGTCGGACTGAAACTGCTTTACGGCATTTTTTGTTCCCGTGCCGAAAATACCGTCGATATTTCCCGAATAATATCCCTTTTCCTTTAAAACCGACTGTATACTTTTGACTTCTTCTCCGGTTGATCCCATTTTAGAAAGCGCCGCCGCAGAAACGCCTAAAACAAGAGCCGAAATAATCACTATGCACATAAAAATATAAAATTTTTTCAAAAATCTCACTTCCCGAAATTATTTTATGCACAATTCGCTTTTTTTTACATTAAAATTACATAAATTTTAATGTTTTGATTATCTACTTTGACAAATTATTTAATTTATAAAATGTATAATTAAATAAAAAATGTAATCAGGAGGCAGTGAGATTGAAAGATATTGTAAAAAAAAGAAGTTACCGATCACTCGATACTTCTTCACCGCTTATTAAAATCGGAATACATATTCTTTTCGGAGCGGCGGCTTTTATAGGGGCAAGAGGAGTTGTGGCAAAAAGAATAATGCCTTTCGGGCTTTCCTTTGTTTCGGGAAGTCCATGGCAGTATGCACCGTCGGCGGCGATAGGCGCATTTTTAGCTTATTTTTTTCCGGCTGTATGGACAAGCGGTTTTAAGTACATCACGGCGGTGCTGGGAGTATTAGCGCTAAAGCTTATATTTTCAAATAAAAGCAAAATTTCAAAAAATCCCGTTTTCGCCGCTTTTGCTGCATTTTGCGCAAATCTTGCAACAGGAATAGCCGCGGCAATGAATACCGGCTATAAGCTTATAGACTTAATAGCAGAAACTCTCCTTTGCGCGGCAGGAGCATATTTGGTATCAAAAACATATAATGCGGTAAAGCACGGGAGCTGCGGACTGTCTCCCGACGAGCTATGCTGTTTGCTTTTATCATTCAGCCTTTTGCTTGTGGGACTTAATAATTTAAAGATTTATTCCGTTTCGGTGGGTAAAATAATTGCTGTCACACTGATTTTGACCGCCGCGAGGTACGGCGGAACGCTTGCAGGCACTGCCTGCGGAATATGCGCCGCTTTTACAAGTCTTTTATCCTCAAATCCCACAGAATCTACATTTTATCTCGGCGGAATGGCTGCGGGAATTTTTTCGGGGCTTGGAAAATATGCCGAAACTGCAGCGTTTACCGTATGCTTTATTGTAAACGCGGCTTACGGAACTACGGGTAATATCGCGGCTTCATTTACCGAGTTTATAATAGGTACCGGAATTTTTTTACTGCTTCCTAGAACGAGCGGAATAGTGTTTTCGAAGCTTTTTTCGGGTGTGCCTCAGATAACAGTGCCTTCCTGCGCTAAAAAGACGGCGGTTATAAGGCTTGAAAAGGCATCAGGCGCGCTTAAAAAGGTTTCAGATACAGTCGAGCAGGTCTCAACGGAGCTCGGCCGCATAAATTCGCCCGATTTTAACACTCTTATTAGGGAAATAGAGCTTAAAGCTTGCTGTGGGTGCAAGTTGAGAATTCACTGCTGGGAAACCAAAAAAGACGCAACTTTAGAGGCGGTTTTGGGAGTTATAGGTCATATAAAGGAAAGAAAAGAATCGGATATTATGCAGAGCGTGCCTGATGAATTCAAGGCGAGATGTATAAAAATCAAAGGAACGGTCGGTGTTATAGCGGATAAATACGCGGCGTTTGCCTCGAAAACCGCCGCGGAAAACAGAATTGAAGAGGTAAGGAGCGTCGTTTCAGATCAGTTTGAGGGAATCTCCTGTATGTTAAGAGATCTCGCCGAAGAAATAAGCAGTGAAGAAAAATTTGATAATGCCGCGGCTCTTACTGCCGTGAGCGCACTTAAAAACATAAATATCAGGGTGTCTTCCGCGGCGGCGAGAATAGACAGGTACGGCAGAATGACGATAGAAATGCGTATTAAAAAATCCGACGACTGCATAATCAATAAACTGCAGATAATGAAGACGTTAAGTATTGTTTGCGAAAGGGATTTTGACGCTCCCGAAATAACCGAAGAGGATAACGAAATATTTTTAAGCATTACCGAACACGCAGTGTATAAAATTGATCTTGGAGTCAGCCAGATAGCGGCGGCAGGGGGAACTATGAGCGGCGACGCTTACAACTGTTTTACCGACGGCTGCGGAAAATTCATAGCGATTTTAAGCGACGGAATGGGAACGGGCGGAAGAGCCGCGGTAGACGGTGCGATGGCGTCGGGACTGATGTCAAGACTTCTAAAGGCGGGATTCGGCTACGATTGCTCGCTTAAAATTCTAAATTCCTCAATGCTCTTTAAATCGTCCGACGAATCGCTTGCAACGGTGGATATCGCAAGTATCGATCTTTTCACCGGCGAAACCGATATATATAAAGCCGGCGCCGCTCCGACCATCGTGAGAAGATCGGGTAGGTGCGGAAGAGCCGAAAGCACTTCGCTGCCGGTGGGAATTCTGCATGATGTTGCATTCGACAGGGCGGGAATAAGGCTTAAAAGCGGAGATGTGCTTTTAATGCTCTCTGACGGTGCTTCATTCGACGGCACCGAATGGATAAGAGCGGAGCTTGAATGCTATAAAGACGGCTCTGCCAAAGACCTGGCCGAAAAAATTGCCGAAAGCGCGCGCCGCAGAAGAACAGACGGTCACGAAGACGATATAACCGTTATTGCTGCTATCCTTGAAAAAGCATCTTAATTTTTTATTTCGCACCCGGGGTAATAGTGGCTAAGTATCTCCTTATAACCACTGCCCTGGGCGGCAAGATATTTTGCGCCTGTTTGGCTCATTCCGACATTATGGCCGTAACCCGATACGGTGAAGGTGAATTTTGAGTCATTATAAGAAATTTCAAATGTGCGCGATCTAAGATTTAGTGCTTTTGAAATTTCACTTCCGCTTAATTTTTTACCGTTCAGTTTAAGCGATTTTACAAGCCCCGAAGAGGTTTTTTCAAAATCGGAAAATGATTTTTCGGTGATATCTTCTGTGATTTTAAGCTTTTCTTTAAGCTCGTCTTTAGTAAAAGTTGCGCTCGTGCGGTAACCTTGGGCAAGCTTATCAAAAGAGCTGTCGCAAGGGATGAGATAAGGCAGATCGGATGAAAAAACGTCGCTGCATTTATCGGTAAGCCCCGGAGAAATCGCAAAATAGGGCGTAAAGGCGATTTCGTTTTTATATGTAAGATATTCTCCTTTTACAGAGGATATTATTTTACTTAAAAATTCCTCATTTTTTTGAGAATTATCTTTCCAGCCCTCTAAAATTTCCGATTTATCCTTAAATGCCTGATCGACCGTATAGTCATCGGTAATATCATATTCTGCGGCGCTCTTTTGCGCCGCAAGTTTTTTTCTCTCGGCAAAAGTATATGCCGCAACAGCCTGGGCTTTAAGCGCTTCTTCGCCGTAAGATATCGGCATTTCGCTTGCCACAACGCAGAAAATATATTCCTCGGCAGATATTTTTTCGGTTTTTTTTAGCTTTGTGCGGTAAAGCCTGAAAGTTTCTTCTTTCTGCTCTTTTGTTATGCTTTCGGCAGGCTTTGCAAAGGTCTTGACCGAAGGGGAGGTTTGAGCTTTGAATTTAACTGCCGGAAATAACAAAATGCTTAAAATAAGAGCCGCTGAAACAATTAAAGCCGCTTTTATATTTTCCGCCAAAATCACACCTCCCGGTATTGACTTTTTTTTATATTTTTTATAAAATAATTATATTAAAATTTTAAGTGAATTATGAAAGTGTGAATTATGAAATTATCGCATATAAATATTTATTTTATAACAGCGCTTATCGTCTGCACAGTGATCAGAGTATTTCAGCTTTTTTTCACGATAGATCCGCTTACCGGCTTTGTGCTTTCGCAGTACAGCGCAATTGCCGCTTCGATGACGGTGATAGTGTTAGTTTCTTTTGCGGCGGCGGCAGTTTTTTGCCTTTTTGTAAAAAAAGATATAAAACCCGTTAAAAAAACAGGCAAGCTTTGCGGAATATCCTCGTTTATTTTATCGCTCTCGATCTGCGCGGATATGATAAGCAGAATTTCCGCTCAAAATGAATTGGGGAAAATAGGTCTTTCCCTTATTGATATTTTCGCTTTTGCAAGCACCGTGTTTTTTATCATTTTCGGGCTTTCCGCTTTTCTTGATTTTAAAATTTCGGGAGCGGCTTTTGCGGTACCGGTGATCTATTTTATTGTAAAGCTTATAAATGTTTTTATAAAAATCGCTTATATCGCGCTTATCACGGATAATGTGTTTTTAATTGCGGGAATTTGTTTTACTCTTATATTTATGCTTGAATTCGCAAAGGCCTATAACGGATTTGAAAAGGATATAATCGGAAAAAAGCTTCTTATAGGGGCATACGGTGCAATATTTTTCAATGTTTGCGCGTGTCTGCCGCAGCTTATTTGCAAATTTTCGGGTAAAAGCATTTCTTTTTCGCAAGGGAGTTCCGATTGCTTTTTAATGCTTGCGGCGGCGCTTTTTGCCGCAGGCTGCGTGTTCGAATATTTTAAACCGGGCGTCTTTAAAGAGTCGTCAGAGATTGACAAAAAGATATAAATTGTATATAATATTTAAATAAACAGCACATAATGTATATAAATATTTATATTTAATTTGAAACTGGAGTTGCCGGGTTTGGAAAAATTTATTATTAAAGGTGGGAAACCGCTTAAGGGCACCGTGCATATCAGCGGCGCGAAAAATGCGGCTGTGGCAATTTTGCCTGCCGTGCTTTTGGCAGACGGGCCCTGTATAATTGAAAATCTTCCTCAGATATCCGATGTTATAACATTACTTAAAACTTTAAGCTCGCTCGGAGCCGTTGTTAAGTTTAAAAATAAGTCCACGGTCGAAATCGATCCGCGGCCTGTAAAGTCTTATATCGTGACTAAAGAAATGGCGCAGGGAATGAGAGCTTCGAGCTACTTTTTAGGAGCTCTGCTCGGAAGAATGCACCACGCGAGAGTTGCTCCTCCCGGAGGCTGCGATTTCGGAGTCAGACCTATAGATCAGCACATCAAAGGTTTTGAAGCTTTGGGCGCTAAGGTTACCATAGAAAAGGGTATGGTAGACGCGCGCGCTTCAAGACTTACGGGCAGCAGTGTTTATCTTGATGTCGTAAGCGTAGGAGCAACAATAAATATTATGCTTGCCGCAGTTAAGGTCAGCGGACTGACGGTAATCGAAAATGCCGCAAGGGAGCCGCATATAGTAGACCTTGCTAACTTCCTTAACTCTATGGGTGCGGATATAATGGGAGCAGGTACGGGCATTATCAAAATAAGAGGCGTCAGCCGTCTTGTAGGAAAGACTTATTCAATAATTCCCGATCAGATAGAGGCAGGCACATATATGGTTGCCGCCGCCGCAACAAAGGGCGATGTGCTTATTGAAAACGTTACTCCCAAGCACCTTGAATCGATAGCCGCAAAGCTTTCCGAGGCAGGAGCCGAGATAGAAGAGTTTGACGAGGCGGTCAGAGTTAAAATGACTTCAAGACCGAAAAAGTGCAATATAAAAACTATGCCGCACCCCGGATTCCCGACTGATATGCAGCCGCAGATATCAACTCTGCTTTCGGTTGCCGAAGGAACGAGTATTATCACTGAGGGCGTTTGGGACAATAGGTTCAGATATGTTGATCAGCTTACCCTTATGGGAGCAGATATTCAGGTAGACGGAAAGGTCGCAGTTATATCGGGAGTAAAATCGCTTGAAGCCGCGCCTGTTAAGGCGGTTGACTTACGAGCCGGAGCCGCTATGATAATAGCAGGTCTTATGGCAAACGGTATAACAGAGGTAAGCGATATTTCTTATATCGACAGGGGTTATGAAAATATAGCCGAAAAGTTTTCGGCTTTAGGCGCAGATATTAAGAGGGTCGAAATTGATCCTGAAATTGCCGCATTAAAGCAGGCATAAAAATTTTTAAGCAAGCGAAGGCGGAAAAATCGTCTTCGTTTTACTTTTTTCGGAGGATAAAAATGGCAAAAATTTGTCCGATTTTCAGCGGTTCGACAGGCAATTCCACGCTTATTTCGGGGCCTGACGGCGGAATACTGATAGACGCAGGCGTCAGCGCAAAAAGAATAAAAGATAAGCTTTTAAATCTCTCTTGCGAAATAGATAAGATAAACGCGATAGCTATAACCCATACGCATTCGGATCATATTTCCGGACTGAAGGTTTTATTAAAATCGCTTAAATGTCCGCTTATAGCGTCTAAAGAAACAATTTCGGCGCTTGAGTCAAGCGGTGTGCTTGAAAACGCAAAAGAAGTGATAGAAATAGCGGACTCTTCGGTAGAAATAGGCGAAGGCCTTTTAGAGTTTTTCCCAACCAGTCATGACAGCCCCGGCTCGGGAGGATACTCCTATACTTTTTCCGGAGGGAAAAAGATTACCGTTTGCACAGATCTCGGAATTGTAACGGATAATGTGAGAAAGGCACTTTTTGGCTCTGATATTTTGCTTATTGAGTCAAATCACGATACAGAAATGCTAAAACGCGGTCCTTATCCCGCTCAGCTCAAACTAAGAATTTTATCGGATAAAGGCCATCTGTCAAACACCGCATGCTCGGCGGAATTGCCGAAATTGCTTGAAAGCGGAACTTCGAGATTTATTTTAGGGCATTTAAGTCTTCATAACAATCTGCCGATGTTAGCATATTCTTTGGCTAAAGCATCGCTCGCGGATATAGGAGCTAAAGAAAACGAGGATTACATACTCTCTATCGCTAAGCCGCAGGACAGTCAGGTGATAACCGTATGATAAAAGTAAATATTATAGCTGTGGGAAAATTAAAGGAAAAATATTTTATATCTGCCGCCGAGGAATATATAAAGAGGCTTAAAAGGTATTGCGATATTTCGATCTGCGAACTGCCTCAGAAAAGCGTCGAGGAAAATGCAAGCGCTTTATATATAAAAAAGCAAACAGAGGCGGAGGGAAAAGCAATTTTGCAGAAGATCCCAAAAAACTCTGTTATAATTTCGCTTGCCGTTGAGGGCAGGGGAGTATCAAGCGAAGAGCTTGCGGATATCACCGAAAAATATAAAGACGAGGGAAAGAATATCTGCTTTATAATCGGCGGCTCTTACGGACTTTCCGAGGAAGTGAAAAATGCCTCCGATCTTAAAATTTCTTTTTCTAAAATGACTTTTCCGCACAAGCTTTTCAGAGTTATGCTTTTAGAGCAGATCTACCGCACTTTTAAAATAAACGAGGGATCCGCTTATCATAAATAAAGGGCAACATACTCTTGAAAAAAGAGGAAAAATATTGTATAATAAATTGATTATCAAAGCGAGGAAAAATGATTTGTCGGAAATAAAAAAAGATATTGAATTTTTGCCCGAACAGAGGGTGTATGCCGAGAAAGTTAAAAAACTGAACGAAGAGATATTCGGTTTTAAACCTAAAGCCTGCGTTGTTACATACGGCTGTCAGCAAAATGTCAGCGATTCGGAAAGAATAAAGGGTATTTTGTCGGTTTTAGGGTATGATTTTACAGAAGATCCGGAAAACGCACAGTTTATTCTTTTTAATACCTGCGCCGTAAGAGAGCACGCTCAGGACAGGGTGTACGGTAATGTCGGAGCAACGAAAAAATATAAGCAGAAAAATAAAAATATAATTATAGCCGTGTGCGGATGTATGGCGCAGCAGGAATCCGTGGCTAGGAAATTCAAAGAGAGCTTTCCTTATGTCGATCTCGTTTTCGGAACGCAGGTAACTCATAAGCTGCCTGAGCTTTTGTATAAGAGGTTAATGGGTTCAAGGGTTTTTGAGCTTTCGCTTGAAAATAAGGATATAGTTGAAAATATCCCTGTTAGAAGAGACGGGGATATAAGAGGTTGGCTGCCTGTTATGAACGGATGCAATAACTTTTGCACTTATTGCATAGTTCCATATGTCCGCGGCAGAGAAAGATCAAGAAAACCCGAAGAAATTACAAAAGAGGCAAAAGAGCTAGTAAACAGCGGATTTAAGGAGATAACGCTTTTAGGGCAGAACGTTAATTCTTACGGCAAGAATTTGGACAAGCCTGTAAGCTTTGCAGAGCTTTTATACAGAGTAAATGAAATCGAGGGCGATTTCAGAATAAGGTTTATGACCTCTCACCCTAAGGACTGCACTTTAGAACTGCTCGACGCTATGCGTGACTGTGAAAAGGTGGAAAAACATCTTCACCTTCCGTTTCAAAGCGGATCGGACAGAATTCTTAAGGTGATGAACCGCAGATATGATTCCGAAAGCTATTTGAATCTTATATACGAAGCGCGAAAAAGAGTTCCCGATATGGAATTTACAAGCGATGTTATAGTAGGCTTCCCCGGTGAAACCTATGAGGATTTTAAAAAGACTTTAGAACTTATTCAAAAGGTGAGATTTACCTCGCTTTTCACATTTATCTATTCTCCGCGTGAAAACACGCCTGCGGCAAAAATGCCGGATCCCGTTTCGAGAGAAGAAAAGGGTATTTGGTTTGACGAGCTTTTGAAACTGCAGGAAAAAATATCCTCGGAGGATCTGAAAAATGTTATCGGAACCGAAAAGAGAGTACTTTTTGACGAAATAAGCAAAGAGGGATATCTTGCGGGAAAGACCGATGGATTTTTAAATATCGAAGCAAAAGCGGATAAAAATTTGCTCGGTACCTTTAAAACAGTTAAAATCGAAGAATATAAAAACGGCCTGAAAGGCTCGATTATAGAATAACAGAAAGGAAAATTTATTATGGGAATAATAGAAGCAGCAAGAAAACTCGGAGAGGAAATTCAGAAAGACGAGCGCTTTATAGCCTACGCCAAAGCCAAGCTCGCAAACGATAAAGACGAGCAGCTCCAGAAAGATATCGGAGAATTCAATATTATCCGAATGAATCTCGATCAGGAGATGACTCGTGACGATAAAGACGACGAAAAGATAAAAAAATTAAACGAAGACTTAAGAAAAATTTATGCAAGAATAATGTCGGGCAACGCTATGCTTGAATATAACACCGCAAAAGCCGGAGTTGACGCTATGCTCTCCGATATCAACAGCATAATAATGCAGTGTGTTGAGGGAGCGGATCCTAAAGTATGCGAGCCTGAATCACACGAATGCACGGGCTCCTGCTCAAGCTGCGGAGGCTGTCACTGAGTTAAATTTATTAAGGGGATAAAAAAATGAAAGAACTTTCTCCGATGATGAGTCAGTATCTGAGGATCAAAGAGCAAAATAAGGATAGTATTTTATTTTTCAGACTCGGAGATTTTTACGAGATGTTTTTTGATGACGCAAAAACCGCGTCGGAAGAACTCGATCTTGTTCTCACAGGAAAAGATTGCGGGCTTGAAGAGAGAGCGCCAATGTGCGGAGTTCCTTTTCACAGCTGCGAAAGCTATATTGCAAGGCTTGTAGAAAGAGGCTATAAAGTAGCTATCTGCGAGCAGACGGAGGATCCTTCCAAGACTAAAAAGCTTGTTAACCGAGATGTTGTAAGAGTTATAACTCCTGGAACGGTTATCGAAGATTCTATGCTCGATGAATCGAGAAACAATTATCTTGCAAGCATAGCGCTTAAAGAAAAAAGCGTGGGACTTTCATTTTGCGATATCTCAACGGGCGAAGCCCATGTTACCGAAATTTCAGGCGAAGATGTGATTCTCAGAGCCGCCTCAGAGCTTATCAGATTTAATGCACGCGAGCTGATTATAGATTGTAACCTTTTATCAAACAAGGAATTTTCTAAAATTATCAAAGCCGAATTTGAGGGAACGATAACAAAAAGAGATCCTATGGAATTTGAAGAGGGCACGGCGACGGAGGCTATCTGTAAGGGCTTTAATGTTATCAGCCCTGCGGAGCTCGGGGTCGCGACGAATTCTGCCGCCGCCTCCGCTTTGGGAGCTGCGGTGAGGTACATAAACGAAACGGGAATGAACCACGGCGTTCATTTAAGATCGGTGGACTTTTACACGCAGTCGCAGTTTATGAAGCTTGATCTTACGGCTGTGAGAAACCTTGAAATATGCGAGACTATGCGTCTTAAATCCAAAAAAGGCTCGCTTTTATGGGTGATTGATAAAACGAGGACCGCTATGGGCAAAAGGCTTATAAGATCCTGGTTTGAAAAGCCGCTGATGAATCTTGACAGAATAAATTTAAGACTTGACGCAACCGAGGAGCTTAAATCCGATTCTGTCTTGCGAGGAGAAACTTATGAGTATCTCGGCGGAATAAAAGATGTCGAAAGGCTTATGACAAAGGTGCTTTATTCTTCCGCAAATCCTAAAGACCTTGTCTTAATAGCGGCGACCTCTTCTAAATTTCCGCTAATAAAAAATATTCTAAGCAATGTCAAAAGTTCAATGCTTAAAAGCATTTATGATGATATCGATCCTCTTGACGATATTACTGATCTTATAAAGAATTCCATAAAAGAAGATCCGCCCCTTGCTATGAAAGACGGTGGGATCATAAAAGACGGCTTTAGCGCTGAAGTTGACAGATATCGTGACGATGTGGAGCACGGCTCCAAATATCTTGCGGAAATAGAGGCCCGGGAAAAGGAAAAAACGGGTATTAAAAATCTTAAGATCCGCTATAATAAAGTTTTCGGATACTATATTGAAGTCACTAATTCTTTCCTTGATAAAGTGCCTGAAAGATATATAAGAAAACAAACTCTTACTAACTGCGAGAGATACATAACAGAAGAATTAAAAGAACTTGAAACAAGAATTTTAACTGCCCGTGAAAAGCTGAACGATCTTGAATACGAGCTTTTCGATAAGGTTCGCAAAACCGTGGCTTTATCAAGCGAGAGATTTCAAAAATCCGCAGAAGCCGTTGCTAAGCTCGATGCTCTTGTATCGTTCGCAAACACCGCCGCTTTAAACGGTTATGTTAGACCGGAAGTAAATAACGGCGATGAAATTAAGATTACGGGCGGCAGGCACCCGGTAGTAGAAAAGCTTATAAGCGTTCCTTTCGTTTCAAATGATACGCTTTTAGATTCCAAAGAAAACCGCTGCGCAATTATAACAGGACCCAATATGGCGGGCAAATCAACATATATGCGTCAGGTGGCGCTGATTACGCTTATGGCACAGGTGGGTTCTTTTGTTCCGGCAAAAGAGGCAAAAATAGGCATAACCGATGCGATCTTTACAAGAGTCGGTGCGTCAGACGATCTGGCGTCAGGAAAATCTACTTTTATGGTGGAAATGAGCGAGGTCGCAAATATCCTTAAAAACGCAACAAATAAAAGCCTGCTTATTTTAGACGAGATAGGCAGAGGAACTTCTACTTACGACGGAATGTCTATAGCGAGAGCTGTTTTGGAATTTATTGCCGATAAGGATAAAATAGGCGCAAAATCGCTGTTTGCAACCCATTATCACGAGCTCACGGTTATGGAAGATGAGCTTGAGGGAGTTAAAAATTACAATATTGCCGTTAAAAAACACGGTGACGATATAATTTTCCTAAGAAGAATTGTCCGCGGAGGAGCAGACGAGAGTTACGGTATCGAGGTCGCAAAGCTGAGCGGAATTCCCGACGAGGTAATCAAAAGAGCAAGAGAAATTTTAAACACCGTTGAAGAGGGAGATTATAAAGAGAAGTCAAGAGTATACAGGGATTATGAAACCCCGGATAAATTTGACGGCTCCGAAATTATATCCGTTCTTAAAAATACGGATGTTGATACCCTAACACCCATCGAGGCAATGGGAATACTAAACGATCTTTGTAAAAAAACAAAGGTTTAAAAAAGGAGTGATATAAACTATGCCGAAAATCAATATTTTGCCTAAAGAAATATCCGAGCTTATAGCTGCGGGCGAGGTTGTGGAAAGACCTGCTTCCGCCGTAAAAGAGGCTGTGGAAAACTCTATTGACGCAGGTGCGAAATCTATCACCGTGGAAATAAAAAGAGGCGGCATAGCTTATATCAGAATCACTGACGACGGCTGCGGAATATCCCATTTAGATGTGCCTTTAAGCTTTATCAGGCACGCAACGAGCAAGATAAGCTCCGCTTCAGATCTTAACGCAATAAGCTCGTTGGGCTTCAGAGGCGAGGCGCTTGCAGCGCTTTCGAGCGTTGCGAAAGTCGAAATGATAACAAAAACAGAATCAGAGGATTTCGGAACGCATTACATAACAGAGGGCGGAGCCGAGCTTTTATACGAAGAGTGCGGCGCACAGACGGGAACAACTTTAATTATCAGAGATCTTTTTTACAACACCCCCGCAAGAATGAAATTCTTAAAAAAGGACAGTTCCGAGGGCAACGCCGTTTCGGCGGTGGTTTTAAGAGCGGCTCTTTCGCACCCCGAAATTTCCTTTAAATTCATAAGGGATAATAGAACAGAGTTTTTCACCGACGGCTCGGGTGATTTAAAATCAGCCGTCTATTCGCTTTTAGGCCGCGATTTTGCTTCTTCGCTTATCCCTGTTGAAACGGAATTAAACGGTATTTTAGTTTCGGGATTTACCTGCAAGCCTGTAGCCTGCAGGCAGTCAAGAGCAGGACAGTACACTTTTTTAAACGGCAGGCTTGTAAAATCCGGCACCGTGAGCGCCGCCGCAGAGCAGGCTTATAAAAACAGCGCTATGATAGGAAAATATCCCTGCTTTGTTTTAAATATCAATATGCCTTTTGACACGGTAGATGTAAATGTTCACCCTGCTAAGACCGAGGTTAGATTTTCGGATGAAAGGCGTGTATTCGAGGCGGTGTATACAGGGGTAAAATCCGCTATATTAGCAGGTGATACAAGGCCTCTTATGAATCTGAACAATACGAAGAAAGCCGTTCCTTTAAGTAACGAGGTAAGCTTTTTAAAATATGAATCCGCACCTATAAAGACCGAAGTTAATAAAAAAACCGAAATTAAAGAAGAACCTAAAATTTTCGATAAAGTTCTTAATTTCCGCCAGGCTCCGGCTCCTGCTTTTATAAGGGAAGAAATAATTAAAAAAGTTCAGGAAATAAAAAAGCAGGAAATCGAAGAAAAGCCTGAAATAAAGGAAGATAAAGTTTCGGAGGAAATCGAAGTAAGGCTGATAGGCGAGGCATTTTCCACCTATATTATTGTGGAAAAAGATGAAAGCGTTTTTATAATCGATAAGCACGCGGCTCACGAAAGAATATTATTTAACGAGCTTTCGAACAACTCATCGGTTTCTTCTCAAAGCCTTTTAGCTCCTTTGCCTGTCACGCTTGAAAGCAGGGCTTACAGCGCTGTAACGGAAAACCTTGACGCATTTTTAAAGCTCGGCTTTGAGCTTGAAGATTTCGGGAATATGACGGTTGCCGTAAGAGCAATTCCGTCGGTAATAAAAGCGGCGGATGTTTCGGAAATTATCACCGAGGCGGCGGAGCTTTTGCAAAATGGCGCGAAAGATCCCGGTCTTAAGATAAAAGACCATATTCTTCACACTGTCGCCTGCAAAGCCGCTATTAAAGCGGGCTATAAAACCATGCCTGCCGAAATGATTTCGCTTGCTAAAAAGGTTTTATCCGACAGGGATGTCTTTTATTGCCCCCATGGAAGACCTGTTGCTTTTGAAATCACAAAAAAGGATTTTGAAAAGCAGTTTAAGAGGATACAATGAGCAAGAATAATAAAGTTGTCTGCGTTTTAGGTCCCACGGCTTCGGGCAAAACGGAGCTTTCTCTTAAAATAGCCGAAAACTTCGGCGGAGATATTATCTGCGCCGACTCAATGCAGATATATAAAGATATTTCCATTGCTTCCGCCGCTCCCACAGAGGAAGAAAAAGCAAGAGCGACCCACAGGCTTTTTGAGTTTTTAGATCCGGATACGAATTTCAGCGCCGCGGATTATTGCGGGCTTGCCCGAAAGGAAATAGACGATTGCTTAAAATTTAACAGACTTCCAGTACTAACCGGGGGCACAGGACTTTATATTTCCTCGCTTGCTGATAATATAATGTTCGGCGAAGAGGAAAAAGATGATAATATAAGAATTATCCTTGAAGCAAGACTTGAAAAAGAGGGAGCCGAGTCGCTGTTTTGCGAACTTAAAAGAATCGATCCCAAAGCGGCAGGCAAGCTTCATATTAACAATACAAGAAGAATTATAAGATATCTTGAAATTTATTATAAAACGGGCAGGACTGCGACTTATTTAAACGAAATTTCAAAAAGCATACCCTCTCCTTATGATTTTATAATGATAGGAATTAAATTCGCCGATAGGGCAAAGCTTTACGAAAGAATAGAAAAAAGAGCCGAAATTATGTTAAATTGCGGTCTTTTGCAGGAGGCAAAGCTTGCCTATGAGGATAAAAATTCTTCTAAAACCTCAATCCAGGCGATAGGCCATAAAGAATTTTTCCCATATTTTAAAGGCGAAGAGAGCCTTGAAAGCTGTATAGAAAAATTTAAAACTTCTACACGGCATTATGCAAAAAGACAGCTTTCCTGGTTTAACCGCGACAGCAGGATAAATTGGATCTATGCGGACACTGAACCCGATATCTATAAAAAAGCGGAACAAATACTTGAAAGTAACGGAGTGGAAAAACCTTGAAGGGAAATACTGTGCTAAAAGTTTTTTTGATACTTCTTGTATCGGTATTTATAATTCATCAGGTCTATTCCTCTGTTTATAAGCCGATATCAACGGTCAGCGCGGAGTATTACGAGAGTAACGACGGCCTTGATTTTACAGGCTATATAATAAGGGAAGAAACCCCTGTAAGCCTTAATTCATCAGGTTCGTTGCACTATGTTGTATCTGACGGTGAGAGAGTTGCGAAAGACGGTGTTATAGCATATGTTTATGACTCGACGCAGGCATCGGTTATAAACGAGCGCATTGAAGAGCTTAAAAATCAGATTTCGGATATAGAGGAAATTCAGGGCTATAATGATCAGAAAGCCGCTGATATCGACCAGATAAACGGGAAAGTGGTTTCTGCGCTTAATTCTTTGGAGCGAAGCAGTGCTTACGGAAATTTTGAAAATACCCGTGACAGACTCAATGCTTTTCTTACCGCATTAAACCGCCGATCGACCGCCACCGGCGAGCAGACGGATTTTTCTTCTAATCTCGCAAGTCTTAAAGAAGAGCTTAATTCTCTTACGGCTTCTCTTCCGTCGCCTAAAGCTTCTGTAACTGCGGCAAAATCGGGATATTTTGTATCTACGCTTGACGGTTACGAATCTGTGCTCATAACCGACGATATTTCTAAAATAGACGAAAAATTCCTGACTTCTTTAAAACCCGAAGAAAAAAGCGAAAGCTATATCGGGAAGATAGTTTCGGATTATGAGTGGTATATAGCGGCTCTTGTAGATGTAAACGACTCGCTTAAATATAAAGAGGGCGATTCTCTTACTTTAAATACCACTCTTAAATCGGGGCAGCAGTTACCCGTAACGGTGAAAAAAATAAATATTTCGGAAAACTCAAAAAAAGCAGTGGTAATTTTTTCCTGCGAACAGATGAACAGCTCTCTTGCGGTGCTTAGGACTTCTTCTATGAGGGCGATAAGCAAGTCTTATTCGGGGCTGCGAATTCCTAAAAAAGCGCTCAGAGTGGTAGACGGAAAAGCGGGAGTTTACGTACTTTCGGGAATAAATGTTAAATTTGTTCCGGTGACGGTTACTTATAACACGGGTGATTATATTATCTGCGAGCAGAAAAAAAGCAACGATAATGTTTTAAGAATTTATGACGCGGTAATAGTGAAAGGAAAGAATTTGTATGACGGCAAGGTCATCAGCTGAAATCTTTGATGAAAATTATAAAATTATAAAAGATAATATCGCCTCTGCGGCGCAGGCTTCGGGCAGAAAACCGGAGGATATAATAATTCTCGCCGCCACTAAAACGGTAAGCACTCAAACGATAAATTATGCTATTAACAAAGGCATAAAGTTTATCGGTGAAAACAGGGTGCAGGAGTTTTTGGAGAAATATGAGGATCTTGTGCCCGTAAGAAAGCATTTTATAGGCCATCTTCAGAAAAACAAGGTAAAATATATAATCGATAAGGTGGAAATGATCGAATCGGTAAGCAGTTTATCCCTTGCGGAAGAAATTTCAAAGCAGGCTGTGAAAAACAACCTTAAAATGAATGTTTTGCTTGAGGTAAATATAGGAAAAGAAGAAAGCAAATCGGGATTTTTTGAGGAAGAAGTGTCAGACGCGGTTTATAAAATCGCCGAAATGCCGGGAATTTGCGTAAAAGGTCTTATGGCTATACCCCCTGTTTGCACCGATATTGACGGAAATTCCAAATATTTTTATAAAATGCATAAACTGTTTATTGACATCGGGGGTAAAAAAATAGATAATAGTAGTATGGACTTTCTGTCGATGGGTATGTCCGGCGATTACAAAGAGGCGGTTTTAAGAGGCGCCAACATTGTTAGGATCGGGACTGCTCTCTTCGGCGAGAGAAACTATTTTTAAAAGGAGCGCTATTATGGGATTGTTTGAAAGTATAAAGAATATTATGACTATTCCGGATGACGATGATTTTGATGAGGATACCGAACAGGTTGAAGCCGACCCGGTCAAAAAACCTGCCTACAGGGAGGAGCCTTCTTCAAAAAAGCAGGAGTCCGCGCCCCGTATGATCAAATCAAAAAGTTTTAATTCACAAAATCAGGCGGCAGCACCGCAGATGCAGGTCGTGCTTGTTAAGCCCGATAGGTTTGAAGATGTCACGGCTATCGCCGATCATCTCAATGCTAAAAAAACCGTCGTTTTAAATCTTGAGTCGGCTAACCGCGAAACTTCAAGAAGAATTATCGACTTTTTAAGCGGTGTGGCTTATGCAAATCACGGCAATTTAAGAAAGGTTGCAAACAGCACTTTTATTATCGTTGCAAGCGATATCGATGTTTTAGGCGAGCTTATGCTTGACGATTACGACGACAATAAGCTTTATTACTGATGGACTCTGAATTTATCACAGCCCGAGCGCTTGATTGCGCGCGGATAGCCGAATTAAATTCATCATTTAAGTTTTTAGGATTTTTATCGGAATCTGAGGCGGCAAGGGTCAGAGCGGTGCTTAAAAGCGCCGAATGCACAGTCGGTTTTTTCGGCGGATATGAAGGAGCGGAGAGAACGGTGCTTTGCTGCTGCCCTGAAAACTGCAAGCCTGCAGGATATCCTGTCACGCCTGTTACATTTCGATTCAGAATCTGTGATAAGCTTTCCCACAGAGATTTTTTGGGTGCTTTGACCGCGCTTAATATCGCAAGAGAAAAAATCGGCGATATTCTGATAGAGAGTGGAAGAGCCGTTGTATTTTTGCATAAGGATATAGCGGATTACGCTGTAATGAATATCGGAAAGGTAGGCTCGGTCGGCGTAAAAGCAGAAGAAGGTTTTAAAGAGCCTTTGCCCGAAATGAAAAAGCCTGTCCTTATCAGGGCGACTGTTTCTTCTTTGAGGCTTGACTGTGTGATAAGCGAGCTTGCAAAGGTTTCGAGAAAAGAAGCCGCGGAGCTTATAGAGAGCGGATATGTTTTACTTAATTCTATGCCTGCCTCAAAGGCAACCGTAAAGCTCTGTGCCGAAGACGCAGTGTCCGTAAGAAAAAAAGGAAAATTTAAAATTATATCCGATGAGGGCCTTTCAAAAAAGGGAAAGACTGTTATAAATTACGAAAAATATATTTAATTATAAAGGGGAGCCTTAATATGCTTAATTCAAAAGATGTAAGAAATGTTAAATTCGCAAAATCCGTTGGCGGATATAAGCAGGAAGAGGTGGATATTTTCCTTGATAAGGTGGAAGTGGATTATGACCGCTTTGAAAGAACCTTAAAGGAGCAAACCGAAAAGATAGAAGCTTTAACAGGCGAAATCGAAACATATAAAAATTCACAGTCGAGCATTCAGAGCGTTCTTGTAAGTGCGCAGAAGCTTGCCGATCAGATAGTTGCCGATGCAAGAGTTAAAAGCGACGAGATAATCAAGGCGGCCGAAGATAAAATAGTAGAAATAACAAAGCGTGAGAATGAAACGATTAAAAAATTCAAGGAAGACGACGCCGCACGCAAAGCCGCGGCAGATGCTGAATTTGAAGAAAAGAAAGCAGAGCACGAGAGAAAGCTTAAAGCAATCGAGATCGCAACAGACGATTGTATTGCTCGTCAGCAGCAGCTTTTTGACAGGGCAAGACTTGAAGTTGCCGCTTTCAAATCCGAAATCCTCAATATGTTTAAGGATCAGACTGCTCTTATTTCAAAGCTTCCGGACGCTGTTCCTATGGAGCCGGAAAAAATGGCAAAGATCCTCTCTGCCAAGATAGACGAGCAGCCGAAACCCGAAAAATTCATCGAGGCTGCCGATAAAGAAAAAAAGGCTCAAAAAGAGGATAAAAAGGAAGAGAAAAAAGAAGAGCCTGCAAAAAAACAGTAATTTTAAATCGGGAGGCATAAAATGCTAACCTATATTTTAGCGATAGTTACAGGTCTTTTGGTTATAGGGGCGGACAGATATACAAAATATCTTATTCTTTTAAACCCAGAAAATTATAACGGAAAGACATTTATAAAAGGTTTTATAGATCTCGTCTATGTGGAAAACGGCGGCGGTGCCTGGGGAATGCTTTCCGGCTATACCTGGATACTTATTTCCGTTACCGCAGTCATTATGCTTGTATGCATAGCGCTTTTGCTTAAATACGGCACGCAGGATAAATTAATGTTCTGGGCTATGACGCTTGTTTTATCCGGCGGAATAGGGAATATGATAGACAGAGTTTTCAGAAAAGGCTATGTTGTTGATTTTCTGCATTTTTCTTTCTTTAAATCTTTCCCCGTTTTCAATGTGGCGGATTGCGCGGTTGTGATAGGAGCGGCGCTTTTGATCCTTTATTTTTTAAAGGGAGCTATAAAAGACGCAAAGAAAAAACGCACCCTGCACATAAAAGAAGCGGGTATCGGCGCAGATGAAAATAATATGTGAGTATAAGGGCGGCAGTGAAAACTGCCGTCTTGATGTGTTTACGGTAAAAAATTCCGAAGTTTCGCGCTCGCGCGCGGCGGTGCTTATAAGCGACGGTAATGTTTTGGTAAACGGAAAAGCGGCAAGTAAAAATCAAAAGCTTAAATCGGGCGATATTGTGCAGATAGAAATTCCCGAGGTAAAGGACTGCGAGATAGAGCCTGAAGATATTCCGCTTGATATCGTTTATGAGGATAACGATCTGCTTGTAGTAAATAAGCCTAAGGGAATGGTCGTTCATCCGGCGGCTGGAAATTATTCAAAAACTTTGGTAAACGCGATACTTTTTCACTGCAAAGGTTCACTTTCGGGGATAAACGGGGTTTTAAGACCGGGAATCGTGCATAGGATAGATAAAAACACGAGCGGTCTTTTGATAGTCGCCAAAAACGACTATGCGCATAATAAGCTGGCTTTGCAGATAAAGGAACACAGCTTTACAAGAGAATATGAGGCCGTGGTTTACGGAAATATCAAAGAAGATTCTCTAACGGTAAACGCGCCGATAGGCAGGCACCCGGTAAAGAGAAAACAAATGGCTGTAACGCTTAAAAATTCCAAAAACGCGGTAACACACTGTACAGTGCTTGAAAGATTTAAAAATTTCACGCATATCAGGCTTAGGCTTGAAACAGGCAGAACTCATCAGATTAGAGTTCATATGGCATATATCGGGCACCCTGTTGCGGGCGACGATGTTTACGGGCCTAAAAAGGTGATAAAAAGCCTCGGCGGACAGTGCCTTCACGCTAAAAAAATAGGATTTATCCACCCTGCCACGGGTGAGTATCTGGAGTTTGAAAGCGAACTGCCCGATTATTTTAAAAACTTTTTAGAGGAATGCAGAAAAAATGCCGATTTTTGATGGTTACTTAATTATCAGCGATATTGACGGCACTTTGCTTGACAACGGCATTTTGCCCGAGAGAAACTGTGAAAAAATAAAATATTTTATCTCCCATGGCGGAAAATTCTCGCTGTCTACAGGGAGAGTGCTTAAGGCTGTTTCGGCGGTAACTGAAAAAATAGAGGATATCTCACCCTCTATTTTAGCAAACGGTGCTATGATCTATGATTTTAAAAACCGCTTTGTTCTATTCGGTGATTATATATGCGAAAGCGGCCACGGATTTGCCGAATATATAATAAAAAACCACCCTGAAATAGGGCTTGAAATTCATTCGAAAGATAATATTTTTTCCTTTAATGCCACTAAAGAAAATTCCGATCACGAAAAATATGAAAATTTCAAAGCGGAAAATGCCGATTTTTCATATGTTGACTCTCTTGAGTGGACAAAGGTAATTTATCTTCCCGAACCCGAATTTCACGGCGCGCTTGAAAAAGAGATAGATAATTCAAGTGCCGAATGCGATTTTTTTAAGAGCTCAGCAATGATATTCGGCGAGAGAAGACATTATTTTGAACAGGTAAATAAAGGTGTATCAAAAGCAAAAGCCGCAAAAAGGCTTTGCGAAATTTTAAAAATAGATTCGGAAAAATGCTGTGCTGCGGGAGATTATTATAATGATCTTGAAGTGCTTAAAACTTCCGGTTACAGCGGAGTGCCTTGCGAATCACCCGATGATATTAAAAGTGCCGCGGATGAAATTCTTTGCAGTGTGAAACAAGGATGTGTGGGAGATTTTATCGATAGGCTTGAAAATCGGATCAAAAACAGTTATAATTAAACATAAGAAAAATCGGAAAGGAAGCTTAAAATGGACAGTTTAAAGAAAAAAGAGCTTTTAAAGACCGCCGCCGATATAAGAATCGGAATAATCGAAGCGGTTCACAGCGCTAAATCGGGTCACCCCGGAGGATCGCTTTCGTGTGCGGATATTCTTACCTATCTTTATTTTGAACATATGAATATCGATCCTAAAGATCCCAAAAAGGAGGATCGCGATCGTTTTGTTTTATCAAAAGGCCATGCCGCTCCGGGACTTTACAGCACTCTTGCAAACAGAGGCTATTTTGATGTAAGCGAGCTTAAAAATCTTCGCCATATAGGATCGTTTTTGCAGGGCCACCCCGATATGAAGCATACTCCGGGTGTTGATATGTCGAGCGGATCGCTCGGTCAGGGAATTTCCGCCGCCTGCGGAATGGCACTTTCGGCTAAGCATTTCGGTAATAATTTTAATGTTTACACCGTTCTCGGTGACGGCGAACTTGAAGAAGGTCAGGTTTGGGAAGCGGCAATGTTCGCAGGAAACAAAGGCCTTTCAAATCTCACCGCATTTATAGATTTCAATAATCTCCAGATAGACGGAACTATCGATGAAGTAAACTCCGCTAAACCTATCGATAAGAAATTTGAGGCGTTTAATTGGTATGTTATCACTATTGACGGTCACGATTTCGATCAGATAGAAGCGGCTCTTAAAGAGGCAAAGACAGTAGATAAACCTGTTGCTATAATTGCCAATACCGTTAAGGGCAAGGGCGTGTCATTTATGGAAAACCAGGTTTCCTGGCACGGAAGCGCTCCTAACGACGAGCAGTATGAAACAGCTATGGCTGAATTAAAAGCATATAAAGCCGCGCTTTAAAGGAGGATAAAATAATATGTCTGATATAAGAACAGTTGCCACCCGTGCGGCATACGGCGAGGCTCTTGTTGAGCTCGGAAAACAGAGAGATGATTTCATCGTTTTAGACGCGGATCTTGCCGCCGCTACACAGACGGGTAAATTCAAAAAAGAATTTCCCGATAGATTTTATGACTGCGGAATTGCAGAGCAGAATCTTATAAGCATTGCCGCAGGCGTTGCCGCCACAGGCAAAAAGGTTTTTGCAAGCTCTTTTGCAATGTTTGCCGCAGGAAGAGCTTTTGAGCAGGTAAGAAACTCAATAGGTTATCCTCATTTAAATGTTGTAATAGGCGCAACTCACGCGGGAATTTCCGTCGGAGAAGACGGTGCTACTCACCAGTGCAACGAGGATATCGCGCTTATGCGTTCTATCCCGGGAATGACAGTTATCAACCCCGCTGACGAAACAGAGGCTAAAAAGGCAGTTAAAGCGGCTATCGATCACGACGGTCCGGTCTATATCCGTTTCGGCAGACTTGCAACACCTGTTTTGTTTGACGATAGCTATGACTTTAAAATAGGAAAAGGCGTTACTCTAAAAGACGGCTCTGATGTAACTATCATTGCTACAGGACTTATGGTAAACGAGGCGCTTTTGGCTTATGATATTTTAAAGGAAAAAGGCATTAGTGCAAGAGTTATAAATATTGCAACCATTAAGCCGCTCGACTGCGAGCTTGTGCTTAAAGCCGCAAAGGAAACAGGCGCTATCGTTACAGCCGAAGAGCATTCGGTTATCGGAGGCCTCGGCGGAGCGGTAAGCGAGCTTGTTTGCGAGAACTGCCCGGTTCCTGTTATCAAACTCGGAATTAATGATACTTTCGGCCATTCCGGCCCTGCGGCAAAGCTGCTTGACGAATTCGGATTAAGAGCCGAAAACATCGCTCAAAAAGCCGAAGCCGCACTTAAGCTTAAAAAATAATTTTTTATAATAAAAAAATCACATACCCGAATTTATCGGGTATGTGATTTTATTTTCCGTTTTTGATCACGAATGAAAAATCGATATAGCCGTTAAAGCTGTCGAATTCAAATTCCGTGATATTTTTATTATATAAGATATTGGTCGAATCAAATGCGAGAGGAATTATTCTCCCCGATTTTAAAATATTGTTTTGTGCCGAAAAATAATCGGAAGTATCGGAAATTCCGAAATTTTTAAGATATTCGCTGATATTTTTTCCTGTTGCTTTAACCGGAAATACGGCAAAGGGAAGACTTTGCGTTGTAAGCTCGGTTTTTATTTGATCGTAATTATCACTCGGTTTTATATTTATAAAAGCGCTTAAATTTTGCTGCCAATGGGATACCGTGAGGGTTGAGATCTCTTTTATTATCTCATCGTCGAAATAATAAAGAGTGGAGGCGGGAAAAGCTTTGTTCTCCGTTCCTTTCACAGTGTTAAAAAGCAGTTCTTTTGCTTTTTCGATATTATATTCGCGTGTTTGCTCCGATTCGCCGCTTTCTAAAGAAAGTGCGCCCGGATATATACCCACTGCTTTTCTGACAGGGGAAGTTAAAGCGTTTTTATACACCGATTCGCCCGTTGCATAAGAAAAGGCTTTTGCGCAGTTTTGATCGTATTCTTCCCCGATAGTTAAAAATATGCACTTATTTTCCGCGGATTTATAGGATAGCCCTGAAGATACGGCAGATTTTATCTCTGAGGTTTCGATAAATCCCATATCCACGACATTTGAATTTGCAAGTGATGAAACGCTTTCTTCCGTATTGCGGGAGAGAAAGACAGAGGCGTTCATATTTTCAAAATCGCCTTTATAATTTTCATTGGTATAAAGCCTTATTCCGAAATCCTCGGAATTCCATTTACCTACGAAATAAGAGCCGTTTGAAAGGGTGTATTTTCTTTCAAGTCCGTATTTTCCCTTGCTTTCTTTGAAAAACTTTTCGTTGCAGGGCATACAAACAGAGGTCGTGAGGGTGTCAAGAAAATATTCGTCTTCCTGCTCTAAGGTGACTGTCAAAGTCCGCTCGTTTGATGCTGTAACGCCGAGCTCATCTGATGATTTTTTACCGTTTAATATCAAAGAAGCGTTTTTTATATTTTTCAGTCTGTCGGCAAAAGGCGCTTTTGTTTCGGGTGAAACCGCTCTTTTAAGAGCAAACTCAAAATCGGCGGCCGTGAGCTTTGTTCCGTCATAATACTGACTGTTTTTTCTTAAATAAAAGGTATATGTAAGGCCTTGCTTTTCGTAGCTTTCCGCAGCACCGTTTACGATTTTTCCGCTTTTATCCTTTCTTAAAAGCCCCTCGTAAATATTTCTTATTATAAGAAGTTCATTATCATCTTTAGCTGTCTGCGGATCAAGGGTATCGGGAACTGCGCTTAAATTAAAATATATGCATTCCTTTTTATATGCTTTGCCGCAGCCCGCAAAAATCCCTGAAACTGCTGCTATCAGCACAAAAAGAAAAATATTTTTAAAAAATTTCATAAAATCACCTCATTAATTATATATTAAGGATATAATTTTTTCAAGGTGTAAAGAAAAAAACTTGACAGCGCGTTTAATGTGTGTTAAAATATGCCGAGAGGTGTTAAGTTTGGAAAAAGATCTTAATATTTCTTCTCTTATAGATGTTTACGGCAACTTTTTAAGCAAAAAGCAAAAAGAGCTTTGCATTTACTATTTTTTTGATGATCTTTCGCTCGGCGAAATAGCTGAAAATGAGGGTATAACCAGGCAGGGAGTCTGCGATCACATCAAAAGAGCGCAGGAGTCTCTTTATAAAATGGAAAATGAATGCGGATATTTAAAAAAGTTCAAAGAGCTTAAAAACTTATGCCGGGAGGCAAAAGAGGGGAAAGAGTCCTCACTTGAAAAAATGTTTGAAATAATAGAATCGCTGTAGGAGGTTTTCGTTTGGCTTTTAATAATTTGCAGGATAAGCTTTCCGGAGTTTTTAAAAAGCTCCGAAATAAAGGAAAAATATCCGAGAGCGATGTTAAAGAGGCTATGAGGGAAGTCCGCCTGGCTCTTTTGGAGGCGGATGTCAATTATAAAGTTGCGAAAGATTTCACAAATAAGGTTGCGGAAAAGTGCATTGGAGAAAATGTTTTTGAAAACTTAACCGCTTCGCAGATGATTTTCAAAATTGTCCGCGATGAGCTCACCGAGCTTATGGGCAGCGAGCAAAGCTATCTTAAAACCTCTTCAAAGCTTCCCACAGTGATTATGATGTGCGGTCTTCAGGGATCCGGAAAAACCACTCACAGTGCTAAGCTTGCCAAATACCTTAAAAAGAAAGGTTCAAGACCTCTTCTTGTTGCCTGTGATATTTACAGACCCGCAGCTATAGAGCAGTTAAAAGTGGTTGGCAATTCGGTTGGAGCTCCTGTTTTTGAAATGGGAACGGAAAAACCTGAGAAAATTGCTAAAGAGGCCGTAAAACATGCCAGGGATTACGGTTATGATTATGTGATTTTGGATACAGCCGGCCGCTTGCATATAGATTCCGATCTTATGGATGAGCTTAAGAGAATAACGGAGTCCGTGGAAGTGACCGATACTGTTTTGGTTATCGATTCTATGATCGGTCAGGACGCGGTGAACGTTGCGAAAGCTTTTAACGATATTCTCGAAATAGACGGTGTTATAATCACCAAGCTTGACGGCGATACGAGAGGCGGCGCGGCGCTAAGCGTTAAAGCAGTCACCGGGAAGCCGATATTGTTTGCCGGCACAGGCGAAAAGCTCGATGATCTTGAGGAATTTCACCCTGACAGAATGGCCTCGAGAATTCTCGGAATGGGCGATGTTTTTTCCCTTATCGAAAAGGTCGAAAGCGAGCTTGACGAGAAAAAAGCCGAGGAAACCGCCAAAAGGCTTCGGGAAAATAAATTTGATATGAACGATTTGCTTGCTCAATTCCAGCAGATAAAGAAGATGGGAAGCATAAAAAGCCTTCTTTCGATGATACCGGGAATGGAAAGCAAGCTTAAAGATGTGGATATAGACGACAGGCAGATGTTAAGAGTCGAGGCGATAATTCGGTCTATGACTCCGAAAGAACGCTCGAAACCCGATATTTTAAACGGATCGAGGAAAAGAAGAATTGCCGCCGGCTGCGGACTTACCGTGGAAGAGGTAAACCGCCTTATAAAGCAGTATGAGCAGATGAAAAAAATGTTCAAGCAGTTTAACGGCAAGGGTAATAAGCGCAATATGTTAAAAAATATGCGCACAATGCCCAACAATTTCGGTTTATAAGACCTTTTCGGATTAAACCCGCGGTCTTTTAAATATCTATTTTGATTACGGAGGTGCAGTTAATATGGCAGTTAAGATCAGACTTCGCAGATTAGGCGCTAAAAAGGCTCCTTTTTACCGTGTAGTTGTTGCTGATTCAAGATTCCCCCGCGACGGCCGTTTCATAGAAGAAATCGGTTACTATGATCCTAATAAGGATCCGGCAGAGGTTAAGATCGACGGCGACAAAGCAAAGCAATGGATAGCAAACGGCGCTCAGCCTACTGATACCGTTAAAGCTTTACTTAAGAAAAACGGTGTTCTTTAATCGTATGTCAGCCGAATTTGAAGTAGCGAAATAAAAAATTATTCCGCTATCTAAGGAGTTTAAAAATTTATGCAGGAACTTTTAGTTTCCATAGCGTCGGGACTTGTTAAAAATCCCGAAGAAGTATCAGTCGTTGCGGATGAACCTAACGCCGAGGGCGTTGTCGTTTATCATCTTTCCGTAGCCGAAGAGGATATGGGAAGAGTTATAGGCAAACAGGGTCGCATTGCCAAAGCTATCAGAACGGTTATGCGCTCCGCCGCTAACCTTAACGGTCAGAAAATTTCGGTTGAGATAGACTGATTTTGGCTTAAAGACTGTCGGGGGCTGTAAAAAAATTCACATTTTTTTACAGCCCCTTGAATTTTCTATTCGGGAGGAAAAAACTTTGAAAAAGGAATTTCTTGAAGTCGGGAAAATAGTGGGTACTCACGGCATAAAAGGTGCTGTGAGAATAGATCCTTGGGCGGACAGTGCCGAGAGTATATGCGATTTTAAAAGAATGTTTATCGACAGCGATAAAAAGGAACTGCGAATTTTATCCTTAAAACCGCACGGCCGAATTGCGCTGTGCGAATTTGAGGGGACCGACAGTATCGAAAGAGCAGAAAAATTAAGGGGTAAAACCGTTTATATAAAAAGGGAAGACGCTTTCCTTGACAAAGACAGGTACTTTGTAGAGGAACTGATAGGCTGCAAGGTCTATGATATTGCCGATAATAAGTATTTGGGCGATATTTGCGAGGTTTCAAAAACAGGTGCCAATGATGTTTGGCATATTAAAAATGAAAGCGGAGAGTATCTTATTCCCGTTATAGAAGAGGTTATAAGATCGGTCGATATCGAATCGGAAAAGATTTTGATTTCGCCGCTGAAAGGAATTTTTGACAATGCGGATTGATATTATGACTCTTTTTCCCGATATGTGTAACAGAGTGATAAGCGAGAGCATCATAGGAAGAGCGATAAAAGCCGGAAAGGTTGATATCGTTTGCACGGATATTCGTGACTTTGCGGGGAATAAACATAATAAGGTCGACGATTCGCCTTACGGCGGCGGAATGGGAATGATAATGGCGGCAAACCCTATCTACGACTGCTATAAAAGCCTTTATTCGGCGGAAGAAAATAAGCCGCACCTTATATATATGTCGCCCAAAGGCAGGACTCTAGATCAGAAAAAGGTCGTTGAGTTATCAAAGCTTGACAGACTTGTTATCCTTTGCGGCCATTATGAGGGGATAGATGAAAGGGTAATTGAAGAGATAGTTGATGAAGAAATATCCATAGGCGATTATGTTTTAACAGGCGGAGAGTTGCCTGCTTTAACGCTTACAGATGCGGTTTGCAGAATGCTGCCGGGTGTTTTATCGGAAGATATTTGCTTTGAAGAAGAAAGCCATTTCGAGGGACTTCTTGAATACCCTCAATATACAAGGCCCGCTGTTTGGAAAGAAAGAGCTGTGCCCGAAGTATTGCTTTCCGGGGATCATAAAAAAATAGCCGATTGGAGATTTCAAAGAGAACTTGAAATTACTTCGGAGCGCAGACCGGATATGTATCAAAAATTTTTGGAACGCGACGGTAACAAATCACCCAAATAGCAACAGTATTTTACATCATTTTCACCAAATCGCGAGTAAAAAACGATAAAAACATTGGAAAAATATTAGAACTTATTAACAAATTGTTGACGATTTCATTAAATGTGGTATAATCTATATATCGCGTGAAATGATTTTTACCTTTTTTCGAGATAAGGAGAATTTATATGTGTGTTAAAGATGTTGTTATAAAAAACCAGGTTGGTCTTCATGCCCGCCCTGCTACCTTTTTTATTCAAAAGGCAAATGAATACAAGTCTTCTATCTGGGTTGAAAAGGATGAAAGAAAAGTAAACGCTAAGAGCCTTTTGGGCGTTCTTTCGCTTGGAATTGTGGGAGGAGCTACTATTCGCATTATTGCTGACGGCTCTGATGAAAAAGAAGCGCTTGACGGTCTTGTTGCTCTCGTTGATTCGGGATTTTCCGACTGATTAAGATTTCGCCCGACTGCTTTTGCGGTCGGTTACATAGCCGGGTGTGGCGCAGCTGGTAGCGCGCTTGACTGGGGGTCAAGAGGCCGCAGGTTCAAGTCCTGTCACTCGGACCATAAGCAGGGCTTGACCCAATTCGGGTTGAGCCCTGTTTTGATTTTAAGGCTATATCGCGATGGTGAAGTCTATGATGAATATCCATACCATTAGCAGAGCCTTACTTATAGTATGACTCTGCTTTTTTATTGAGGTTATTTTATGACTAAAGAAGAAAAGCAATTATATGAAAGAGCCTATTCCTTTGCCGAAAAAATGCATTCTGGGCAAAAAAGGATAGGCGGCGAACCTTATATTACCCATCCGAAAGCAGTTGCAGATATGATGATAAAAGAAGATCTGCCGATAGAGTATGTTTTGACGGCTCTTTTTCATGACCTTTTGGAGGATACAAAAGCGGAAGAATCACAGATCCTTGAACTCGGCGGAGAAGAAGTGCTAAAAGCCGTTAAGCTTCTCACAAAAGAAAAAGGCTATGATATGAGCGAATATGTGAGCCGAATAAAAAATAACCCTATAGCATTTAAGGTAAAGGGTGCGGACAGGCTTCACAATTTAAAAAGTGCTTTTTGCGCAAGCAAAGATTTTAAAAAACGCTATATTGAGGAAACAAGGCAGTGGTATATGGACTTTTCGCATGAAATTCCAAAGGCATTAAACGAACTGAAAAAAAGCTTTTGACAAGAAAACTTGTCAAAAGCTTTTTATTTTACACAGATTTAACGAAAATCTGATTACAGAATTAACATAGGGGAAATATAATGGTGGCAGACAAATGAGAAAGGATGAAAGAAATGAAAAAAGCAAAAGTATTGAGTTTAGGACTTGCCGGATTGATGATAGTCGGCGCGCTGACCGGCTGCGGCGCTAAGAAAGACAGCGGAAACGGAAAAGGAAATGTATCCGATACGATCTCAGTTCTTACAAGAGAAGAGGGTTCGGGAACAAGAGGAGCTTTTATCGAACTTACCGGAATTGAAGAAAAAGACGCGAGCGGAAACAAAGTAGATAAAACAATAACCTCCGCAGAAACCACAAACTCCACCTCGGTTATGATAACCACAGTTGCAGGAAACAAATCGGCCATAGGATATATCTCGCTCGGATCGCTTGATAAGAAAAAGGTAAAAGCCTTAAAGGTAGACGGCAGCGAGGCAACCGCCGATAATGTTAAGAACGGCACTTATAAGGTTGCAAGACCCTTCAATATCGCAACTAAGGGCGAGGCAAAGGGAATTGCGGCTGACTTTATAAAGTTCATTTTGAGTGACGAGGGTCAGGCAGTAGTCGAGAAAAACGGTTATATTTCCGAGGACTCGGCAGGCGCTTACACCGCGGCAAAGCTTAAAGGAAAAATTTCCGTCGGCGGATCTTCTTCTGTAACACCTGTTATGGAAAAACTCAAAGAGGCTTATATTAAGCTTAATCCGGATGTAACGATAGATGTTCAGCAAAATGACTCATCTTCAGGAATGAAAGGTGCTATCGACGGGATCTACGATATCGGAATGGCTTCCCGTGAAGTAAAAGACAGCGAAAAAGACGGCGGACTTCTTTCGCAGAAGATCGCTCTTGACGGAATAGCGGTTATTGTAAACTTAGAAAACAGCAATATCGACGATATCACTACCGATCAAATAAAGGATATCTACACCGGTGCGGTAACGCTCTGGAGCGAACTTAAAAAATAAACCTGCCTTTAAAAGATCTCTCCGCACTTTTGGTGCGGAGAGATTCGGCGCAAACGGAGAAAATTTTTATGACTGCTAAACTTTTAAATTTCAAAGAAACCGCTATGCGGATAGTGTTTGCTCTCACCGCCTGCGTTTCTATTCTTGCGGTCCTGCTTATTTGCATTTTTCTATTTGCAAACGGAATTCCCACAGTGGGAAAGATCGGAGTAAAAGAATTTTTGCTGGGGATCGAGTGGAAGCCTTTGCAAAATCTTTTCGGAATTCTGCCTATGATAATCGGAAGCATCTATGTTACAGCCGGCGCTATTGTAATAGGAGTTCCTATAGGACTTTTATGTGCGGTGTATCTTGCAAGATTTTGTCCGAAAAGCATATATAAGATACTTAAACCCGCGGTTGATCTGCTCGCCGGAATTCCGTCTATAGTTTACGGCTTTTTCGGACTTGTGGTAATAGTTCCTTTAATGCAGAATTTGTTCGGCGGAAGCGGGAAAAGTGTGCTCACGGCGTCTGTTATGCTTGGCATAATGATACTGCCCACAATTATAAGCGTATCCGAAGCGGCACTGCGTGCTGTTCCCGACAGCTATTATGAGGGGGCTTTGGCGCTTGGCGCCACACACGAAAGAAGTACCTTTAAAGCGGTTTTACCGGCGGCAAAATCAGGAATAACCGCAGGTGTGATCTTAGGTATAGGAAGAGCGATAGGCGAGGCAATGGCTGTTAATATGGTGGCGGGCAACCAGGCGATAATTCCTAAAAGCATATTTGACGGGGTTAGAACACTTACTTCAAATATAGTGCTTGAAATGGGTTATGCTACAGATCTTCACCGCGAGGCGCTTATAGCCACATCGCTTGTGCTGTTTGTTTTCATTCTTATAATCAATCTTTTGTTTTCACTTGCAAAAAAGGAGAAGAAGAGATGAATAAAGCATCTTTTTCGCAAAAATTCAAAACTTATTTAAAGCACCCCGGCTCGCTTGCGATGTTTCTTTTAACCTGGCTTGCGGGAATAATTACGATTTCGGTCGTAGTATTCTTAGTGCTTTATATCTTAATAAAAGGAATTCCTAATTTAACGCCCTCGCTTTTCGCGTGGACTTACAAAAGCGAAAATGTTTCTATGATGCCGGCGATAGTAAATACGGTTATTATGACCTTGCTTTCTCTTGCAATAGCGGTGCCGATAGGAGTGCTTTCGGCGGTGTATTTAACAGAGTATGCTAAAAGAGGAAATCCGTTTGTAAAAGTCGTGCGGGTAACGACGGAAACTCTTGCGGGAATTCCGTCTATAGTTTACGGTCTTGTAGGCTACCTGATATTTGTTATTGCTATGAAGCTTCATCAGTCTATGCTGTCGGGCGCTTTAACGCTTGCGATTATGATTCTGCCTACTCTTATGCGCACGACCGAGGAGGCGCTGATATCCGTTCCCGATTCCTTCAGAGAGGGAAGCTTCGGGCTTGGAGCAGGAAGACTGAGAACCGTGTTTAAAGTGGTGCTCCCTTCGGCAGTGCCGGGAATTTTATCGGGCATAATTCTTTCTATAGGAAGAATTGTAGGCGAAACCGCGGCGCTTATCTACACATCGGGCACAGTGGCGGGAATACCGAAATCTCTTCTCGGCAGCGGAAGAACGCTTTCTGTTCATATGTACGCGCTGCTGAGTGAGGGACTTTATATGAATCAGGCTTATGCGACCGCCGTGGTTCTGCTGATACTTGTGCTTCTTATCAATATTTTATCAGGTCTTATTGCAAAAAAGGTCGCCGCGAAGAAGGGATAGATTATGGATAAATTTACAGTTAAGGATCTAAACTTATTTTACAATGATTTTCAGGCTCTTAAAAATATAAATTTAAATATGCCGTCAAATAAGATCACCGCTTTTATCGGACCGTCGGGCTGTGGAAAATCGACGCTTCTTAAATCCTTAAACCGGATGAATGATCTTGTCGAAGGCTGCAGGATAGACGGCGAAATATGCCTTGACGGCGAGAATATTTACGGCGATATGGATGTGAATAACCTTAGGAAAAGAGTGGGAATGGTATTTCAAAAGCCCAATCCTTTCCCGATGTCTATATACGATAACATAGCTTTCGGACCGAGAACCCACGGAATAAGGTCTAAAGCAAAGCTTGATGAGATCGTGGAAGAATCTTTAAGAGGCGCCGCTATCTGGGAAGAAACAAAGGATAAGCTTAAAAAAAGCGCACTCGCAATGAGCGGCGGTCAGCAGCAAAGGCTGTGTATAGCAAGAGCGCTTGCCGTAAAGCCCGAAGTGCTTTTAATGGACGAGCCGACAAGCGCGCTTGATCCGATTTCCACTTCTAAAATAGAAGACCTTGCAATAGAGCTCAAAAAAAGTTATACTATAATTATGGTAACTCATAATATGCAGCAGGCGGTAAGGATTTCGGATAACACGGCATTTTTCCTCTTAGGCGAAGTTGTTGAATATTCTCAAACCGAAAAATTGTTTTCTAACCCTAAGGATAAGCGCACAGAAGATTATATTACAGGAAGATTCGGATAGGCGGGATATTATGAGAAATAAATTTGATAATCAGCTTGAAAAGCTCAATGTTGAGCTTATATATATGGGAGCTTTGTGTGAGGACGCGATATCGGCGTCTGTCAAAGCGCTTTTAGATCATGATAAAGGCCTTTTGGAAAAGGTCTTTACGGCGGAAAATGAGATAAATCAGAAAGAAAGAGATATAGAAGCTATCTGTATGAAGCTTTTGCTATCCCAGCAGCCGGTCGCGAGGGATCTAAGATATATCTCTTCGGCACTTAAAATGATTTCCGATATGGAGAGAATAGGCGATCAGGCTTCCGATATAGCTGAGATAACTGAGTTTATAAAGGATAACGAAATAGTCGGAAAGGTTCATATCAAGGATATGGCGGAGGCGGCTATTAAAATGGTTACAAAGAGTGTGGACTCTTTTGTTAAAAAAGATCTGGAGCTTGCGCGCTGCGTAGCAAAAGATGACGACACGGTCGATAATCTCTTTTGCTGTGTTAAAGACGAGATAGTAAAGCTTATCACTTTAGACAGGGAAAACAGCGAGTACGGCATTGACCTTTTGATGATAGCTAAATATCTCGAAAGAATAGGTGATCATGCCGTGAATATTTCCGAATGGGTCGAATATTCTCTTACAGGAACGCACTCAAAATAAAAAAAGGGGTAAATTATGATCTATTTGCTTGAGGATGACGAAAATATAAGAAAATTTGTTATCTACGCTTTAAAACAGACGGGATTTGAAGCGGAGGGCTTCGGTCTGCCGTCGGAACTGTATGCGGCGCTAAAGGAGAATAAACCGGAACTTATACTTCTTGATATTATGCTTCCTGAGGAAGACGGAATATCTGTGCTTAAAAAGCTTAAAAGCGATGTAACGGTTTCTGAGACTCCGGTGATTATGCTTACTGCGAAATCAAGTGAATTCGATAAGGTGACCGGTCTTGACTCGGGCGCCGATGATTATATAACAAAGCCTTTCGGCACAATGGAGCTTATTTCAAGAATAAAAGCCATTTTGCGCAGAACGAAGAAAAACGAAGAGGAGTACACTTCGGGCGATCTTTATTTAAACCCCAAAAAACACATTATAAAGGTAAAAAGCGAAGATATCTCTCTTACCTTAAAGGAATTCGAAATTCTCTGCGCGCTCTTTAAAAACAGGGGAACGGTGCTTACCCGCGACAGACTTCTTGAGGATATATGGGGATATGATTATGACGGGGAAAGCAGAACTGTTGATGTTCATATCAAAACTTTAAGGTCAAAACTTAAACATTGCGGAGATATTATTGAAACTGTCAGAGGAATAGGCTATAAAATCGCGTGAGGGGAAATGAAATATGACTAAAAAAATCAACAGAGGAATTTTGATATCATCTGTAATAACGCTTATAGCGAGCCTGCTTTTCTTTGTGGGCGTTCAATATCAGATGTATGACGACAGCTTAAAGGACTCTTTGAGGAGAGAGGCTTACATAGTAAGCAAATTTTCCGATGAGAGCGATTTAAAGTATTATTCCGACGCGGATGAGAGAATAACGCTCATTTCTCCCGACGGTAAAGTTGTATATGATAACAAGGCTATTGCTTCTTCAATGGGAAATCATCTTGACAGAAAAGAAGTAAAAGATGCCCTTAAAAACGGCGAGGGTTATGCGATAAGACGCTCGGAAACATTGGGAGTTAAGACCTGCTACTTTGCCCTAAAGCTTGAAAACGGAAATATCCTGAGAGTTTCAAACGACGCTTTGACGGTACTTGCAGTTGTAACGGGATTATTGCCGGCTATCTGTGCGATAGCAGTAATGGCGGTCATTTTGGCGGCGGTGCTTGCCGGTATAATCTCTAAAAAGATAGTTAAGCCTATAAATAATATCGATTTTGACAGTCCCGAAATAGATTCTTCTTATGAAGAATTATCGCCTTTTATCTTAAAGATAAACGATCAGAACAGGAGAATAAGAAAACAAATAGCCGAGCTTAAAAGAAGCAGGCTTGAATTTGATACAATTGCCGAAAATATGGAAGAGGGACTCTGCCTTACCGATATTGAAGGCAACATTATAATGCACAATTCAGGTTTTAATAAAATATTCGGCGAATTAGGCGATATTGACGGGACCAATATTTTAACAGTCTGCCGTGATGAAAGCTTCAGAACGATTTTAGAAAGCATAAAGAACAATAAAAAAGGCGAAAATATGCTGGGTTTAAACGGCAAGAATTATGAAATTACCGCCAACCCGGTGTTTGATGAAAATTCGAAACCCTGTGGAGCGGCAGTGCTTGCCGTGGATATCACAGAAAAAGAAAAAAGAGAAAAACTGCGTAGGGAATTCACCGCGAATGTTTCTCACGAGCTTAAAACTCCTCTTACTGCCATAATCGGAATTTCCGATATGCTTAAAAACGGAATGGTTGAGAGCAAGGATATAAAAGGCTTTGCAAACGATATAAATTCCGAAGCGGTAAGACTTATATCGTTAGTTAACGATATAATCAAGCTTTCCGAGCTTGACGAGGGGAAAGAAACAGAGGAAAAAAAGGAAACCACCGATCTTTTAGATGTTTCGAAACAGGTAATAAAAAGTCTTAAAACAGTTGCGGATAAGAGCAACATATCTCTGAATTTAAGTGGTGAAAGAGCCGAAATAAAGGGCGGGAAATCACTGTGCTTTGAGATGATATTCAATCTTTGCGATAACGCGGTGAAATATAATAAGGAAAACGGCAGCGTGAATATCACCGTCGGAAAAGACGGGGGTGCGCCTTTTGTATCGGTCAAAGACACGGGAATAGGTATCCCCGACGGTCAGTACGACAGAATATTCGAAAGATTTTACAGGGTAGATAAAAGCCGGTCGAAATCGACCGGCGGAACAGGACTCGGACTCTCCATTGTTAAGCATATAGCTTTAAGCTTGGGCGGAAAAATCGAAGTAAAGTCAAAGCTTAATGAGGGAACGGAAATTAAAATAACATTTTAAGAAAGCAAAGTTAATTTGTAATCAAACGCGGCTTCCTTTACAGAATAGAATTCCTTTCCCGAAACGGTGAAATCTTTCATTTTGCAAAGCGCTGTGCCGATTGCTATTTCTTCATCTGAAAATCTTGCTGATTTAAAGGGATTTTCATATAGGATATTTCCCTCGGCGGTTAAACTCGAAAGAGAAAAACCGTCGAGGTTTTCATTTTGCCCGCTTGAATTTCTCTTTATATCAAAGGTTACAGGAATGTTTCCTTTTAAATAAGTGCAGGAATTATCTATTATCTCGCCTTTTGTGCCGCGGATATGAATTTGCGAGCGGCGGATATCCGAAAAATACTGCTCATAGGAAAAATCATAAATCGCGGTTTTATTTTTAAACTGATATATCCTTATTTTTTCTTCGGAATTAACTGTTTGCGGAGTTTTTAATTTTCCGTTTTTGCCGTTGTACCTTGAAACGGTATCGCAAAGCGAAAATGATTTTATTTCGGGAATTTCAAAACCTGTGTTTAGGAAAAATCGGATAAGACTTACCGCGTGATAATCGTGGCAGCAGGATAATCGAACCTGTGTGATATCTCCTAATATTCCGCTTTCGATAATTTTTTTAAGCGCTTGATTTTTTGGCATAAAATGGAACTGCTCGGATACCTGAATTCTTCCGCTTAAGCTTTTATCGGAAACCGGCGTTTCCGTGAGCACCGGGATATCTTTTTCCGAAAGAATTTTAAGCATTTCAGAGATTTGATCTTTACTCACACATGAAACAGCAAAATCAAAATCCAAGCTTAAAAGCTCTTCTAAAGACTCGGTTATTTTAACTTTATATTTTCTTTGAAATTCTTCTCTTTTTTGCCCGTTTCTGATATAAATTCCGCTCACTTCGAATTTTTCGGGCATAAGAGCGGCAATTCTTAAATAAAATTCGCTTCTCCAGCCTGCTCCTATAACTGCGTATCTTATCATAAACTATCCCTCCAGATATTTTCTTGCAAATTGTTCCCTGTATTTTCCGGGTGAGATTCCCGTGGCTTTTTTAAAGGTATCGTTTAAATATTGCTGGCAGTTAAATCCGCATCGCTCGGCAATCTCGGTTATCGGAATATCATTATCAAAAAGCATCTCTTTGGCACGCGATATCCGCACCTCTGTTAAATAAGCATGGGGCGAAAGCCCGTATGCGGCGGTGAAAAGATAGCGAAACCGCGATTCGCTTAAATTCACGCTTTTAGCAATATCTTCAGTTGAAATATGATAAATATAATTCTTTTCTATATATTTTTTTGCACTGTGCATAAGGCCGTAATTAAAATTTACCCCTCTCGTGCTTTGTTTAGAATCCTTTATCAACAGGCTGATAAGAGATAAAATTTTGCTGTGGAGCAATAAAATATCTTTATTTTCCTTTTCGCTGATTACAATAATCTCGTGCATAAGCTCTTTTATTCCGCTTTTATGCAAGGCGTCAAAAAAAGGAGGAAAAGAATTAAGCATTTCTGATAATTTGCCCTTTGCCTCGAATTTTAAAAATGCGGTTTTAAAAGGGAGCAGGCTGTGGCGCTTATCTCCCGGCTTTGCAACTATCACGCGATCTGACTTTACGGCGATTTCCTCGCCGTTTAAATAAGAAAACTTCCCCGATTCCAAAAAATACTCTATCTCATGGCATTTTGAAATTCTTTCTTTGGAAATTTTAAGCTCTCCGAATTCGGAGCAATCAAAATATCCGCAGGTAATGTTTTCAGGTAAAATAAATTCGCTCATTTTAAACCTCAATCGGATTTCTTAAAAAATAATCGGATTTTATATATACAAACCTATAAAATCATAATACACTTAAAGCATAAAAAAGTAAAGGATAAATTTTTATGAAAAGTGTTAAATGTGAAATAAAAAAGCTTGTTATCCCCACATATCCCGAGCCCCCGGCGGAAGAAATGCCGATGTTTGCGGAAAACCGAGTTCATCAGCGCACGAGCGGGAGACCATATCCTAATAAGGTCGTGCTTGAGGTAAACCGTAAAGAGAAGATAGACCGCGAATACACTGTGGTGGTTTTAGAAAACGAATATCTTAAAATAGAAATTCTTCCCGAGATCGGCGGAAGAATATATTCGGCACTTGATAAAACCACCGGGTATGACTTTTTTTATAAACAGCATGTTATAAAGCCTGCTTTAATCGGAGTATTAGGCTCATGGATATCTGGCGGAGTTGAATTTAACTGGCCTTTTCATCACAGAGCGTCAGGCTTTATGCCCTGTGATTTTTACACAGAGATTTTGCAGGACGGAAGTGCCGTATGCCATCTTTCCGAGCATGATCCTATAGACAGAATGAAGGGAATGGTGAGCATAGTTCTCTGCCCGGGAGAAAAGTGCTTTGAAACAAGAATGCGGCTTTATAACCGTACTGACAGCGCTCATTCTTTCTTATGGTGGGAAAATGCGGCAGTACCGGTGCACGAAAAATATCAGATATTCTTTCCGCAGGATGTTAACTATGTTAATTTCCATTATTTAAAATCAAGAATAACCTATCCGGTTGCGGGTAACGGAGTGTTTAACGGGATCCCTATGGCGGAGCCGAGAGATATTTCCTATCATAAAAACACCGTGCCTGCAACAAGCTATTTTGCCGCCGCTTCGGATTATGATTTCTTCGGGGGCTACGATCATGAAAAGCAGTGCGGAGTTGTGCATATAGGCGATCATCATTTGTCGCCCGGAAAGAAGATGTTTACATGGGGTTACTGCCAACTTGCAAAATCCTGGGAAAACGCGCTTACCGATACCGACGGACAATATGCCGAGCTTATGGCAGGCTCTTATTCCGATAATCAGCCTAATTTTTCCTGGCTTGAGCCTTATGAAACCAAAGAATTTTCTCAGTATTGGTATCCTATTTCTAAAATCGGAACGCCCACTTTTGCAAATCTTGATGTTGCATTTAAAATTGACCGTGGAAACGGTAGAATTTTAATTCAGCCCACAAGAAATTTCGAAAAAGCAAAGGTTTGCATTAAATCGGGAAAAACCATAATATTTGAGGAGCATTGCGATTTAAGCACAGAAAAATGTTCGGAATTCGAAATAAAAGATATGTCCGGAATTCTCTCGGTGGTTGTGGAAAAAGACGGCGAAGTTATAGGATCTTATACAGAGATTAAATCCGATAAATTCAATATGCCGGAAGTTATCACCGATATGCCGGAAGCAAAAAGTATGAACAGCGCGCAGGAATTATATCTTGCGGGAGTTCATGTGGCACAATATCGCGATCCCGCAGTTGAACCGGACAGCTATTTTAAGGAGGCTTTAAAAAGGGATATCAATCATATTCCTTCTCTTATAGAAATGGCAAAATATGAATATTCCCGGTTTGCATTTGAGAGTGCGAAAGATTATGCCGAGAGAGCGATAAAGTGCATAACTTTATTTAACGAGCGCGTTAAAAGCGGAGAGGTTTATTATACTTATGCGCTTATACTTGAGGCAATGGGAGATTATAAAAAGGCTTACGATTATTATTATAAATCCGCCTGGGCGGCAGATAGCGTTTTGAAAGCTATGACGCGAATATCTTTTTTGGATATAAGAAACAAAGATTATAAAGCCGCTATAAAGCACGCAAAAATAGCTCTTGATTACGGTCGAAAAGATAATCTTGCAATGTGCGCAAAGGTAATAGCCGAGCGAAAGCTTAATATTGATACCAAAGATGAAATTAAAGCTCAACTTAAAAAAGACAGTTTGGATCATTATATGCGCTATCTTTCAAATCCGGATGACTTTTATGATTTATTGAAGTCCAATCCGTTTGAAACGGTTATGGATATTGCTTCCGATTTTGATGCCTGCGGTCTTTATGAAGAAAATAAAAAGCTTTTGGAAAATCTTTTGAACAAAAGGTCCGAAACAAAGCAGCCGATGCTTTATTATGCTTTAGGATATTATAAATATCTTTGCGGACTTGACGGCGCAAACGATTATAAAGCAGGCGATAAAAGTAAAATTTTATCTACATTTCCGCAAAGAAAAGAAGAAATGCGCATTTTAAATGATGTTATTTCTAAAACGGGCAGCGAGAAAGCAAAAATGCTGTTAGGTTGTCTTCTTTATAACAAAAGGCATTATGAGAAAGCGGCAAAATTATGGGAGGATTGCTCGGATTATATTTCGATAAGAAACAGAGCAGTTGCATATTTCAGCCATTTAAACCGTGAATCCGAAGCTTTGGAGTTAATGAAAAAAGCTATAAAACTAAATCCTTCAAGCGAACAGCTTGTTTATGAAACTGTCGTTTTAATGGATAAATTATCCGTTTCGGCCAAGGAGAAAATCGATTTTCTCACTTCGCATAAAATAACACGCGACGATTGCTTCACGGAACTCGCCAAGGCATATAATCAGAATTCGGAGCATGAAAAAGCAATTGAAACTTTGCTTAGCCACAATTTTGTTCCCTGTGAGGGCGGAGAGCACGCAATAGCGGATCAATATTTATTCGCTTTCCTATCAATGGGAAGAAAAGAGCTTGAAATCGGCAATACCGAAAAGGCGCTTGAGCTGTTTAGAAAAGGGCAGATTTTGCCGCAATCATTAGGAGCGGGACTTTGGAATCATTGCAAATTGGTGCCGCTTAAATATTTTGAAGCCGTTTGCCTTGAAAAAACAGGGAAAGCCGATGAGGCAAAAGATATTTTCGAATATATTGCAGAAATCGAAATAGAATATTTCAGCAATATGCATTTAAAAGAGCTTCCTTATTATCAAGCCAAAGCTTTCGAGCATTTAGGCGAGGATCTCAAAGCACGCGGGATCATCACGAAATATAAAAGAGAATGGAAAAAAATAAAAAATATAAAAGATAACGGATTTTTCTCTACCACACCTTTTTTCATCTCATTCATGGATAATCCCGAAAAACTTCGCATGGCTCAATACCTTTATCTTTCATCTCTCATCCTTGATTTTGAGGGAGAAAGCGAAAAAGCAAAAGAGTGCGCGGCAAAGAGCTATAAATTGAATTCGGAAAACTTATTTGCTCTCAGCTTTAAAAAGTTTGGATTTTTAGAATAAAAACAAATCTGCCGAAAGGAATTTAACTTTCGGCAGATTTTTATTTAAAAAATGTTATTGAATTGTATATTTGTCTATAACTGAAAGAATTTCCGATTTATCTTTAAGTCCGCTTTCATCCAGAATTCTTTTTAAGCGATATTTCACACCGCCGATTGTAAGATTGCTTTTTTCGGCGGTTTGCTCTATAGTCATACCGCTTTTTAATGAGGAAATAATCCGAATATCCGTTTCGCTTAAGATATTGAGGATTTTTTCCGCGGTGAGTAATTCTTTAAGCTCGGAGTCGGAATAAAATTCGGTGCCGCTTTGCCGGTCTTCTAAAATCGGAGAATCTTTCTCAGGCTCTTTTTTGTTTTCTGTTTTCCATTTAACAGTTATCGTCATTCCCGAAAAATAAGGATGAGTTTTAAGCTTCTCATAGATAAATACAGCCGCTTCGCCGTATTGCTCGAAATTCATATCCACAGATGTCACGGTGTCTTTATAAAATGATGAAAGCTTTGTTTTTGCACAGCTTAAAATTTTAAGGTTATCCAAGGCATCGGGCGCAAAAGTTTTGAGATTCCTCACAAGCGAGATTGCGGCAAAATCATTTGAGCAAATCACAGCGTCAAATTCCTTATATTCTTTTATAAATTCGCTGAAGCATTCCTGAAGAGAACCTAAGTTTGCAAAAATCCGCATTTTTGAAAAGTTTTCGTCTTTATAAGTGAAAAGTCCGTCAACCCTTCCTATATCGGAAACGGAACCGGTGTTTACCCCATAAAGTGCCACACGCGTTTTCCCGGAGGATTTCAGCTCATCCAAAAGATATTTCATTGATCCGGCTATATCCGAGCAAACACAGCTGTAAGCACATCCGGGAATGCTCTGTGATTGGTTGCATAAAAGAATTGGCTTTATTCCTGAGAGATTGAGCTTCTTAACGGTGGATTTGATCCAATTGTAATCGGAAGCTATTAAAAACACCCCGTCTTGATTTTCGGGGAGTTTCCCTGCCACCTTTAAAAAAGGAATTCTTTTATGTCTTAATCTTTCGGTCAGGCTTTTAAAAAGCTCATTGCACCAAATGCTCGCACTGTAAGCAGGCTCTGTAATAATCGATACCACTTTTTATCACCTTTCTTATAATTATTATACTATCGGAGCCGCCGTTTGGCAAACAGAAATTTATGATTTTTTTAACATCTTTTTCTGTCTTTTAAAAAGAGAAAATATTTGGTTTAATATATTTAAGAATTATTTGGAGGAGATAATTATGAAAGAGGTAAAATGTGAGAAAAAAGGTATGGTAATTCCTACCTATATTCCGAAAAAAGCCCACGAACTGCCGATGTTTTTTGAAAATAAGCCTTATCAGGGAGCTTCGGGTAGAGTTTATCCCATTCCTTATTGCGACGGAATTTCCGATGAAAAAACCGATGTGGAATATGAGGTTTATACTATCGAAAACGAATATATCAAAACGATTGTCGCTCCTTCGCTCGGAGGCAAGATTTTAAGAGGTCTTGATAAAGTTACAAATTATGATTTCATTTATTATAATGAGGTCGTAAAGCCGGCGCTTGTCGGTCTTGCGGGGCCGTGGATATCGGGAGGTATCGAGTTTAACTGGCCGCAGCACCACAGACCGACCACCTTTATGCCCTTAGAGGCTGTTATGGAAGAAAATCCCGACGGCGGAAAAACCGTGTGGACAGGAGAAGTTGAACCTTTCGGAAGAATGAAAGGTATGGCGGGAATCACTGTCGATAAAGGAAGAAGCTATATAAAAGCAAAAGTCCGCGTTTATAACCGCACGGCATTTCCACAGGTATTTATGTGGTGGGCAAACCTTGCAGTGCCTGTGAATGACGATTACAGAACCGTTTTTCCGCCCGACTGCGAATGGGTAAACGATCATGACAGAAGAGCTGTGCTTGAATGGCCGATAGCAAAGGGCGTTTATAAAACGGCAAGACCTTATGATTTCGGCAAAGGCACCGATCTTTCGCATTATGACGCGGTGAAAGTGCCCTCTTCTTACCTCATTTCACAAGGTCAGTCCGATATGGATTTCATATCCGGATATGACACCGGAAAGAAAAAGGGAATTGCCACTGTTGCGAATCATCATATTTCTCCCGGTAAAAAAATGTGGCATTGGGGCACAGGCGATTTCGGCGATATGTGGTGCTCGAATCTTACCGATAAAAACGGTCCTTATATAGAGCTTATGACAGGTGTTTATACCGATAATCAGCCTGATTTCACTTGGATTGCGCCTTATGAAACAAGAGAATTCGAGCAGTATTGGTATCCCGTGCGCGAAATCGGAGAAATCAAAAACGCAACCATTGATGCGGCGGTTAATGTTGAAAAAAGAGAAGAAGGTCTTTATTTCGGATTTAATGTAACGGGCGTGTTTAATAATTGCAAAATAACAGTTTCGGATAATTTCAAAGAAATTTTCAGCGAAACAGCAGATATGTCACCCGAAACCGTTTATCAAAAAACCATTACCGCAGATATTTCCGATATTCATAATATTAAAGTTTCGCTCTTTGATGAAGACGGTAAAGAGCTTGTTTCTTATACCCCTTACAGACGCGGGCAAAAGCAGCCGATAAAGGTGAGAAAACCTGTTAAAAGACCCTGCGAGTATAACACCGTTGAGGAGCTTTATATAAACGGATTCCATTTAGAGCAATATAAGCAGCACAATTATAAACCGGAAGACTATTATCTTGAAGGTTTGAAGCGAGATCCTTCGGATATACGCTGTAATACATCTATGGCCAGACTCAGCCTTAAAAACGGCAAGTTTAAAGAATGTGTTAAATTCTGTGATAAAGCAATAGAAAGGCTCTGCGACAGAAACGAGCATCCTGCCGATACAGAGGCATTTTATTTAAAAGGATTGGCGCTTGAATATCTCGGAGAGTATGACAAGGCTTATGATATTCTCTACAAAGCCGCCTGGAATTATCCTCACAGAAGCGCGGCGATGTTTGAGCTTGCAACTATAGATTGCCGAAACAAAGATTATAATTCGGCTTTGATAAAACTTGATGAGTCTTTGGGGCTTAATGCGGGTCACACAAAAGCACATAATCTTAAAACTGCGATTTTAAGAAAGCTTAATTCTGTTTCGGCGCTTGAAAGCGCAAAAGAGGGAATTAATGACGATAAGCTTGATCTTTTCGCTTTGATAGAGTATTCCCATTTTGCGGATGTGAAATCAAAGATTGCACAATTTGCATCAAAATCCGAAAATCTGCTTGATGTTGCCCGCGATTATATGAAAGCCGGATTTAATGAAGACGCTCTCTATGCACTTGATTTCTTTGAGGGCAAATCTCCGCTTATTGATTACTATAAAGCATTTATTTCAAAAGATATATCTTTTATCGAAAAAGCTGAAAAAGAGGAAATGGGATATTGCTTCCCGTCAAACATCGAAGATATTCAGGTTTTAAAATATGCTATAGAAGAGGACAATACCGCCGCAAACGCGAGGTATTATCTCGGATGCCTTTTCTATGATAGGTTCAGGTTTGACGAGGCGGCAAAATGCTTTGAAGAATGCGTTTTGATAAATTCTTCGCACGCGAGAGCCTGGCGCAATCTTTCGCTTTATTATTTCGATAAATTAAAAATGGGTAAAAAAGCGCTTTATTGTATGGAAAAAGCATTAAAATTCTGCCCCTCTGATCCGAGACTTTTGCTTGAATATGAGCAACTGCTTAAGAACACCGGCGCCACAATAGAGGAAAGACTTGCGGTTTATGATAAATATCCCGAGCTTTTAAAACAGCGCGACGACTGCTATCTCGACAGGCTTACGCTTTTATCTATGCAGGGCAAATACAGGGAGGCTGTAAAGCTTGCGGCAGATAAGCACTTCCATATATATGAAGGCGGTGAGGGCAAGCTTACAAAGCTTCACGCCTGGATGTATGTTCTTTTAGGAAACGAGCTTGCGCGTGCAGGCAAAAAAGAAGAAGCCGAAGAAGCTTATAAAAAAGGAATAAATATGCCTAAATCCTATGGAGAGGCTAAAACTTTCTTTAATCAGGAGGCTCATATCTATTATTATTTAAGCAAACTTTATTCGGGCGAGGAGCGTGTAAAAGCGCTTGAAAAAGCGGCGGAATACAAAGCGGCTGTATCCGAAATATCACTCTTCAGAGCTTTTGCTCTTAAAGAGCTTAACAGGGAAGAAGAGGCAAAACAGGTGCTTGACGAAATGCTTTCTTCTGCGCAAAATCTGATTGATAATAAGGATATGCGGAGTTATTACGGCGTCGGTTCGCCTTCTCCCATGCCTTTTGAACTTGATATTGAAAAGCATAATCTCCTCAGCGGATACACTCTTAAAGCTTTTGCACTTTTAGGTCTTGAAAAGTACAGTGAAGCCGAAATTTGTATAAGAAAGGCAGAAGAGCTTGACGCTAATGATTTTGCGATATATACTTATAAACAGATAGCTTTATAATTGATTCGCAAAAAACTGATAGCAGGTGAAGCAATGCAGACAAAATGGTTTGATTTAAGCGAGGATAATTTTGATGTTTTCGGTATTGACAGTGAATTTCACAGATTGCCGTCGCATTTTGCAGAAACAATAAGCAAAGGTGTATTCGAAAATTCAAGATGTCCCGCAGGAGGAAGAGTACGGTTTTCAACAGACTCGGCAAATATTTATATTAGAGCTGTAATGAAATATACACGAGGAATAGGTTTTGATTTATACAGCTTAAAAAACGGTTCGGAAATATTTGTGGCCGGATTCAGAAATCCCGAATGCTTTATTTGTGACGGTGAATTCGAAACAAGCACTTTTGTTTCAAAGGATGGGAAATTTCATTCTTATACGCTTAATTTTCCGTATTTCGGTGAAATAAAAAGTTTCAAGCTGGGTATTGATGAAGGCGCACAGCTTAAAAAAGGCGAAAAATATATAAATGAAAAGCCGGTTGCTTTTTACGGTTCTTCAATAACTCACGGTGCATGGACCTCAAGACCGGGTTGCACTTATATATCAATGATTTCGCAAAAATATAATCTTAATTATCTTAATTTCGGCTTTGCCGGCAGTGCGAAAGGGGAAACCCCGCTTATAGAATATATATCAAATCTTGATATAGGAGCATTTGTTTCGGATTATGATCATAATGCTTATGATATACAGCTTCTTAAGGACACGCATTTGAATATGTATAAAACAGTGCGAAAATTTAAACCGAATATTCCCTATATAATTATTACCAGACCGGATTATTGGAAAGATCCCGAAAATAATGATAAGCGAAATAAAATAATATTCGCCACATACGAATTTGCTAAGAAAAACGGCGATGAAAATGTTTATTATATTGACGGTAAAACGCTGTTTGAAGGAGAGTATTACCGAAACTGCACTAAAGACGGTTGCCATCCGAATGATATAGGCGCATATCGAATGGCAAACAGAATAGGGTCGGTTGTTGCAGAAGCGATGGGAATCGATAAGATTTCAAATCATGACATTTTTTAAAAAATCGGCTCAGCATAAAAGAATCGCAGTATTTGCGATTCAATATGTTTAAGAAAGACACGGTGGTTTATACGATTAAAACCTATAGCTTAAGAAGCGGCGGCTGGTGTGCGGAAATTGCCCCCGATTTCGGAGCAAATATTTTCAGGCTTACTTTTAACGGTGCGGACATTCTAAGACCGCTAGAAGATGAAAGCCGACTTGCCGAAAATCCTTTTGTTTTCGGAGCTCCTCTTCTTTTGCCGGCCAACAGAACTTCCCGCGGAAAATTTTCTTTTGAGGGCAAGGAATATTCTTTGCCTGTGACAGAGGAAAAATCAGGCGCAAATCTTCACGGGCTTTTGTACAGCCGAAAATTCTCGGTGCTTTTATATGATTCGGACAGAATTGAGCTCTTTTTAGAAAATAAGAACGAAATATATCCTTTTTCTTTTAAAATAAAGGTCGGATACAGAATAAAAGACGGAAAATTTATTTCGAATTATACCGTTTTAAATGCCGATAATCGCAATATGCCTTTTACTTTTGCTTTGCATACGACCTTTAAAGAGCCGGACATATTTTCTGTCCCAATAACAACAAAGCAGGAAAGGGATAATCTTAATCTACCTACGGGCAGATATATCCCTTTAAATGCTGCCGAAAAAGAATATATTTCGAGTGCAAAATCAGCCGGGAATATAATTTCCGGATATTATTCCGCCGGAGGAAACAAAGCGGTTATCGGAGATATGAATTATACAGTTTCCGATAATTTTGATCATTTTATTCTTTATAACGGGGGCGGAACCGGCGGATTTTTGTGTATAGAGCCTCAATGCGGAGCTGTTGACGGACTGAATATTCCGGGGAAGCATAAAATTCTTAAACCGAATGAAAAAGCGGAATTCTTTACAGAAATCTCGAAATGAAAAATTCTCCTGACGATATATTTTCGGCAGGAGAATTTTTAAAAAATAATATCCAAGAACCATAAATAATGTTCCGGCGGCAATTAAAAAGAAACCTATAAACGATTTTAAAATAAAAAACGGAAATTCCCGCTTATGCCGACAATGCTTTTCTTACTTAAGATGTGCTTGACAAAGAAGGTACACAGAGATTATAATAACTTCAAATTATAAAATAAACTCATTTGTGATTATAAAGGGAGAAACAATAATGATTTTTGAAGACGGTGACAGAATAGTTTTTTGCGGGAGATTCAGTCACGGATATGGGAAACGCACAGCCTATTGGAGAAGGCCTTTTCGATAATGTGGGAAGAAGCTATGTGAGGATTAAGAAAATATGCTTGCCGCATGGTATCCCGAACTTAAAATCAGAATAACCAATTCCGGAACGAGCGGCAATACCAGTCACCATCTTCTTGCAAGATTTGATCGCGATGTTGTGAGTCTTAATCCGCAGTGGGTATCGATTTGTATAAGAATAAATGATGTGTGGAGGCAGTTTGATTCGCCTGCGATAAGCACGGATATATATTTGTGGATTTTCAGGATAAGTATGAGCGTTATCTTAAAATTAGGCATTCTTCCTGCATAGCGTGGGACCGAGTTCATCCCAATCAAATAGGCGCAATTCTTATGACAAGAGAATTTCTTTCAAAATGCGATTTCGCTTATGATCACAGAGTTTATTAAAATAAAACAGGAGATATAAAAATGAAGACCGAAACTATACATCTGAAAGAAATGTATCCTTTTTTAGGTGAAAACGGATGCGATCCCACAGTGGATATTTATTTACCTTTTAATCTCACTGAAATGCACAGGGAAAACAGGAAACGCCCTTGTATGATAGTCTGCCCGGGCGGAGCATACACAATGTGCAGTCAGCGCGAAGCGGAACCTATAGCAATGCACTTTTTGCCCGATGGGTTTAATGTGTTTGTTATATATTATTCCGTTGCTCCTCATCGATTTCCCACCCAGCTCCGGGAAGTGGCGGCAACTGTTGAAATGATATATCAAAATGCTGATAATTGGAACTGCGATACTTCAAAACTTGTGATAACGGGTTTTTCCGCAGGAGGTCATCTTGCGGCGCACTATTCTACGATGTTTGATTGCAAGGAGGTTCGCGAAGTTTTTCCCGAAAGCAAGCCTGTGAATGCTTCGGTGCTTTCCTATCCTGTGATAAGTGCGGATCCAAAATATGCGCATATCGGAAGTTTTAATAATCTGATCGGAAAAAAGGATAGATCAGCAGAGGAAATAGATTATTTTTCATGTGACAGACTGGTATCGGACAACACTCCGCCTGCATATTTGTGGCACACTGCGAGTGACGGTGCGGTGCCTGTTACAAACAGTCTTTTATATGCCGCAGCACTGAGCAGGCATAATATTCCTTTTGAGTTGCATATTTTCCCGTTTGGCGGTCACGGATCTTCAACGGTCGATTCGGTTACTTGTGACGAGATTTCGGATAAAGAAAAATATGCCGCAGGGTGGCTTGTCGATGTTAAGCGCTGGCTGAAGCTGATGGGTTTTTCATATTAAATGCATTAAAGCAGCACGGTTTTCCGTGCTGCTTTATTTTGTGTAAAACCATGCTATTTATGCTTGGCTTTAAATTCCGAAGCCGACATCTTCATTTGCTTTTTAAAAATATATGCGAAATATTCCACAGAATTGAATCCGCAATCAGTTGAGATTTTTTTAATCGGTATTTTCGTGCTTATCAGCAGATTGCATGCATATCTTATCCTAACCGCATTTAAAAATTCCCGAAATGTGCATCCAACGGATTTTTTAAATACGGATCCTAAATAATTAGGAGTTAAAAACACCTTTTTTGCAACATATTCGAGGGTTATATCATTATTGAATTCGTTATTTATTATCTCCACCGCATTTTGCACGGAAGAAGTGTTAAGCGAAGCCGTTTCGATATTTTTATTATTGATTATTTTAATTATGAGTTCATTTAAATAATTCCTCTGTAAAATTTTATAAAAATTATTGTTGTTTTTAAAATGTTCCAAGTTTTCAAGCTGCATTTTGATATATTTTATTTCTTTTTCTTTAAAAAAGCAGGTTTTATTAAAATCCGCCGTGAGGCAGGCGGTCAGTCTTTCATCTACAGTATCTGCCGAAAATGAAATATTTAATACTTTTAAATCGGAATTAGCGGTTATGGAATGAAAGTCCTTAAAAGAAAGAAGAAATGCGTTTCCCGGGCTTATCTCATATCGGATATCGTTTAAAGAATGGGTTCCGCGACCTTCAAGTATGATCTCGATTTCATAATAGTCGTGCCAATGCAATTTTGAAACATAGCCTTTTTTTAAAGAATGAAGTGCTATTTTTATATTATCGTCAATTTCTCGTGAAGTGTAAAAAGTGTTGGATTTTGGAAGAAACATTTTTTCACCTTCTATCGTTGATTATCTTAATAATATCATTGTTTTATATGGTTTTCAAGTGAAACTTAATAATTTATAATATATTTGAAAAATCTTTAATAAAAAGGAGAGGTTTTCAAATGAAAAAAATTATTTTTAAAAACAAATATAATGCGGAGCTTTGCGACGCGGCGGACAGAATGCCCGAAAGCGGTGAGATAAGAATAAAGCTTTGTTATTCGGCTGTCAGTTCAGGAACCGAGAGGGCATTGCTCACAGCTAATGAAGACGGTGACGATACCTGCAGATTCGGATTTCCCACTTCTTCCGGATACAGCGGAAGCGGAATAGTAGAAAATGTGGGAGAAGGTATCACGGAGTTTAAGCCCGGAGACAGAGTAATGGTTCACGGAGGAGGCCATCAGCAGTATTGCACGGTTGCGCAAAAAGAAGCCGTGAAACTTCCGGATAATGTGGATCTCAAAGAAGCCGCTTTCACCATTATAGCCGGATTTTCGTTGGCGGCAGTAAGAAAAGCGAGCCCTGAGCTTGGGCATAACTGTCTTGTTTGCGGTCTGGGCATTTTAGGCCAATTTGCAGTGCAATATTTAAAGCTCTGCGGAGTTTTGAATGTCATTGCCTCCGATTTTTCAGAGGAGAGAAGAAATCTTGCTAAGGATTTCGGAGCCGATATTGCTCTTGATCCTTCCGATAAGGATTATGAGGAAAAAATAAAACAAATTACCTTTGGGAAAGGCGTTGATTCCGTTATAGAAGTAACCGGCAATGCCGCCGCATTAAAATCTTGCCTTAAAGCCACTAAAAAATTCGGGAAAGTGATATTGCTCGGATGCACAAGAAAAATAACAGAAGTTGATTTTTATAATGATGTCCATCGCCCAGGCATAGAAATTATCGGTGCTCACAGCGGAGCAAGACCGACCTTGGAATCCCACCCCGGAAATTGGACAGAAATGGATGATTGCAGGGTTACTTTAAGTTACCTTTCTCATCGAATGTTGAATTTTAATAAAATAATCAGCGAAATTCATTCTCCGCATGAAGCGCATGAAGTTTATTCAAGGCTTTGCAAAAATGAATTGCCTCTCGGTGTGATATTTGATTGGAGTACTTTAGAGTAAAAATAATTTGATTTTTAATTATTCTGCTTATTCGGAGGGAAAGTAATGAAAAAAATAAAGGTAGCTCAATTCGGAACTTGGGGAATGTGCCATGCGGATCATATTATGAGCACAATAAGAAATATGCCCGATTTATATGAAGTGGTGGGAATTTGCGAACCAAATGAGCGGCGCAGACAAAGAGCCGAGAAAACCGAATACTATAAAGGCTTAAATTGGCTTACGGAAGAAGAAATATTGAATAATAAGGAATTGGATGCCGTTCTAATAGAAACTCATGAAACCGAACAGGATAAAGCTGCGCTTAAATTTGCCGAAGCGGGATTTAATATTCATCTTGAAAAACCCGGCGGGGCAACAAGCGATTTTGAAAAAGCTGTGAATATTGCCGAAAAAAACGGGACTCTTTTTCATATGGGATATATGTATAGGTATAATCCTGCGATAAGAAAGGCAATTGAATTTGTTAAATCCGGGGCTCTTGGAAAAATATTATACACGGAAATTCAAATGAATGTGAAATATTCGTGTGGTGCGATTGATTAGCTTAAAAATCTGCCGGGCGGGATGATGTATTATTTAGGCTGCCATTTGGTTGATCTTATGTATGCGATAATGGGTGAGCCGAAAGAAATTATCCCGATGAATTTCAGTACAGGTATTTATGGCACTGATTCTTTAGACGGCGGATTTGTGCTGTTTAAATACAGCACCGGGGTTTCATTTGCGAAAAGCTGTGCATCTGAGGTTAACGGCGATGCTAGGCGGCAGCTTGTGATTGTGGGAGAAAACGGAACAATCGAAATCAATCCGCTTGAAAATCCGCTTGAAATTCCGGGTGTGATTTGCGCAGATGATGTTAAATGTAAAATAACATTGAAAGATCATGTAAAAAATGTCAGAAATTTTGATTTTAGAAGTGAAATTATAAAATTTCCTCCTTTCGGAAGATATGATAAAATGATGATTGATTTAGCAAAAAAGATAAACGGTGAAAAAGAAACCGAATATACCTATGATTATGAGCTTGCGGTTCATAAAATGCTGATGAAATCGATTGAAGAATTCGAAAAGAATTAAAGCAATTATATTTTAAATGAAAGAAAGGCAGATTTATATGAAAGCAATTTTAGTAAATGATGACAGATCTTTAAGATGGGATAATGTGCCCGATCCTGTTTTAGGTAACGATGATTGCCTGGTAAAAATAGAAGCGGCTGCACTAAACCGCGCAGATCTTATGCAAAGAGAGGGAGATTATCCTCCTCCGGCAGGCTGCCCAGAATGGATGGGCCTTGAAATTGCCGGAACAATTGTTGAAATTGCGGAAGGTGCAAAGAAAAAATCAAATTGGAAAATAGGGGATAAGGTTTGCGCTCTTTTGGGCGGCGGCGGGTACGCCCAATATGCAAATGTGAAATATGATATGCTAATGCCTGTTCCGAAAAATTGCTCTATGACAGAGGCTGCCGCAATACCCGAAGCTTTTGCAACGGCGTATTTGAATTTATTTATGGAAGGCAAGATAAAGCCAGGCAACACTCTTTTAATGAATGCCGGAGCGAGCGGTCTGGCAAGCGTTATAATTCCTATGGCAAAAGCATTCGGAGTGAGAGTTATCACGACTGTTTTAACAGATGAAATAGCGGATTCGATAAATCACCTTAAAGCCGATAGGGTGGTTGTAACAAGTAAAGAAGATATAGCCATGGTGCTTAAGGAAGAATTGGAAGCAGGCCACGGAGTGGATGTTGCGATCGATTGCCTGGGCGGAGAAATAATGGGTAAATGCATTCATTATTTAACTCACGGTGCCCGCTGGATAATGATTGCTGCTCTTGCCGGACAGAAAACAGAAATCGATCTTAAAAATATATATGTGAGAAATGTGCGAATCGTGGGAAGCACGCTCCGCTCCAGAACCCCTGAAGTTAAGGCTCAAATTTTGGCAAACCTTGTGCGCGATGTTTGGCCGAAAGTCGAAGCAGGCGAGGTTAAGCCGACAATTTATAAAATTCTTCCTATAACGTCGGCAGAAGAGGCGCACGATATTCTCTATCGCGGAGAAAATGTCGGCAAAGTGGTTTTAACTGTTGAATAAAATCGTGGAATAGTACAATTAAACGGATTATTTACCTATTTAAAAAATTTTCGCCTTTTAATATACTGTGTTTATAGAATTATATAAAAAGAAGAGAGTAAATGTTTTTTTGGATCCGAACAAGTCATTTAAATCCTGTTCTGTGTTAATCGGTGAAAACGGAGATTTCGGTGCGCATTTTCACGAAAATGCGGAATTTGTCTATATAAAATCGGGAAGCAGATTATTGATTATAGATGGGAAAGAATATGAACTTTTTGCAAATGATCTGGCAATTATTTTTCCTTGCCAGAATCATTCTTTCAAAGAAAAAGAGCCGGGGGATTGCGCGTGGATAGGAATAAGTCCCTCGTTTTTGGAGGATTATTATTCGCTTTTGCTTTCATATATTCCTTTAAATCCCGTGATAAGAAAAGAAGACCGAAGCGATACTTTGACTTTGCTGCTTGAAATTTTATTTGCCGAGAAAAGCATTAATCCGACATATATTAAAGGATTGGTTGAGGCGGTTTTATCCTTATGCCAAAAATCGCTTAAGCTTATTAAAAGAAATGATGATATGCTTTTGAATCCGGCAAAAATTATTTGTTATATCTCGGAAAACAAAGGAAATCCGGAGCTTGATATAAGCACGGCTTCGGCTTTTTTCGGCATTTCAAAGCGAAAAATGAGCGATTGGTTCAGATCGACATTTTTTATGGGATTTCGCAAATTTGTAAATAAATACAGAATAAATAATTCTGCCGAGATGCTTTCGGATCCCGGCAAAACAGTTTTAGAAATATGCTATGAAAGCGGTTTTGAAAATATTCGAACTTTTAACCGCGCTTTTTTAGATGAATTTGGTTGCTCTCCTACAGAATATCGAAAAAATGTCCTTAAAAACAGCTTAAAATGACTTGCCTTCCTTAATTTTCGGGATTAGTATAAATGTGAAAGGAAGGTATAAAATTATGATTTCAAATAAGTTACCCGATTCATTCGCATTTGTAAATGATTTCAAAAGATATGAGGGCAATCCGATTCTGCATCCGCAGGGCGAATTTTCGGCGGATTGTATTTTCAATCCCGGAGCGGTTTCCACCGGTGATGAAGTGGTTATGCTGTGCCGATGCATAAATTTCGGCGAAGTCCCCAAAGGCTATAATTGGAGTGTTTCTTCACTGGTTTTTGCTCGCAGTAAAGACGGATTTAATTTCACCTTGGACAAAGAGCCTTTTCTTGCCGCAGGAGATTCCGAATATAAAGGCGGGTTTGAAGATCCGCGTTTGGTATGGCTTCCGGAAGAAAAATTATACGTTTTGTCATATACAGGTGTGCGCTCTTGCAACGATACGGTCGGAATGCTTGCAATTTCAAAGGATCTTAAAAACTGGGATTTTTTGGGCGAAAAAATCCCCGGAAGAGCCATTGCGATTTCGCCAATAAAAATAAACGGCGAATATTATGCCTATTTCGGCAACTCCGGGATTTTTCTTGCCCACAGTAAGGATTTGAAAAATTGGATTGTTGAAGAAAAGCCTGTAATTTCGCAAAGAAAAGATATGTTTGATGATTGCCTGTGCGAAGCGGTTGCCGCCCCGATTATTAATGACGACGGTATACTGCTCCTTTATAACGGCTGCTCAAACGGTGAATTCAATAAAAAAGTTTGTAAAAATATGATAAATGATAAGAACGAGGCAGTTTTCGGCTTTAGAGGAAAATACTGCCCTTGTTGTTACAGCGTGGGTTGGGCTCTTTTTGACAGAAACGATCCTTCAAAGCTGATTGCGAGAAGCACAGAGCCTTTTTTGGTTCCTCAAACGCCGTATGAAAGTTATGGCATAGCTCCGTTCACAATTTTCGGAAATGCAGTAGTCTATCACAAGGGGAAATGGATTATTTATTACGGCTGTGCGGACAACAGAATTGCCGCGGCGATGTCGGAAAAATAGAAATATTTTTTAAGAAGGGATTGTGAATATGCTTCCCACAGATCATTCTCCTGAATTTCAAAAGCGTTTTGTAACGGGCTACATCGATTCTCCTATCGAACCGCTTTACAGCTTCGGAGAAGGAATGACATACACTGAATTTGAGTACGGCGATATAGTGCTTGATAAGTCTGTCCTCCGCCCCGGAGAAACCATTACTGCCGGTATAACTGTTAAAAACATCGGAGAGCGTGACGGTTGCGAAACCGTTCAGCTTTATATCCGTGATGTTTTTGCAAGCGTTTCAAGACCTGTTAAAGAGCTTAAGGGCTTTAAAAAGGTGGCAATTAAGGCCGGAGAAACGGTTAATGTCGAATTTGAGCTGACTTGTGATGATTTCCGCTAACACATTGCATCGAATAAAAAAAGGCGAGGCAATCAGCACAAAAACTCTTGATGCACTTTGTTATGCGCTTGATTGTCGAGTTGAGGATATAATTAAATTTGAAAAAGAATAGCATAGGATTTTTGAAAAAAACAAATTAACCTATGCTATTCTTTTTTTGCAATAACTTCCACAGTGTCCATCATTTTCATTTCTATTTACCTCTGAAAAGTGAATCTTCCGAGGTTTTATCCGTTTTTATAACCCAAACCTCGGATTTAAATAATTCACTAATATAATTCAATTATATCACCTCACTTTCGTTCAGGCAATATAATTGAAGATGCTTCAAATGCGACATTCACCGACACAATTTTAATGAATATTGAAAAAATGAATAATTAAAAATTAAGGGATACAAGCGAAAAAACCGTTCTCTTATGAAAACGGTTTTTTCGCTTGGTGGGAGAGGATGGATTCGAACCATCGAAGCATAAAAGCAGCAGATTTACAGTCTGTCCCCTTTGGCCACTCGGGAACTCTCCCATATTCAATTTACTCCGCATTTAAGTGGAGCTGGTGGACGGACTTGAACCCCCGACCTGCTGATTACAAATCAGCTGCTCTACCAACTGAGCTACACCAGCAAATTTTCAATGCCAAATTAATATACCATATTTAAAGACATAAGTCAAGATAAAATTTACTTTTTTAAAAGTAAATTTTTCGGAGGGTTTAAAACCTCCGAAAAATCAAAGGGTGTTTTGCTCGTCGAGAGTCAAAGAATAGCTGTCCATAAACTCTTCAAGGAAGATATCGGCGGGTTTGAACTTTAAATTCTTTATTGATTTTAAAGTGGCTTCTTTTGCGGAGGCAAACTCGCGGTTACCCATATTAAGCTCTTCGGTGCATTTGATAAGCGCAGAAATTTTATCGGCTGCTTTTACGAATTTTTCGGTTTCGGCGTCACAGCTGTAAATATCGGAAAAAGGTTCTTTCAAGTAGTCGGGAAGATAGGAAAGTAGCTTTGTTTCAGCTGTTTTTTCAACCTGCTTATAAGCCGATTTTATTTCCGTATTATAATATTTTACAGGTGTGGGCATATCGCCGGTAAGAATTTCAGAGGTATCGTGGAAAAGCGCCGCCACAGCTATTTTTTCGGGATCGGCCGAGCCGTTTAACCGCTTGTTATCGATCAGTGCGAGTGCGTGGGCTATCACAGCGGTTTCAAAAGAATGCTCGCAAAGATTTTCACTTCTTATATTTCTCATAAGTCCCCAGCGGTTGATATTCTTCATTCGGCTGAGCATTGCATAAAAATGGCTTTTCAAAACTACCACATCCTTATTGAATATTATACCATTTTTTGTTATAATATCAATACAGCATTTAAAAAAGGACTGATTAAATGAATTTCACCGATAAAAAGGCGATGACTTTAAGACCGGTAAAAGAAAAAAAGCTTTCGGTTTTTTTGACGGGTCTTTTATGCGCGGCGGTCATATTTGTGCCTTTTATAATCGAAGGACACGGATATTTTACATTCTTCGGCGATTTTAATGTTCAGCAGATACCGTTTTATAAAATGTGTCACGAGGCGGTGAAAACCGGCAACATAAAATGGAGCTTTACGACCGATCTCGGAGCGAATTTTATAGGGTCTTACAGTTTTTATCTTTTAGGCAGTCCGTTTTTCTGGCTTACTATTCCTTTCCCGACGGATATGGTGCCTTATCTTATGGGACCTTTGCTGATTCTTAAATTTGCGCTTGCCGCTTTTACGGCTTACCTTTATATAAGGCGGTTTACAAAAACTGCGGCGTCGGCTCAGATCGGCGGTCTTTTATATGCTTTTTCGGGATTTTCGGTTTACAATGTATTTTTTAATCATTTCCACGAGCCGATAATAATGTTTCCGCTCCTGCTTTTAAGCTTAGAGCTGTTGCTCACTGAAAACCGCAGGGGAGTTTTTGCGCTGGCTGTTGCGGCGAGCGCTGTTATGAATTACTTCTTCTTTTTCGGAATGGTTGTATTCTGCATAATTTATTATATTGTAAGAATATGGTCGGGAGCTATAAGATTTAAGTTTAAGAGATTTTTGGTACTTGGATTTGAGTCCGTATTAGGCGTCAGCCTTGCGGCGGTCTTGCTTTTGCCGAGCATTGCCGCGGTGATAAGCAACAGCAGAGTTTCCGAATTCCTGACAGGCTGGAACGCTATAACCTACGGCAAAGAGCAGATATACCTTAATATAATAGAATGTTTCTTCTTCCCTCCGGATCTTCCGGCAAGGCCGGTATTTTTCCCGGAAGCAGATGTAAAATGGTCGTCGCTCGGAGGCTGGCTGCCGGTATTTTCTATGACAGGCGTTTTAACCGTGCTTGTTACCAAGAAGAAAAGCTGGACAAAAAGGCTTATAACTATCTGCTTTATATTTTCGATGTTCCCGATTTTAAACAGTGCTTTTTATGCTTTTAACTCGGCTTATTATGCGCGTTGGTTTTATATGCCTGTGCTAATAATGTGCCTTTGCACAGTTACACTGTTTGAAGAAAGAGACGCGGACTTTAAACCCGGGTTTATTTACACCGGGCTTATAACGCTTGCGTTTTTCCTCGTTATCGGATTTTTCCCGAGTAAGAATGATGACGGAACTCTCACATTCGGGCTTTACACGCAGGATAACGACGGCTTATTCAAAAGCAGATTTTTTGTGACTGCGGCGATAGCGCTTATCTGCCTTATTATGACCTATGCGCTTTTAAAGATAAGAAAGAACAGTTTAAAAGCATTTTTCAGATCGGGTACGGTGTGTGTATGCATAGTTTCGGTTCTTTATTCGATGTTCTTTATTTACAGCGGAAGAATGCATTCCGATGATATTGACAGCGTGATGATAGATCAGCTTATAGAAGGCAAAGTAACTATCCCCGATGACAAAAATACCTACAGAATAGATGTTTACGATGGGGTGGACAACACCGCGATGTTCCTCGGGTACTCTTCGATAAATGCGTTTCATTCGGTAGTGCCGTCATCAATTATGGAATTTTATGACAGCGTAGGAATAGAGAGAAATGTCGGAAGCCGACCGAGCACAAAATACGCGAGTTTAAGACCGTTTTTATCGGTAAAATATCTCCTTAATCCGGTAAATGCCGAGAGCTTTATAAACGCAAAGGGCGAAACGAGAATGCCCGATTACAAATATCTTGATACCGACGGCGGATATTATATCTACGAAAACGAAAATTATATTCCTTACGGATTTTCTTACGATTATTATATTTCGGAGAGCGATTACTATTCTTTGTCCGAAAGCGACAGAAGTTCTATGCTTTTAAAAGCGATAGTGCTTAACAGCAAGCAGGTAAACGAATACGGCAAGCTGATGAAGAATATAAACGATGAAGAAGATACAGACGATGTTTTGCCGCTCGAAAATGAGGAAAGCGATAATATCATAACAGAGGAGCAGACTGAAAAATCCGAATTTATAAAAGAGCTTGAGAAAAACTGTGCCGATCGCAGGGAAACGGCGAGCACAAGCTTTATTACTGACAACGACGGATTTTCAGCGACCGTTTCCCGGGAAAAGGAATCACTTGTATTTTTCTCGGTGCCTTATGACGAGGGATTTTCTGCTACGGTAAACGGGGAAAAAGCGGAAATATTAAAGGTAAATATCGGATTTATGGCAGTAAAGGTAGGAAAAGGCACAAGCGAGATAAGGTTCGATTATAAAACGCCTATGCTGTCTTTAGGATTAAAGGTAAGCGGAACTGCCACCGTCATATTTACAGCATATTTTGTTGTCTGTTCGGTTTACTTTAAGCGTCACCCGTCAAACGAATATTATCCCGAAGGTGAGGACCTTATCAAAAAGTGGCACAAGGAAGACCTTCTTGACGCTGCCGCAAGCTTTGACAGCACGGCGTTGGAGCCGGAATTTGAATATGATCTTTTAGACGATATACCAGATATCGGCAGTGTCGCGGATAACGAGAAAAACTCATATCTCGGCGGATTTTCGATAGATACCGACGCTTTTAACGACGATAAGGATTAGAAAAACTTAAAAATTTGCTTTAAATTTAAAATTTTTATTGACAGGACCTATCGGTTTAGGGTATAATCATAAACTGATAGGTTGTCTTAAAAGGAGGTTTAAAATATGAAAAGAACATATCAGCCTAAAAAGCTTCATCGTAAAAAAGAACACGGCTTTTTAAAAAGAATGGCTACTGCTAACGGTAGAAAAGTACTTGCTCGCCGCAGATCAAAAGGCAGAAAGAAACTCACATATTAAAGCCACTGTTTATGTGGCTTTTCCTTTTATTCCTGGATAAAAAGGAGAAATAATGAAGTATTTCGAGAAGATCAAGGAAAACCGGGATTTCCGCAGGATATATAACCGCGGAAAATCCGCCGTAGCAAACGAATTTGTTTTATATGCCTGCGGGGGTAAGCCGGGAAAAGTCAGGCTCGGAATCACGGTTTCGAAAAAAATCGGCTGTGCTGTCAGCCGAAACCGCGCAAAGCGCGTTATAACAGCCGCTTTCAGAGAATGCGCCAAGGATATTCCGCAGGGAGATTTTGTAATAGTTGCAAGATCGAGAATATTAAGAGCAAAAAGCACGCTTGTTGCGGAGATCCTGAAAAAACAGTTGGAAAAGTTCGGTTTTTTGAAATGAAAAAAATCAAAAATCCTTTTAAATCGGCGATAATAGCGCTGATAAAGTTTTACAGAAAATGTATTTCACCCAATAAAATTCCCTGCTGCAGATTTACTCCATCCTGCTCGGCTTATGCGATAGAAGCCATTGAAAAACACGGATGTATAAAAGGGGTCTATCTGTCGGTAAAAAGAATTCTGCGCTGTAATCCAATGTGCAAGGGCGGGTATGATCCCGTGCCCGAAAAGAAATCAAAAAAGAAAACATAACTTGAGCTTTCGGTCTTTAAGTTTTCAATAAAATCGGAAAGGCAAAAAACAAATGGGATTTTTAAGTAAGATTATAAACACACCGCTCAGCGCGGTTCTCCGCTTTTTTGCGGATATATTCGGCGGAAGCTTTGCCGCTTCTGTTTTTATGTTCACTTTGCTTATAAACATTATTCTTATTCCGCTCAGCATCAAAAGCCAGAAGGCTTCTGTTCAGCAGCTTAGAATAAAGCCGAAGATGGACGATATAAAGAAACGTTACGGTGACGACAGGCAGAAGCTCGCCGAGGCTCAGCAGAAACTTTACAGAGATGAAAATGTTTCAATGTCCGGCGGTTGTCTTCCTATGTTTATTCGCTTGGCGCTTATGCTTTGCATCTATTATCTTATTATGTCGCCGCTCACTTTCCTTGAAAAGGTCGATTCGGATAAAATAAGCACCGTTACGACCACGATTTCGGCGGCTGTCGAAGACTTGAGCGACAAGGATAAAACGGAATATAAGGATTTTACAGAAGCCTGGGGTAAAAAAGGCGGTTATAAAGAGCTCCCTCTTATCAGAGTGCTTGACGAGCATTATGACGAGATAGCAAAGATCGTTCCTGCAAAGGAATATAAAAAGATCGAATCCGATCTTAAAGAAATTAAAAAAGCGCACGATAATTCCGATATAAGATATAATTTGGGAAGTATCGATCTTACAGAAAAGCCGAATTTTGATATAAATATTTTTGCTAAATATCAAACTATTTGGCTTATTCCGATATTTGCGTTTTTAGCTCAGATGCTTACAAGCATTATTTCAATGTTTATAAACAAAAAGAACAATCCCGACGCTCCCACAATGGCGGGTATGATGCTCACGATGCCTCTTATCTCGCTTTTCTTGGGATTTACATTCCCCGGAGGAGTAGGATTTTACTGGATATGTTCTTCGCTTATAGGAGGACTTATTCAGTCTGCCGTTCAGCTTTATTACGGTCCTGCAAAAATGCTTGCAAATCAGCGTATAAAAGAGCTTAAAGTAAGAGCGGATTTTGAAAAGAAACAGATAGAAAAATCGGAGCAGGCTGCTACCGATCCCGAAAGTGACAATAAATAAAGGAGGACTTTTCTTGATTAGAGAAGCAAGAGGCTTCGGAGAAGATATTAACGAAGCAAGAGAAAACGCCATTAAAGAACTTGGCGCCGATATAACGGATGATGTTCAATTTGAAATAATTTCAACTGCTAAAAAGAAAGTGCTCGGCATTTTCGGAGGTTGCAAAGCCGAAGTAAGAGCATTTATTGAATTACCGGAAGTAAAAAAGTCGCAAAAGAAGGCTAAAAAGCCTTTAAGCGAACAAAAAGACGCGGATAAAAAGAAAAAGGCACCCGAAGTCAAAACGGAGATGCCCGCTAAAGATAAAAAGATCCCGGATCCTTTTGATGACGCGGTTGATGTATCTTTAATTCCTGAAGGCAGTCCTGCTTTGGAAGCGGTTGAGTATTTAAAGAAAATTTTTGCCGGACTCGGCTGTGAAATAAGCTCAATAAAGGTAGCCGCGAAAGAAAATGCGGCATATATCTTGGTTGAAGGTGAAAATGTCGGCGCTGTTATAGGTCGCAGAGGTGAAACTCTTGATGCTATTCAGTACCTTGCAAGTCTTGCTGTAAATAACGGTGGGAAATACTACAGAGTATCTGTAAATGTAGGCGATTACAGAGAGAAAAGAGAGCAGATGCTCACTTCTCTTGCCAAAAGAATCGCTAATCAGGTGCTTAAAACCGGAAGAGGCAGAAGACTTGAGCCGATGAATCCTTATGAGCGCAGAATTATTCATACTGCCGTTCAGGCTATTGACGGCGTTGTTTCTTCATCGGTCGGCGAGGGCGATTCAAGAAGAGTGATTATTTATCCCGAAAACGGAGAAATGCCGAAAGAGAGAAATTACAGCTCCGATCGCCGTTCTTCAAGACCTAGAAGAAATAATAACACCGTAAAATCGGATCCGGACAGGGAGCCTAAAAAGGATACCGATATTCCACTTTACGGCAAAATAAATTAATTGATTTAAAGCGACCTTTTAAAAGGTCGCTTCAGACAGTAGACAAAGTCCTCAGCAAGAGGGCTTTGTTTTTTTGCAAAGAAAGAGAAAATCATCGAAAAA
>CAKSGV010000003.1 GCA_934454845.1 uncultured Eubacteriales bacterium | reverse complement strand
TAACAATCAAGCCCCAGCATAACCGGTTCTTCATACATTTCAAAAAATCGGTCTATGTACCTGTTCAGCATTTCGGGATCTGTATAGATTTTTGAAATCTCTTCGGAAAAATAGTCCGCATCGGCATTCTCCAAAAGGTTTACCGGATAGTCCTTTGAAAAGTTTTTCATCTTTCGGTTTACACCGAGCGGGCGCAAATTTCCGAGCCAATATTCCCCGAAAATCTTTTTGGCACGAACAAAAATCTCAGATTGTTTACTGCTAAAATCATATTCGCGATCAAGCGTCATATTAGCTGTAAAATCACTTTGCTGAAAAAACGTTTGAAGCTCGTTTAATTGCTCAGGAGTGAATTCTATTTTCTTATCCATAAACCCTATCTCCTCCGATTTTATATATTTATTATATCACAAGGCACTGTCCGAAAAACAGTACTTTAATAAAATTGTCCTTAAAAATCGCACATTAGCGTTGCCAGCGTATTTTTTTTACAATAAAGGTTGACGATTTTTGTTTTCATACTTTTCGGGTAAAATATTAAAAAATACTCGGAGGTAAATCAAGATGAAAGGACGATTTATCACGGCAAAAGCGATTGCCGAATTTAAGGAACATCTTATCTTAGACGAAAGGAGCGAAATAACGATTGAAAAATATATCCGTGATGTTAAAGCGTTTTCTGTATATACGCAAAACTCTGATATTACAAAAGAAACTGTAATCGCATACAAGAAGCATTTACAAGAAAACTATGCCGTGCGGAGCGTTAATTCTATGCTTGCAAGCATCAACAGTCTATTTTCATTTTTAGGTTGGCACGAATTAAGGGTTAAATCCTTAAAACTGCAACAGCAGGTTTTCTGCCCCGAAGAAAAAGAACTGACAAAAGCAGAATATACACGGCTTTGCAGGGCAGCAGAGCGTAAACACAATGAGCGGCTTAATCTTATTTTGCAAACGATTTGCGGCACAGGTATTCGCGTCAGCGAGCTGCAATATATAACCGTTGAGGCGGCAAAACAGGGCGAAGCTGTTGTAAACTGCAAAGCAAAAACACGGTCGGTATTTATCGTAAAGGAACTGAAACAAAAATTGCTCCGCTATGCAGCAGAGCAAAATATTAAAAGCGGGATGATTTTTGTGACGCGGACGGGCAAGCCGATAAGCCGCACAAACATTTGGCGAGAAATGAAAGCCTTATGTAAGGAGGCGAATGTAAACCCGCAGAAAGTGTTTCCGCACAACCTGCGCCACCTGTTCGCCCGTGTGTTTTACGGCATTGAAAAAGACATTGCCAAGCTTGCGGATATTCTCGGTCATTCAAGTATTAACACCACAAGAATTTATATTATTTCCACCGGAACAGAACACCTTCAGCGTATGGAAAATATGCACCTCATACTATGAAAAAAGCCGCCCGAATCGGCGGCAGAAACATAATCTATATTATGTTGTATTACGCGCATACAAGTACGCATCCAACTAAATTTACATATTAGATTATAGCACAGCTCACGCGAAATGTAAAGAGTTTTAATTGAGAAAAGTATGAAAATCCAAAATTGTCCGAATTCAGGCATAGCAATTAAAGCCTTATTGTTTGTTTTTTTGAACACGGTAATAAGGCTTAGTTTTTTATACTTTTTTTAAGCAACTCTATTTCCGCTAAGAAATATCCGCTTTATTTCTTACAACATAATATAGATTATGTTTCCAACGAAGCAAGTCTGTTCTGCCGCATAATCTGCGGCAATTATTTGGGCGGCGAAGTCGCAAGAAGTTGCGAAAAATATTTATGAACTTGATAGGCAAAAGCAACGGATTAATGCGCTGCCGCTATGGGTTGATAGGCTATGAGAATCAGTTATAAAAAGCTATGGATCCTTCTAATTGAAAAAGACATATCGCCTGCAATGCTGAGAAAAGATTTGAGCATTGCAACAGGCACGATGACAAAGCTGCGAAAGAACGAGGAAGTAGCTTTATCTGTATTACTTAGAATTTGTCAATATCTGCATTGCAACATAGGAGATATATGCGAAGCGGTAGAAAGTGACATATAAAATATTGGTTCTGGAGGATTTATTTATGGGGTTGTTTGATAAGGAAAGTAAGGGCGGGATTTTAAGCAAATTGCAGCGAGCAACCGGCGAGTTGCTTGCAGGCGGCAACACCGAACCCGGAAATGATAATGGGAAAGCAAAGTTTTGCTCAGATTGCGGAGCAAAACTGAATGCAGGAGAAAAATTCTGCCATAACTGCGGTGCGCAAATTGTCGTTAATAAGCAAACTTCGAAGCCAGAAAGCTTTGAATCTTCTGCCGTTGTTCCTCAGCCTGCAGTTGAGGCAACCATACAAGAGAATTCAACAGAAAGAAGCCAGGAATACGCCGGGAAAATACAAAAATGTCCTAATTGCGGATGCACAATTTCCGATACGGTTGCCGTTTGCCCCGACTGTGGTATGCAGATTACAGGCAGAGCTGCCAATCTAACCGTACAAGATTTCAAAAATCAGTTAATGGCGGTAGAGAATTCAAGAAAAGGTGGATTAGGTGGTGTTCTGGGTGTATATCTTGCAGCTGATAAGGCAGATGTGCAAAAGCTGACACTCATTCGCAATTTTCCTATTCCTAACTCTATTGGAGATATTTTGGAGTTTATGATGCTTGCCATAGCCAATATAGATGTCGGCCTGTCTAAAAACACGGTTATGAACCGTTGGGGTAATTCTCAGCAAATGGAAACCGGTGCTACTATTGCAAGGACGATCAGCAATGCGTGGGTTTCAAAAATGGAGCAGGTTTACCACAAGGCAGAAATACTCTTTCCCAATGATCCAGCCTTTGCCGGCATTCAAAAAATGTACTTTGATAAAATGAAAGAACTGAAAATCAAGGTCAACTAATTAACGGAGGAGTAGATATGCCTTTTTGCACCAAATGTGGCGCACAAATTGCAGAAGGGGCTAAGTTCTGTACAAATTGCGGCGCTGCAAGCACCCGACCTGAGAGTGGCAGAAAAACCATTTATGACGGAAATGTACATAAGTGTCCAAACTGTGGAGAAACCCTCACCGCCTTTGTTTCAGCCTGTCCTACCTGTGGATATGAAATAAGAGGTAAATCTGCGGTTGCTTCGGTTCAGGACTTTTACCGTGACCTCAACGTGGCGCAGACAACAGAGCAAAAGGATCGTATGATCCGCAACTTTCCTATTCCGAACACCAAAGAGGATATTATCGAATTTATGATATTGGCGTCTTCCAATATTCTTGGAGAATATGAACGAGATATTTACGAAGCGTGGCTTGCAAAATTTGAGCAGGCATATCAAAAAGCCCTGATTTTGTTTGCTGGAGATCCTGACCTTGTCAAGGTTCAGCAGATTTTCAGCAACTGTCAAATCAACATAGACACCGAAAAGCAGAGGAAAATCGAAAGATTCACTGCCGATACCATAATCCGAAATATTACCGCTTGTGTCGGTGTAATTTTAATGATTGCCTCGGTATTTATTGATCGTACCGGTAGAAATTCGTCCTTGCTGGAACTTGTATCATATATTGTTCTTATCGCATCTGCCGCAAGCCTTTTCAAACGAGGAGCATCCGTCATAGACTATGCAGTTGGGGCGGCCAGTGGTCTGTTGATGATTCTATTGTCTTTTTTACTGCTTAACGGCTCAATGGGTCAGTTGTGTGGAGGCATTGTTCTGATTATTGTTGCCGTGAATTATTTTAAAAGTTTAAACCATTCCAAAAAATAGGAGGGGCAGTTATGTCTATATTCGGCAAACCAAAAGCCGGTGGCTTTATGGATGAGATTCGTTGTGACGAACCGTCATACCTCATCTGGAAATGGCATCCGGCAGGATCGGTTGCAGGAAACAACAACCGTGAAAATGCGATCCGTTGGGGTTCATCTCTGCGGGTGAAGGAAGGAGAGGTCGCTGTATTTGTATACCGCCAAAAAAACGGCACGATGCAGGACTTTATCGTCGGTCCGTTTGACAAGAAAATTGAAACAAGCAATTTCCCTGTGCTTGCAAGTATCATCGGCTTAGCTTATGCCGGAGGCTCACCATTTCAAGCGGAAGTATACTTTATTAATCTTGCAAACATTGTTCAGGTTAAATTCGGCGTTCCGTTCTTTGATGTATACGATCCGAGATTCCTCGATTTTGGCGTTCCGGTAGCCGTTAGGGGCACAGTGAGCTTCAGAATCAGCGATTACCGTGAATTTATCAAGCTGCACCGGCTGAACACCTTCAACTTGGAGGATTTTCAGCGCCAAATCCGCGATGCGGTAAGTCGGTATGTTAAAGACACCGTGACAAATGCGCCAGCTGCACATAACATTCCGGTCATTCAGCTTGAAAGCAAGACCGCACAGATAAACGATGTCGTAGAATATGACATCGGCGAACGGTTAAAGGAAACCTTCGGTGTTACTGTTTCGGGTGTAGATATCGGTGCGATTGAGATCGACAAGCAAAGCGATGGCTATCGTCAGCTCATGGCCGTCACCAAGAATATAACAACCGCTAAAATGCAAGCGGAAGCCACCGACTATGTGGAAAGACTCCGCATTCAGCGTGAGGAAGGCCAATATGCGCAACATAAGCAGACACAATCGGCAAACATTGGCGCATTTCAGGTTGAAAAACAGGCTGAGGTCGGCATTGCCGGAGCGGAAGCGCTCGGTCATATGGGCGAAAACGGCGCAGGCAGTGTAGAACTCGGCAGCGGCGGCACAGGATTTAATCCGGCGGCTATGATGGCAGGAATAGCTGTTGGCGGAGCTGTCGGGCAGAATATCGCCGGAACAATGAACGGGATGATGTCGGGCATCAATCAGCAGCCTACAATTGGTGCCGTACCGCCTCCCATCCCAACGATCTCTTACCATATCGCCGTCAACGGTCATGCTGCCGGTCCATATGATATGAATACGCTTTCTGCGATGGTACAAAGCGGGCAGTTGACTGCTGCAACGCTGGTTTGGAAAAGTGGGATGGCAGCGTGGAGCCGTGCCGATGCAGTCGATGAACTGAAGGGCTTGTTCAAAACAGCAATGCCGCCGATTCCACCTGCGGAAAATTAAGTGTAAAACTTAATATACTAAAATCAAGTTCAAAGGAGAAGATGGAAATGAAATGTAGTCATTGTGGAGCAGAATATGAGGGCAATTTTTGCCCGGAATGCGGAGCGAGGGCGGAATCACAGTCACCTGCGACGCCACCTCCAATTCAGCAACCTACCGCTAACCGGCAAAACCCCGTCCCGCCGGTCGGTGGCAATGTGGCGGCATATCAGAAGCCGAAAAAGCCAAAGAAACCGATTTATAAAAAGTGGTGGTTCTATGTAATCGCCGCCGTAGCCTTGATCGCAATTATCAGTGCAATTTCTGGAGGAAAAGGTAAGGGCGAAAAAATCGAATGGTCAAAGATTGAACTGAGGGATCAACTTCCTGAACCACCCTCCAACAGAGGTACACTCTATGAAAACTCGGATGAAGAATTTTGGGTTTCTCTTGATGGAGTGACGGATGATCAGTACAACGATTATTTGGATACCTGTGTTGGCAAAGGCTTCACCGTTGATTCAAAAAAAGATTCTAACTCATATAAAGCTTTTAACAAAGCTGGATACAGTTTAGAACTTTCGCATTATTCTGATGATTTAAGTATTCAGCTCAAAGCTCCAATGGAGTTTGCTGCTATCTCTTGGCCGACAGGCGCTGCAGGCAAACGATTGCCGTCGCCTAAATCATTAAGCGGAAAATTTGATTATGAAAATGATGATAGTTTTTCGGTATACATAGGCAATACAAGCAAGTCAGACTATGAAGAGTATGTTAAATCCTGCGCAGACAAGGGCTTTACAGTCGATTATGACAAGGGCAACGATTATTATAATGCCGACGATAACGATGGTTGGAGCATTTCGCTTAAATATGAGGGCAATAATATTATGAATATCCAAATAGATGCCCCTGACGAAAAAAACAGTAAAGACAGCAAAAGCTCTCCAACAACATCTTCGTCAAAATCTTCGGATTCAACTGAGTCTAAACCTACCGAATCTGGCAGCAGTAAAAACCTTATTAACGGAATGCGCAAAGACTTTAAAGATGCAATGGACAGCTATGAGACATTTATGGATGAATATGTTGCGTTTATGAAAAAATACAGTGATAATCCGAACGATGTTGGTCTACTTGCCGATTATACAAAATATATGAGCAAGTATGCTGATATGGTCGAGAAATTTGACAAATGGGAAAGCGAAGATCTAAATGACGCAGAGCTTGCTTATTACATCGATGTTCAGACGAGAGTTAATAAGGAACTTCTTGAGGTTGCAAACTAAGATAAGGTTTCACACAGCACAAGTGATATAACACAAAAAGCAGAGGTCGATACCCCAAAAAGGCATCGACCTCTGCTTTTTATATGAGTATGAGTTCATTGTTCACAACTTCTGCTGCACGATTCCGTATGTTGTCCATTTTACCCACCCACGCCATTTGGTCAGCCACTTTTAACTGCTCGGTAACACCCTCTGACTCAGTCATCTGCTTTATCAGCCGTTCAAACATTTCCTCAGCCTGTCGGTCAATATCGGCGAGATAATTATTTAACTTGCCGCTTATTTGCAGACTTGACAAAGTAATTCGTTTGTTACGGCGGAGATATTCGTGATGACGCCGTCCCCATATTCCGATTGGCGTCTGTCCTTCCTCCGGCTCATCATCCCCAGTGATAAGGTAATAATCACCGATCAACTCATATTTCAGCCCCGTGCGCTCATCTGTAATGTACTTTTCCATAAAAAATTCCTCCTTGCAATTAGCATTGTACCGCAAAGGAGGATAAAATAAAAATGTGCGTTCAGACAAAAACGCCACCGTAGGAAATCCTACGGTAGCGTTTGCTTTTGTATCAGATTTCAACTCTTGTTACAAAATAGCCTTTAAAAAACATGGTATTCGTACAATACCTGTTTGTGAAAGTCACATAAAAAAGATATTTTTGCTTTTCGGCGGTGGGGGGTGAACTCTCAAAACTGCACAAAGTTAGTAGCACAGCAAATTGTCGGAAAAGACACATACAGTTTAAAAATCATTATAGTTGAGCATGAGAACCTATGTAACAAAGGCAAACGGTTTAGATACTCTTTCTAATTACCTAATCCAGCTCTTTCTATGGCTTTATTTTTTAAAATTGCTTAAACGCTTTATCTGCAATCTCCAGCTTATGGCACTTATCGGTACCTAACTCATCAATAATATGAATTAGTTCGTGACTATTTAGTGTTATGGCCATAATTATTTGGCTTTTGGAACTAACTTCAGATACTGACTGAATAAAGCTGTTCATATCTTCTGAAACTATACTTTGTTGAGCGGGCTCATCAAAAATAACAACTCCGGGATGATTCCCGTCTTTTTCAATCGAGACTTGTAAAAGAGCCAGTGTAAAAGCCCAAATTGTTCTGATTCCGTCACTTGCAGATGAATCAAATTTCATATCAAATCCATCAATGGTTGGCAACAATGATTCTTCTGAAATTTCTATGCCTTCAAAACTTGATAAACTACTATAGTGGTATCTTCGTAGATTGTCAATAAAGTAAGATTTCAATAGAGCTATTTTGCTCATATCCATTTCAGAAATCCCTTTCTTCGGCAAGCGGCTTTTCTGTTCTAAATAATCATTCCACTTTTCCGATAAATCACTTAGATTATCAAGAAAAGAATGGAATGTATCTTGCAAATCTGCTAACTGCTCAATTTGCTTCGATATTTCTATCTTTTTTAAAATTATCGTTTCAGATGCTTCGGTATCTGTTGTGGTAAAAAGGTCTGACCGAAGGGTTTGCGCTAAACGGCGTAGAGTTAATAGTCTGCTTTCGTAGCTATCCTTTTCTTTTTGTAGCGCGTCACGAGCATTCTTACGGCTATTGAGAGAAAACTCCAGCATGCTTTTTTGTGCCTTAAGATGCCGTATATTTTCTTCAATGCTCATAAATCCACTACATGGATTAGCTTCTAAGAGATTATCCTGAATTCGCTGTTTGCAAGTTGGACAAATATTTGCACTTATCTGCCCATTACTAACTTCCGAACCAAATTTTTGTAATCTGGCTGCGTCTTCATTATTTCTAATATCAGTACAAATAAGTTGAAGATCAGAAGTCAGTCGATGAATTGCTTCATTAATTCCAGATAGTTTTTGCATTAGTTGACGTAAAATCTCTTCAAATTTGAGAATAGCTGTTTCTGTTTCTGAAAGTTCGGTATTTAAAGCCTTGAAATTATCAGTTACTCGTGGCTTCAATTGACGCAATGAGTCATATTCCGTTTTTAATTGATTGTTTTTTTCATCTATAGTAGTTTTCTCGACCGTTAGAATAGCAATACGCGAAAAATCTCTTTCTGAAAGCACACAGGGATGCAATGGAATATTAATGATATCACAAGATTCGGAATAAGCATGTCGCTGTATTTCTTTTATAAGCTGTTCCCATTTATTTTCAAGGTCTGTTTTTATGCTATTTAGTCGATCGCGCTCTTTTTCGTTTTTAAAGGTATCGAGACCAAGTATATATTCAACCACTCGCTTTTTTGATTCTCGAATGCCAAATACGGGCATTCCCGACAGGATATCAGACCAGCCATGTTTTTGTTCAATAAACATAGCTGAAAAAATGATTTGTAAATACAGTTTTCGTTCACTACCATCAGACGTGCGAACTAAAGGAAGATTTAAATGCAAAAAGTCCTCTAAAAATGCATGAAATCCTCTTTGACTCGTAGCAGCATACTGAATGTTTACATAAAAATCTTCCGACTGGATTTTAGGATTACTAATCAAATCATATTTGCTAAAATATACAGTAATAAGTCTATTATCTTTATTTTCTGCTTTGATGCTTCTATAAATTGTTATTTCTTCGGAGCCATTACTGATTTCAAGATAGACTCCAGATTCTGTGACATTCCATGACTTTCCATTGTCATCAATTGTATTTTTAAAAGCAGATGTTAATACCTTACCGCCAATGCCTGCGACACCACCCAGTATCTGCTCAAAACCAAGGCAATAATATATTGCAGCAAGAATAGAACTTTTTCCGCAAGTGTTTTCCTTACTTGCCACAAAATTTAAACCTCTTTTAAAAGATTCATCTATGCCATACATGCCGTTTGCAGTATTAATTTCAACGCGTAATCTATTAATCCTCAGCATGCCTATCCCTCCAAATTTCAATAAGTTCCTTGATCCTTGATTCAGTAAGTTTTTTTGACAGATCTGTAAGTTCCCTAATTTCAGTCACCATTAAATCTCCAGCCAATTTAATTCGCTCTGCAAAGTTTTTCCCTTGGTCTGTTAGTTTATAATTTCCGTTTGGCTGTTGTACAATAAAGCCATAAGCTACTGCGTATGTAATAGCTCTATTTATTGCTGGATCAAATCTAACCACTACTGATTCATTTGTTTTATCAGAAAACTCTATTAGATTGTCCATGTTTTTTCGTGATAATAAAGCAAAAGATATCATATGAAGTTTAATTAGCGAGCAAGAAGTTCCCCAGCCACATATGTACATAATAAGACACAACTGAGAAACCTTATAACTTATTCGATAGTTATAAGGCACTGCATCTGGTTTTGCATCAAAAATTATATCACCTTGTAAAGGAAACTGATTCACCATTAGTTATACACTCCTAAATTCCATAGAACAATCAGCCAACCAACTTGCGACTAAATCCTGTTTTAGTTCTACAACCGAAGCTTGTGTCAACATTTTGGAAAAATCTTTTTCGAGTTTTTCTTGAAATTCGCTAAGAATATTATCAAATAAACTTTGATTTAATTGTCGGTCAGTATTCATCCGAGTTTTCAATGAAACCTCTCTTTTATAGCTCTGCTCTAATTTGTAGAGATCTTCATACATTTCTGGGAAATCAAGTTGTAAGTCATTCATGATTTCAAGTCCAGTTATATAATAATCAATATAAGCATTAATCACATAGTTTAAATCAGGATCATCTTCGTTAACATGCATTACTGCTTCGACTTTACGACGTATATTAGCAACTTTTTGGGAATCACATTTTGACCAATCGGGACTTTCTTGATGTTGAACAGCTAAATTAAGCTTTATATCAGTAAGATTTGTACGAATAATTCTGCTGATTTCCGATGAAAAATCCTCTGCGACTTTAATAAATATTTTAAAATTATCAGAAATATAGTCAAACAAAGTAGGATTTTTCTTTTTGGCGGTTAGCACTTCTTGCTGCTTCGATTGCGCATGACTAAGAATCCTCGGATCTTTATATTCAGGAATATTAAAATGCCATTCCACAATCGGCGGAACTCCTAACTTTTTAAGGCGTACTCCATTATTCATTAATTTTTCGATATCTGCAGTTAGCTTGTCCCTTTGATGAGCATAAAGCTCATTATCCGAATATATACGTTCTGGACAATAGCACTGATGAACTATTCCGTTATGTGTAAATCCCTCAATGCCAGCATCGCCGCCTTGCACCGCAGGGATAGCTGTATAATGTTCTCTTTGATATCTAAGACGATAACACTTCACACAGAGTTCTTCCCATGCATTTCCATCCATATATCCGTCAATAAATGCCATAATGCTGCTCATTATGCCCCACCTCGTAGCTTATTTATTCCAATCGAATTTGTATAGTCAGACTGGGAAGATAAAGCATAATAGTCTATACAAAATTCAGTAATTTCATTTATATATCGAATCCTAACAAGATGAAATGTCAGATAGGTCTTTGTAACAATTACTTCGCGATGAAATAAAAATAATTTATCTCCTATCTGAGGGGAATTCTGAATTTTCATATTTAAATTCCCTTTCTCTAATTTGCGCCTTTCAAATAGCGTTCTCCAACATATATTACTTTTTTATTATAGCATAAATTCTTTGATTTTGAAAGTTAAATTTTCTCTATATTCTTATATAAGCACACAATAAAATACAATCATATCAAGATAAAGCTTATTTAAATATTATTTCCGTGTTTATGATTTCAGTTGCTTGGTTCCGTATGTCATTCGTATTGCCCACCCACGCCATTTGGTCAGCGGCTTTCAACTGCTATGTGCGTTCAGACAAAAACGCTGCCGTAGGATTTCCTACGGCAGCGTTTGCTTTTGTATCAGATTTCCACCCTTGTTACAAAATAGCCTTTGAAAAACAAGGTGTTCGTCCAATACCTGTTTGGTGGAGCATAGCGGGATCGAACCGCTGACCTCTACACTGCCAGTGTAGCGCTCTCCCAGCTGAGCTAATGCCCCATAAAAAAACGATATATTTGATTATAACATACAATATGAATAATTGTCAATAAAAATAAAAAAGTTTTTTAAAATCAGGAATAATTATTGATTTTTGCAAAATTTTGTTATATAATGCTATAAGAAAATTCAAAAAAGGAGCACCTATATGGAAATGAATATTTCAAAAGACATCAGATACATCGGGGTGAATGACAAAAATATCGATCTTTTCGAGGGGCAATATACAGTACCAAACGGAATGGCTTATAATTCTTATGTTATAATTGATGATAAAATTGCTGTTATGGATACTGTTGACGCGAATTTTACAGACGAATGGCTTGAAAATTTAAAGCGCGAATTAAGCGGGAAAAATCCCGATTTTCTTATAGTTCAGCATATGGAGCCCGATCATTCGGCTAATATTTTAAACCTTTTAAATTTCTATCCCGATTGCAAACTCGTAACAAACGCTAAAGCACTTGCGATGATAAAAAATTTTTTTAATGTAGACCTGACGAAAAAAACAATACAGGTTAAAGACGGCGATGCCCTATCACTCGGAGCTCACACTCTTAACTTCATATTTGCTCCTATGGTACACTGGCCCGAAGTAATGGTTACATATGAGAGCAAAGAAAAAGTTCTTTTCTCTGCAGACGGTTTCGGAAAATTCGGTACCTATGATTCCGATGAGGACTGGGCGTGCGAAGCAAGAAGATATTATTTCGGAATAGTGGGTAAATTCGGAGTTCAGGTTCAAAATCTGCTTAAAAAAGCGTCGGCGCTTGATATCGAAAAAATATGCCCTCTTCACGGACCGGTACTGACAGAAAATCTCAGTTACTATATAAATCTTTATGATATTTGGTCTTCCTACAGATCAGAAACAAAAGGCGTGTGCATTTGTTACACCTCTGTTTACGGAAATACCGAAAAAGCCGCAAAATTGCTTGCCGAGAAGCTTAAACAAAAAGGCTGTGAAAAAACAGTGATCAATGATCTTGCAAGGTGCGATATGGCGGAAGCTGTGGAAGACGCTTTCAGGTACGACAGGCTCGTTCTTGCTACTACAACATATAATTCCGATATTTTCCCGTTTATGAAAGAGTTTATCGATCATCTTACGGAAAGAAATTTTCAGAATAAAACAATAGCTTTGATCGAAAACGGATCCTGGGCGCCTACTGCCGCAAAAATAATGCGTGATAAATTTGAAAAGAGCAAAAATATAACCTTTACAGAGCAAACCGTTAAAATCATATCCGCTTTAAATGATGAAAACGAAGAGCAGTTGGAAGCTTTGGCCTGCGAGCTTTGCGAAAAATAAAAAGAAATCGGCTTTTTTAGCCGATTTCTTTATTTTATCACATATTTAATTATTAGCTCGCAAACAAGGGCTCCGCCGCTCGCCCCTGCGGCAACTACTACAAGGCTTGACTTTTTCCATCCTAAAATAAAAGCGACAATAAATCCGCATATTGCCGAGTAAATATTGCCCGTGGCATACAAAAAGCCGGGAACCGTCATACAGGACAAAACAGCATACGGCATATAATGCAAAACCGATAAAAGATAAATATTGGTAATTTTTTTCTTAATAAGCACCATTGGGAGCATTCTTATAAGATAAGTCACGCCTGCCATTACTGCAAGACTACATAAAAATCTTATCCAATTCATCAGTTTTCCCCTCCTGTTCCTTCCTGAACTTCAATAGGCTTTAAAGCCGCCATTATACAAGAGGAAATAAGCGCGCAGATTATTATAACAAATCCGCTCTGCACCGATTTAAGAAAAGGAATATATTCAAACGCACAGCTAAGCGCCACCGATATCGCCACGCACGCAAGAACGCTTTTATCGCTGTGCGCTACCGGAACGACTATTGCTATAAACATTCCGTAAATCGCAAGATTAAGAGCATTGATAAAAACTGCCGGAAGAATATTACCTGCTGCGGCACCTATGACCGTGCCTATGCTCCACCCGATATAAGGTGACAGGATAAGACCGTACATATACTGCCGATTTAACATTCCGGGCTTTGAAACGCCTATGGCAAAAATTTCGTCAGTATTAACAAAGGAAAGAATAAACCTGTCAAGCGTTGTTACAGACCCGTCAAACCTCTGCGAGAGCGAAACCGACATAAGCGCATATCTAAGATTAATTATAAGCTGGCTAAGCGCAAGCTCAAAATAAGCTCCGCCCGAAACTATTATCGGCACAGCCGCAAGCTGACCTGCCGAAGTTACATTCGCCATAGAAATAAGAGTTGCCTGAAAAGCCGAAAGCCCTTGAGAAACAGCGGATATTCCAAAGGCAAACGCAACCGCAAGATAGCCTATACAAACAGGCATACCATCCTTAACCCCGCTTAAAAATCTTTTATCATTCTGCATAAATTCACCCCGCGTGAGATTGCATAGATCATTATATCTCAATTTATCAAGTTCTTCAACTGATTTTTATTTTTTATTAAAATTAGTGCTTTTTGCATAATATTTTTTAAAAACCACGGATTTTAAAAATCACTTTTGTGAATTTTGACTAAAATTTCGATATTTTTTATCTATAATAACACTTGAAAAATACTTAGGAATATTGTATCATATAAGAGTAAACAATATAAAAAGAAATATATCTTGATTTATGGAGATGTGAAAATGAATAATTACAGTGCAGCAAAACTTTCAGAAATGCTTGAACTTAAGCTTTCGCACAACTTTGGAGTTACTCCCGAACAGGCAGACGACGATATATTTTACAAAGCCTGCGTACTGGTACTTCTCGATATAATGAGTGACAGAAAGGCTGCTTTCAGAAAAAAGGTCGACGAACAGGGCGCAAAAACCGTTTATTACCTCTCTATGGAATTTTTAATGGGCAGATCACTTAAAAACAATCTGTTTAATCTTGATCTTACCGAAAATATGAGGCAGGCTCTTAAGAAATACAATGTCAAGCTTGAAAAACTCTATGATTTCGAACCCGACGCAGGTCTCGGCAACGGCGGACTCGGCCGTCTTGCGGCGTGCTTTTTAGACGCACTTGCTACCGGCGGTTACAGCGCTATGGGCTACTGCATAAGATACGAGCTTGGTATTTTCAGACAGAAGTTGGTTGACGGTTGGCAGACCGAAATGCCGGATTTCTGGCTCCCCGGCGGAAGCGTTTGGCTTGAGCAGCGCCCCTCTTCTGCTGTAGACGTTCATTTTGACGGATATATCGATGAATGGTGGGACGGCAGTTATCACCATGTAGAGCATAAGAATTTCCACAATGTTCATGCTATGCCTTATGACCTTAAGGTCGCAGGAAAAGACGGTAAGACCGTCAGCGTTTTAAGGCTTTGGAGCGCAGAGTGCGAAGACTTCAATATGAGCGCGTTTAATCAGGGCGACTATGTAAGAGCTTTGGAGCAAAGAGCTATGACAGAGGCAATTTCCAAGGTTTTATACCCCGAAGACAACCATATCGAAGGAAAATCTTTAAGATTAAGACAGCAGTATTTCCTAGTTTCCGCGTCTATTCAGGATATTCTTAGAAGACATATGAGAAAGTACAACTCTCTCGAAAATCTTCCCGAAAAGGTCGCAATTCATATAAACGACACTCATCCCACCCTCGCAATTCCCGAACTTATGCGTCTTTTGCTTGATGAGTGCGGATATTCATGGGAAAAAGCGTGGGGCATTGTTACTAAAACAATGGCTTACACAAACCACACAATTATGAGCGAGGCTCTTGAATGCTGGCAGGAAAGCCTTTTCAAAGAAAGATTACCGAGAATTTATATGATAGTCAAGGAAATCGATCGCAGATACAGAGAGCATATTTTAAACACTACAGGCGACAGCGCCCTGGCTGAAAAAACGGCTATTATTCAAAACGGCGTTATCAGAATGGCAAACTTCTGCGTTGCCACCTGCCACACGATAAACGGCGTTTCAAAGCTCCACAGTGATATAATCAAAAATGAACTGTTTAATGATTATTATAAGCTTACTCCCAAAAAGTTTACTAACGTTACAAACGGAATTGCTCACCGCAGATGGCTTTGCCAGGCAAATCCCGAGCTTTCAAAGCTTGTTACCGATCTTATCGGCGACGGATTTATCCTTAATGCTTCCGAGCTTTCAAAGCTTAAGGCTTATTATGATGATGAAACGGTATTAAAAAAGCTTGCGGAAATAAAGCTTAATAACAAAATAAGACTTTCTAATTATATCAAATCGAATTATTCTGTTGATATCGATCCTCATTCCATCGTGGATATGCAGGTCAAAAGACTTCACGAATACAAGCGCCAGCATATGAATGCGCTTCATATCATCAGAGATTATCTTTATATCAAAAATAATCCAAATGCTCCTTTCACTCCTAAAACTTATATTTTCGGGGCAAAAGCAGCTTCGGGTTATCTCTTTGCTAAAGAAATAATTCAGATGATCTATAAGCTTTCAAAGGTTATTGACAATGATCCGGCGCTTAAAGGGAAAATCAAAGTCGTATTCTTAGAAGATTATAAGGTAACTTTAGCGGAGCTTATGATACCTGCGGCAGAAATCAGCGAACAGATATCCCTTGCTTCCACAGAAGCCAGCGGAACAAGCAATATGAAATTTATGCTTAACGGCGCAATTACCTTAGGTACGGAAGACGGTGCAAATGTCGAGATACACCAAGCTGTCGGAGACGAAAACATCATAATCTTCGGAATGAGAACTCCCGAAGTCCTAAATCTCCAAAAAAGCGGTTACAATCCCCAGCTTTATTATAATAACAACTCTGAGTTAAGAACCGCTCTCGACTTTATAGGTAAGGGGATCGACGGCAAGAAATTCGATAATATTTACAACACTCTTAAAACTGTTGACACATATATGGCTCTCGGAGATTTTGCCGATTATTGCCTTGCACAGGATAAGGCGACCGAGCTTTATAAAGACTCGCTTAAGTGGAACAGAATGTCGCTTGTAAATATCGCAAATTCCGGAATTTTTGCCGCAGACAGATCAATTAAAGATTATGCCGATAATATCTGGCATATAAAACCGGTTAAATAATATATGAATTATTATCCATTCGATTCAAAATCCGAGCTTTATAAATCAAAAAAAGGCGCCTTGGCCGCAGATACAGATCTGCGGCTGAGGCTTCTGCTGCATAAAGACGCTCAGTGCGACACGGCATATCTCATTTTTAAAAATGACAACGACTCAAATGAAACCTATATTCCCCTTTTAAAAACAGGCGAAGCCTTAGAGGATTATTTCTTTTATGAAACTACTGTTAATTTAAAAGAGGGGCTTTATTTCTATGCCTTTAAGTATACAAGTCCTTTTGGCGATTTTTATGTTACAAAAGAATCCGAAGGCAGAGGAATAGTTTCAAAAAAATACCCCGAATTCTGGCAGCTTACTGTTTTTTTAGACGACGGGAAAAAGCCGGAATGGCTCAGCGGAGGAATAATTTATCAGATATTCCCTGATAGATTTTTTGATGCCGATAAACCACTTTGCAATCCTTTCCCCGATAGATATATTGTTAAGGATAAGTCCTCTAAACCTGCATACAGACAGGATATTCCTCACAATTTTTTGGGCAACGATTATTACTGCGGGAACTTAAAAGGAATTGAAAAAAAACTTGATTATCTGAAAAGCCTGAATGTTACCTGTATTTATCTCAACCCTATTTTTGAAGCTCATTCAAATCACAGATACAACACTGCCGATTATTTAAAAATCGATCCCCTGCTGGGAAGCGAAAAAGATTTTATTTCTCTTTGCAATGCCGCGCACAAAAGGAATATACATATTATTCTTGACGGCGTGTTTTCCCACACAGGCGACGACAGCTTATATTTCAATAAATATAAGCGATACGGCAATAAGGGTGCTTACAACGATTATAATTCTCCTTTTACCGAATGGTATAATTTTAAAAATTATCCCGATGATTATTCCTCTTGGTGGGGAATTAAATCTCTTCCCGAAACCAATGAAAACTCAAAGTCTTTTACAGAATTCATCACAGGAGAAAACGGTGTTTTGAGGCATTGGCAAAGGCTCGGAGCAGACGGCTGGCGCCTTGATGTAGCAGACGAACTGCCCGACGAATTTCTCGATAACATAAGAATTGCCGTGAAATCGGAAAATAAAAGCGCTTATCTTTTGGGCGAAGTCTGGGAAGACGCAACCAACAAAATAAGCTACGGTAAAAGAAGACGTTTTTTACGAGGAAAACAGCTTGATTCCGTTATGAATTATCCTTTTGCGAACGCGATCATAGATTATATAAGAACGGGAAATTCAAAAGGTATAAAAGAAAGAGTATTTGAAGTTCTTGAAAACTACCCTAAAACCGCCGTGGACCTTATGATGAATCATATCGGCACTCACGACACGGCAAGGATCTTGACCCGTCTTTCTCAAAACAATGATGACTTTTCCGACCGCGCGGCACAATCAAAAATGGAATTATCACCCGAAAAATATGAATTTGCAAAAAAGAGGCTAAAGCTTGCCGCGCTTTTGCAATATACCCTCCCCGGAATTCCCTCTCTTTATTACGGAGACGAGGCGGGAATGACGGGCGGATTTGATCCTTTCTGCCGAGGCTATTATCCCTGGGGCAAAGAAGATATTGAACTTTTGGAGTTTTATAAAATTCTAGGAAACAAAAGGGCTAAATGCAAAGCGTTTGCAGGCGGCGATTATGTGCCGTGGGATCTGCCTGAAGGAATTTTCGGATTTGAAAGAAAATCAGGCAAAGTAAGAGCGCTTGTAGTAATAAACCTTTCGGATACGGAATTTTCCGTCGATATTCCAAAAGAATATAATTCTCTTTCCCCTGCTCTCGGAAAAGCACACGATAAGTGCAGGCTCTCACTCTTAAGCGGAGAGTTTTCTTTTATCACAAAATAGCAAAAAAATATTTGCAAAAAACTTTACAATATGATATAATTTTATAAACAAATTTTTGATTTTTTGTGCAAATTTAAGAGGAAAGAGGCTATTAATGAAAATTACTTTGAAAAAATCGTTCGCTTTTTTAATTGCGGTGCTTATGCTTGTTTCTTTTTGTGGATGCAAGAAAAATAAATCTGACGATCTTTATTCCGAATACATAGTGAATGAAAACGGAGAGGTTGTTAAAGAAGACGGAACGATAGTTGAAAATAAAGAATCAAAATCCGGCAAACAGACTAACAGCAACGGCACAAAAGCCTCTAATTCTACTGCCGGTACTGCCGAGGATGATTTTATGGATACATTGGATATTGAAAATTATACCAAAAAGAATAAATCTCTTGAAAGCAGAGTAAAAGAGCTTCAAAATGCCATATCCGCATTAGGCGGCTCTTATCCCGCTCTTTCTCTTTCCGAAGTGAAAGGAAGCACTAAAGAAAAAGCAAAAGCGCTTAAAGGAAATAACACCGCTCTTAATCAAGCTGTAACTTCCCTTACAAATACTCTTGTAACGCTGGGCAGAAACTCGGTTAAAAACGGGGTTACGGGCGATCTTAATTCCGCATATTCCTGGGCGAAAACCGCTTTTTCGGGCAAAAAACTTATATCTCTTACATTTGACGATCATCCGGCAGAGATTACATCTTATCTACTTGACGGGCTCAAGTCAAGAAATGTAGCGGCTGTTTTCTTTGTAATAGGCAGAAATATCAATGCAACTTCAAATTCTTCGGCTCTTCTTACAAGAATGAAAAACGAGGGTCACGTTATAGGAAACCACACGCAAAATCATGTTCCGCTCTACCGCAAATATTTAACGAATACTACGACTATTCTCGATCCTGTTAAAGAAGTTACCGATTGCAGTAATTTGATAAAGCAAAATGCGGGCGGATATAATTCATTCCTGCTCAGAGTTCCCGGATTTATTTATAGAACCCCCTCTCCTCTTCCAGCAGGAGCAGAGCCTAACGGAATTTACAATCCTGCTTCGCTTTCTAAAGAAACTAAAAATGTGTTGGTGGACTCAACAAGTCTTAAAATAAATGAAGACGGTGAAACAGATTCAATTTATAACCAGCTCTTAAATGCAAAAGATGGAAGTATCATAATAATCCATCCAAAATACAATCTTGTTGACGCAGTGTTCAAATTTATTGATACTTATAAAGCAGAAGGCTTCAAATTTGTAACCGTGCCTGAGCTAATTATGGCTAAGGCAGGCAAGATCGAATATGCCAAAGCTTACAAAACACCCACGGAATTTGCAAATATAGGATAAAAAATACCCGTAAGCCCTTCTGATAGTGTTCAAAGGGACAAAAGTAGACAGAATGTAGGTGCGGTAAAGGCGGATGGCGGTTGTCATCCGCCTTTACTGCGTTTGGTTTTTGTTTGCTCGTTTTGTTTGTTTTGCTTTTGGCTCGTGCCGCTCTTATGCCGGAAGCAGTACCAGATGCGCGGCGTCAGCTGTAAGCTGCGGCTGCTGCCGGTTGGTTTCGGCTGCCGCCTCGTCGTGATCCCATTCTCCGATGTCACGGTAAACGATACGAATTTTCTGAGCCGAGTGCCGCGAGTGCTTCACAGCACGTTCTCCGACCTCGATCCGGGATATGAACAGGCGCACGATCTGAGGCGTCAGCTCGTCAATGGTCCTGTACCATTTTGCCTTCTCGATGAACGCTTCCACATTGGCGGCCGACGCTTTCAGCTTTTCCAGCCGTTCTTCCTTCTGCGGGATCGCCTTGTCCAGCTCCCTCTGCTCGGCGTTGTAGTCGGCGGAGAGAAGACGGAACTGCTCGTTGGTTACGCGGCCGAGCACATTGTCCTCGTACAGCCGCTTGAACAGGGCGGTCAGCTCGTTCCTGCGCCTGCGCATGGTGTCAAGCTCCTTTTGCAGCGTGTTGATCTTCTGCCGAAGCTGCGCCGTGTTTTTGCGGTTGATGTACTCCGCAAACTGCCGCTCCTTTTGGCGGGCGAAGTGTGTCACCCGCCGCAGATCGTCCAGTACGACGGCGTACAGCTCCTCCTCCCGGATGTGGTGGGGCGTGCATTCGCTCCTGCCGCGCTTGCCGTAGGTGTAGCACTTGAAGTTGTAGTCGGACTTTTTCATGCTGCTTGCCCGGTGCAGCACCATCGACCGTTTGCAGTCGGCGCAGTAGGCAAGTCCCGAAAAGAGATTCGGCTCGTCCATGTGCTTCGGCGTGCGTTTTTTGTGCGTGCGTACCTCCTGCACGATATCCCATTGCTCTTTCTTGATCAGCGCGGGGTGCGTGTTCTCCACAACGGCGCATTCGCTTTCGGGGCGGTGCACCGTCGTTTTGTTCTTGTAGGATATCGTTGTGGTGCGCAGTCCTACGGTGTGTCCGAGGTAGACCTTGTTGTCAAGGATTCCCGTGACGGTGCTGCTGCTCCACGCATAGGGGCGGGTGAGATCCAGCTTGGCATGGCTCTTTTCGTGATTTCGGTAATAATAATTGCTTGGTGTCAGCACCTTTTCCTCTCGGAGAATCCGGGCGATCTGATTGGGACCTTTGCCGGAGGCGCACAGAGAGAAGATCTTTTGTACCACCGCCTCGGCTTCGTCGTCGGGGACGAGTTCCTTGCTCTCTCTGTCCGCCTTTTTGTAGCCGTAGGGAGGTCGACCGCCGAGCCGCTCTCCCCGTTCTGCCTGCAGCTTCTTCACCGCACGAACCTTCTTGCTGGAATCCTTTGCGTGAAGCTCGTTTGCCCAGTTGCGTATCGGACTGAAATCGTTGCTTCCCTCGACCAGTGAATCGACACCGTCGTTGACCGCTATGAACCGCACGCCCATGTTCGGGAAGAACAGCTCAAGGTAATATCCCACCTGCAGATACTCTCTGCCGAGGCGGCTGAGATCCTTGACGATGAGCGTTTCCACCTCGCCGCGCTTGATCATTTCCTCGATCTGTTTCCATGAGGGGCGCTCGAAGTTTGTTCCCGTATAGCCGTCGTCCGCCAGGAACAGAACATTTTCAAAGCCGTTGTCAAGGGCGTACTTTTCAAGCATGAGCCTCTGATTGGTAACGCTGTTGGATTCGACGGCCTTTCCGTCGTCCTGACTTAATCTGCCGTATAGTATCGTGTATTTTTGGCTTGTCATTTTTGCATCCTCCTTTTATGCAGGGCAAGCCGATACGGTATCACACAGTATACCGTATCGCCTGCCGAAAGTCTATCCGAAACCGAAAAGTTTCAGAAACTTTTTGCATCCCTTCCGAGGTCTTCGTCTATGAGAGACAGCATTTTGTCCGTAGCTGTGGCTTTGGCGTCAGAGAGGAATACGGAGGAGATAATAAACCGCTTTCCCTTTATCAGCATTTCACGCTCACGGACGCGGGAGTCTCCCTCGTGCATGCAGACCGTATCACGGAAGAGAGTGAGCGCCGCGCCGCTGTCGTATTTTTTAACCACGGCATTCTCCGGCCTGTAGCTGCCGAGGATCCCCGTTTCAAGATATTCTTTGTAATCGTTCATTGTATTCCTTTCCGCCGTAAGGCTGTTCGTATTTTCACATTCCGCCCATCACGGGACCGGACTTTTCCTGTAAATCCGCAACCCCTAAATATGCGAGAGATTTATTTGTGCAACCCCTAAATTGCCGTTTTATTCTTAGACTGCAAAAGCCGTACAAAGCCCCTTGCGGTCGGCGTTGCCGTCCGCTGTAACCCGCCGAGGGATTGCTGTGCAACCCCTCGGCTTTCTCCTGCTTATTTTCGTACCGTGTGCCGATTCTCGCGAAACAGGACGCAAACCGCACAAAGGAACTTGAATCCTGCGAGTCTTGTAGAAGAAGAGCTTCACGGCAGAAAAAGGTCCGCACACGCCGCCACAGGCGCCGTATTCCGCTCTTGTGCGCGGCGGTCGGGGTTGTATGCCCGATTCCGCTGTTGTCGGCACACGGGGCGTTTTTTGGGTATTGTTGGCAGAGAAAAGAACAATGCAACATTGCAAGTGGATCGGCGGGGGCTGCAGTGTTTCATCCTTCCTTCAAGGACACCTCTGCAATGTTGCAATCTTCCTTTTTCATTGACCACAGCCATCTTGCGCCCGCTTTCCGTGTGACGATGCCGGAGATATTCTTCTTTGCCTCGTTTACCGTTCGACGGGAGATCCGCCTCTCCGCCGCCGCACGGATGATCTCCTCGCAGTGAAGCTCCGCTCCGTCCTCCAGCATGGAGCGGATGAGTTCCTCCGCCTGCGCGGTCTTGGTTTCCGGCTGTGAAGAGAAGCCGGATAACAGTTCTTCGGCGGATATCTCGTCATAGCCGTCGAGCCAGCGGAAGCCTTCTTCATCTCCGAGCTGAAAGGCAAGGGATTTCCCCTCCGGTGCAAGAGAGGATTTGTCATGCACGACGATACGGACAGTTTTGTTTTTCCGTAGCCTGCCCACTACGAGCACGCTTCTTGCCGCCGCACGGAAGTCGATGGAGCCGAGTCCGCGGTAGGCGCTGCTCAAGCCTGCCGCCTTGTTGAGATGACCGACAAGCACGACGGCACAGCCTGTCCGCTGCGCCACCTGACCGACCGACTTCATCACCTCACGGATCTCATTTGCCCGGTTCATATCGATCCGCTCTCCGAGGTAGCCCTGCAGTGGGTCAAGGATCAGCAGCCGGGCGTCGCACTGCACGATGGCCTTTTCAATGCGGCTGTCCAGCAAATGCAGGGATTTTTTATCCTCGCGGATATTGATGATCCTGTCCTGATCGGCGTCCGCTTCGGTAAGGCGGGGCTTTACGGTATCCTCCAGTCCGTCCTCCGCCGTCTGGTAGATGACGTTGAAGGGAGGCAGCGGCTTCTTCATTCCCGGCATCGGTCTGCCTGCGGAGCAGGCGGCGGCAAGGCGGAGCGCAAGGGTGGTCTTGCCCTCGCCGGGGTCGCCCTGCAGAATGGTCAGCTTTCCGAAGGGGATATACGGATACCACAGCCAGTCCACCTCCCGCAGCTGCACCTCCGACATTCGGAGGATTTCGGGTTCGTCGTGTATCATAATGTTTTTCCTTTCTTTTCTGTTGTTTTCTTCTTCGGTCGGCACAGTCATATACATCCCGCCTTTCATAAAAATTTGTTTTGCGGCGCACGGCTCTGTTCCGCGAGAGAAAGTTCACAGTCCTTTCCCGCGCTCCGCAGTTTTTCCTGTACACCCGACAGCGTTCCTACGCTCCTTCTGACCGTGTATCGCATCGGCGTTTGTGCTTTGCTTGCCGTGTCCTCCTTCGAGAGCGCATGGTCTGCGCCTTTCTCCTACGGCACGATCCCTCGGATCGCTGTCCCCACAAAGTCCGCCGCCGCATATCCTGTCGGCAGGATATTCGGTTGTGTTTGAGAGGATATCCCCTCATTCTTCTTTGGGAAACGATTCTCCGGCTGTCATAGTTGTGTCATAACGGCGGAGAGGAGAGAAAAATATCCCTTCACTTTTCCTGCCGATTCAATGCCTGTCTGACACAGTCCTGACATAACGGCAGAAAAGAAATATGTCCGGCGGGGAAAAGCCCTTTGCCTGTTTCCACACTCAGCGGTGCTTTTTAGCCCCTGTTTCAGAAAATTTATCCTCTTAATTGTCCAAAGGAAAAAATGCAGGGGGATACAACCAAAAATTTTTCCTCTCACTTTTTAAGCCGAAAAATCGGGGAGTTGACTACCCGAAAAACGAAAAGTTTACAAAATATTCAAAGTTAACGGAGCAATTTGAGCGCAAAAAAAGACGCCTGCTTTTTTACAAGCAGACGCCCATTGAAAATATGTTGATTCTATTTTTGGCGCAGACGGCAGATGCCGTCCGAATCATCTCTTGCCTTGAGAACGGCGGCAAGCTCCGCAATGAATTTCCGATTGAGGTGATCCACGCTGCCGCGGTTCATGCCGTGCGCCTCGGCATATCTGCGAACGGACTTGCCCTCGATATACCGTTCCTTGAAATACGCGCCGTAGTCCTTGAGAACGGTTTTGAGACAGTCGTTCAGAAAGGACAAGTCCTCTTTGAGAATATCGAATTCTTCCTTCTCCAACAAGCCGATATACCGTTTCTGCGACACGCACAGCCTGTATCGGCGCAGATCGGTTTTATAGTTTTTGCATAGGTCTTTGGCATAGTCGTTATAGGTCTGAGAGGAGCGAAATCGACGGTATTCGTATGCAAGCTCTTCCTCGTCCTTCAGTTTCTTTCTTCGGATGGGGCCGCCAAAGCCGCCGCCTTTCAGATTCTCTATATGCGTGTCCGTGATCCTGACCTGCGGCTGACGGGTGAACTTATCCATCCGTTCGCCGTTCACCTCCACCGTTTCGCAGAAGGATTCCTTTGTCATGCAGTAATACTTGCATTCGCAGGCGTCGATCCCCTCGTGAAAGATGACCATCTGCTCTCCGGTATCCGCATCGGGAACGACGGCTGCCACATAGACGAATTTGCTGTCGTACCGCCTGTAAAAGCCGGCAAATATTCTTCTGTTGCGCTTTTCCATTGGCACCCCTTCCTGCGATTGCGGAATATATTTGATTTTATGCTTTCCGTATCTCTTTGAAAATGGAGACTATCGTCGGTTTTCTTCCGTAAAGCAATACTCCTACACGGTATATCTTGGCAGAAAGAAAGCCGATTCCTACGGTTGAACCGATAAGAACCGCAATGGAGATTGCGATTTCATACCACGCTACCGTGCTCATGCAGATTCTCGTAAACATCGCCATGGGTGAAATGAACGGGATATACGAACAGATTTTCATCAGCGTCGTATCAACGTTTCCTCCCGCCATAGCAAACACGACAATCATAAAGGCAATAATAAACAAAAACGTGATCGGCAACACCGAGGTATTTATATCCTCCAGTTTTGAAGCCGTCGATCCGACCGCGGCGTAAAGAAAGGCATAAACAAGAAAACCAAGAGCGAAGAAGACAAGCATATAGACAAACAGGTCAACGGGGATATTGAAGAAGGATGCGATCATCATGTTATCGTTCCATGCGGATTTATTGACACCGTAAAACAGAATCGCGGAGCCGAATACCGCTATAAGTTGAGCAAATCCGGCAATACAGGAGGCCAGAACCTTGCCGAACATCATGCTTGCGGGCTTTGCGCTGGTTATCAGCACTTCCATCGCTCTTGAGCTTTTTTCCGTCGCTACGTTGGTTGCAACCAGTTGACCGTAAAGCATGATCACCATATACAAAGCAAAAACCATGATATAGGTGTAGAAAAAGTTCTGTGTCTGATCTTTTCCGAGCACACTCGTATTCCCACGGATGTTGGCGGACATAATCTCTCCTACCTGCTCGGGCGTAAAGCCGTACCGAATCATCGCATTTGCTCTGTAGGCCTCCTGCAATGCGGCATTGGCAACAGACATGTTATAATCGGAGATAGAAAGATTGTTTACGTAATACGTGTATGAATCCGCACCGTCCATAACAAACGCGCATTCTGCATCTCCCGAAATTACCTGTTCTTTGATGTTCTCAACCGTTCCGCCGGACACCGTTACATTGTAACCGGTAAAGGCTGCGGAGAAATACTCTTTGACGAAACCCGAAAGAGCTTCATCCTCCGCATATACGATCATCACGGGCTTTTCTTTCGTACTGTCGCTTTGGAACGCAGATTTGATGTTGGGAATGAACATAACAACTGCGAGCACCACAACGAGAAAAATCGTACTGCCCACAAAAATCTTGTTTTTCAGATAGCCTTTGATTTCAAATCTGAATATTTTTCCAAACTGTTTCATAATCGTCCTACCTCCTTATTCCTGTTCGACCGCATATTCCACGAATATATCGTTCAGGGAGGGCTCAAACACCTTGATCTCGTCAATATCATACTTTTCCGCAAGGTGTTTCATTGCGGTCTGCTTATCGTTTGGACTTGCAAGCCGAAGTATGAGAGAGCCATCCTCCTGTACGGTGCAGCCGTCTTTGAAATCTGCTTTGATCTGTTCGGGATTATCCGTGCGCACGACTAAACGGTCGCGGACATAATTTCTCTTGATTTCGCGGAGGTCGCCGTGAAGCACGACTTTTCCCGCATTGAGAATGGCAATGCTGTCACAAAACTCCTCTATGTAGCTCATCTGATGGCTTGAAAACAAAACGATTTTTCCCCGCGCAATCTGTTCCTTCACCACATCCTTCAGAAGTATTGCATTGACCGGATCAAGTCCGGAAAACGGCTCGTCGAGAATAACGATTTGGGGATCGTGTGCAAGTGCTGTGATCAACTGTATTTTCTGTTGATTCCCTTTGGATAGAGTATCCAACCGTTTATTGCGATACTCGTACAACTCCAGTCTTTTCAGCCAACGATCCACCGACTGCACGGCGTCTGTGCGCTTCATGCCTTTCAGCTCGGCAAAATAGACGAGTTGGTCTATAATCAACTTTTTAGGGTACAAACCCCGTTCTTCTGGAAGATATCCAAGGCTTATCTTATCATAGTCAATCGGCTTGCCGTCTGTCAGCACCTCGCCGGCATCAGCGGGAAACACATTCATCAGAATACGGATAGAGGTTGTTTTTCCGGCGCCGTTTCTTCCGAGCAACCCAAACGCCTTTCCGCTTTCTGCGACAAACGAAACTCCCTTGAGAACTTTCTTTTCGCCGAAAGACTTGTCGATGTTTTTCAGTTCAAGCAACATATTTTGTACACCTCGCAAAAATCTTTTTAATGGAAAGATACTGCTTTTAAGTTTTTATTGGTTGAAAACGGCGTTCGCTCATGGAAAAGCAGGCACGGAATAAACAAGAAGGCAGGGTGCACACGCACTCTGCCTTCTGACATAACAACCCTGTGAAATTACCGAGCGGACTGAATAGGTACGACAAGAAAGCGGTCACACGCCGCTCGAAGGATGCAGTTGTACCTCTGTGCATCGTCATAGCCTCGTCCTCGCTTTGCGCTTTTTCTTCACCTCGATATTTTGGAAAGCGGAGAGTCCTCCGCGTGACTCTACTATTATATATAGTATAGCATAAAATCGTGACAAATACAATCCCTTTTCGCCTGATTTCGAATTTTTTCCGAAGATTTCAGCCATTCTGCGAACAAAACTTCTGACCTAAGCTAAAAAAGCAGGAAAGCGGAAGCCTTTTTGACTCCCGCTTTCCTGCTTGTCCCGTATCGGCTTTAACCCACCGGTCATTTTTTGTCCCTTTGGGCATAAAGCCTTCGGTTTACGGGTATTTTTTATAAAGCTGATTTTATAGCGTTATAAAGTTCATCATATTTTTCAAATGCCGGGATTTCGGGATTGTCGGCTTTTATGCTTTCGGTACTCTTAAAGAGGAATCCTGCTTTACTTGCCTTTATCATTCCGAGATCGTTAAAGCTGTCGCCTGAAGCTATCGTGTCATATCCTATCGACTGCAGAGCTTTAACAGTAGTAAGCTTAGAGTTTTTGCAGCGCATTTTATAGCCGGTTATCTTTCCGCTTTCCCCGATTTCAAGCGTGTTGCAAAAAATAGTTGGCATTCCGAGCTTCTCCATAAGTGGTGCGGCGAACTGCTCAAAAGTATCGCTTAAAATTATCACCTGCGTGATTTTTCTTAACTTATCCAAAAATTCCTTGGCGCCCGGCATAACATTGATTTTAGCTATCGTTGCTTTAATTTCATTAATTCCTAAATTATGCTTCTCAAGAATATCAAGCCTGTATTTCATAAGCTTATCATAATCGGGCTCGTCACGCGTAGTGAGCTTAAGCTCCGGGATTTTTGTTTCATTAGCAAAAGCTATCCATATTTCAGGGACTAAAACGCCCTCCATATCAAGACAAACTATATTCATAAAAATCTCCTTAAATAAATTGAGGCGGCAAAAAACTGTCGCCTCAATTATATCACAGCTCAAAACTTTTTTCAACTTACTTTTTTTTAGAAAAAAGGCCGTGTTTTTCATATACTTCGCTTTTTATATCAAGTACTTTATAGCCCGTTTCTCCCACTGCCTCTTTTATTTTATCAAAATTAAGATCTTCCTGAGATTCTATTACTGTTTCGCCTTTTTTGTGAGAAGACGAAACTTTTTTTATTTTAAAATTCTTTCTTATACAGTCGTTTATATGAGCCTCACACATCGAGCACATCATACCGTCGATTTTTAAAACAGTTTTAACCATTTTTTTATTCACTCCTCAGTATTTTATCGCCTATAGTGTAAATCATATAAGAGAGGCGATAAAATGCAATATAAAAATTTAAAAGAACTGATTTTTTCCAGCAGCAGTGCAAGAAAATACTTCTTATCGCTGCCTGCCGATCTTCAGGTGAAAATGCACTCTGAATATAACGGTTATATCCATTCTCTTTCGGATCTTCACCTGAAAACTGAACAAATTATCAAAAATAAAAGGCAGATAGAGATTTCAGATAGTTTATTCCGCTCCTTTTAAAGCTTCAACCATATCTATCTTTTTATTTTTTCTTGCGACAAGCAGGCTTACAAAAAGCGAAACGGCAAAGGTTATAAGAGTTGTTATCAAATAAGTGTACCATTTAACGCATATTATCATTTCATACTCGCTTGCGAGCTTGTCAACAAGCACTTTTAGCGTCAAGATGCCTAAAGGAATACCTATTATAAGACCTATAAATGTCAGCCAGATATTCTGACTGATAAGCAGTCTTCCTATCTTCTTATCTTTAAAGCCTACTACCTTAAGCGTAGCCATTTCCCTGTATCTTTCAGTATAGCTCATAACGCCTAAGTTATAAAGAACAACTGTGCCGAGCAGTGCTGCTCCGAAAACAAGCAAAAAAATCATAGAATTCATTATTTCCATAAATGTGTCAAATGAATCTATAACAGCCTGTTTTGACTGAACGCTTTTAATGACGCTGTCAGATTTAATATCCGCCTTATCCGTTTTTGTATACAAGGAATCCGGCAAATAATTAATTCCGGAATTTTCGGCATAATTTTTGGAAATAACAATATTTTCCGAAACGCTTCTTATAATTCCCTCAAACCTGAATTCATATTCTTTATCCGTTCCGAAAGGACTTACAGTGAATGTATCTCCTTTCTCAAGACCAAATTCTTCGGCTAATCTCTTGCACATAAATGCGCCGTTTTTATCGATATTTACATATTCGCCGTCAAATCCGGGAAAACGGATAAGATTATTTTTTGTATCGTAAATATCGAGAGAAACTGTCTTATCGTTAAAGTTCACAGCCATAGTCTGGCCCGAATCGGAGTCATAAAGTTCTTTTATAGCATTTACAGCCTGTTTTTCCGAATTTTCGGAAATATATATTCTCGAAGAATAATGCAGAGCGCCGTCATAATACATATCCATAAAAGCGCCCATAGTATCGCGCATACCGAAAGAACCCATAATTAAGATCGTGCAACCTGCAATTCCTAAAAGGCTCATTGCAGTTCTTGATTTATGCCTTATAATATCGCGCATATTCCAGCGTGTTCCGAAAGAAAGCTTATGGAACATTTTTGTTCTTTCGATTTTAAGCGGCTTTACCTTTTTAGGAGTATAAGGTCTTAATGCGTCGGCGGCAGTGCCTTTAAGCATTTTTTTAACGGATAAAAATCCGATAAAAGTCAAAACTGCTATAATCAGCACTAAAATAACTATGCAAAACAGCGGCAAATGAAGCTTCCAATAAGGCATATCGAAATATGTGCCCATTGAGCCGTTCGGGTTCATTATAAAGTAAGCTACGCCGTAGCCGAGCGCCGTTCCGATAAGCGAGCCGATTATTCCTATCATAAAAGCATAAGAAGAATAATGCACTATTATCTTTTTATTTTTAAAACCCAAAGCCTTTAAAGTTCCTATCTGCGTCTTTTCTTTTGCGGTGAGTCTGTGCATTGTCGTTACCATTGTAAGCACAGCTATAGCAAGGAATAAAACAGGCAATACGGAGCCCATTGTTTTGCCCTCGTCTGCCTCGCCTTTTGACTGCGCATAGGAAACGACTTCATCTTTAGTGAGAACAAGCGTGGTATTTGAAAGCTTATCGTCTACCGCGTCTGAAAAACTCTTTTTAGAAAGCGAGGATAAAACATTTATCTGAGGGTAAAAATCAAACCATGCGGCGCTTTTATAAAGTGCCGGCGAAATATAGGCAAATCCGAATGTATCATAATCAGGCATAAGTTGGCTTGAATCTCTTACGCATATCAGATATTCCGAGGATTTGATAAGTCCCTTTACCTTGCAGTTTATATCAAGATTTTTATAATTGAGAGTTATTTTATCTCCTAGCTTGATATTATTGGCGTCTGCAAATTTATCTGAAAGCCAAATGCCGTCTTTATCAGTCGAAGAATATTTTTCGCCGCGCATAAACTTAAAGCCCGAAACTTTCTCGTTTTCGGTAACATTAAGAGCAACGCTTCTTCCCTTTTTGCCCTTAACATCTGCATTCACGCTTAAAAACCGCGAAGCTTCGCTCACGCCTTTTATTTCTTCTATCTTTTTAAGGTCGCTTTTTGAAAAGCCTTTTTCGGAAGAAATTCTGTAATCGGCAAAATTTGTTTCTTCAAAGAATCGGGTCGTATTTTCTTTGATACTTACCCATTCCATATTAAATCCCACAAATATGCCTATTCCCAAAGCTATCATAATTATCATAGATATAAACTGTGATTTATAAAGCTTCATCGTTCTGAAAAGTTTTTTAAGCAGCATTATCTCACCGCCCTTACCAGTCGATTTCATCTGCGTTCAAAGGAGAATCCTGAACGGTGTGAGAAATAATTTTTCCGTTTTTAACACGGATAACATCATAAGCCATTTTTGCGATATTCTGATTGTGAGTAACTATAACAATGGTTTTATTATAATCTCTTGCCATTTTAAGGAGCAGTTTTAAAACAAGCACGCCCGTTTTGGAGTCTAGAGCGCCTGTCGGCTCGTCACACAAAAGAATTTTAGGATTTTTAGCAAGCGCTCTTGCAATCGAAACTCTTTGCTGTTCTCCGCCTGAAAGCTCTGCGGGGAAATTTTTAAGGTGATCCGAAAGTCCAACTTCTTCAATCATTTTTGTTGCCGATAAAGAATCGGGAGCAATTTCCTTTACAAGGGAAACATTTTCGTGAACCGTAAGAGTGGGTACAAGATTATAAAATTGGAATACAAATCCGACTTTTTTAGCACGGTACTCCGCAAGCTCATCGGAATTTAAGGAAGAAATATCTTTTCCTTCTACAAATATTTTTCCGCTCGTGGGACTGTCGAGTCCGCCGAGAAGATTCAAAAGAGTGGATTTTCCGGCGCCGCTCGGGCCTAAGATCACGATAAATCTTCCCTCTTCAAGCTTCATATCGACATTATCAAGAGCTTTTAATTCATGGTCGCCGCTGACATATACTCGGCTGACATTTTTAAATTCTACAATAGCCATAACACATCTCCTTTTTTTGATAGAAAACCAAAGCGGAGGATCAAACGATCCTCCGCTTTTTTTATTTTTTGTGGCAGGAGCTGCAACCGGCGCAAAGACTGCAATTACCGCCGCAGGAGGATTTGCCTTTTTTCTTATCACTGACAAGTTTTACTACTATTAAAGCAACAATAGCAATTAAAATAAGCGAAACTATTATAGTTGCGATATTTTCAATGATCCAAGCAAACATTTGCAAAACTCCTTTACAAAGTTATATTAATCAGTTTTTACCTTTGCAGTAAGTTTTGTCGCTTCCTTATAAGGGCGAACAAGCATATAAACCATAAGGGCAAGAGCAAGAACTGCAAATATAAGACCTATAACATTTATCTTGCCGACAAATATGTTACCGAACTGGTTTATCATAAGAGCGATCAGATAAGCAAATCCGCACTGGTAGCCGATTGCAAACCAAGTCCACTTGCGGCTGTTCATCTCACGCTTGATAGCGCCTATTGCTGCAAAGCAAGGAGCGCAGAGGAGGTTAAACACGAGGAAAGAGTAAGCGGTAATACCGGTAAATGCTTCAGCTATGGTCTGGTAAACCGTTCCGTCGCCTCCGCCGTAAAGAATTCCGAGTGTACCGACGATATTCTCTTTCGCAACAAGACCTGTGATCGAAGCGACAACCGCCTGCCAATTACCCCAACCGAGAGGAGCAAACAACCAAGCAACCGCTCCGCCGATTTTTGCAAGTATCGAAGAATCGATTTGATCATCTGTGAGCATTCCGAATGATCCGTCTACCCAACCGAAATAGGTGGTAAACCAAACAAGAATTGTTGAGAGCAAGATAATTGTTCCTGCCTTTTTGATGAACGACCAGCCGCGCTCCCACATTGAACGAAGAACATTGCCGAGCGTAGGCATATGATAAGCAGGGAGCTCCATAACGAACGGAGCAGGATCGCCTGAGAACATCTTTGTTTTCTTAAGCATAATGCCTGAGCAGATTATTGCCGCCATACCAATGAAGTATGCGCTTGTAGCAACCCAAGCAGATCCGCCGAAGATCGCACCGGCGATCATTGCGATGAAAGGTACTTTAGCACCGCAGGGAATAAATGTTGTTGTCATAATGGTCATTCTGCGGTCGCGTTCATTTTCAATAGTTCTGGAAGCCATAATTCCGGGTATTCCGCATCCCGTGCCTATGAGCATAGGAATGAAGGATTTACCGGAAAGACCGAATTTACGGAAGATACGGTCAAGTACGAACGCAATACGCGCCATATAACCGCAAGCCTCAAGGAATGCAAGGAGGAGGAACAATACAAGCATCTGAGGAACGAATCCGAGAACCGCGCCTACACCGGCAACGATACCGTCATTGATAAGACCCGAAAGCCAATCTGCGGCGCCGGCCTTTTCAAGACCGTTTCCTACCAAAACAGGAATACCGGGGACCCAAACGCCGTAATCAGCAGGATCTACACCGCCGTCATACTTTTCGTAAGCTTCAAGCGCAGTATCAAGATCTGCAAGCTTTCCTGTTTCATCGGTAGTTTCAAGTGTTTCTTCATCTTCAAGAGTATAAGTAAAGGTTTTGAAATCAGCTTTGCTTTCAACAGCCTTAACTTCTTTTACGGCTTTCTTAGCGTCAAAGCTGTCGCTTTCCTGATCAAGCGCTTCGCTTGCCGCTTTAACATCAATGCCCTCTTCTTCGGCCTTTGCAATAAAGCCGTCGATTATTGCGTCGGTGTCGCCGTATTCGTCTTCAGCATCGGCAGTAGCGGAAGTACCTATTCCGAACAGGTGCCAGCCGTCGCCGAAAAGTCCGTCGTTAGCCCAATCGGTTGCGGCAGAGCCGACAGTTACCATTGAAATATAATATACAAGGAACATAATCAAAGCGAATATCGGAAGACCGAGCCAGCGGTTTGTTACGACCTTATCTATTTTATCGGAAGTCGTAAGCTGTCCTGCATTTTTCTTTTTATAGCAAGCCTTTATTATCGAAGCTATATATATGTAACGTTCGTTGGTGATTATGGACTCCGAGTCATCATCCATTTCTTTTTCGGCAGCTGCGATATCATTTTCGATATGCTTCATAACCTCATCGCTGATCTTAAGGTCGCTTAAAACCTTATCGTCACGCTCGAAAATCTTGATAGCATACCATCTCTGCTGCTCTTCAGGCATATTATGAACAGCTGCTTCCTCGATATGTGCTATTGCGTGCTCTACGCAACCGGAAAAGCTGTGCTGAGGCAATGTTTTTGTGGAAGACGCGGCTTCGATAGCTGCCTCGGCAGCCTCCATAATTCCTGTACCCTTTAAAGCTGAGATCTCAACTATTTTGCAGTTGAGCTGTCTCGAAAGCTCTTCGGTGTTGATCTTGTCGCCGTTTTTCTTAACAACATCCATCATATTGATAGCGATAACAACCGGTATTCCGAGCTCAACAAGCTGAGTAGTGAGATAAAGGTTACGCTCCAAGTTTGTACCGTCGATTATATTAAGAATAACATCGGGGCGCTCGCCGATAAGATAATTTCTTGCAACTACCTCTTCCAAGGTGTACGGAGAAAGTGAATAAATACCCGGAAGGTCTGTTATTACTACTCCGTCGTGCTTTTTAAGTTTTCCCTCTTTCTTTTCAACTGTAACTCCCGGCCAGTTACCAACGAATTGGTTCGAACCTGTGAGAGCGTTGAAAAGAGTGGTTTTTCCGCAGTTAGGATTTCCTGCAAGTGCTATTCGCAAATCCATATTAGTTTTATCCTCTCTTTCGTTTGGTGATACTAAAAATTAATTATTCGACTTCGATCATTGCGGCGTCTGCCTTTCTTAAAGACAGCTCGTAACCGCGAACGGTAAGCTCAATGGGATCTCCTAAAGGAGCAACTTTACGGATATGAACTTCTACGCCTTTTGTAAGACCCATATCCATAATTCTGCGCTTAACCGCACCTTCGCCGTGCAGCTTGACCACTTTAAGGGTTTCGCCGATCTTAGCTTCCTTCAAAGTTTTCATTCTTCTTTTCCTCCTTAAAATTATACCATTATCTTTCTCGCCATTTCTTCGCTTATGGCAACTCTTGCTTCTTTTACATTGACAATAACATTGCCTCCGAGCGAATTGACGATCTTAACATTTCCTCCGACGACAAATCCGAGATTTTCAAGATGTTTCTTAACTTCCGGATTTCCGCCGATCTTTTTTATGATATTATCCTCTCCGACCTGTGCAAGCGTTAAAGGTAACATTAAAAATCCTCCGTTTTTTAAATTAGCTTTCGCTAACCAAAATTTCCTTAAAAAGTTAGCCCTCGCTAACCACATATTATAATACAACCTGTTTTTAAATTTGTCAATAGTTTTTTTAAAAAAATCGGAGCCGGAAATTCCGACCCCGAAATATTATTTTGATTTAGAAAAACATTTGATAATAAGACCGATAATAAAGCCGACCGCTGTAGGTATAAGCCAGCCCATTCCGGCGGAATAAAGAGGAAGATATTTTGATACGGTTTTTATAAATCCGTCAAAAGCCGAAATTCCGCTGACTCTTATAAGGTCAAGAACAGCCGCTATCATAGTAAACGCAATAGTGCTTACAAAAACGCATTTCGAATATCCGAAAAGCTTTCCGAAAAGGCTTAAAAGAATAAGCGCGATAGCCAAAGGATAAAGGAAATAAAGCACGGGCGCCGAAAAGCTGATTATCTTAGAAAGTCCGATATTCGAAACCACAAAGGAAAATGCAGTAAAGATAATCGCATAAACCTTATAGCTGAAAGTTTTCGGGAAGATCTTTGAAAATGTTTCGGAGCAGGCAGTAACAAGACCGATAGCGGTTTTAAGACAGCAGAATGTAACGGTTATAGCAAGAATTATCATTCCCGCATTTCCGAAATAGTGCTTTGCTATAATCGCAAAAGCGTCGCCTCCGGTAAAATTCGGGTCATTTGCGATTCTATCGCTGTAAAGACCGAAGCTCTGTGCTCCGACAAAGGCGATAAGCGCATAGATAACAGTCATTAGCGACATACTGAATATGCCTGATTTAACCGTGCATTTAGCTATACTTCCCGGTTCTTTTACTCCATGCTCTCTTATAACCGTGATAACTATTATTCCGAAAGCAAGAGAAGCGAGCGCGTCAAGAGTGTCATAACCCTGCAAGAATCCCGTTGCGAAAGCGGCGTTCTGATAATCGCCTGTAGCTTTGAAGGAAAAAGCGCTCTGAACGGGTGAAATTAAAGCGGCTACGATCAAAACTCCTAAAAATACAAGGAAAATAGGATTCAGCCATTTTCCTACAGAGTCCATAATATTAGAGGGCCTAAGCGAGAAAAACAGCACAGCCGCAAAGAAAAGAGCGCTGAATATCGCCCTGTAAAGAACAATATGAGAATCGCCAGTGATAGGAACTATTCCTACTGTAAACGAAGTAGCGGCACATCTCGGAATTGCAAAGAAAGGCCCTATCGTGAGATAAAGCGCGCAGGTGAAGAAATAGCTGTAAGGCTTAGAAACCCTGCTTGCCATATGCATAAGCCCTTCGCTCTTTGAAATTCCCATAGCAACTATTCCGAGGAGCGGAACTCCCACGGCGGTTATGAGCATTCCTATAAGAGCGGGAATTATGTTTTCTCCCGCTTTTGCTCCGAGAATAATCGGAAAAATAAGGTTGCCCGCTCCGAAGAACAGACCGAACAGCATCGACGAGATAAGCACATACTGCTTACCGGTTAGTTTATTTTCCATAATTTACCCCTTAAAAATTTATAGTAAATTAATTATAACATAAATGCATTGAAATTAAAAGGATTAATTTTACAATTTTGCTTTAGGCAGGCTCCACCTGAATTTTGCCGCTAAAAGCCTAAGAACCACTATCACCGCAGTTCCTGCAAACATAGCCGCTTTTTCCCCTGCTTTATCCCATAAAAAAACGCATGTTACAGCGCCGAGCAAGGAGGCACAGGCATAAAAATGCTTGACAAATATGTATGGCATTTCAAGAGAACAGATATCTCTTAATAGACCTCCGCCTACTCCCGTGACTATTCCTACAAATACAAGCAGGAAAAATCCCGAGTGAGAATTTACCGATTTCGCCGTCTGAATTCCTACAACTGTGAAAACCCCAAGACCTACCGAATCCATAATCAGCATTACGATATCATAGGCTTTTTGGCTTTTTGAGAAAATTTTTCTCACCGCAGGCAGAAAAAATATCACAGAGGTGAAAACAGCAAGCAAAGCATACATCGGATCTTTAAAAACCGCGGGCGGTGTGTTTCCCAAAATTATATCTCTAATAACTCCTCCTCCGACGGCAGTTATAAGACCTAAAGTTGCTACTCCGAAAATATCCATTCCTTTTTTCAGCGCAGCTATCGCTCCCGAAACGGCAAAGGCTAGCGTACCTATTATTTCAAACGCAGTTATAACCGAAAAAGGCACTTTTTATCTCCCCTATAAAAATAATCGGGCGGAAAAACTCCACCCGATTATTATAATGTATATTTTATATTATTACAACTCTAAATTATAATATTACCGTTTGCGTCGGCTTTCTTTGTAAGTCCCACAATAAAATCAATAAGAGCTATTATCACGGGAATAAATGTCCAGGAAAATAGAAGCATTGCAACTCCGGCTCCCGTTCTTCCGGCATAGAATTTATGAATTCCGAGACCGCCTAAGAAAAAAGCAAGAATGCAGTAGGCTACTTTATTAACGACCTTTCCGGAAGCCGCAAGCGTTGCCTGAGGAGCGGAAATATTCTGACTGTTAGAAAGATTGATGTTTATTCCGCCGTTAGGCACAGCGGTTTTTTCTTCTTCAACTTTAGAAACTATTACTTTAGAATCGGTTTCAAAAATTTCAACCTTATCGCCTATGTGCGGAACAAAATTTATATCGCAGCTCCTCACTTCTTTAATTTCGCCGCTTTCAATTCCTAAGGATATAACGTCCTGTTTAATATCAATTATTTTTGCGTTCATTTCATTTACCTCACTTTAAATACTGCTTTATTGCCCCACCAATCGGAATCGTATTCAATTTCGATACTCTGGGCGTTTACGGGCACTTCATAATAAATATATCCCTGCAAAACTCTGCCGCCTGATACTTCCGCGCCGAGATCGAGAGTATCGTCGCCGAAAATAGACATATCCGCCTTTGAATTATCCGCATAGCAGGTGAAGTCATAAGAGCCGAGATAGCGGCTGGAGCTGTTGGTATTTTCAAGCACAAAATATGCCCTTATAAATTTAAATCCGTCTTTAGGATTTACAAACATATTATCGGAATTCCAATCCTCTACCTTTTGAAGTGTTATATTCAGTCCTTTTGCAGTTAAAGTGCTGCCGATAGTTAAATTTTGCGATTGATCTTCCGACGAATCATTATCGGAAGAACTTTTCGTGCTTGCTCCGGATACACAGCCTGCCAGTATCCCAAGCAAACAAGCGATTAATCCCGCCGCTAAAATAATTTTTAATTTCTTCATACTCATTCTCCTTAAATTTTACGACAAATGCGTTTATCTTATTTTATCCTACTTTATACTACTTGTCAAGATAAAATCTTATTTTATTGTATAATTAATAAAAGTTTTGGAAAGATAAAACAGGTTGGTGATATTATGCGGCCTCTAAAAGAAAAAATAAGCATAACTTTAGACAGCGATCTTTTGGATATTCTCCGAAAGCAAGCAGAAAATGACGACCGATCCCTTTCGCAATATATCAATATAATCTTAAAAAAGCATATAAATAAAAAAGATTAAAAAGATACTGCCGCAATCACACAATTGTGATTGCGGCAGTATCTTTTTGTATAGACAATACAATCAGGGTACAATGCTTTTTTGAAGAAACGGCGCGATTATCGACTTTGTTGCCCTCCGCTCACAATACGACAGTATTATTCGGTCGGGCGCCGCGCCGCTAAACAGCGCCGTTATCTTACAAAATCTTCGACTCATAGCGAGAAATTTTTTTTGATTATGAAGTCGAGGAATGCAGGAATACTGCCGTATTTCAAATGACGAGACAATATAATCGGACAAATTTTCCGCTATGAGAAGTGTTGTACTCTGATTGTATTGTCTATATTTAAAACGAAAATTTTTCGGCGAAATTTTTAAAGAAAGGCTTGAATTCAAAATGCTTATCTAAGATTTTTGAGAAAAATCCTATGACCGTTCCGTTGAACAAAGCTATTATCAGCGTGCCGAAATTTACTCCGACAAACTTTTTGAAAAAGCACAGGCTCATTATAACGGCAACTGCCAGGCAGGAAAGATCAAACACCGTTTTAAAAAGCGAGCGCTTGATACCGAATTTCTCGCTCACGCCTTTAACAAAAAAGTCATACACCTGCGGATAAAGATAAGTTTTAAAGAAAAGGGCTATCGAAAAAGAGGTCAAAACCGCACCGAAAGCGAACATAAATATTCTAAGACCTATATTTAAAGTTTCGGGTTTTGTTATCTCGGTGTTAAAACACGGAATAAGTCTTATCAGATCCAAAACCGCGCCGTAAACAAGACAGGTTATAAAGGAGGAAAGGTATACAGGTTTGAACTTTTTCATAACACAACAGAAAACACAAAATAAAACAGATTGTATAACATATTCTGCCTGCCCGAATGTCAAAATACCCGTTTTTTGGCTTAAAATATACGCCGGAGCGACCACCATAGACACTCCGAATCCCGCGCTTGAAAGAATGGCAACCGCAAGCGCCAGCAGCACTATGGCAAAAATATAAACTATCTCGCTTTTAACTTCTGTTTTTTTCATACTCTCTTCCCCTTTGCATAAAAAAAGCCACACACTCAAAAAGAGTGTGTGACGAAAATCTTAATCCGAGAAAAATTCACACGAATTTTCTAAAACAGATTATAATATATAACCTTTTCTTTGTCAAGAAAATTTAAAGCGAATCGGTTAAAATTTCTGCAATATCTTTTTGTGATAACGGCGCCCAGGCATTATCTAGTCCCTCATTATCCGCAATGTGAGCTGCCATTTCGTCGATTTTCTCTTCATCAATGCCGACATCTTTAAGATTCATAGGCATTCCGAAAGATTCAAAGAGCTTATAAACCGAATCGATAGTTTTCTCGGCTATCTCGGATTCGGGCAAAGAAGGATCAATTCCGAAAATATGAGTGCCGAAAGAAACAAATCTTTCAATGGTTTTATCATTTAAGATATGCTTCATCCACCTCGGGGTAATAATAGCAAGTCCCTCGCCGTGAGTGATATCATAATAAGCGCTTAGCGCGTGCTCTATCCCGTGGCACGGCCAACCGGAATAACTGTTGCCTATAGAAAGTATACCGTTGCAGGCAAGAGAGCAGTCTACCATAAATTCTGCACGCGCGTCATAATTATCAGGCTCGCTAAGAGCGACTTTTGCATTTTTGATAAGGCTCTTTATTGCGGACTCGCACATTCCGTCGGCAAGATCGGAATGCTTATCGCAGAAATATTGCTCCATAATGTGATTAATAGCGTCAGCGGCACCTGCGGCAGTCTGCTTTTTAGATACGCTGAAAGTATATTCAGGATCTAAAATCGAGGCATACGGGAACAAATGCTCGTCGAGATAGGCTACTTTATCATTCGTTTCTGTTCTTGAAATAACGCATCCGCTGTCATATTCCGAACCTGTTGCTGCTAAAGTTAAAATATCTACAAGCGGCAAAGCGTCTTTTGCTTTAACTTTATATGAAATAAGATCCCACGGCTCGCCGTCATAAAGAGCGCCGGCGCAGATAGCCTTAGAGCAATCGAGCACACTTCCTCCGCCTACTGCCAAAACCGTGTCAATATTATGCTCTTTACAGAGCTTTACGCCGGAAAGAACACTTGTGGAATACTTCGGATTCGGCTCTATTCCGCCAAGCTCATAAATCTCGAAATCGGAGAGAAGATCTTTAACTTTATCATAAAGGCCGATTTTTTTAATGCTTCCTCCGCCGTAAGTCAAGAGAATTCTGTTGCCCAGAGGTTTAAGGACTTCGGGAAGATTTTTAACCGCTCCTTTACCGAAAATAAGCTTTGTGGGGGTATTATAAACAAAATTTTCCATAAGATACTCTCCTTTTAAATTTTACAAAATTCAGTATATATTTTATTTTTAACGATTTATAGGAAAATTTTTAAATTATTTGTTAATTACTTCTTCATTTTTTTAAGAAAAGCAATAACAGCGCAAATACCTAATATAAAAGCATAACCTATAACCCACAAAAGGTGGCTTCCTATTTTAGAGAAATTCCCTGATATTACTGCTTTTTCAAGCTCCGCCGCGTGAACGAACGGCAGCAGATATGCGATTTTTTTAAAAGCACCGCCCACAAGATCAAGATCGAACCAAACTCCCGAAAGCCAGGCTGATAAATTGGTTAAAAGCGCTCCGCAAAAGCCTCCGACTTGCTTAACATTAAACACGCTGCCGCAAAGCAATCCTAAAAAAATATAGAAAAGTGATATCACGGCTAAAATTAAAACTGCATAAATGATATTAACTGAAAACTCAAGACCTAAAAAAAGCGCTGTTATATAGCAAATAACACCCTGCGCAACGGATATGGGAATTATCGGAATACCATATCCCAAAATAAATTCACTCGCCGTAAGCGGTGTTGTGAGCAGTCTTTGAAAAAAAGCGCTCTCGCGGTCTTTTGCAATTAAAGTTGCGGAAAAAAGCGTCATAAAAGAAAGACCGAAAACAGTTATTCCCGGCGCAAGACTTTTAATTTCAAAAAGACTTACGGGAATATTCGCCTGAATAGCCGAAAGCAATAAAAGAAGAATTACAGGAAATCCAAGTCCGAAAAAGAGCGTGAGAGGATCGCGCAGAATTTCTTTTACATTTCTGCTTGAAAAAGAAAGCAATCTCATTTTACTTCTCCTTTCACGATTTTAATAAAGGCATTTTCAAAGCTGTCGGCACCTGAAATTTCAATAAGTTCCTCTGCCGTGCCGAGCTTAAGCAAATTTCCGTCTTTCATAATTCCTATGCGGTCGCTGAGTTTTTGCGCTTCTTCCATATAGTGAGTTGTAAGTATCACGGTGACCTTGCCTTTTAAAGACCTGATTATATCCCATAGTTCGCTTCGCGCTATAACGTCAAGTCCCAAAGTAGGCTCGTCTAGAAAAAGAATTTCAGGCTCTGAAATCAGCGCCATTGCAATGCTTAGTCTTCTCTGATAACCGCCGGAAAGTTTTCCGGCTTTCTTTTTTTCCACGCTTTCAAGACTGAATTTTTCTATAAGCTCCCGCGTCTTTTTATTTTTTTCACTATTCGTAAATCCGTGAATTCCGCACATAAGGCTTAAGTTTTCAAAAACCGTGAGATTAGGAGCCACTGCGGTTTCCTGAGGGGAAAAGCCTATAATATTTTTTATTTCCTTTGAATTTTTAACTATGCTTTTATCCGCTATCAGCGCGTCGCCCGAAGTGGGTTTTAATAAGCAGGAAAGCATTTTAATCGTAGTGGTTTTTCCTGCACCGTTTACTCCGAGCAAGGAAAAAAGCTCGCCGCGGTTTATTTCAAGATTTAATTTGTCTACAGCAGTATTAGAGCCGTATTTTTTTGATAGATCAACAGTTTTTATCGCCGTCATTTTTTATCCGCCTCGTAAATTAGTTTTAATCCCGAATAAGCGTCGGTCAGTGCTTTGCTTGTGAACTCCTCGCTCCAATTTAAAAACCCCGTTGAAATCATTGCGGCAATTCCGTGAACGAATACCCACATTTCCAAATGAAACTTATAAGCCTTTTCTTCACCGATATTAAGATTTTTCATTATAATATCTATTATAGGTCTGATTTCTTCTTTGTTTTCAGGTATTTTTTCTGCCGACCTATCCCTCATAAAGAGCAATTTAAAAAGCTCTTTCTCTTCTTTTGCAAATCGGATATATGCCATTCCGCTCGCTTTATACGGCGGATATTTTGACTCTTTCATTTTTTCTGACAAATAAGCATTATAAATTTTATCCGCTTTTTTGATAACCTCTTTTTGAAGAGATTCCATATTATTAAACACGCTGAATATCGGTTTTGAAGAAGAATTAAGCGTGCCCGAGAGCGATCGTGCCGTCAAAGAAGAAAAGCCTTTTTCTCTTACCAAACCGACTGCTGCTTGAATTATTTCTTCTTTTGTAAACTTATAATTTCTCGGCATAATTTTTCCTTTCATAAAGAAACATATGTTGCGCAACACCTGTTTCTTTATTATATCACAACAAAAAAATTTGTCAATAAAAAGCGAGGGAAATCTCCCTCGCTTTTTTTAGTTATTGTATTTTCTATATCCCGGATGTTTCCCTGTTACATGGTAATAATTATCTCTAAGATACAAAAGCTTATCCGTATCCTTTTTAGGACACCAGCGCGAAGTATTTTGCAAATGAGCCAAATAATATCCTCTGTTAAGCATTTCTAAGTCAAAACTCGGGAATGCATCTAAATACTCGGTTTTATAAATCCATTTTGAATCTTTCCTAGGAAATTTCGGACAAATAAGGGTAGCTTTTCTTCCTTTTAAATCAAAATCGAGCCTTTCAAATCCGTTCCATTCGCTTTTTTCGTAATTCATTTTATTATCACTTCTTGAAGCACGCTCCATAATTTGCGCAGGCTCTGAAGTCTGCTCCCTCTTTATCCTGACCGAATGCGTTCCAAGCCGCCGGGCGGAATATATTTTCATCCGGTACGTTATGCATACAAACAGGTATACGAAGTATTGAGCAAAGAGTTATAAGGTCCGCTCCTATATGACCATAGGAAATTGCGCCGTGATTAGCTCCCCAGTTATTCATAACGTCATAGGCGGACTTAAACGCGCCCTCGCCCGTAATGCGCGGGGCAAACCAGGTGCAGGGCCATGTGTAGTCGGTGCGTTTCCATAATTTATCGCTAACCTCTTCCGGCAGGTTTACAGTCCAACCCTCTACAATCTGGAGCACAGGTCCCAAACCTTTTACAAGATTAAGTCTTATCATTGTGGCAGGCATTTCAGCCTTTGTTTCAAAGCGAGAAGAAAATCCGCCTCCTCTAAAGAAACCAAGGTCGGCATAATTCCAGGTGGTATTATCCATAATTGCCTTTTGGTCGGCTTCGTTTACTTCGTACCAAGGCTTCATAACTGCGTTGCCGTTTTTGTCCTTTGCGGCACCGTTTGCGTCAAGACAGCAAGCACCTGAATTTAAAAGATGAATAAAGCCGTCTGCCTCTTTTGCATAGCCATCAAGATCATAGCCTGTTACTCTCTTTACAGATTTTCCGTTCCAACAGGTACGAACGTCGGCAAACATCTGCGCGCGGTTCGTGAGCAATTTCATAAACAGCATACCGAGACCGTTAAGCACGTCGTTTTCGGTTGCCAATACATACGGTTCTCTCGCTCCGTTCCAGTCGAACGAGGTATTAAGTAATGCTTCGGGGAAATCGCAGTTCGGGTAAAAGTCTGTCCACTGTCTCTGTCCCTGAAAGCCTGCGGCGATTGCATTATGACCTACCGCCTCTTCTTCACAGCCCTTCGGTAAATTTTTATTACCGTTCATCAAGTCTTTTATTATTACGCACATTTTAACTGTGAATTCCCAATCTTCTTTTTTCTGCGCTTCGGAACGCTGAAGATTCTCAGGATTCTTATCAAATCCCATTTTGCAGTATTTTTTTGACCATTCTAAAGCTTTTTGATATTCTTTTTCATCATAAATGCCCTCGGTCATTCGGCGAATGATTTCAACCTCGTCAACTGATTCAACACGCATTCCAAGATAATCTTCTATAAAATGAGGATCGATTATCGAGCCTCCTAATCCCATTGTGATAGATCCTATTTGAAGATATGATTTTCCGCGCATTGTTGCCGCTGCAACAGCCGCTCTTCCGAAGCGCAAAAGCTTTTCTTTAACATCTTCGGGAATTTCCGTATCATTTACATCACAAACATCATGACCGTAAATTCCGAATGCGGGAAGGCCTTTTTGTGCATGGGTTGCAAGAACACTTGCAAGATAAACAGCTCCCGGTCTTTCTGTTCCGTTAAATCCCCAAACAGCCTTAATCGTGTCCTTTTCCATATCCATAGTTTCAGCGCCGTAGCACCAACACGGAGTTACAGTAAGTGTTATTGAGACTCCCTCCCTGCGGAATTTTTCAGCACAGGCAGCGGCTTCCGCAACTCTTCCTATTGTTGTATCGGATACAACGACTTTTACGGGTTCACCGTTTGAATATCTCAAATTATCCGTAAAAAGCTTTGCAGCTGATATTGCCATATTCATAGTCTGATCTTCCAGCGATTCGCGAACTCCCAGCACGCCTCTTCTGCTGTCAATTGTAGGCCTTATTCCTATTACCGGATATTGTCCTATGTATCTGTTTTCTTTCATTATTTCACACTTCTCATTCTATAAATTTTTTTGAACTGTAACTTTGCAATTTCCTATCTAATAATCATTAACTATCATTCCGTGTAATTTAAAACAAGGAACGGTAAAACTAATCTTACCATTTTCAAATTCAAAATGATTTACATATCTGTTTTAAGAGTTTTATCTTCAGCCAATAATCCGTAAAGCGGATTGGATTTAAGCGTCTAATGCTTTGAATTTATTTCTGAAGGAAAATAACTCCTGCTGTGATGATTCATAGCAAATAAAGTTATCGAAGAAATATAGCACGTTTTTAAAGCTTCTTCAAAATCCTCTTTAGAAAATTCACTTCCGGCATCCGGCATAATTCCTAGGTGTGAAAATCAAGATGAATTTGTCTAAACGGCAATCAATCTATAAAGTCTTCTCCTGATATTATATTTATAATTGTATTATAGTCTTATTTATGATATAATACTATAAAAATAATAACTAAAAAAAGGACAAAATTCATTTTTTGAAAAAAATTATGAAAATTTATGATTATTACGAAAATAAAAAACACGGAACCGATGAATTTCCGCTTCAATATTACTATGTTGATAAAAATTATTTTCAGTATATTATGCCTCTTCATTGGCATAATGAGTTTGAAATAATCCATATTTTAAGCGGAAATTTTAAGCTTTTTATTCAAAACGTGGAGTACAGCTTAAGACAAGGGGATATCGCTTTTGTCAACTGCGGTTTTCTGCACAGAGGCGAACCGAATAACTGCATATATGAAGTACTGGTTTTTGATATAAAAATGCTTTTTCGGAGTCATAAAGATAAAATATCGGAAATCTTATTTCCTTTAGTAAGCGGGGAAAAAATAGTTTCAACTCTTCTAAATCAGGATGAAAGCAAGCTTTATGCAGATCTAATTTCTTTTTTTAATCTTTTACATTTTAAGCCTGAATATTTTGAGCTTTCTGCCTTTAGTTTATTGTATAATATTTTTTTTAATCTTTATTTTTTAAATAAAATAGAAACAGGAACAGAAAAAAGAAGAAGAAAAAAAATAAATGAGATTGAAAATTTACTAAAATGGATAGATGATCACTATACTGAAAAAATAGACTTAAATGATCTGTCCGATGTGTGCGGACTGAATAAGAAATATCTTTGCCATTCTTTTAAAGAAATAACCGGAGCTACTCCGATAAATTATATTAATAAAATAAGAATAGAAAATGCTTGCCGCGAGCTGAGATCCACTCATAAAACGATGACTGAAATCGCAGTTGAAAACGGTTTTAACGATCCGAGTTACTTTGCAAGAGTATTTAAAAAAGAAAAAGGCATCTCACCTAAATTCTATTTGAAAATTAATAGAAGCAACCTTTAAAACTTTTCTCCCTTAAAAAATTTGCTTGACACAAGCTTTAAATGAAATTATAATATAACAGTGTTATATTTCGGAGGACAAAATGGCAGGAGAAAATAAAACCACTCTTGAAAAGATATATGAAGCCGCTCGCAGAGAGTTTGCTGAAAAAGGCTATAAATCTTCTTCACTCAGAAATATCGTGAATAATGCGGGTGTTACCACAGGTGCGTTTTACGGATACTTTTTAAGCAAAGAAGAGCTTTTTGATTCAATCGTGAGCGAAAAATATGAAACATTTTTAAATATGTTCAGGCAGGCTCAAAAAACCTTTACCGAGCTTAACCCGGAAGATCAGGCGGATAATATCGGCGTGATATCAGGAAACTGCCTTTTAGAAATGATGAAATATGCTTTTAAGTATAAAGAAGAATTCAGGCTTATTCTCTGCTCTTCTCAAGGCACAAAATATGAAAATATTATTGACGATATGGTGCGTATCGAAATTGACGCCACCCATACCTTCGCAAGAGTTATGGAAACCCTCGGTCACCCGAAATACAATGTCGATCCTTTTTTAGAGCATATCCTTGTAAGCGGACTTTTCACAGCATTTTTTGAGCTTATCATTCACGATACAAAAGCAAATAAAGCCGAGGAATGCTTAAATGAGCTTCGGGATTTTTATACAGCAGGCTGGAAAAAAATTATGGGTTTTTAAAACCTTTAATTTTTTATAAATCAGTTAGCAATCGCTAACTTGCGCAATAAATTTTTTAAGGAGGAATAATTTTGAAAAAACAATCAAATCTTTCAAGGCTTATGGAATATGCGGGAAAGCGGAAATATCTAACATACGCTTCCTGGATACTCTCGGCAGCAAGCGCACTTGTTGCGCTGATACCTTTTTATGAGATCTTCAAGATCATTAAAGAGGTTTTAAATTCGGCACCCGATTTTAAAAATGCCGAGGATCTTACAAACTTAGGATTTAAGGCGGTTTTATTTGCCGTTTTATCCTTTTTAATGTATATCGGTGCTTTGATGTGCTCGCATCTGTCAGCTTTCAGAGTCGCCACGGTTTTGAGAATTAAAACCGCAAAAGCCTTATCCGACCTTTCTATCGGGTTTACCGAAAAAATCGGAAGCGGAAAGCTCCGCAAAATAATTAACGAGAGCACGGGCGCCGCCGAAACATACCTTGCGCACCAGCTCCCCGATAAATACGCGGCAATGGCAACGCCTGTGGGTTTGCTCGCGCTTCTGCTTGTATTTGATTGGCGTTTAGGTCTTTTGAGCCTTGTGCTCGTAGTTTTAGGATTTATTATTATGTCCGCTATGACGGGAAAGCGTATGGAAGAAAAAATGAGACAGTATAACAATGCGCTTGAGGCAATGTCCAACGAGGCGGTCGAATATGTCCGCGGTATACCTGTTGTAAAAACTTTCGGACAATCGGTATTTTCCTTTAAGAAATTCAAGGGTACTATCGATGAATACGAAAAATGGGTAATAGCCTACACTAAGCAAATGAGACTGCCTATGTTGCTTTACACTACCGCAATAAACGGTGTTTTTGCTTTCCTTATAGGCGGAGCACTCTACTTTACAAAAGACGGAGTTACAAACGAATTTTTACTGAATATTCTTTTTTATATAATTATAACACCCGTTATTTCTCTCACACTTACGAAAATTATGTATATGAGCGAAAATAATATGATCGTTGCTGACGCGCTTAACAGAATAGATACAGTTTTAAATGCAAAGCCGTTAAGTATCAGCGAAAGCCCCGTTTCCCCTGCCGACTCTTCAGTGGAGCTTGATAATGTTCACTTCGGATATGAAAAATCAAAAGAAATAATAAAAGGCATTTCCCTTAAAATTGAGCCCGGGCAAACAGTTGCGTTTGTAGGACCGTCAGGCGGAGGAAAATCTACTCTTGCCTCACTTGTTTCGAGATTTTTTGATGTCGATTCCGGAAGCATCAAAATCGGCGGAGCGGATATTAAAAATATTTCAAAAGAAGAACTTATGAATACGGTCTCATTTGTTTTCCAAAACAGCAAGCTTATTAAAGAGTCTATCTTCAATAATGTTAAATTAGCAAGACCTGACGCCTCAAAAGAAGAAGTCTTAAACGCTTTAAAAACCGCTCAATGCTCCGATATAATCGAAAAATTCCCGCAAGGCGCCGACACGGTGATAGGATCGCATGGCATATACCTTTCCGGAGGAGAGCAGCAACGGATTGCCATTGCAAGAGCGGTGCTTAAAAATTCGCCCATTCTTATCCTTGACGAGGCTACCGCTTTTGCAGATCCCGATAACGAGGCAAAGGTGCAGAAAGCTTTCAGCGAACTATCGCGAGGTAAAACAGTAATTATGATCGCGCACAGACTTTCTACTGTGGCAAACGCCGACTGCATCTATGTTATTGAAGACGGAAAAATTGCAGAACGCGGCAAGCTTGACGAGCTTTGCGGCAAAAAAGGAATTTTTGCAAAAATGTGGTCTGATTACAACGCTTCTGTTCTTTGGAAGGTTTCAAAGGAGGAAATGAAATGATTAAATTTATAAAACGAGCCACGGCAAGCTCAAAAGAAGGCGCTGTGGGTATATTAAAAGGTATAATCGCCTGCGCTTTGCAGAATATTGCATTTATGCTTCCTATGGGACTTATCTATTTTCTTATTTCCGATTTTTTAGACGGTAAAAAGGCTTTAGAGAGAATAGGATTTTATATTGCCGGAACTGTTATCTGCTTTGCCGTTATACTTTTAACGACCTATATTCAATATAACAGCACATTTTTCACAACTTACGAGGAAAGCGGAAAAAGACGGCTTAGTATTGCGGAAAGACTGCGCAAGCTTCCCCTTTCTTTCTTCTCAAAAAAAGATCTTGCCGATCTTACAAGCACGATCATGGCGGACTGCGAAGTGCTTGAAAAGGACTGCTCGCATTATATCCCCGGGCTTTTCGGATCTCTTATTTCAACAATTGTTATAGCATTAAGCTTATTTTTCTTTGACGCTAAAATGGCTCTTGCGGCGCTATGGGTAATACCCGTTTCGATCGCAATAGTGCTTTTCAGCTACAAAATCCAGGATAAAGTGCAGAAAAAAACAATGAAAATTAAAATGATCTGTGCCGACGGAATTCAGGAATATATTGAAACTCTGCGCGATCTTAAATCCAATAATGCCGAAAATGAATATTTAAAGGGGCTTTCCTCAAAAATAAAAGCGGTGGAAAAGCAGTCGGTTTCAGCGGAATTTACAACAGCAGTATTCGTAACCTCAGCGGGAGCCGTTTTAAAACTCGGAATTGCCACAGTTGCACTCACAGGCTCTGTATTGCTTATAAAAGGAAGTATAAGCGCGCTCACATTCTTTATGTTCCTTATCGCGGCATCAAGACTTTATGATCCTATGCAGGGCGCTCTTCAAAACCTCGCGGCGGTGATAGCTATGAGAACGAATGTTGCAAGAATGAATGAAATTTTCGATCACCCTGTTCAAACGGGCAGCGAAACTTTTAATACCGAAGGATACGATATAGAATTTAAAAATGTCGGCTTTTCATATGACAGCTCTGAAACAGTGCTTAAAGATGTTTCGTTTACGGCAAAACAAGGAGAAGTAACGGCGCTCGTTGGACCTTCGGGCGGAGGCAAAACCACTGTTTCAAGACTTGCCGCAAGATTTTGGGATAATCAGAAAGGCACTATAACAGTGGGTAAGACAGATATCTCAAAAATCGATCCCGAAAAGCTGATGAGCCTTTATTCAATAGTTTTTCAAGATGTAACATTATTTGATAATACTATTATGGAAAATATAAGGCTCGGCCGCAAAGACGCTACCGACGAAGAAGTCATAGCTGCGGCAAAGCTTGCAAACTGCGATGAATTCGCATTAAAACTTCCTGATAAGTGGAACACCGAGATAGGTGAAAACGGCTGTGAGCTTTCGGGAGGAGAAAGGCAGAGAATTTCGATCGCGCGCGCTTTCTTAAAAGACGCTCCGATAATTCTGCTCGACGAAGCGACCGCAAGCCTTGATGTGGAAAACGAAACGCTCATTCAAACCGCTCTTTCAAGGCTTATCAAAAATAAAACAGTGCTTATAATCGCTCACCGAATGAGAACTGTTGCAGGTGCCGATAAAATCGTTGTTTTATCCGACGGAACGGTTGCAGAAGAAGGCTCACCCGAAGAGCTCTATAAGAAAAACGGAATTTACACTCATATGGCCGACCTCCAAAGATGCACAGGCAACTGGACTATTCAGTAAATTTTAAAACCCGAAGAAAACTTCTTCGGGTTTTGTTTTTTAAATTATCATAACAAATGTTCCTATAACTATCATTAAAAGACCGATAAAAGATTTTAAAGAAAGCTTTTCTTTAAACACGGGATAAGAAAATCCCACGGTTACCAAAATGCTTAACTTATCTATCGGAACAACAGCGCTTGCAGGTCCGTATTTTAAAGCTTTATAATAGCAAAGCCAGGAAGCACCCGTTGCAATCCCAGAAAGGCAGATAAATAAAAGTTCGTTTTTAGGTATAGCCTTTAAAAGACTTTGTTTTTTCTTTATAAAAACAATTATAAAAGCCATAGCAAGGACTACCGAGGTCCTGACAGCAGTTCCAAGATTAGACTCCACATTCTCAATTCCTATTTTGCCTAATATCGAAGTCAGAGCGGCAAATACTGCCGAAAGCACCGCATAAAGAAACCATGATTTCTTTTCGTGCACTTTATCGGGCTCATTTTTCTTTTCTATCATCAAAAAAGTTCCAATGCCTATAAGCACGACCGCAACTGCTTTAAAAACGGTTATTTGCTCACCTAAAAAAATGAAAGCAAGAATAATCGTAAGAACTGTTGAAGATTTATCTATCGGTACAACCTTATTTACATTTCCGAGCTGCAAAGCTCTGAAATAGCAAAGCCAGGAAGCGCCTGTAGAAATTCCGGAAAAAATCAAAAAAAGAAAGGTTTTAGCGCTGATATCCCTTATCGTTTGTGCAGAACCCGCAATAAAAACCATTATCCAAGAAAACAATAAGACTATAATTGTTCTTACCGCAGTAGCAACATCAGAATCGGTTTTTTTAATTCCGCATTTTGCAAGAATTGCTGTTATTCCTCCGAATAATGCGGAGCCGAGCGCGAATAGTATCCACATATTTAAAAAATCTTCCTCTTTTTTATAAAGAATAATTCATTCCGAGCATTTTATATTTTGCTCCCGCCATTTCGTTATACGGCAGGGTTTCATAATTGCTTTCACCTATAATATCTTTTATCTTTGAAAGATTTTCTTTTGTATCGGTAATGCCGGGAATAAGCGGAGTTCTGATAAGATACGGTTTTTCGCTGTTTCTTAAGATTTCAAAGTTTTTAAGAATAATTTCGTTTTTAACGCCGGTATATTTTAAATGCTCAAGGCTGTCAGCAAGCTTGATATCCATAATGATAAAATCAAGCTTATCTATCACTTTTTTAAAAACTTCCGATTCTGCATATCCGCTCGTTTCAACGCATAAATGATATCCTTGAAGATTTTCGGCAGTTTCGATTAAAAAATCGGGTTGCATAAGCGGCTCGCCGCCTGAAAAAGTGATTCCTCCGAAATTATCTCCTAAAGGCTCCGCGCTTTTTATAAGCTCTTTTGCGAGCTCTTTTGAATCGATTTTTCTTCCCGAAACGCTGATAAGATTATCGGGGCAGGCGTGAAGACACCGCTTATAAGGCTGACATTCTGCGTGATAACACGGCATCCGACATAGTCCGCAATGCTTGCAGCAATTATCTTTCACCATAAGCTGAGGCTCTGCTTTTAATCCCTCGGGATTATGGCACCATCTGCATCTAAGGGGGCAGCCCTTAAAAAATACGGTAGTCCTTAGCCCCGGCCCGTCGTGAACAGCAAGCTCTTTTATATCAAAAACAATCCCTGTCATACAGAATAGACCTGTCTTGCTATTACCTGATCCTGATATTCTTTATCAAGCTCTACGAAATAAGCACTCCAACCCCAAATTCTTACAACTAGCTGTTTGTAATTTTCAGGGTGTATCTGTGCGTCTTTAAGTTTTTCAACATTTACAGCATTGAGCTGCAGCTGATGACCGCCGCGGTCTATAAAAGATTTTACTATAGTACCGACCTTTTCAATGCTTTCTTCGTCTGTAAATAGGGACTGGTGGAATTCAAGAGTAAGCGGTCCGCCGTTTATCGCTCTTTCAAAATGAGGTTTTGTCATAGAGCCTATTACAGAAACAGGACCTTTTACTTTAGCAAAAAGGCTTACAGAGAAGTTTGTACCGAGCGGCTCGCCTTTTAATCTGCCGTCGGGCGAAGCACCTAACTCGTCAGCGTGCCATAAATAATACATCGCGCTTCCCGTGCCTGCGCGGAAAATTCCGCCGCGGCAATTTTTCCTGCCGGAAAGCGAATCGGAAAAAGCGTCAAGCAATTTTACCGCTATTTCGTCTACATAATCATCATTGTTTCCAAGCTTAGGACTTTCATAGCGAAGCTTATGAAGCAACAGATTATTGTTTTTAAAGTTTTCGTCGACAGCTTTTATGTAATCGTCTTTAGAAATACTCTTTTCTTCATATACATATTTTTTGATAGCGGCAAGGCTGTCGGCGGCAGTGGCTATTCCCGTACCGTGAATACCGAAGTTGTTATATTTTCCGCCGTTATAAATATCGCAGTCCATAAGCACATTCATAAACGGTGACGGAACAAACCACAGGTTTTCAAGTCCCAAACATATTTCATCGCACTGCTCGTTTATTCTTTTTTTCACAGAAGAGAAAAATTCTTCATAGGTTTCGCAATTTTTAAGGTCATTATGAAAAGCGACATCTATCGCCTTAGCATAAGAAAGCGCTCCGATATTTGCAACATCCGCTCCCACAAATGGGATTATAAACTCCCAGCACGCCGCAACGGCATAATTTGCCGCGTCTTTTTCTTCATAGCCAAGCTTGCAGAGCGCGGGAATAACAATATCATCATTCGAATACTGCGGAAAGCCTAAGCCGGCTTTTGTTAGGTGGCTTGCTTTAGTATATATCTCTTTAGGCGTTTTTTTGCTTACGCGCAGGTTTATTTTCGGATCTATTAGCTTATTATTATAGCTTGCTTCCAAACACAGCTCGGAAAGAAGATTGAATATTTCATTTCCCTCTTCATCACAACCGCCGAGCATCATGCTCTGACCGTTATCCCCCTGCTGAACGCCCACGTAAAGATCACTGTCCTTATTAAATGAGAGGAAGAAATCTTCAAGCAGGTCAAGCGCCGAGGCACGGTCTAAAACTCCGTTTTCAATATCATTTTTAAGATAAGGATACAGATATTTATCAAATCTGCCTATTGTGTTATGATAATTTCCCTCAAGCCAAAGCGAAAAATGAAGAATTCTGAAAAACTGCAAAGCTTCTCTGAAATTTCTTGCAGGATATCTCGGCACCTGCGTTAAAATTTCAACTATATCTTCTCTGCCGATCCTTTTAGCCTCTTCAAGATATTTATCGGAAAGCATAATGATATTGTCTATCGCGCGCTGACCGTAAATATCGGAAGTCTTTCTTTTTTCAAGCAAGCCGACCTTTATAGTACCGTAATAATTCGGCGAAAGGTTTGACATAAAGCCCAGCTCGTGAATAAATTGCTTTTTCTTAATATCTGCCCATTCCTCAGGAGTGAATATTTCGGGGAGATTTTCTGTTGTGCGCATAAAAACTATCTGCTCATTTTCGAAAATATGCGGAGTTTGAGCTTTACACATTTTTTCGAACCTATCGCTCATTCTCTCTATCGGAGAAAGACCTTTTTCAGAATATTCTGTTTTCAAATCATAATTAACAGGATACCTGTATTTTTTATGGCATTTATTCACAAAAAAATCGTAAAGTTTCTTATCCATTTCTTCACCTTTTTTAATATATTTTTATATTTAATATATTAGTGCAACCGCGAGGAAAAGTCAAGGTAACACGCAACGAAAAAATTAAATAAACCAACGCTTTTTAAAGTTAAAAGTATTGGTTTATTTTAAATCCTCTAATATTTTTAAATACTCATCCCACCGCTCGATCCTTATCGGCATTACAGGGTGCTTTAAATCGTCGAAAACAAGGACCAAAGCAGGGGAAATTTTATTGTGTTTCTCTGTGATATACCACTTAATTAATTTATTTTCTTTTATAAGCCTTTTGGCAGTCTGATGATAATTAAAATAACTCATAAAAATAGTATTGTTCAAAACAATAAATTTATTAGTATTTAGATACCTCTAAAACTTTAAATTCAGCGTTTTTAAACTTTTGAGCGGTTTCCTCGGTAATAAGTGTAAAAGCTTCGGTTTCCTGTGTCTGTCCCGCATTTAAGCTGTCAACATAAACTGTATCGTCGTCTATTCTGGCACCGCTTGCATCTACCGCCTCAATCTTAACAGAAAATGAACTATTTTCTTTACCCTTATTTTTTATTGCTTACCGGAAGTTAAAACATTAAAATGATTATTAAATCTTTCCACAAACAATTATAATTATCGGCAACGCTCGACACAATAAATGCTCAACAAACCATAAATCGCAGGCGAAAAATCCTTATGTGCAGATAAATACAATGTTTCCAATAAGCATTTATTTGCTCAATTATTGAGTTTACGCTTACCAGAGTTCAACCCATTTAAAGGAGATGAATTTACAAGATAAACCAACAAAGGGATAACTTCGTTTTTGAAGTTATCCCTTTGTGGACATCTCTTCCCTATCTCTTTCTGAATAACGTTAGACAGCTCACAAAAATAGGTAGGTAGTTTATCATTAACCCAAATTGATTTTTGTAAAATAAATTGGATTGTACCATTGAGTATTATATTCTGATAATATTATCTGATTTTTTCTACGTTTAGTCTCACTACTGCAATCGGAAATAACCAACCCCATATAAAAACACGAAGTCAGATGATGTTCAAGAAGAAACTTTTCGGTCAATATAGCAGTAATAGTGTAAGAGATTTTGTGGTTGTCCTTGTTCTATAATTTTGCCATTATTAATAATTATTATTTCATCACAGTTTAATAATGTATAAATTCTATGAGAAATAATGATGATTATCTTATCTTTAAGCATTAGTATGTGCTGCATAATTTTATTTTCTATACTAATATCCAAAGCAGAGGTAAATTCATCTAACAAAATAACATCATATTTTTTTAATAATGCATTTGCAATGGCAATTCTTTGACGCTCACCGCCTGACTCACCAGCAATCCCTATAACAGAAGGTGATGAGATAGAAAATGAAATGTTATCCAGTCCAAAGTCACTTCGATTGTATTTAAAACAAACATTTTCAAAAGATAATCCTTGAATTTTATCGCATTCATAGCCATCAGTTCGCTCTTGTGGCAAATCAATGATCTCCCTAATAGTATTAAATGAATTTTCTATAACGTTTGTAGTTATATTTATATTTTAATAGTCAATGGCACACTGAACATAAGCATAGTAATTAATGTGGCAAACAAAGAAATAATTATTACTGATATATTCCATTTATTCTTATGTAACGTATTTATGATAATTACCTTAATTTTATCATTTTTCTTTTCTACTACCCCCTTATAACTCAATATACCTAAATGTTTTATTATAGTATTATTCCATATATTAAGTTTGATTTTTGTATAAATTATATGCTCGAATTGTTTTAATAAGAAAATATTAACTACGAGTATATATTTCTATACTTTTGCCGTTGTAGTGCTTTATGACTAATACTTTTTATATTCCTCGCAATGCAGTTTTTTGTATTTAAGGGGGGACAGTCCTGTGTACGACTTAAACAGCTTTATAAAGTAATTTGAGTCGTTTATTCCAATCATTTCGGAAGTTTCGGTAACGTTAGCCCCGTTTGTCAACAATTTTTTTGCCTTTTCCATCCTCAGCGTGTTTATATGTTCTGATATGCCGTTTTTGTAGTTGTCCTTTGAAATTGCGTATAGCTTGCTTCTGCTTATATGCAGATGCTCGCACAGCTTTTTTATGGATAAATCTTTTTCAAGGTTATTTGATATATATTGATCCAAAAGGTAAAAAGCCGAATCCTGTTGCACTCTCAGTATGTTATTCATCCATAAATAGTTTGATAATATGTTTAACACATTGGCGCAGGAAATGATCTTTTTTGTGTCTATAATATTCATACTTTTCAGCAAAGTCAGCATATATGATTTATCCAGATTAAAGCTTTGGCTTACATCATCTATCTTTTTTTCAATGTCATATAGATTTGTTCTTTCCGGAGCTTGACCTATCATTATATACCCTAAAATTATGTTGTTGTGTATAATAGGAGCAATAGCCTCAGTAAGTCCCATGTGACACTTGTATATGCAAATTCGTTTTTCTCTGCGGCATTTTATAAATCCGGCTTTGTCACTGTTTAAACATTTTTCCGAAAGCGCATCAATCTTTCTTATGTATGTGCAGAGCTCGCATGAAAAACTTGGATATGAATATATCAAAGTCATAGTTTCATCCCAAAACGCAATGGTTAAATCTTCTAAAGTATATATATCTTTGCAAATGTTTTCAAGCTCTGCTCTGTTGAAATTAAGCAATTCTATGCCCCCTCTACAAAAGAACGATTTTACTATTTTTGCGGACGATTATATCTATTATTATATCTTTGTCTTGTGATAAAATCAAGACAAATAATATTTTTTATACTAATAGCAGAATTTACGAATGGTGGAATAGACTGAGATTGTATAAACAGTTTTAACAATAGAGTGTAGGAGGAATTAAAATGTCTAAAGTCAAACAATTACTTGATGAGGGAAAAGGTGTATTTAGGTTGGCGCCGACATGGGTGCCAAGGTCTTTTTGCAGACCGGGTAAAAGGATTAAACTTCATCCCGATGATTACTATGTATTGGGTCAGGCGAGAGGAGGAATAGACGAGCGTTGGTTTTCGTCAACAACACATGCCGATAACGGTCCGGATACGCCGGACGATGAAGGATTAAGTTATATTGTTTCTGCAGACGGTTCAGAAAGGCTTTTGCTTAAAGATGCCATTGAAGAACTTAAAGGTGAGGCCATAGGCAACTACTTATGGGAAAAATATAAAAGATGGCCTATGTTTTCCAAGTTTTTTGATAATCTCGGGCCTTTGCCGCATCATATTCATCATAGGGATGAGCATGCACAAAGGGTAGGGGAGACCGGAAAACCGGAAATGTATTTTTTCCCTTCACAGGTAAATAATTATGAGGGTGAGTTTGGCTATACATTTTTCGGATTAAAACCGGAAACAAAAAAAGAACAGGTTAAACAATGTCTTGAAAAATTTACAAAAGGCGATAATCACCTTTTGGATTTATCACAGGCGTATAAAATAAAGCTTGATACCGGATGGGATGTTCCTCCCGGAGTGTTGCACGCACCGGCAAGTCTTTGTACATACGAGCCGCAGTTTGCAAGTGATGTTTATGCTATGTATCAGTCTGTTTTGTACGGCGATCACTGTGTCCCGGAAGAACTTCTCTGGAAGAATTGCCCCGAAGAGGAAAAAGGAAATTTTGATTATCTTGTTGATGTTATAGATTGGGAGGCTAATATAGATCCGAATTTCAGCAAAAACAGATATATGGAGCCTCAAGTTATTTTTGAGGATGACAGTTATAAGGAAGAATGGATATGCTATAAATGTGATATTGTTTGTGCAAAACGACTTACGGTCTATCCAGGAAAAACCGCAATTGTTAAAGATGCGGCTCCGTATGGAATGATTTTGTTGCAGGGAAGAGGAACATTTGGTGTATGGAATATAGAAACTCCGACGCTTATCAGATACGGAGAACTTACGAATGATGAATTTTTTGTAACAGAAAATGCTGCACTTAAGGGAATTAAAATCACAAATACTTCTCCTACTGAGCCGATAGTCATTTTGAAACACTTTGCGGAAAACAGTGAATTAAAAAAATATATGAAAGGAATTTAAAAATGTGGTATACAAACAGTTATAGGCGACACCTGTGTGATATGCATATTGAAGATTGGAATGATGAATTTCTTTCCGAATTTGATATAGATAAATATTTTGAAAATATTAAAGCGGCTCATATACAATCGGCGATGATATATCTTCAGTCGCATGTCGGATACTGCTACTACCCGACTAAGGTCGGAAAGATGCATAAGGCGTTTATTGGCAAAGAGTATGATATGCAGAAGCTTGTTGGAAAAATAAAGAATGCCGGAATGGATGCCATAGGTTATTATAGTTTAATATTTAATACTTGGGCACATGATGAATTTCCTGCATGGAAAATGGTAAATAAAGACGGGTATTCACGCAGGGATATGGGAAAGCATTCCGGCGGGGCAAATTACAGCTCCAGCAGATACGGGCTGTGCTGTCCGAATAATTTGGAGTACAGAAGTTTTGTGTTTAAACAAATTGATGAAATGGCAAGTTATGTTAAGCTTGATGCGATGTTTTACGATATGCTTTACTGGCCGCATTTTTGCTATTGTCCGGCGTGTATGAAACGTTGGCAAGATGAGGTGGGAGGCAAACTTCCGACAACGGATGACAGAAATTCTTCGGAGTGGAGATTACACCTTAAGAAACGTCGCGAGTGGATGACTGAATTTGCAGATTCTGTTTCGGAATATACCAAGAAAAAAATGCCCGGTGTTACTGTGGAGCTCAACATGGCATTTTCTGTTATACCCGAATGGAAATCTTGTCAGAGTGCGGAGTTAAATAAGGTTTCTGAATTTACCGGCGGCGATTTGTACGGAGGTATGTTTAATCAGTCGTTTACCTGTAAATTTTATCGCAACCTAACAAAAAATCAACCCTTTGAATATATGTTTTCACGGTGTAAGCCAAACCTTACAAGGCATACTATTACTAAATCAACCGACGAAATATTATCATCTGTAATGATAACATGTGCACACCATGGGGCAACGATGGTAATAGACGCCATTGATCCGAAAGGAACGATGGATTCCAGAGTTTATGAAAAAATCGGCAAGGCGTTTGAGGTTGAAGAAAAGTATGAAAAATATCTTAAAGGCGATATGATAGAGGATATAGGAATATATTACAGCTTTAACAGCAAATTTACAAACAACGGAAACGCATATAAAAATCCGACTTGTGCAGTAAATATTGCGCGTACGTATATGCAGTTTAATATTCCGTACGGCGTGTGCGGAGCGCATTGCGATATCTCAAAATATAAGTTGATTTTTGCTCCATGCCTTACCGATGAGGATGATGAAGATGTTGACAGAATACTTGAATACTTGGGAAACGGAGGGAATCTGATATTTTCCGATGGTCAAAACAAGCGCCTGATGAATGAACTGCTCGGCATGGAGGTAACGGAATATACACATACCAAGAGTACGTATATTGCACCTGTATCGGAAACCGAAAAGATGTTGGGGTATTTTAATAAAAGTTATCCTATGCCTTTTGATGGGTACATTCCAATTACTAAAGGCGAGCCAAAAGGCAAAGTTCTGGCAAAGCTTGTTCTTCCGTACACAGATGATAACGATTTCAGATATGCTTCTATACACAGTAATCCTCCGGGAATACCGACCGATTTTCCTGTAATTATAGAGGGCAGCTATAAAAAAGGTAAATTTATATGGCTTGCACCTTGCCTTGAATACGAAAGTCAGTACGAATATCGAAAGCTTATTGCAGAGCTTACAAATCGTTTGTGTGGGACTGATTATTCGGTTTTGTGCAACGCTCCCAAAGATGTGGAAGTTGTGTCTTTCGAAGAAAAGAAAAACACGCTCATTACTGCATTGGTATTAAGCGATGACTACTACATACCGGAAACACCGTCGTTTGAAATCAGCTTGAAATGTTCTGAAAAGCCTAAAAGAATTATAAAGTTGCCGGAGCAAGAGAATGTTGATTTTAAATTTGAAAATGGCTACGCAAAGTTTACTACGGGTAATTTTAAGATAGCGCAGATGTTTAAAGCAGAAAGGTAGAACGGTAATGTGAGTTTTAAGATAAGAATAAAACCGAAAGGCATCATAGATGCTGCGCTTGCGAAATGTTAAATTCTTACTCGGTGAGTGAGTATGTATTATTGATATCGCATTGTGTAATTCGAGGATAAATTCTGATGAAAAAAGAGTGTAAATTATAGTTTTTATCCGAAGTTTTGCCTTTGGAAAATTATTTAGAATGGAAATGTCAAGAAATGTGCAGTCGAAAAATCCCCTAAATCTTGAATATACATAATATTAAAGCTGTTTTTCGAAGTGAAGCGTAGCGAAACAAGAAAAACAGCTTTTTGCGCTACTGTTATGCGGCTGTCATTCTGACGCCGTTTAACCGTTCCCTATATTTGACCGGCGGCAATCCAAACGGATTTGATGTGTAAATCCTAATCCGGTTGTAATATACGAAAATATATCTGAATACAATTCTCTTAACCTCATCTCTTGTTAGCTTGTATGCTGATATGCGGTAAATTTTCTCCTTTTTCAGAGTCGCCCAAAAGCTTTCCATTCGGGCATTGTCAAAGCAATGCCCTGCACCGCTCAGACTTTGTGTTATTCCATAGGATTTAAGTGTTGCTCTAAACGCTTCGCTTGTATATTGACTCCCTCTGTCGCTGTGGAAAATCATATTTTGAAGTTTATTTCCGTATTGCTGTGTAAGTTGCTCTATTGTTTTAATGCACTGTTCTTTCTTCATATTATCATCCATAGCAAAGACAATTATCTCTCCGTTGAAACAATCAAGCACAGCAGATACATATAGCTTGCCGTCCCTGCATTATATTTTGGTAATGTCCGAAACTACCTTTTTCAATGGCTTATCTGCTGAAAAATCACGTTTTATCAGGTTTTCTTTCTCTTGAATCTCAGTCGTAGCCTTTGTTGTCCCATTAAGAATTATACAGCCTATAACCGTGCAATCCTCGGAACGATTAATCGTTCCGAGGATTGCACGGTTATAGGCACCGGAGCCATTTTCCACAGTCCGCGAATTTCCGGTGCTGCCGATGCCAATTGGTTATAAGTATTATAGGGTTGAATGCTCAAAACCATTTCGCCGGTTCTAAACCGGCTGTAAAAGCAGAACTCTCTGTCTAAACCGTATGAACTGTACAATTCAACGCTTTTCGGAGACTTGCCGTTTTTAAGCGTGATTGAGGCTATGGCCATGGATTCCTGAATAGCATTAACTCTTAATTTGTGGGTACCTTTTTCCAAATACACAAAATAAGGTTCGCTATACAGTCCCTGCGTATCATACAGTGCTGTTTCCTGCCATTGCTGAACTTCAATCTTTTTCGGACGTATTTGATTTCCGGTCTCATCCTTTTTAAACTCACCGTTCTCAGTAAAATCACTTTCCGAATCCTTCCAAAGTCTCGGCAAAGAAATACTCTCGAAATCCGAAAACGGAACAGTACCGTCGATCAAAACCGAAATTCCGATATTTTTACCGTTACCCGGAAGGGCAAGATAATCGAAATAAAGCTCGTAATTTCCGTTTTCTGTTACATTGAATTCCCCATTCGCACCAGCTTTGGCTTTCACTGATACAAACCGCTGTTTTACCATGATAATCATTAACGGCAGAGCTCGGATTTGCACAACCGGAAATATTTGATACATCAACTTTGAATTCACTTGTCGGTCTTTCTGAATCCTTATATTTATTATAGTAAGCAAATAAATCCGACTCTGTATTATTCGTTTTGTTCTCGTCATTTTTCCGCGGCGCCGACAGTCATCGATCCGGTTGGAAACAAAAATACAGCGGTGGCAACTGACAGAACCAATACAAACGATATAATCCTTTTATTGAATTCAAGCATTTACGGCTTCTCTCATCCATTTATAATTGAAACTTTAATGTTATTACCTCAAACGGTTTAAAAGTAATATTAACTCTGTTGTCTGTTATTTTGATGCTTTCAATAACCTTCTCACGCAAATCGGTAATAAATGCTTTTCTACATTCAGCCGGTACAGTAACTGTTGAAGAAACCTGTTTTCCGTTGGGTTCAAAAAGTCTTACAACGGTACCGTCCGCATTTTCCGCAGGTTTGACGGTATCAACGATTATATTATCGCTTACCGAAAAATAATTTTCATCAGCATAGTCATTACCGTTTCCCATAGTATGGTAAACTGGCACATTATACTCATATGCAGCCTTTTGAACTCCGCCGACAATTTCATCACCGCTATGCGGATAAAGTGCAAAGCGTATACTGTGATGACCTCTGTCTGACTTTTTACCGGGGTTATCCTGACTTCTTAATAAATTTGCACTGATACAATTCTTTGTAACGCGATATCCGTATTTGCAGTCATTAAGCAACGCAACGCCGTAGTCAGGACGAGATATGTCAACCCATTTCTGAGCAACAGTCTCGTATTGAGCTGCTTGCCAACTCGTGTTATCACCTGTCGATCGCCTTATTTTACCGAATTGAATTTCAGAGGTCGCAAATTCCGAGGAAACCGTAATCGGAAAATCCATTCGGAGCATTTTACCGTCGGGACTCCAATCAACCTCAATCGCAAAATCGAGCAAATTACTCTTTGATTCTAAAGAAACGGTCATTTCAATACGGCTGTTTTCGAATTTGTATGTCTGCTTCATAATGGCGGTTATGCCGATTATATCGGTATGCTGCTCAATAAGTTCAAACGGAATATAATTTGAATCTATATAAGATGAGTCTATATCCCAGCAATCTGCCAACGTTTCAGTATATACTTTAAGTACAGCCGCTTTCCCATCAATTACCTCGGTATTATTTTTTTTGTCAAATAAGCTTATAAGTGCGCCTTTTTCGTCAAATTTCGCAATGAGATTTTCATTTTCTATCAGATTGTTTTCTGCAAAGACCTCAGTTTCTTGCTCATTTGCCGCATAATCGCCTATACAACCGAGAGCCGGAACCGTTATCCTGCAATTCTTTCCATTTTCGGATTTTATCCATAACGTTCTATTCCACGAAAGCGAATTGAAGTAAACATTACCTGTAAACTTTTCGGCATAGTGCTTATAATGCTTGTCACGAAACGCCTCTATCTGCTCAAGCAAAACGGGATAACGTTTATGACATTCATCGTAAACGCGTTTTATGGAAGAACCGGGCAAAATATCGTGAAACTGGTAAAGCAAGACTTCCTTCCAGATTTTATCAAGCTCATGCTTTTCTTCCGGACTGAATCCGCCGTCCAAAGAAGCAGCAAATTCAGCTTCACGAAGCGCAATTTCACACTTTCGATTATACATCTTATTTAAGCCTTGAGTAGTGTATGTGCCTTGGTGTTTTTCCAAATACATCTCGCCGTGCCAAACGGCATACTTATCAGCATTTATTTCAAGCCGATGAAAAAATGCCTCGGATTTTTCGTGATAAATCGGACAAAGCCCACTCAAATTAAACATACGCTCTGCGCGCTCAAGATGTTCTCTTCCGGGCCCTCCGCCGCCGTCACCTATACCGTAAAGCATTAGAAAGTTTTCACTGACATTGGCATCAACATAATTTTCCATTGAAAACTTAACATTTTTCGGCGACATATTACCGTTATATGTATTTTCCGGCAACATATGAGCCAAAACGCGTGAGCCGTCAATGCCCTCCCACCAAAATGTGTGATGCGGAAATTTATTCCTTTCACTCCAGCACATTTTCTGCGTCATAAAGTATTTTATACCGCACTTTTTGAGCAACTGAGGTAAAGCGGCGCTGTATCCGAATGTATCCGGAAGCCACAAAGTTTCAGGAGTGATTCCAAATTCATCCTCAAAAAACTTCATGCCGTAGAGCAACTGACGAACGAGGGATTCACCGCCCGTTACATTGGTATCAGGTTCAACCCACATTGCACCCTGTACCTCAAGTCTTCCCTCGGCAACACGTTTTTTTATCCGTTCATACAATTCGGCATAATCCTCCTTAATCCACTGATAAAGTTGAGGCTGACTCTCACCGAACACATACCACGGATATTCATCCATTAGCTTTAAAGCTGTAGAAAATGTTCTTGCTCCTTTGCGTTTTGTTTCGCGTATAGGCCATAACCATGCAAGGTCGATATGCGCATGCCCGATTGCACTGATTGAAAGATCCTGATCACCATTTCGCTTTTCAAGCTCCGGTTTCAGCAATTCTTCTGCCTTTGTCAATTCTTCATCAGACATTGAACGTAAAATACAGCTTGCACGATACAGCACATTAACCAAGCGCTTATGGCGCGGAGAATTTTCCGGAAGAGTTAACGCCAAATCGTTTAATACCTGCATATCATAAAATACTTTTCGTTTAAGCAAGTTAACCGATACCAACTGCGCAATTACTAATTTACCGTTATTGTAATATTTTCCAAGGAATGTATTGCAACCGGAATCCATCCAAACATCGATATTTTTACCGGAAGGCAAAGAATCCTCAAGCGGGAAAATTCGCTTTTGTACCGCACCCAAAACATTTTTTGTCATATCCTCTTCGAAAACGCAGGTTATTCCCTGAAGCGGATTACCGTTCGAATCTACAATACAACCTTCACCGGATACATCAATCATTAAAGCAGTCGGAGCATTTCCGCAAAGTTGTTTTATATCGTCCGTAAGCTCTAATGTAAAATGAAACCATGCACAGTCAAACAAATCGCCCCACGATTCACCGAAACTTAAAACCCGATGTTCACCCGAAAAACGTTCATTAAATTTTAAAGGTTCTTTCGACTTCCAAATTTCAACATTCAAATCCGAAATTTTCTTATATATCGTATTGCGTAGGTTTAAGATGGTACGATTTATAAGCCTATTCATTTTTTCTTCCGAGTAAAGCATATTTTCCTCCTAATTCTCACGCCTACTGGCAATTATGCAACCAAAAACGTGAATATATTGTTTAAATAAATTGAATTTTAAGACTTTACATATATGAAGCAAACAGCATATTCTCCGCTGTCAAGCTCTGCCTTTACAGCAATTCTTTTGTTAACGGGATTGGAGCCATGCTGCGGCGGCGCAGTATATAAGCCTGATTCCGTAATTGACCCTGTTAAACTGAACCTATAATAGCAATCGCAAAGCGACCAACATATTTTTTCTTTTCCGTCTCCGTCAATTACGCTTACAGACAGTTGTTTTGTCTCTCCGGGTTTTACGATGATCTCCATTTCATCTATAAAAACCTGTTTTATCGGTTTTTTAGTAGAATATACCGTCAGAGAATATCCGTGTTCCAAAACGTCGGAAAGAGTGTCACCGACATTTATTTTCTTAACGCATGGACACACAACCGCATGACCGTCTGTAATTGTATTCATATTGTAAACATGCTTGTAGAATGTTTTGTCTGCTTTTTCAGCAAATTTTAAGGTGAAATACTTTTCAAACGCACTTTCGTCAGACTCGATAAAAATACTTATATCATTTTCCGGTGTTATAACGGCAGTTATATGTATATCATCGTATATATTATCAATATCAATAATGCGTGAATGTGCCGGAGCATAATTTGTAAATAACGAAAGCTCCGAAAATTCTCTGCCTACAGCATCGATTCCTCCGCAGTCCGGCATAGGCATACACCATATACCGCCGTCAAATTTCATAGTTTCTTCTAAAAAGCAGCCGCTCTGATACCAATACATCATAGTATCCGTTCCGGCATTCATCATAGAAATCGTCAGGCAAACATTGTTCTTGTTAAAACGGTTATCGGAAATCGGTGAGTATATTCCGTATTCACTGATACACACAGGCTTTCCGCCAGAAAACTCTTTTGCAAGCTTAACACCGTCAGTCGCCTCTTTATAGTTGCATCTGTAGAAATACAGCGAAATTCTGTCACACTGATTTTACTGGTTGCTTAATGCCTCTATCCATTCGCGCGGAAGGGTGTTTTCGGGATCTTTTGACGGTATCAGCGAATTTTCAGCTCCCCATATTTCAACAATATTTTTTAATCCTTCGTTTTCAATTTGCTTCTTACACAAAGTAAGCATTTCGAGCCAATACGGAATCGGCTTTCTGTCGGGAACAAGAAAGTCATACCCATTTATTCCGCCCGCAGATTCAGCTTCATAAAAAAACGAAATATATTTAATGTTGCTATATTCTTAGCACATCATATTGTCTATTTTTACAATTGATATTGACTTTTGCCTATTATTATACTATTATATAGCTATACTTGTATATATCAAAAAAAGTTAAATATGTAATAAAAACCGTCGTTCACCATTATTATAGGAGCAGCATTATGAAGAAATCAGATTTTTCATATATATTTTCCAATCAGGCCTCTTGTCCGGAATTTGAAAACGGATTTCTATACCCGGTTTCAATCGGCGGAACGACGATGTCGGGCGAATATTTTTCTGCGCCGGAGCCGTTGAACGAATATCTTTTCACTCTAATAATAGACGGAGAATATGAATATTCTGACGGTAAATCCAAAAAGGTAACTGAATCAGCTTCCGAAAATTCCCTGCTCATATACCATCCGGGAGATATTTTCGCAATCAAACCGCTTATGCCCAATTGCTACAGAATATGGCTGCATGTTACAGGGATGCTAATTCCTGTTATTTTACGGGATCTGAATCTCCATAAAAACCATTTTTACGCGCTGTCAGATGACGCCGCATTTAATGCAATTGCAAAATTTGAGCAGCTAAAAGATGCAAGCTTTTCAGAAACAACAGATCATACGTTTATTGCTTACAGAACTCTTGCTTTTTTGGATCAGTTCAATCAAAAAAAGTGCATACAGAACCACTCATTAACTAAATCGTTGGATAAAGCTATCACATACATAAATGAACATTATGAATCGAAAATCAGTATTAAACAGCTTGCGGCAATATGCAATCTTTCTGAAACATATTTCACCAAAAGTTTTAAGGCAATACACGGCAAAACTCCGCACCAGCTTATACTTGAACGGCGTTTTTCCAAAGCAACACATTATCTGAAATTTTCAGACACTCCAATAAACGATATCGCAACGATTTGCGGTTTTAGTGACCGCGTCCATTTTTCTCAGGCATTCAAAAAGAAATTTGGTATGACTCCTTATAAATTCAGAACCTCAAATACACAAAAATAATTTTCCTCAAAACTATGCACTGTTTATACTTACTCAAGCTGATATAATGGTAAAAGGTCATCGTAGGAATAAAGTCCAACGATGACCTTTTATTGTTTACATTATCTTTCCTATTTAAGACGTTTACTGTGAACATAAAAATTGTTACTTAATAAAGACAACTATTTTGATGCATTGTCCTCGCGTGTATCTTTTTTTCCGTTACTTACATAAATCTTCATAGGAGTAAGTCCTCTGTTAGCCCATGCGTAAAAGGGTATCATTGTAATTGAGAATCGTCTTCTGAAAGTATTAATTGATTCTTTCTTCGGTGCGTTTCACTACTACAATCGGAAATGACTAAACCCATATATAAGTATGAATTCAAGTTATTCTCTTTTAGGAACTCGTTACTCAATATAGCCGTTATAGTATAATCCCTTTCTGTTTTTGAAAATTCTGCCTTAATTAAGTTATCAGATAAAACAATATTTCTATTATTAAGTACGTCACATACAACCACTCTAATCTCGCCGTCATTTTGTTTTGGAAAAAAGAATATACTATTATAAGAATATTGCTCCGTTCCACAAAGCAGCAAATGAACACCATCACTTGTTTGAGTGTCATAATTACCCATTTCACTAATATAGAAATCATCATTTGACACTTTAAAAACTATCTTTAATCCCTTTTTAGTTTTTTCCGTATCTATAACACAATTTAATTCTTGTTTTTCACCTAATGATTTCTTTGCAAGCGAAATGGTTTCTCCAACTTTTTCACATATATTCTTTTTTCGACGAGCATCCCAATTATCATCAATGAATTTACTAATCAGAGCATCAAAATCATTACAGTTGTTTATATCAATATCAATTAAATACTTATATAGTTTATCACGTTCATCTTCAACATAATCGATTTTGCGAACTGTATCTACAAAGCTTTTGGGAAATACACTTGGAAAAATTCTAAGAATATCAAATATCATTTTCATAAAAATTATACGTAACTTTTGAGTTGAAATATCATTTTCAATATCCTTCCAATTAATTTCATTATAATACTTTTCTGAATATAATGAAATTTCATAAGCGCGATATAAAAATCTTCCAGCCCGTGGCGACTTCTTGTTTGTTAAAAGAGAATACATATTGCCGCTAGCCAAATATGTATCCATGTACAAATGATATATCAAGTGAAGAAAAGTGGATGTAATGTTAAAAGTTATAATTCTGTTTTTATAGAGCTCTAAACTTTTTACATTTGCTTTTAAGTATGTTTCATCTATTTTCACCATTGGGTGATAGATGTTTTTATGAAGTTCTAGAACTATTAAGTTGTCTTTAATCATAACAACATGATGTTCTTTTTTTAATTCTTCCTTACTTTTTAGCACATATCCATTCTTTTTCAGCAAATATAAAGCTTGTTCGAAACAATTTTTATTTACATATATATCAATATCATTAGATACCCTACCAATTACACTATCATATAATAAAAAAGATAACACCACACCTTTAAAAGTGAAAAAATCAATTTGATTTTGTAGAAACAAATTACAAATTTTTACCAATTCATACTTATATACCAGAGAAAGTTTCTTATTATTATTAATTTCGTCATAATCTTCTTTTTCAAATTCGAAAAAAATGTTTCCAAATTTATCAAAAAGACTGTTACTTACTAATATATCCTTTTTCTGCTTATTGTCTTTTTTGCTAATATAAGTTATCAATTCATCATTTATACTCAAATTCCTCACCTCTTTTATTTCAAAATACTTTTAATATTTTTGCATATAATTTTCAGCTTGTTTTTTAAACAACTCAGCGTATTTCCCATTATTATTTATTAATTGCTCATGACTTCCCTGCTCTCTTATTATCCCATCATCAATAAAAAGTATCATATCAGCCAAAGTGGTCGAAGAAAGTCTATGCGAAACCATAAACGAAATTTTATTGTCTGTTAATTCTTTGTATTTATTCATAATTTCATATTCACTAGCCGCATCCATTGATGCAGTTGGCTCATCAAATATCATAATTTTACTTTTTTTATAAATCGCCCGTGCCAAGGCTACCCGTTGAAATTGCCCTTTTGACAGATTAATTCCGCTTCCAAAATCGCTTCCAATATGTACATCCAAATATTTTTCCAATGGATTAAATATCTCTCCTAATTGTGCCTCATCCGCAGTCTCTTGTAGACGTTGATCGTCCCATTGATGTTCTAAATCACCTAAAGCTATATTTTCTCGTAATGTAAAAGAGAACATGATAAAATCTTGAAATACTGTTCCAAACAAATTACGATATTGCTTTAAAGGTACCTCTTTAATATCCATCCCGTTAATGAGAATTTGACCTTCATCTGGTTCATAAAAACGCATTAACAACATTAGCAAGGTGGTCTTTCCTGCACCATTTAAGCCAACCAGCGCGACCTTTTCACCTTTTTTAATTTTAAAGCTAACATTTTTGAGACTAAAAGCTTTGTTGTTCTCATATGTAAATTTAACATTTTTGAACTCAATCGAACTAACCTCTTCAATTAAATTATTACTACTTTTGTTATCAATTTCATCGTATGTTTTCATTTTCAAAAAACAACGCAAATTATCAATATAATTTAATGAGTATTGCAATGTTGAAAACACTTGAATCGTATTACTAAATAAACTAACAAAAGAAAATGCAGTTGCTGAATAATATGTAAACTCGCCTAAAGATATTTCTCCCATCAATGTTGCTTTGGCAATCCAAATATACACTGCTCCTTGAGAAATGATATTTAACAATGTAGTTAATAATGTAATAACACCATATTTATTATAATGTTTAACATTTTCTTCATGATATTTTTTAAAAGCCGAATTGGCCTTGTCCTGTGTATATTCCTCAGCATTGTTTATACGCATTTCTTTAAAAGTCGTTTTATTGTAAAACAAACCAAATAAATACGATATCCTGCGTCTGGCCGGAGCTAAACGATTGCTCAAATCAAAAGATTGCAAACGATATTTATTATCTATGTATGATGCAGGAATCGCAAAAATTGCTAATATCAAAACGATTATCACATTAAAGGATGCTAATATATAAAAGCTGACCACCATTCGAGTTGCCATAACAAAAAACATTATTATTGTTTGAACAGAATGTAACGGAGAAGAATTAACTCCAGTAGATGCCTTTTCCAATTGATTATAAAAATCCGCATTATAATAATGTTTATATTGCGTTGTTTTACATTTGTCAATAATCAAGTTTCTAAAGTAATTTCCAATCTTATCCCCAATATGTTGAGATATATAATTTTCAGCCCACATCACAAAATAGGAAAGGCATTGAAAGAAAATATATAATATAAGGAGAACCCACATATTAAAAGAAATGCCATCCACTCCCACTTTTGAAATACCATCAATTATATCTTTATTCAAATAGTTTTGAGCTAGTGGCAAAATTCCTTTTATTACTCCTGCAATTACCAAAATTATCAACAAAACCATATTGACTTTTTTTATGCAATTCAACATAAATATAAAATTTAGTATGTTGTTTTTAATTGAATGGATTTTTTTTGACACTTCTTTATCCCTCACTTCAGTTCTACTTTATCATATCTCTTTACTATCGTCGGTGTTTCAATTAGAAGTTTCAAGCTATTTTGAATTTGTTTAAAAATACTTTTTCTCATATTCTCGCAAAAATTTTCATCGATACTTTTTTGTTTCCAACAACGCTTACACAAATTTGCACACCAACATTTAGTACAAGGCACTAATGTTTCTTCATACCCTTTAATAATTTTCATAACTTTATTAACATCAAAACCAGAAAAAACATTGCCAATACAATTTGTTTCATCATCATAAGATATTTTTTCACAGGGGAATATATCGCCTTTTACATCCACAAAGATTCTTCTGCTTCCAATATCACAGGTCCCCGCTGGCCAAAAAAATGTATTATTATTCCTTGGCCGCATTTGAAAAATCTCTGCAACTTCCCTATCATATAAATTTGTCATATTATTTGACAACATGTGATCTTTTTTTATATTCTCTTGAGTTTCAACAAAAAAATCTTTTTCAGAATACTTTATTTGATAATTATTTACTTTGTCATTATACAATGAATCAAATTTTTCAGTATCATATCCAGGTTGAACAAAACTGTAATTAAAATTATTAGAATATGTACTATTAAAATAGCCTATAATTTCATTTGTAAATTTGGGAAAGGCTACAACAGAATGGAATGTTATATTTTTTTTGAAAAATTCAGGAAAGTTTTCTTGAATATATTGTAATTTTTCCATAATGACATTAAATGTTTCTCTACCATCTGCATAAACACGATTCATATTATGGATTTCTTTAGGACCATCCAAACTAAGCAACACCTTAAAATCATATTTAGCCATAAAATCCACTATAGTATTATTAAGCAAACTACCATTAGTAGTTGTCGTAAAATTCACTTTTTTACCCATTGTTTTTTTGAGTGTGTATTCGACACATTGCTTTATTTTTTCAAAACATATAAGAGGCTCTCCCCCATAAAACGAAACAGTTAATAAATCAGAATCAGACGAATTTTCAACAAAAAATTCTATGCTTTTCTTTAATGTTGAAATCTGTATATCACCAATTTTATACTGATTTTCATTACTGTATATGTCAGAAAGTATACAGTACTTGCATCTAAAATTACAATCTTTGGTCAATTCTATAACAATTTGTTTTTGTCTATGCTTAAGCATATGTTCAACTTGTTCTTGTGAATATGGATACTTAGCATCACAAAATCTATCTGAAGAAAATGAGACTTTGGTTGTCATCAAATTCTTAACATATAAATATCCATCATTATGTTTCCGTATTACTGACACAGGAATTTCTTTATTATCCTCACATAATTTTACTTCCTGCAAAAAATTATATGCATGACAGGGAATTGTTCTAAATTTATTCGATATCGGATCGTATAATATATAAACATCATCTAATTTAAAAATCTCAAATAGGGGTTTTAACATATTAATATTTCCTCCTAAAATTTTAGGCAACCAAAACACAAATTTTGACTGCCTAAAGTTCAAAAATTATGCGTAGTTATTTGATGCAACATTATAACTCATGTTTTGGATTTGCTCACTATCTGATGTACCAAAACATCTACAACCGCATGTTGCAAGTGCTTTAATATTTTTATTCGACATTCGAACTATCCCATAATACATGTTTTCAACATTTTTCACGATAGAACCTCCTTTAAAATAATCAACATAACTATGCGTGTGATAATAAAGCAATAAAATAAAATCAACGATAACTACTAGAAGAAATATAGTTAGATAGTGTTCCAACTTGTGCGCTATCATCGCCGCCAAAGCATGTGCAATAACATGCACAACCCAATGCTCCAACAACTTTGTTTGACATTTTTACAACTCCATAATAATTTGTTGCTTTTGTCATAATTTCTCACCTCCTTATAAATAAAATTCGATAATACCACATAGTTATGCTGTCTAAAATTCAAATAGTTCAGACACTTCTACATCCGGCATCAAATTTTTGAAGTCTGCCATTTTTACAGCAAGTTGCTGCCTATTGCTCGGCAGATAAGCGTATTTACCATATCCATAGTTATCACCATCATAATATGAAACGCACGAAAAAAATACCGTTTTAACCTTTTTAGAAGTAATTGTTTCTATTGCGTTTATTGACGAAATTACATCTAATATATCATCTTGCTGATTAGCAACAATAATAACTTCATCTGGATCATACGCCAAAACCATAGATAAAAATTTGTTATACCTTTCATTTCGTGTTTCATCTAACTTAAACTGTAAAATTGGATAATTCAAACTTAAATATATATGATTTGCGCTGTTAGGTTTCATTTTTGCTTTAATATTTGATTCCAGAAACTGCTTTTTTATAGCAAAACTATAATATTGATTTTCATAGAGATCGCAAATTGTATGGAAACCTATCAATTGTGAATTATAATTATTTGACAGCAAAATACATTCTTTATCGACTTCACTTTTGATATTACATTCCAGCAAAATGCTATCTATAATACGAGAAGTAGCTAGCAGTAGTGATTTGTTAATTCTCTCATTATCAATATCTTTATCCACAACACTTTTAATTTCATTTGTAAAATAGAGAAAAGTTTTATTTTTTCTAAATTCGACAGATAAAAATTCAACTAATGAATTTTGAAGCTTACCTAAGTAAATTACATTTTTTTGATTTCGTGCTAATGTAAGTAATAAATCAATAATTTTCTCATTGAAGCTATCTATTTTATCTTTTATAAAGTCCATATTAGATATCACAACAGTATCTACTTTCTGAAATAAATCGATTGTTTTTTCAGATGAGAAAATTTCAGCAAGGTCACAACTAATGACATTATACTTTTCACTTTCTTTATATTCTTTATATAGAGAAGGAACAATATATAAGGTTTTTATCTTATAATTAAGTAAATTAGGATTACATAGATAATGTGCATTTGTGTTGTTAAGAAATACCAATCCACATATTCCTGTTTTAAATTGAACTATTTTGCTTTTAACACCAAACTGAATATTATCTTTTAATTTCGAAATGATAATATCATAACTAATTTGATTGATACCATTGAGTAAATTTATAATAACTTTTGTCAATCTAGCGCAAGCAAAACTACTACCATTCAGACCACCACGTGATTTAGTTGCTCTACTTGTGTATTCCACTTCCCCATTTGCCGAAAAACATCCATCATCATCTATTTGATATTCTCCCGGAAGCAAATCATTATTCCTTCTAACTCCTATAACTGTGCTCAACACCGCTGGATAACAAAATTCTTTATCAAACGATGATACTATTACGACATTATTATTATAAGCCTTTTTACAGATTTGCGCTATGGCATCAATTTCCGAGTTGTCTTTTGCTTGTAAACCAGCACTAATATTTATAATATCAATATTGTTGTTTATACGCCAGTCAATAGCCCCACAAAGTGTTTTTGCGGTTGTATATAGTTCATTATGAAAAATCTTAACACTATAAACTTCTGCATTTTCAGTTTCACCTATCATTTGTTTAACTACATCACCATGCATCAGCACATCAAAATCGTAACTATTATTAAGAAACTCTAATTCACCATTCTCTTTTTCAAAAACAGTAATTCCTCTTTCACAAGATTCAATTCCACTATCTAATACCGCTATCTTTAACATTTGTTCTTCCTCTTTCTTTTATATATCAATTCTTTTAACTCGTAATGAGAATCTATAATGTGATCTTTCAACTTAACTTTATAAATATCCGTGCTTGAAAACATTATATCCATCATGTCCAACAGAAAATATGGTTCTATTTCCATTCTTTGCCCAAAAAAAGTTCGGATTAAATTTGCTTGAAACTCATCATAAAATGTTTTTTTGTTGATTCTTTTTATACACACAGATTTTGTTGTTTTTGCCACGCAAGAAAAGCAGGCCACAGTTATTTGTGCGTGTTTTTTATAAAACATTTCGTTAATTATATATCTTTCTTTAACTGCAGGCAAATTAGTCGATTTGCCTATTCCTGTTTTTAATATATTTGCGGTTTGATCATCAGCATTGATTCCTTTGAAAATTCCTTCGGTCACTATTTTATTATCTTCTATATATAGTATCGTAATATCATCAGATACTAATCCAGCATTCGAACAAAGTGTGCTCGCTAAAGACATTGAACTTTTTCCGGAGTTTTTTTCACCAGAGAATAATATTCCTTTATTATTCTCTGTTACAACAACTGACGAATGTAATGCTAAATAATTTCCCAACGAATACAGGTATTCTAAAATTTCGCGAGTTATAAATGCTCTTATAGAATACACATCTGACACAGATGTAATTATCATTGTGGATACCTGTCGTTTAGTAAGAATAATAGGTTCATGATAAGTATGAATTCGCTCGTCATGTATATGCTTCTGATACAGTTGTTCTAATGGAATATATTTTATTACTATTTCTTTTTCATATTCAAAACAATCTTTTTCAAATAATAACTCCATTTTCAAAATATTATAAACATATAAAGAATTTGTTGTTATTTTAAATATTCTATGATGTATCTTTATAAATAAACTAAACATAAAATCTCTCCACAATTTAGTTGTCCACAACTATTCCTAATGTCTCTGTCAACATTTTTTTATAATGACAAGATTTTTCGTTTGAAGTATACGGACAGAAATCTGTATAGCAACATTTTTGAGTGCATTTTTTAATGTGACTTTCTTGTAAAAATGCATCCCCAACAAACAACAAATCAATACTATAATCATTTATTGTATATGGAACAACATCACACTGCATTTCTCCATCAATTTGTGATATTGAAGAAAGGCAAGAAATATTGTTGTTTAACAAGCAGACAATCTCATTTGCATCATAATGTTGATCACCTTCAAAGGAAAACAAATAACAATATATCTTTGAAGAATGAATAATATTTTTTTTCAATGAATAAAAGTATTCAAATATGTTTCTATACTCCAAATATTCCTTTATATATATTTGGAAATTAATTTTCTTATTATTATCATTTTCTATTAATTCACAAAAGCTACTGGGTTCTATCGTTTCCGACATACAAACAACAAACTCATCAACGAGATTATATAATGCATCGACTATCTCAAATTGTTCGCAAAGCTGTGATTTGTCGGCATTAATAATGAAAGTTAATTTTCCAATGTGTTTGCGAATTTCACATATTTTTTCCTTGATTTTTCTTTTTTGATTTTCCAATTTAAACGATTTTCCTATAACTATAGTGAGTTTGCTAACCAACAAGCCCTCGTTTAAAACACATCTGCAAAGTGTTTCAATATTTGAAATATTTGTAATCAAGTTCTTAGTATAATCTTGCCACTGATAAAACTTTTTCTCAAAATTTTCATGATATGCAGAATCAATAAACCCATTAGAAACTAAATATTGAAAAGTATTTTCAAAATTTACAGCATTATTGTTATCAATTTTACAAATTCGCCTCAATTCGAAAAAATCGTTAGAAGAACGAACACATTCACTAAAAGAACGTTCTAACAAAAGAACCTGTTTATTTTTGTTGTTAATTATTAGTTCTAAACTATCGTCCTGATATAAACATTTAACTGTATTATTATACATAACTTCTCCCTTAAAATCATATCATCGTTTATTTAAGCAAATGTTTAATCATTCGCTCAGGTGAATCAAGAAACTGTTTCATTACTAGAAATGTATTTGTATCCACATATTGCTTTTTTTGGATTCCGTCTTGTGAAATCTCATATATATCCGCATCAGGATATGCCAAAACAATCGGCGAATGTGTTGAAATTATTAATTGAGAATTCCACATCACAAGTTGATCAATATATTTCAACAAAGACATTTGCCGTGTTGGCGATAATGCCGCCTCAGGTTCATCTAACAGATAAAGTCCTTCCCCTTTAAATCTATTCTCAATTAGCGAAATAAAACTTTCCCCATGTGATTGTTGATGTAATGAACGCCCTCCATAGTAGTTCAAATTAAGCCGTAAAGTATCTATATTTGAAGCTACATTAAAAAAACTTTCCGCTCGTAAAAAATAACTGTCTTTTTCAAATGCTGATCTCGCGATTTTTATGTAATCACATAGATTGGATTCAGTAGATTTTGTAGAGAAATTAAAATTTCGCGACCCCCCTTCGGCGTTCATACCCAAACATATTGCTAAAGCTTCTATCAGTGTTGATTTTCCACTTCCATTTTCTCCAACAAAAAAAGTTACTGGGTTTCGAAATTCAAAGCAATTATTGTTTAATGCTTTGATTACAGGAATATTTGTTATATATGACTTCTCAACCTTTGGAATACAAATGGTAAAATTCCTCAAAAACATAACATCGCCATTCCTAGACAAAATTCAACTTATTTTTACATAGAAAGTATAAACTAAATCCAAGCTAATAACAATAAAAATAAGTCAAGTTCTTATGAGCAGATAAAAGAAATTTATCCATAGACAATTTTGCTGTTTCCAATCAGCACAAAGAAGCAGCAGGCTCGAAACCTGCTGCTTTAAAACACACTAATTTCTATTGTAAAAGACTAAATTTATTTAAGTCTTAATATTCCTCAATTTTTAATATTTGAGGATCAACTAAAAGAACTACCTTATTTTTCTTTTTAGCATACTCAACTGTATTTCCCGTACCACTTGGTTTTCCATTCCAAACAGCAATAACATAATCAGAGTTATTTACCATGTATTCGTTCCTTTTCTGCATACAGTCGGAAGTATAATTTTGCTGCAACAAAGTTTCCTTATCACCTTTTGCAAGCAGATCATAATAAATATCTCTATCCCTTTCATTTCATTTAACCGCTTGAGTTTCACAAGGGATAGCGCACTTCAAAGTTATGCCTGGATAATGTGCTTTCAAGTTCAATACGATGTTTGCCGCATATGTATCTACGCCTAATGCCACTCCGGGAATGAAATGTATTACACTTTTTTCTCTGTAAATTCCATAATCAATTCTTTAAACCCTTTTTTCAACCCTTCACATTGCATTATGTTTTCATCATATCCCCATTCCTGTGAATGATATCCGTTTGAAACATAAGTTTACGCACTGCATACCGCACTCACTAATAAAAGGTAACATTATTGTATTCTTTATATATTAGAAAAATTTTTGCATTACACTAAATATGGCAAAAATTGCGTTTTAACACAGTTTTGTGAATCACTCGTTACTTTCTTTTTTCGATTGTCGAATAAGAAAATCAACCGTCTCCAAAATACGATTTTTCTCACTTCCAGAGAGTCCTAAGAGCATATCATAAAGGACACAAACTCTATACTGCGCGGAAGCTTTAACCACATCACAGAAGACCGAATCGGCAGTTGCATTCAAAGCATTAAGTATAGCAACCAACTTATCACCCCGTGGGAACGATAATCCGCGCTCTACCGATGAGATATATGTAACCGATGTGCCTACAAGTTTAGCTAACTCAACTTGTGTAAGATTTAATCTTTCTCTGTTTTGCTTCAATCTTCTCCCAATTTTTTTATAAATATCATTACTGTTCATACTTCACCTGATTACAAAGTTTTTTATCTTGATTATGTTAAAATTATAAATGGGTATAAAAAAACTTTCAAGGAAAGATACTTCAATTATTGTTGTAAGATAACAAGTCCTTAAACTCAGATAACAAAATGATTATTATTGAGCATTACTCTTTTCTCTGGATAACAGTTATAATATTCGGTCTTAATATAACATGCTTCAAAAAATATAATTTTTCTTAAAACATGATTTATCATCAACACTTTTCCACGCACCTTGAATACAGCTATAAAAAGAGACCTGTTTTCGGTAAAATCAGGTCTCAAATGGTGCTTTCACAAAATGCAAAATCACAATACATTTAAAATGCAGCCTTTCGTTCGGCAACAGCCATATCTCTAAAAGCTGTCGGAGAGTTATTGGTAAATGCCTCAAACTTTCTGCTAAAATGTTGGATTGTCTTAAAACCACATCTAATGGATATATCCTTTATCGGCAGGTTTGTAAATTCCAAATGTTTTTTAGCAACAGTTATTCTATATTGCCATAAATACTCAACTGGTGTCATATACAACTCCTTTTTAAATAATTGAGTTAATGTAGAATGATTCATAGATGCAGCTTTTGTTATACTTTCTAAAGTAATGCTTTCCGGATAATGACTTTCAATAAAAATAACTGCGTTCTTCAAATGTGGATTTTTAATTTTATTAATGGTTATACCCGAATCGTCTTGTCCAATTAGTCCATATGCCCTTTCAAGCATAAGAATAATTTCCATAAAGTAAGAGCGGCTCCTACACGACCAATACCAATCATTCTGTTCTTTGAGTTCGTTTTCTAACCGAAGAAATAAGCGATTAAGGTTATCGGTATATTCTTCAAACAAAGGGAAAACAAATCTTTTTTCATCAGTAAATGGCTTAAGTAAAAACAAGTCATGACTTGTTGCCACCTGCTCATAGCTACCGCTATGAACCAATTGAAAAGTCATATTGATGTTTAAAAACATTGGATGAAAATAGATTGCATCACATTTCAATCCTCGTTTTTTAACAAGCTTCAGCTGTTCTCGCTCATCAAAGCACACAAAACAGGGACCAACCGCTTCAAATGCCATATCTCCAATCTGAAAATATGCGGTTCCCTCATGGATAATTAACAGCAAAAAACAATGATCTTTTATTTCAATATCTTTAAGCATATCATTTTTTATACATTGCACCGGGGCTACTTTCCCAACATCATATTTTCAACCTCTCTTTTCATTTTGAAATTTCTGAATACAATTATAATGCATACCATTCTTTCATTCAACCAAATTTCTGCTAAAATTTAACGGCAGATAAAACTTATTTATAATCAGATAATAAAATAGATTGCAGCATTTTATTGTTGCAATCTGTTTTATTAGTCAACGATATTTAGTATAAAATCCTTCAGTTTAAACTCTGACCGCTGCTTTGAAATCAATTTTGTAACTCCAATAACAATTCCACATACCAGCAAATAGTCGTTTATATTAAAGTCCACATACCCACCCAGTATTTCTGATCTATTATATAGCTCACCTATTATACAACTGCCATATCCCTTCTCAGTTGCAGTAAGCAATATATTTTGGAGACAGGCCCCTATGCTTATCATATCTTTTTCAAGAGAATATTCCGCATTAGTACTTGCAAAAACCAAAACCAAGATCGGTGCGTTACGAACAAATCTGCTATAAACCGTTGTTTTGGCTATCGTCTTTATTATTTCAGAATTATTAATGATTACAAATCTCCAAGGCTGTCTACTTTTTCCTGACGGTGCATATAAACCAGACTCAAGTATATCTTTCAAATCATCTTCGGGGATATGAATATCAAAATAACTTCTAACACTACGACGATTCCTAATCGTGTTACTCAACTGATGTTTGGACATTTAATTCTCCCTCAAAGCTTTTCAACAATTTGCCGAGTATTTGCACCTCCAAACTCTTCATCTGCATTAAGAGTACCTGTATTCTTTCAAGATGCAAATTGGAGTATTTAATAACGAATTTGGAATATATGAACCTTGCCTTATCTGCTAGTTTAACAACTTCTTCGTAGTCCGAACTAAGCTCATTATCCCACCCGTATTGTTTTTCAACGGCCTTAATTCTTCCAAGCATACACTTCTTATGTTCCCATATTAAACGAAATACCCTTCTGTCTCTTCTTTCGTGTGGTATGCTTCCATCAGCAAGTTTGTCAAGGTACATACAGATATAGTCATAAACAACTATGCCCCATGCAGCATCGGGACTATCCAAAGTATACTCATCTATCCCTGATGATAAATATTTTTTTAAATCTTTATAGATTGTCTGAACATCCAATTCTTGTACTTCGTCTTTTGTCTTGACAGCATAAAGTCCCCCATACACACCTTTATCGCAAAGAACCGTCATAGCTTCAATGAAACATTCTTGTGGTGTCTCAAATACAGTAAATATCCAGCGTTGATCATAAGCAGCAATGGAGAGCATTCCATTTTCATCATCATATCCTATAATCAAACCGTCATGATTAAAATGCTGTTCCTTATACCAACTTTTACCCTTGACGTAATAATCATCCACTCCACTAAAAGCAATATAAAATCCATCATCAATCATTGTTTTAATGATATCTAAAGCACATCTGCGAGCAAAGCGTGTATTTACACCAATTTTATCTAAAAAAGGCATATTCCATATGCTCCCACAAGAAAGATTAATTTCCGGAGTTGTGAATCCCTGCAGAAACTTTCGCGTACAACGCCATTCTACTGTATTATTGTAATACCAATTATCAGATGTATCATTTTGTTTTGCCGGTATCCCGGCACTTGCTAACCAATGATATGTAGAATACAACGGTTCTACATAAGGAAGCATTACTTTACTCACTTTTCATCGCCTCCAACCTTCTAAAAAATCTTTCGCTTTTACTTTTAATCGGCTTTTGAATCAAACCTAGATAATTGATTATAGATAAAGCATCCTCTGTATCTCTTTCGTCCACTTCAATTTCTACTTCATAATCGCAAATTCCAAGATACATATTTCCATCAAAGCAAATACTGCTATTTCTTCCGAAAGAAAAAATTTGTCTTTCTGTAACCAAAACTCCTTTTAAAATCACATTATCCGAAATATCAGGTATTTTCATAACAGAGGGTAATATATCAATTTTTCCACTATACTCATCACTTGTGGATAACCCATTGTTAAACTCTCTATGCTTTTTAATTTGCAATTTCATATCACTATGCTGCTGACGGATGCGAACGGTAATTTTTTCGGAATTTAATGTAACCTCGGTGATGCCGTCGTTTTTGTTTCTGTCCTTGAGCACGGTATAGATCATACCGTATTTTTTTGCCTGCTCACAAAACCTTTTCAGATTTGCGTCCGCCACCTGATAAATCTCAAGCTTCTTACCGGACTTTACAAGATTGGAAAGCCGCATCTGACCTTTTGTTTTCTTGGTTTGTTTAGATAAATCCTTTAAGGCTTTGAAAAGCAGCTTTGCAACTTCTTTTGACGCGGAGCCTGTAATTTTTAATGCGGCTTCGGCTCCGTTAAGACTCATTCGTACTACCTGTTCTGCCGCTTCTGCTGATGTGTTCATTCTTTAACCTATCCTTTCCTCTGAATTTTTCGTCCTCGATTCGGATGAGCTTTTCCCGTACCGAGTCCATACGCTCTAAAACACCGTCGCAAGCGTTTATCTCACGACGCAGTTTTTTAAGCTGTCTTGAGTAAATGTCGATGTTGTATTTTGTCTTGCTTATCATTGTTTCGTCGCCGGCACGAATTGCCCGCTTTAAGGCATTTCGCATATCCTGCCTGAGTTTTATTACTTCCGGGATTTGTGCCGTTGCTTTTTCACGAAACGCTAAAAGCTGCTCTTTGGTTTCAATCTTATGCTCGGTCAGCATCAAAAGCTGATCGGAATATCGGCATATCGCTGTTTTCAAGAACAGAGAGTACGCGTTTAGCAAAATAGAGCTTTTCAAACTCCTCGGGTAGATCCTCACAGTCGCAAATCATATTATCAAGTTCATCGCTGATAATGCCGTAAACAATGTCGTTGACGCGCATTTCGATAGTGATTTCATTTGCCTTTCTGATATCGTTTTTCATATTCCTTTCACCTCATTTCTTTTCTGATTTACCCACTGAAAGCAGGAGAGTGGGTATGAAAAATGGGTATAAAAATAACCGGACGGTTTTATTTCCATCCGGCGTATGTTTCTTCCCGCTACGCTCGTAGCTTTCTCTTAATCTTCATTAACTTGCAAAGTAGCTCATCCACATCTTCGGTAGGCTTTCGCTCGTCGATATATGCGTTCCGTGCTTTTACTACAAGTGCAATATAAGAGTTATCTTATATTCTTTGCTGAAAGTGTCGAATGAAAGCTCCATATCAAATCCGCGATAAGAGCCAAAGCCGATTGCGTCGGGACTTGACATAGCTTTACAGGCGGCAATAATAGCTTCACCTGCATCCTTTTTCTCGGAAAAGGAAACACCTTTAACGGTCATTCCGCAAAAATTGTCCTTATCTCCGGCGGGGTGACTGTTTGCTGTTGCAATATCCATATCAAAGCCCTTAATGCGTTCTTCGAGTGCCGCAATCTTTGCCGGAAATTCTTTGTGTATTCCACACTTCAATTTCGGCACAGGCGGTGGCATTCGGTTTTTGAGCGAAAATAAGCATTTGGTCACGAAAGCCGTATTTATAATTGTGCGCCGCCGTAGTCAAAAATTCGGCGAACACCTCCGGCCGGGAGCTGATATCTTTCGCCGTATATTCTGCCATTGCAACTGTGGTTTGAAATTTACTCGGCATTATCGTCACCTCTCATAGCTTTTTTCCTTTTTAGGCGGGTGTTTCTCCATATATTCTTTCAGAGAAGTTTCCGTACCCTCATAATTCCAATCGGTTTCAGCGTCTATCAGGCGATAAGGCTTCCAATCCTTATTAGGCTGCTCAAGCCGTATCGGTCGGTTGGAAATGAGCGTGCCCCAATGATTAACCAAGATATGCTCTGCAATTTCGCAGGGATCGCCGCGCCCGTCATCGTCGTGACGCACCTCGTAAAGATACATACCTTTGGGGAGGGTGCTGCGGTCGCATCTCAGACAAGTGAAAATCATCGGTCTGTCGAAAACCGTGACATCTTCAAATGTTTCCTCATTTACATTCACTGCAATGCTCATCTTGCGTACACCTCTCTTTTCATAGTTTTTTCGGGGAAAGTCCACCCGTATACCTTTCCGATGTCATCACCGAGTCTGCGAGTAACTTTCTCGATATCCTTTTCAGTCGCCGCACCGAAATATATCTTTTCCTTCAAGTCCTCAATCTGTTCGTCTGTAACACCGTCTCTGTATGCGCGATAGCGATAATGATTTGTACCGTCGTGATGAATTGCGTCACAACAAAACTCTCCGTTTTTATCCACATACCAAGTGGTATAATCGGTATCTGAATATAGGCAGTCACGGACATTTCCGCTGTTTATTTCTTTATATCCGGTTCGTCTGCCGTTCCAAAGCCCGAGATCACCGATAACCAAAATCGGTGCGGAGAGCTGAATATCCAAATTGTAACGCTCGTCATCAAGATTGACCGCATTGGAGTCGTACATTTTCTCATATAGTTCATCCTCTGAGTAGTGCGGATAAAGCTCCAAAAGGGATTCGCGCCAATCCTCTAAATCAAGATTGTAGTCTGACCATATAATGTGGTCCGTGTTTTCCTGATAACTCATCGTGCGTCATCTCTATCCTTTGTGTTTCGGAGAAGCGTTCCGTTCACATCATAGCTTTTCGGGTCGGCGGCAGGTGTGTCCCACCCGAACATAGAGCCTGCTTTCATTGCCTCAGCCTGTGCCTTGCTGACGCCGAGATTTGCATTTCGGTCATTTGCAAATTCACGATTAAACGCCTTATCTTCGGTAGAATATTCGGAGCGATAATATCCGCTTTCGCCGTGTTTAATGATAATAGCATCACCGGTGCTCGGCAGTATCGAATAGCAGACTTCTGGCAGATCCGAGCGCAGAGGAATAAATGTCGCACCGCATTGCTCCATTCGTTCGGCAAATTCGCAGATATGATAAAGGTCATCTCCGACCTCCACATGACTATCGTCAATATATCTGCACACCCTGTCTTTGACCTCGCCGTCAGAAAAGGTAATACGAATCTTCTCGCCGTCACTGATGCGAAATTTCTCTTTATATTCCGGGGTAATGAAACGGATTCCTTTTTCCGCGCTGCGGATATGCTTATCAAGCCAATCCTTTATATAGCAGTAGCAATAGAGGTTGTATTCGCCCTTGTTAGGATTGAGACGGCAAAGATAAGCATACTTTTCAGTATCTACCCGTACCCCGTAATAATCCTGCTCGTTATTCATTTTTGCCTGCGGAGAGGAATAGCAGTATTTTGCCAAAGACTTGCGGTTATAAAGAATATCTCCTTCCTCACGAAGTGAATTGATTACCTTATCGAATTCATCCTTAAACTCATCGGTTTTCGGCTCCTTGCGGTAATCCTCCCAGCTGCTAAAAAAGCCGTTGCCGTCCGAGTCCATATCGGCTCTCAAATGTCCAATAAGACCGCATTGCATTGAAATCTGCATACTGTTTGAAAAGGTATATTTATCCTCCTTTTCGGTTAATGCTCGCATATCCAAATCCATCATCTCTCATTCCTTTCCGCTTTTTTCTGTGCCGTAACCGCTTTGTCATATCCCGGTTTTGCCCATTCGGGCAGATCCTCGGCGGCGATTGTTCCTATGATATCCTGCCTGTAAAATTTCGTATCGTGTCCGTCATAAAGAGAAGTGCAAAAGCAGCTTCGCCCTCTGGCATTAGGCTGTGCTCCGAAACCGCCCGTGCAGAGCATAAGCTGATGGGTTGCAAGCTGATACTCAGGGCTGAAAACATCGCTGTCGATAACGACAATCTTTCCGTTTAGATTTACTTCCTCGGTTATCGGTTCGCATTTATCAGCGGTGAAAATCAGCTCGCCGTCACCGATAAATTCTTTTTCCTTGCCGATTCTCTCAATAACTTCTTTCGCAGCAGAAGCAATGCGCTGACCGTAGATTTCAAAAATCTCAGCATAACCGTCGCTTGCAAGCGCGCTGCTATATCGTTCAAAGATATCGTTTTGTTCGGCATAACAGCAGAGATACCTTTCAGACGGTGCGGCGTTCTTATCTTCTCCGACGATAATTTCCTCGCCGCCGATTCTCTGACAGGCAATTACCTCATAGCTGCCTACCATTCGTTTTTCTTCCTTCAAGCAGTTCACCTCCTTCATATTCAAAGGGCGGCACCGTTTTACCGATGCCGCCCATAGAGCTTATTTCTTTTTCTTTCCTCGGATATTCATAAAGACGATACCGCCGATAATGAATACCACAAGGGCGATGAGAATTACTGTTTTCATCTCCCAAACCTCCTTATTTTCTTCCGACATACCAATCGTCGTACATATTGCCCGACAATGTGATATTGCTTATAACATCCTCGCTTTTAAGCATACCCATCGGCGTCCAAGCGTCCGATTTTACGACCTTGACCGAGTATTTTCCGTCCGGATACCATACGGGCGTATAATGGACATTCTCAACATTGCCTACATTCGGGAAAATCCAAAACCTATAGTTACCGATGCTTTTGCTTTGCAAAGTTGTGATCTTGCCCGCTGCATTTTGATAATTGTATTCGGGGAAAAGCGCATAGGAATACTGCGGAACGGTATATCCCGAGCCGTATGACGGAGTCTCATATCCGGAAACACTTGTCATAACATTGCAGTCATACAAGGATAATCCGTATCCGGATTTCATCGTCCAACTGCTGCCGTTTTGTGTTGCGGTAGCTCCCGTTGCCGGCAAGGTTTCTTTTCTCAGCCAGGGGTTAATTCCGATGCCGTAATACACCTTTTCAAAGGCGTTGTTTTTGTATTCATACTGCCACCAGGTCGTATACGCCTTAGTCTCTGTCGGCTCGGCAGGCTTTGTAAATCCTGTCGGGGCGGAGCGCTCATAGGTTGTGTCCGGTGTGGTATAGCTAAGCTTTGGCTTTGTCGTCCTCAGCCGTGAAACGGGGTTATACACCTTACCGCCGTCGATAATCTCCGCGTCAACATACACGCGATTGTTCCCGTATCTGTTTGGTACATACCAATCAAAGGACACAAGGTTCTTATCCCTTGCCGGCACAATTACATTCATAGTTGCCGAATAGACCTGATACTTTTTTGCTTCATCGTAAACCGTAAATTTCACTTTCAGGTTAGAGCTTGGTTTGTAATCATCGTAGGACTGATTTTTAATATAAAAGCTCGAAATAACTCTTGTGTTTTCACGGTACGGCGCGTTCGGCGTAATCGGTACGATTTTTACGGGATGATTGGACTTGCATACACGCAGCCAAGCGTTGTTGTACCCGTCGGTTTCATAGTCTGTATTGCCGCGTTCCACGGTATCCAGATATACGCCGCCCCAAATCGTAAAGGTTCGTTTATTCGGCACGGTAAAGGTATATCCCTTAATTTCAATCGTGCCGTTGGCAGGGATCGCGTATGTGCCGGGAATCTGAGAACCGCAGTCCATATATCCCTTGACATAAACCGTGCAATCGGTATTGTTCTTATAAACATACCGAACGGTTATTTCATCGGCAACCTCCAGCTTTTGCGGATCAACATATTCGCCGTCCTCATTTACAAGCCGAATATCCTCAAGCGCAACATCGGGCTTTACGATATTCAGGTAATAATCGGTCGATTCTCCCGTATGGGCGGTATCGCTTGCCCAATAGGTCCTAAAATTGAATTTCATCTTATACGAATTGGCGTCCTCGTTATCATTCAGCGGAATCAGATAATGCCTTACCGCACTCTTTGCGGAATAGGAGTTGTATTTGCTCAAATCAGCGTTATCGACATAAACATCTTCGCCGTTACCGGACTTATAGATCAAGTCCCAAGCGCTGCCGTTCCAACGATAGCTCTGACCGCGCAAATTGTTCGATGATGCCCATTCGTTTTTACCGCCGAATCTATAAGTGAAATGCACCTTTTGTCCGAAATACATAGCGCCGCTTGTTCCCGAAGCATTAGCCGTTGCCTGAGTGGCACCGTCAATTCCGTAGGCGGTAATGCTGTCCCTTGTTACAATCGGTCTTATAGGAATATAGAAGGTCTTTTCGGGACCGTATTTCAGAACATTACCGTTTCCGTCAATCCAATCGACACGGGCTTTTACCGTGATATGATCCGTACCGTTCCCGATAGTTGTCGGGTTCAGCTTAACATCATACCAGGTATTACTGTTCGACCATACATTACGGGAGGTCGAACCGCCGCCGACTACCCAAACAGACTGCTTCACATAGCAATTCTGACTTTCAGCCGGGAAATTGAGCGCATACCAAACCGAGCTGCCTGTTTGCGGATAACCGTGTCCGTAAGTCCAATTAGAGAAGCTGCTTCCGTAGCTTATACCGTAATGGTTGTTGTTACGGACGCTTATATTCCCGGGCCACGCTTCACAGCAGCGAACGGAAAGCGTCGGTGTGAAGTCGGGCTTTGTTTCGGTGTAGGCAATACCTACGCCGTAGCCGTCGTTGATAATGGTATAAAAGGACGCGCGTTTTGACAGTTTTCCGACGCCCGACCATAATCCCTGACCGTCCGGAGTGTAAAGGGCGTTTGGGAAATGGCGGTTGGTATACTCGGAAATAAAGCCCCAGCTTGCCGAAGTTTTGCTCGCACCGCCGTTACTGTTCGCGCCCAGGATATGCTTGCCGTACAGGGCAATCTCGGTAACGGTCAGAGAATGCCACACACTTTCAAGGCGCACATCATAGATAGGCTCAACAAGAACCTTATCGCCGTTTTTAAGGCTTGAAATACCGCCGATACCGAGCTTTGAGAGCACGGGATTAAGATTTCGCGTATCATTCTGCCAAGCACTCATTCCGCTTGTGACCGGAAGGCTCTGAGCAAAGCCCATATCCGCTTCCTTATAACAGTTTGCGGTTGTTTTGCTTGTGGAAAAGCCGCTGTTCTGATTATCCCTTAACTGCTTCTTGTTCCACTTGGTCGTAAACTTGTACCAATTAAATGCCTGATTTGCGTACCTTGTGTTGCGATATACATCTATGACCTTGCCGTTCTTTGTACCGCCGTTCTTATCCACTACGCTGAAACGGTAGCCGATCATACAGTTATCGTCGGTAGTCATAATTGCGTAGCCGTTCGGTCCTGCCGAAGTTCCCGCACCTCCGCCGCCTGCCGATGAGCCGTCCCAATTAAGTGCATAGGCGGTAACGGCAAGAGAAGAAACGGCGGCCAGCACCGCAAGAAAGATTGACAGAATCCGAATAGTTTTCTTCTTCATCGAAGTCCTCCTTTACATAAAAACAGGGAGCCGGACTTTTGAAGTCTGACTCCCGTAGATTTCGTTATTATCAGTGGTGATGACAGGTGTTGCCCTTAACCGTTTCGCCGCACTCACATACCGTATCCTGCAAATAAGAAAAGCAACCGCCCGGGTTTTCTGCCGACCAATAGCCAAGTCCGCAGCGCGGACAAACCTCGGTGTTATCCTTTTGCTTGCTGTAATCGGGACACTTGGTAGGCGTGTACTCGGTATAGCCCCATTCGTTTGTTACATAAAAGCTTGCACAGCTATGCGAGCCGCAATAGGGGCAGCCGTCAAGCTCAAGGTTTTTAATATAAGCGTGATACTCGGCGTTTTCGCAATGATGGTTTTTCTCGCCGCTGCCGATGGATATGCCGCCGGTCTTGCCCTCATCGCTCGGGATAGGCTGTTCGGTCACGGTCTTATTTGTGTCCTTTGCCTTTTCTCCGGTGCTTCCGCTTTTACTTATATCATCGGTTTCAACCTCCGGGCTGAGCCGACCTTTGCCGTCGTCGGCAAGCTTGTCATCTTCGTTTATATTCTTGGTTTCGTCGCTCTGTGTATCCTTTTCCGGCTCGTCAATGACAATCGTACCGCTTGAAGTTTCCTTAGCTTCGCTTTCAGCCGGTTTGTCCCCGTTATGCTTCGGTATCAGTGTGATACAGAGGACAACGGCAACCACGATGCAAAGCGCGGATACGCCGATAATACAGAGCTTTTTCTTGTTTTTCATTCGTCTGTACCTCCTAAAACTTTTCGTTATATTTTGATTCAACGGTAATCGGGATTCTAACGGTAGATACCCGTATTCCTGCAAAGCGGATCGGGACATATATCGTATATGATGTGAAAATCTGCAATTTCTTATCTACTGTAAATCTGACATACGGAGTAGTGATATAATAATTCAGGTCTCCGTCGCTGTCATAATTGTAATAGCAGTAGCCGCGCTTTTCAAGTGTGCAAAATTCCGTCAGTGCCTCCCGGTATTCGGTGGCGTCGATTCCGTCCGTTTTGTTGTTGCCTTGCTTTATTGAGTTGTATATCTCAATAGAGTTCTGCATTACAAAGCTGTCAAGCACCACGCGGGAATTACGCTTGACTGTTTTTACAGTATTCACCGCCACCGCAAAGGTAACAAAGACGGAGAGCAGCATACAGATAATGACGATCATTACGCAGGTGGAAACATAGCCTTCGGCTCTTTTGCTTTTCATATCTCCACCTACTTCCAATACTTTTCGGACAATCCCGATTTCTTCACCGAAACCGTAACGGGAATCTTGAACACCCCAAGTCCTTTGATATAGGTGTGTTTGGAAATTTCAACCCACATTCGCTCACCGAGCTGCACCCGATGATAGGTACTGTTGAAATACCGGTCCGCACCATAGTCAATATCGTAGTAATAATACTGATCGAGCATATCGCTGTCAGCACTCCAAAAGTCGCTGTTAAAGCAGCCGGAATAGGTTGCCGCTTCTATGAGGTCATCCGCAATCTGATCCATTTCAATACGCAGGGTGATAAAGCTGAATATATTAACGGCGATAACAAGGATCATCACGAAAACAACCACGCCGACGCACATATCGACATAGCCCTCACCGCGTTTTGCGCGCAATAGCTTCTTCATCATAACCCCCCTTTATCCGAAAAGGACGCCGATGGAATCCATAATCTGTGAAAGAATCACTACCACATACACAAGCATAAAGCAAATGAGCAGGCACATAGAAAGGCGTTTTACCTTTCGCGGCACTTTCTGCGCTCTGAGTCTTAGCTGCTGACGCTGAATATCGTTGAATTTAAGAGTCAGCGACGCCCAATACATCTCGGTATCGTCACCTCTTAAAATGCCGATAAGTCCACGGCAGACATCGCTCATCATAGCCGAACCGACGCGCGCTTCAAGCCTTGTAATCGCCGCTTCGTAGTTGCCGGACTTCATATCCGCCACTGTAATGTCAAGCTCGTGCTTCATTTCACGCCCTGCGTTTTTTGCATAGCTTTCAAGCATATAGAGAACATCTCGGCTGTGCTTTAAGGTCTTGTCTATGGTAAAAACAAGTCGCGGCAGCTCATTCTCGATTTTCTCTCGCTTATATCGGATTTTCACCGATACGGCTTTCATTTCTTTGCGGTAAAGAAATGCCGCAAGGAAAAGAACGACGGGAGAGAGAAGCGGCAAAATAAATGCCATAGGAACAGCAAACACGCCGATTAGCATTGCCTTTACAATAGCGTTTGCTTTGAACTTCTCGGGCGTTATATCCATCTGAGCAGTTTTCAGATCCGCTTCAAGCTGTGCTTTTTTGAACTCATTGAGCTTCATATGCCTTGCAAGAAATTCCGCAAGGTTTCCGAGCCAGATGTTAAGGGCAGAAGTCTTTTCCTTTTGCTGCTTTGACAGGCTCTCTACGGCTTTGGAGGTTTTAAGGTACGGAATACGGTAAACATCCGCAAGCACAAAGAACAGCCCGACGCCGCACAGCGCCCCGATAATTGCCTGTAACATATCTAAAACCTCCTCATCTCTTGTATTCAATAGGCTTCGTGAATTTTATCATAAACAAAGCCGTAATCAAAATGACCATACCGCAGATGCCGCACACAATTTTACCCGGTGCGGTAAAGAGCAGAGTGTGAAACCAATCCTTATTGAGCAGATACAGAAGCGGCACATTGCCGACCACCAGCGCAACCATAAACCAGTATTCGTTACGGGCTGAGGACAGCATTGTTTTCAGTTCCGAATTGACGATACGCACATCGGTAAGCTTTGCAACAATGGGCAAAAGCGTATCCTTAAGCGTTCGGTCATCCTGACACTGAATAAGCGTGTCGCACCACTCCCAAAATATTTCATTGTCCACCTTATCCTTCAGCTTGTAAAGTGCGTGTTTTATATTTGAGGAAATAGCGGTTGCGTCGCCCTCAAAGGACTTGAACACATCACGCAGCGGCGGCTTGATATATTTTATATTCTCTCTGACCGCCGCAACGATATCGTCCGAGCGTACATATGAGGTCGTGATGATAGACAAAGCGGTTTCAAGTTCTTCCTTGGTGTTTTTCTCATAGTAGGACAGTGTACTCGTAGTGTAGAAAAACGGAATCAGAGCAAACGCCACCGACAGTACCGGCATAAGGAAAATGTTATCTATCAGCACCGACACAACAATGCCCGCCGCAAAAAGAATAAGCGACGCGCAGCAGACAATCGTGAACTGCTTTGATTTACCCGTAACGGCAAGCGCGGTTTTCATCTTCACAAGCGTTCTGTAAAGGCGGTGTTTCTTTTTGTTTCCGCGAAGATTACGGGATTTATCCCGCATAGTATCGTTTGGTGTTATAATCTGCATCAAATCGTCGGTGACTCTTTCGGGGGTAAGTCCGAAAAGGCACACAACGGCGATAATAATGAGGACTGAGCTGATAACGGAAAATATCACTTGAAATCACCGTCCTTTACTAAAAACTGTTCCAATGTTTTCTGCGGCACACCGAACTGCAAAAGCTTTGCTTTCAGATGTTCGCTCATAATCTCCGGCTGTTCAAAGTAACCGTCGATTTTGTACTTGCCGCGCTTCAATTCGTTTTTCGTGATACGAAAGCGGAAAAGGGTATGATATTCCCGTTCGCCCGAGGGAGTAATCACACACTCGGAGATGTCCATAATCTTACGGGAATTGTCCTCAAGCTTGTGTGCGTACACAACAAGGGGAAACGCCTGACCTGCCTGCATAAGCGAAGTCGCAAAGTTGATGGGAAAGCGTTTCTGACAAAGCAGAGCCAAACGCATATGCGCCGCGTCTGCCGCCGATGCGTGAATGGTCGAAACAACCGTATGCCCCGTAAGGCTTGCCTCAACTGCCGAATACGCTTCGGTATCACGCATCTCTCCGACTACCACGATATCCGGGTTAAAACGGAGGGACGCTACCACCAAGTCCTCCTGCGTGATGTCATATGCAGGGTTATCCGAGGGACGGGAGAGCGTATGCACAACATTGTTTACCACCTTGCCGTCCTTAACCTTTACAAGCGACAGCTCGCGCGAGCCGGACTCTATCGTAAAAATACGCTTATTGTCCGGAATGGAAGTAAGCAGGGCGTTCAGAAGCGTTGTTTTACCCGATGATGTCGCACCTGCAACCACAAAGGAAATACCGTAGCGCAGACACATACAGAGAAAATCTATCATCTTCTGCGTAGCATTGCCGCCCTTCACAAGCGCTTTCATATCCACTCTCGACGGGTGAAGCAGTCGGATAGACACGCTGATACCCCTGTCATCGTCCACAAGTGGTTCTTTCAGCGCAGTAATACGGGTGTTGCCGGGGAGATGTCCCTGCGACATAGGCGTTGCATTGTCGATAATCATACCGGAATGGTGCAAAAGTCTTTTTACCACATCTACGGCGTGCTGCGGATTATAGAAATGCTCTTTGGCTTTTTCAATATGACCGTCCGTATAGGTCACGGCAATATCGTCCCAACCGTTAATATTGATTTCTTCAATCTCATCGCGACCGAGATATTTCGTAAGCACCAAATATTCCGCCATTTCGGAATACAGCTTGTCTGCAAGCTCACGAAAGGTCATACCTTCAACCTCAAAGCCGCTGTCGTGCAGATACTTCTCGATATATGAGCGAAGCTGCACAATCTTACTGCGGTCGGAGAGCGCTGCCGCATAGTTCTCGGAGATATACTCCTGCGATTTATGGAGCAGAGAAACAAAGTCGATTGTCTGAGCCATCAGATCACCGCCTTTGCAATGCCCGCTGCCACGCTCCTATACTTTGCATCGGGAAGCCTTTCGGAAAGCGTACCCGTAATGGTCTGCTGTTTCAGTGCCTTGGAAAACGGAAGTGTAAAATCTACGCCCTTAAAGTGGTTTGCAACCTCCGTAATCGGGAGAAACAGATCCTTGTCCGCAATGTTCATAACCTTAATGCGGTTACTCGCACTCATCTCAAACATTCCTGCGTTGGAGGAATAGTAAGCCATACATTTAAGGTCGGGGGTAATAAGCTGAATAAGCCTGTCCGCATGGCTTTTCGCCATAGAGGAAATAAGCTCATCGGCATTTCCGGCGCAATCGACCACAACATAATCCGCAAGTTCCTTTAAGAGAGAAAAGAGATTCAGAATTTTGTCCTCGGTTGCTTTCGGATAGGAGAAGCTGTTTTCACCGGCTTTGTAGCCGATAAAACCGAAGTTCTCCATTGTTTTGACATGGTTCATCTGGCGAAGCACATCTTCACGGTAAATATCCGTGCGGTCAAGCGCCACGCCGACCGAATAAAGCTCCGCTTCCTTGCAGTTCGGGAATATATACGCAAGACAGGGTACATTCAGATCGGTAGAGAGGAATATAACCGAGCCTTTCTTGGCATAGTAGATTTCCTCCGCAATTTTAAGCGCGGCGGTTGTTTTGCCGCTGCCGGGAGCGCCGCAAACGGCAATCATCTTACTCATTCGTGCCACCTCCCGCAAAGAAAGCGTCCTGCTTTTCAAGAAACTTAGCAGCAGTTTCGTTATCTCCACGGTAAACAAGGGCTGCTTGGAGGGTAATGTCCGCCTCATACTTTGCAAGGAGCTTTGCCTGTTCGGTGTTGCAAAGGACCGTAATTGTGCTCGGAATTTCAAAGCTGCCGTCCTCGTTCTTTACAACGGAGTCCTGGTCTATACCGCCTGCAGTAGTTGTGGTGATGACCTTCATATATTTAAGCTCACCGTGAATAGCGGAGGTTCCCGCATTTTTATCTACCACGATAAGCGAGATAATATCTCCGTTTTGAAGCTTACCGGAAAGTCCTGCCGCAAAGGTGTCTATGGTTACGCTGACGGCTACCTTGCTGCCGTTAAGCGTCGCAAGCACATCATCTGCATTATTGGAGTCTCCCGACAGCTTCGCCTTTGTAAGAATATCTCCGGCGTAGAGAGTGGAGGACGCATATTTGCCGACCACATCGGCGGTTTTTACATACACGCCCTGCGGCATAGTATCTGTTTTGACCTTTACGGTTTCAACCTGATCCTCCGTGATTTTAGTACCTCTGCCGACCTCCTGTTTCAGCCGCACAACCGTTGTTGTGTCGCTTGTCAGTCGGTTTACAACGGGAGCAATCGCAAAGGTCATAGCAACTGCAAGAATCATGCAAACGATACCGATAATTGTTCTGTTCTTCAAAGTTTCAACCTCCTGTTTTTACATAAAATATGCCGCCATAAACCCGACGGCAAGGTAAGGGATTAAAGGAAATCCCTCGTGTTTTTTCTTTCTGTTCTTTATGGAATTGATAATGACTGCAAGTATTAAGCCTATCATCAGCCCGGTCATTCCTTGTACCGTGCCGAGCATAAATGCACAAGCGGCGGAAAGCTTTATATCCGCGCCGCCGACGCTGCTTTTCGTTACGGCGGCTGTCGCAAGCATAATTCCGCCTGTAATCAAAGCCGACAAAAGCATACCGGGCAGAGACGACATATCCGTACCGATAAACGCTGCAATCACAATCATTAAATGGACATAGTTTTCGCACTCCCTCGTTTTAATGTCCTCATAAGAGGAGAATGCGAGGAGCAGGCAGAAGATAATGCCCTTGACAGTGGTTGCAGCACATCCAAAAAAACAGAACAGCGAAAGGGCTGTGAGCGCCGCAATAACCGTGAAGAAAAGCACCGCCTTTTTCTTGTTTCCATTGTATACATTCGACGCATACAGGCTGATAAAAACGGCTGTAAGCACCGTCAGCGCAAGCAGCACGATACCGTTCACAAGAATAAGAGGGTTTTCCGTTATTTCCGGTGTGATTCGCGGCATAATCGGTCGTATCATTAAGTGTTTCATTTATTCGCCCCTTTTCAAGAAAATAGGCGGAGGGGTGCCGCCTATGACACCCCTCCGTCCGTTTGGTTTAGCCTGCGTAATTGAACAAGCCCTGAATCTTGGTCGTTACGGTGGGCATAATGGTGGTGTTAAAGAGCACATACAGACCGCCGAGCAGGAGCGCTCCGATGACAACGGCGATGAGAATTTTTACGCCGGAGTCAACATAGCCTTCGGCCTTCTTGCAGGCGACAGCGGCGCGAACGGTGGAAATTGCGGTGTTCACCTTGTTTCTGATTTTCTTGAACATAAATTTTTACCTCATTCTTTCTTTGATTTGTTTCGTGATTTTCTTTGCCTTGGCTTATTCAGCCTTTTCAGCGAGCTTCTGTTCGTAAGCCGCAAATACGGCGGCTTCCATTGCCTTGCGAACCTCGGACTTGATGGGGTGAACGATATCACGGCGGACATCCTTACCGTCAGCGTCCTTGAAGGTCGCATAAGGCATCGCAACGAACTGCGCGTTCTCGGTCTTGATTACTCTGACATTGTGGATAGTAAAGGAACCATCCACTGTGACAGAAGCAAGAGCCTTGAGGGGCTTGCCGTTCTCGATGACCTTGCGGATTTTCACATCAAACTGCATACTGTTTTTCCTCCTTTCAACTTAGATTCTTATATAAGTGAAATAGCGGGCAGGGCAACAAAAAAGACCGGGAAAGCCTTTGCCTTCTCAGCCTTGTGCGCACTTTTCATTACCTTGCCTGCTCCCGTTGCTTTTTGAGATACTTCTGATAGAACTCAAGTGCTTTTATAACATAATCCTCAGCCTTGCTGTCCGAATAGTCTTTTGGAATATACGGTTTCAGCCGGTCAAAGGAAAACTTGAATTTCGGTTTCTGATTTGGCTTTTCCTCAGCCATAATATCCCGGACCTTATCATAGTTGATTTCACCGGCTTCATACGCCTTGCGGATGCGGATTGCCTGATCGTGCGACGGAAATGCTTCGGTTTCATCTATACGGTCAACGATATCTCTTTGAGTTTCCTCATCAAGATAGGAAAGCTCAACGGCAGGGCGCATCTTCATCTGACCTTTATCCACAAAGTCTTGCAGCTCGTCAACAAGATAGGTAAGGCGGATATATCTGTGTATTTGACGCTCACTGTCTTCCGCATCTTCAGCAAGTTCTGCAACAGACAACTTCTCGCCCACTGGGCGAGAAGTTAAATCCGTCCTTTGTCCCTGCCTTTTTATCGCCTCTAATTTCATTTTGTAGGCTCGCCCTTTGTCACAGGGGAGAATAACAGACCTTTGAGCGTTACTGTCAACCATTAAAATGATTGCTTCATCACGGCTGACCTCTACAACCTCGCAACGCAAGGTTTCAAGTCCGAGCCTTTCGGAAGCGTGTTTATGCCTATGACCGGAAATCATTTCATATCTGCCGTCATTCTTTTTTCGCACCATAGCAGGAGTGATAACCCCTCTGTCCTTGATACTTTCCATAAGGTTCTGCATATCCTCATCATCAAGAACACGGTAGGGGTGACCGGGGAAATCGTCAATTTCCGAAAGTGGGATGTCAAAGATTTTCGGGAGTTTATTTTCGGCTCGTTCCTTGTCATTCATAAACAACTCATCGAGAGCCGTCATCCCTAAATCGAGCTTTTTCACGCGCGGCAATATCCAGCACCTCCTTCGTCAGATTTTTGTATGCGTCGGCAACCTTACATTTGCTGTCATAGGCAAAAATGCTTTTGCCCTCCATATTTGCTTCGGTAACTCGCACGGAGGCGGGGATAAAGGTGTCAAACACATTGATTTTCATTCCGAAAGTCTCGCGCATTGACTCAATTACCGACCTGTCATTTACGGTTCGTGCATCCACCATTGTAAAGAGTATACCGTCGATTTTAAGGTCGGGATTGATACCGCGCTTTACCTGCGAATAAGTACGCAATAACAGGTCAAGACCTTTGGTAGACAAAATTCTCGGCTGACTCGGTACGATAATACTGTCCGCCGCAACAAAAGCGTTAATCGGCAGAAGTCCGAGCGACGGGGTGCAATCAATAAGAATGTAATCATAATTCTTTTTAACCTGATTGACATAGGTTCTCATAATGCACTCGCGGCTCATTACCGTAAAGAGGTAACTTTCAATGCCGGACAGTTCCACATTACAGGGCATCAGGTCGATACCCTCGCTGCAATGAATAATACCGTAGTCATCATCAAACGGTTTGTTGTCGATTACCTTACTCATTAAGGTTGCAAGGGAAACATCTAACTCGTCCGGTCTTTTGATTCCGAGACTGATGGAAAGCGAACCCTGCGGATCGGCGTCAATCAGCAAAACCTTTTTGCCTGTCATTTTAAGACCGACACCGAGGTTCAATGCGGTAATTGATTTGCCCGTACCTCCTTTTTGATTTTCTATTGCAATTACCTTGCAGTTCACTTCGTTAACCTCCTTTGTTTTTCAGCCGCAAAGTATACGGCTATGTACGGTTTCAAGGAAAAAAACGGGCATAAAAAAAGACCGTAAAATCTTTATATGTAATAAAGAAATTACGGTCAAAATATGTGATTTAATTTTCGACAGTTCAAGTCCAGCATGAGGAGGAGTGTATGAAGCCAATAACAAATTACTTGAGAATTATAGTTTTCGACGGTTCGAGTCTGGGGGAATAAGAAAAACAGCCAATTTTGTGCCCTATGTTTTAGCTACAAAATTGACTGTAAAAATGGCGAAAACCCCTGATATTTCAAGGGTTTTCGTACTTTGTGCCTTTTCAGGCGATAATTCTGGCGCCTCAAGTAGGACTCGAACCTACGACAACTCGGTTAACAGCCGAGTGCTCTACCGACTGAGCTATTAAGGCAAAATGTTGGCATCTACTTATTTTCCCGGGCAGCTGCCCGCCAAGTATCTTCAGCGCAAGTGAGCTTAACTTCTGTGTTCGGAATGGGAACAGGTGGACCCTCACCGCAATCAACACCAACTATTATTTTTATATCAACGGTAACCGTTTGATATAATGGTGACCCGTAGCGGATTCGAACCGCTGTTGCCGGCGTGAGAGGCCGGAGTCTTAGGCCACTTGACCAACGGGCCGGATATAGCAAAATGGTGCACCATCAGGGATTCGAACCCGGGACACCCTGATTAAGAGTCAGGTGCTCTACCAACTGAGCTAATGGTGCAAATCCAATGGAATTCACACCCTGAAAACTGAACAAGTAATGGAGGAACGAAAAGTAGGTCAAGCCCTCGGTCTATTAGTACCGCCTGGCA
>CAKSGV010000002.1 GCA_934454845.1 uncultured Eubacteriales bacterium | reverse complement strand
ATCTCCACGTTTTTGCTGATTTTTTCAATCGGCTTTTTCGTTTTGCCTTTTTTACATAAAAACACACTTAAAACTACTTTTCAGTTCTAAGTGTGTTTTATTTTGCCATTTATGCCTATTAGCAATCTCTTAACTTAATGACATTGGGGTTTGCCCGAGTCTTTTTGCTTGTAATTTTGAGAACTATATGGTATAATATTAATGATTTTAAATGTTTAAAAGAGGCGGATTTATGGATTCTTCCGGAATTTTAAATAAAATAAAAGGATTTTTTACAAAATCCGATGACGGAAAGATTGGAGGATTTTATAAAATTCTCCGTGCTTTTTCAATGGATATTTATTCAACTAAAAAGTCCCGGCTCACGGGAATTATAATATCGGCGGCACTTTTGCTTACTGTTATTCTTGACAATAATGCGTTTATTTCTCAGGAATTCAGAATGAAATGGGTGCTGCTTGCTTTTTGCTTGCTTTTCCCATTTGCAATAGGAGCTTTGATAACCTTTAATTTCAAATTCAGAAATGAAAAAACTAATAAGGTTATGCACCTCGTGTTTTTATTTATTCTGCCAATTCTTACTATGACAATGACGGAATGCCTTAATAACGTTTTTGTTTATAATATGACCTATCTCGGTTTTTTGGGTAATTATATCATTATTCTTATATTTTATTTTATTTTCTTTGCCCTTTCGGGCAGTATAAGAGTATCGATCTTAGTTGTAAACCCGATACTTTTCGGCCTTGCCGTTGCGCATTGCTATATAATGGATTTCAGAGGAACTCCGTTTATCCCTATGGATTTTTTAAGCATTACCACTGCCGCAAATGTTGCAAACACCTATTCTTATAAGCTCACGCACTTGGTCTTAACAGGCTCGCTTTTATTCATTTTTATAATGGTTATCGGAATTAAGATAAAAACTCCGAAATACAACCTTATAACAAAAATCGTTTCCCGAGTATTTTCGGGCTCGTTTGCCGCAGTTGTTTTATGCCTTTTTTATTTTACATCTATTTTTGCAGACGCAGGTGTAAAACCTGACTTCTGGAATCAGACAAGAGGCTATAAAAACTACGGATTTACTTTTAACTTCTTTTGTAATACTAAATATCTGTTTATGTCAGCCCCTTCGGGTTATGATGCAAACAATGTTTCAGATTATGTAGAAAAAAATATTGATAAAAAAGAACCTGTTGAGGTAACCGAGAAAACTCCGAATATCATCTGCATTATGAACGAATCGCTTTCCGATCTTAGCGTTCTCGGAGATTTCACAACTAATATCGATTATATGCCGTTTATGCGAAGTCTTACGGAAAACACAGTCAAGGGCAATTTATTTGTACCCGTTGTCGGTGCCGGAACTTCAAACACCGAATTTGAATTTTTAACCGGCCATTCAACGGCGTTTTTACCCTCAGGGAGCAACGCTTATATGCTCTATATAAATTCTCCGCTTGCAACCGTTGTTTCAACACTGGAGGGACAGGGCTACAACTCCGCCGCTTTCCACCCCTATTTTTCAAGCGGTTGGAACAGAGTAAACGTTTATAACAATATGGGATTTAACAGCTATAAATTCCTTGAAAATATAATAGACATCTCAATTATGAACGATTATATGAGCAACGGCTCCGATCCTAACTACCTCCAGCAGCTTGTCGATCAGTATTATCCCGACAGAAAAAATATGTTCTTAAGACAGTATATCAGCGATTCTTACGATTATCAGGTTTTGATAAACGATTTTGAAAACCGCGACAGGAATATGCCATACTTTATGTTCAATGTCACAATGCAAAATCACGGCGGATATACAACAAAATTCGATAATTTCAACGAAGAAGTCTATATAACCTCGGGAGATACCGAATATATAAAGGCAAACAGATATCTTTCACTCGTAAAAGCAAGCGACGACGCTTTTAAGGGACTCGTAGAGTATTTTAAAGGCGTAAACGAACCGACTGTTATCTGTATGTTCGGTGACCACCAGCCATCGATAGAAACTAAATTTATAGCGGATATTTTAGACGTGAAGGATCTTTCGGGACTCTCGCTTGAGCAGGAGCAAAAAAGGCATATCACACCCTTTATTATCTGGGCAAATTATGATATTCCCGAAGAAAAAATCGATAAAATGAGCAGTAACTACCTTTCGACCTACCTTTTAAAGGTCGCAGGAGTTAAGCTTACAGAATATAATAAATACCTTTTAAATCTTTATAAGGAAATCCCCGTTATTGATACCGTGGGATATATTGATTCGGAAAATAATTATTATACCTGGCAGTCAAACACAAAGTATACAACTCTTTTAAATGAGTACGAAAAGATTCAGTATAATAATATTTTCGACTCGAGGAATAAAAACACGGATATTTTTTATCTCGAAGGCTATAAGGGCGACGAAGGAAAAGAATTCGCTAAGGAATCGGTGAAACAGCCCTGATGAGAAATACAACCCTTTGCTATATTAAAAATAACGGAAAATATCTTCTTATGCATCGCATAAAAAAAGAAAACGACCTAAACCGCGATAAATGGATAGGAATAGGCGGGAAATTTGAAGATAAGGAAAGCCCCGAACAATGCAACAGGCGAGAAGTTTTCGAAGAAACAGGGCTTAAGCTTAACAGTGCCGAATATAAAGGCATAATAACCTTTGTTTCCGATATCTGGGAAACGGAATATATGCACTTATTTACAAGCTCCGATTTCAGCGGAACGGTTAAACCTGACTGTGATGAGGGAGTTTTAGAATGGGTTGATGAAAACAAATTGCTTTCATTCCCCACCTGGAGCGGAGATAGGATATTTTTAGAAAAATTGGATAGCGAAGAATTCTTTTCTTTAAGGCTTGAATACCGCGGAGAAACTCTTATCAGCGCGATATTTAACGATAAAGAAATTTTAACGGGAGAAGAAAAATGAATATCTGCGTTTACGGAGCGTCGTCTGATAAAATCGACATAAGCTATATAAAATGCGGCGAAAACTTCGGCAAAAAGCTTGCAAAATCAGGTCACAGCCTTATTTTCGGAGGCGGAGCCTGCGGAATGATGGGCGCGTTTGCAAGAGGATTTTATGAAGAAAAAGGCGAGATCATAGGTATTGTTCCCGAATTTTTGAATGTTGACGGAATTTTATTCGATCACTGCACAAAAATGCTCTACACCAAAACAATGCGCGAAAGAAAGCAGCTTCTTGAAAACAATTCCGACGCTTTTATAGTATCCCCCGGAGGAATCGGCACTTATGATGAATTCTTTGAAATTCTTACTTTAAAACAGCTCTGCCGCCACGATAAGCCAATAGCAATATTTAATGTGAACGGTTATTTTGACAGCCTTTCTTCAATGCTTAAAAGAGCTGTAGACGATAAATTTATGTTGCAAAATAACACTTCTTTATTTTTTCTTTCAAACGACAAAGACGCTATTATCGAATATATCACCTCATACAAATCAAGTAAAAATAAACCGCAAATATTTAAAAATATATAAAAAACTCGGTTCTTAAAAAAGAACCGAGTTTTTTATTATTTAATTATTTCTGGAAGAATTTCATAACATCGTCATAAGACTCGTCATTATCTTCTGTGTTCATATCGTTCATAAGATCGGCAAGGTCTTCCCTCTTATCAGCCTTTTTAGGCTCGCCGAGACCTGTTGCTACAACAGTCACCCTAATAGTATCTTCAAGGCTCTCATCAAGCTGTGCACCCCAAATAATCGTTGCATCAGGATGAGCCATATCGGAAATAATTGTGGAGGCAAGCTCGACCTCTTCAAGACCGATATCATCAGAACCTGTTATGCTGATAATAATTCCTCTTGCGTTTTCCATAGAGGTTTCGATAAGCGGGCTTGTGATAGCCATTCTTGCCGCCTGCTCTGCCTTATCTCTGCCCGTAGCTTCTCCGACGCCCATATGAGCGCAACCTGCGTCCTGCATAATGGATTTAACATCGGCAAAGTCAAGGTTGACAAGAGCGGTAACATTGATAAGCTCGGAAATGCTCTGAACGCCGCGGCGCAAAACATCATCGGCAATATTAAACGCATTCTTGAAAGAAATCTTATCTTCGGAAACGAACTTAAGGCGCTCGTTCGGAATCACTATGATACTATCGACCTGCTCGGTGAGGTTAGCAATTCCCTCTTCCGCCTGTGTCATACGCTTCTTACCCTCAAAAGCAAACGGCTTTGTAACTATTCCCACGGTGAGAATACCCAGTTCTTTAGCTATCTGAGCTACAACGGGAGCGGCGCCTGTACCGGTGCCTCCGCCCATTCCGGCAGTTATGAATATCATATCTGCACTGCGGATAGCGGCAGCTATTTCATCCCTTGATTCTTCAGCGGCTGCGCGGCCGTTTTCAGGATTTCCGCCTGCACCCATTCCGGCAGTGGTGTTATTTCCTATCTGAATTTTCTGATCGGCGCGCGAGAGGAAAAGAGCGGCTTTATCAGTATTAACAGCGATAAATTCAACGCCTTTTACACCTGCGGCCACCATTCTGTTGACAGCGTTACCGCCGCCGCCGCCTACGCCTACGACCTTTATTTGAACTACAGTTTCCATTTCTTCAGCAACATCAAATGGCATTTAAAATTCCTCCGTATTTATGGTAATAAATTTTTATAACTTCTAAAAGACAACTATACATAAATTATAATATCATATATATTTATAAATTGCAACATTTTATTTTTTAACTCGGAATAAAACTTGTTTGTCTTCCGCTTTCATTCCAAATGCTGAGATTTATAGTGCCTTTTTTATCGCTTTCTATTTTTTTTATCATCGCTCCGAGCTGAGCTATTTTATTTTCATAGTTGGCTTTTGAGCCTAAAATAACATCAAATCTGCCGTCTACAAAAAATTTGATCTCACTCGTATTTGAAACATCGATCTTATTGATTTTTATTTCATTTTTTTCAAGACTTGAGATAAGTGAATTTATAAGTTCTTTGGTTTCTTTGTTTTTAAATTCCGCCGCCTGACCCACTTTGCAGGTCACACCGGGGCAAATTATTTCAAAAGTATTTTCGGGCAAAGTGTAATCGTACTCAAGCACATTTCCTTTGCGGCTGACTTTATAATACTTATTATCAATATGATAGCTTGCATAGGGCTTTGCATCTTTCACCTTTAAAATTATTTTATCGGGGAAAGACCTTTTTAGAGTTAAGCTATCAATATAAGGCAGATCGTGATTTAAAGTGACAAGCAGATCTTCTTCGCTCACAGTAAAAAGATTTTTGCCTATCAGTTTACTGCTTTTTACTATCGCACTTTCGGTATAAAGTTGACTTCCCGAAGCGCTTACGGATTTTATCGGGAAAAGGAAAGTGAAGCTTGCAACCGAACCGAATGCGAGCATAATAATGAGAAAAAAGACAAATATAAATCTTCTTCGCCGCCGTTTTTTTCTCTTTATAAGCTCCGCTCTTTTTTTTGCGGCCTCTTCCCTTTCGGTCATATTTCCACTTCCTTTTATTTTTCATATATATCCGCACCGAGTTTTTTGAGATCATCAGTTATAGACTCGTAACCGCGCTTTATAAAATGAATATTTTTAACCCTTGTCTGACCTGCTGCCGAAAGCCCTGCCGTAACCAGCGCCGCTCCGGCACGAAGATCGGTTGCAAAGCATGTAGCGCCCGAAAGAGATTTTACTCCTCTTATCACAGCGACATTGCCCGATACTTTTATATCAGCACCAAGTCTTTTAAGCTCGTCGATATATTTAAATCTGTTGTCGAATATATTTTCCGTAAACACCGAAACTCCGCGGGCAGTAGTCAGCATTGCGACTGCTAAAGGCCCTGCGTCTGTAGGAAATCCGGGATATACGAGAGTTTGCAGAGAATTTATATGCTTAATAGGTTTTTTTGTTAAAACAGTTATGTAATCGTTTCCGGATTTAACACTGCAGCCGCATTCTTTAAAAAAAGAAATAACAGAAAACAAATGCGAGGGATCGACCTTTTTTACAGTTACATTTCCGCAGGTGGCAGCGGAAGCAGCCATATATGTTGCCGCAACTATGCGATCGGGAATTACAGTATGCTCGGCTCCGTGAAGTTCAGACACTCCGCGGATAACTATTTTATCAGTGCCTGCACCCGTTATATTTGCTCCGGCAAAGTTTAAAAAATCGGCAAGATCCTTTATTTCGGGCTCGTGAGCGGCGTTGTGAAGCACTGTTATACCTTTGGCTTTGGAGGCGGCGAGCATAATATTTTCCGTTGCTCCGACGCTCGGAAAAGCAAGATATATCTCATTTCCCGTAAGCTCTTTGCTGAAGCAATATAAATTACCGTGTTTTTCGCTTATATCAACGCCTAACTGCCGCAAAGCAGATAAGTGAAGATCGATTGGTCTCGGCCCCAATTCACAGCCTCCGGGACTGCTTATCACTGCGCTTGAATTTCTGCCGATTATCGAGCCTAAAAATACAAGCGACGAGCGCATTTCACGCATAAGCTCTTCGGGAACGCTGTCTTTGGTAATATCCGTCGCGTCTACAGTGACGGTATGCCCTTTAAAGGCACAACTGCAGCCTAAAGAATTCAAAATTTCGATAGCCGCATAGACATCCGACAGCCTCGGGCAATTATGTATAACGCTTATTCCGTTTATAAGAACAGTTGCGGAAAGAATAGGTAAAACACTGTTCTTCGCCCCCTGAATATCTATCTCTCCTATAAGCGGTTTTTTACCGTTTATAATAATTTCAGGCATTTTTATCCCTCACAGTAAATTCATTTTCATTCTATACTATGAAAGATCGAAGCTTTTTGTCAGTTATTTTTTAAAATGCCGAAATTTATCAGGAGTTTGTATATAATTTCATCAAAACTTCGTATATTCTTTCGTTTGCATCGGTTATAGCAATTTTCCCTGCCGCTTCGGACATTTTTTGAAGCTTTGATTTGTTTTCAACAATCATTGAGATTTCGTCTATAAGTTTTTCGCCGCTTAGATCCTTTTCTTCAATAACTATTGCGGCACCTTTGTTTTTAAGCGTCATAGCATTATGATACTGATGATTTTCCGCAACATACGGTGACGGAATGAGAACAGACGGCTTTTTGCAAGCCTCTATCTCGCTAAGCGTGATAGCTCCGGCTCTGCTTATAACAATATCCGCCGCTGCCATACAAATATCCATATCAGATATATATTCCCTTATATCTATCTCTTCGGATAAAGAAATGTTATCGGCTTTGAGCCTGTCAAGCATTTTGCCGTAACCTGCTTTACCCGTTGAATGAATGTGGTAAAATTTATGCGTGCCGTTATGCCATTTAATAAGCTCTTCGACCGCCTCGTTTAAAGGTCTTGCGCCTAAAGATCCGCCGAAAGATAAAATAAGAGGTCTTTCATCGGTAATTCCGAGTTTTTCTCTTGCGGTTTTTCTGTCGATTTTTAAAAGTTCTTCTCTTACGGGATTTCCCGTTATAACAGGTTTTTTATTAAGCTTTAAATACTTTTCTGCCTCCGGCATTGCGAGCATAACCTCATTTACCTTATTAGAAAGCATTTTTGTGGTTATTCCCGGGAAGGCGTTCTGTTCGTGAATGGCGGTTTTAAATCCAAGCTTTGCCGCCTCTCTTAAAACAGGACCGCTCACAAAGCCGCCCGTGCCCATAACAATATCGGGATTGAGCTCTTTTAAAAGCTTCTTAGATTTAAGAGAAGAAGAAAAAACTTTTTTAACTGCGTCAATATTTCTGACTATATTTTTTGCGCTGAGTTTTCTTTGAAAACCTGCGACCTCTATCGGATAAAAATCATATCCCTTTTGCGGCACCAATATAGCTTCAAGCTTATCGGGAGTTCCGATATAGCTAATCTTAGCGTCGGGATGTTTTTCTTTTATATAGCCTGCAACTGCAAGCGCAGGATTGATATGGCCGGCTGTTCCGCCACCTGCAAATAAAATATGCATAAAATTCCCCCTATCAGGCTTTTTCTATATTCGCACTTCTCGATACGGAAAGCACTATCCCCATTTCCGCAAGAAGAATCACCAAAGACGAGCCGCCGTAACTGAAAAACGGAAGACTTATTCCTGTGTTCGGTATAGTGTTGGTTACTACCCAGATATTAAGCATTGCCTGAAGACCCACCTGAAAGGTAAGCCCGATAGCAAGCAATGATCCGAATTTATCGGGAGAGCGCATTGCAATGGTAAATCCTCTCCATACAAGCAAAGCAAACAAAAGAATAATAACTATCGCGCCTATAAGACCGAGTTCTTCGCAGACTATTGAAAAAATAAAATCGTTATGCGGTTCAGGCACCCAAAGATATTTTTGTCTTGACTGACCTATTCCTCTGCCTAAAAGACCGCCCGATCCGATAGCCAAAAGCGACTGAATTGTCTGGAAACCTTTTCCGGAAGCGTCGAGCCAAGGATCGCGCCAATATTTAATTCGATCCGAGCCATAACTTATAACTTTAGTTGCAATCGCAAGGCCGACAGCGCCGAGACCTGCGGCGGCACCTCCTATTATCCACCTTTTCTGCATTCCGCCGATAAAAAGCAATGTTACTCCTATTGCAAAAACAAGAACTGTTGCGGAAATATGCGGCTCTAAAACTATCAGCACGCAGGTTAAGCCTAAAATCGCTCCCAAAAAAAGAATGAATTTAAAGCTTGTCATAAGCTTTTGATTTGCCGCGATAAGTGATGAAAAAAGCAAAATTATTGAAAATTTGGCGATCTCCGAGGGCTGGAAATTCAACGGACCTACAACTATCCATCTTTTAACATCCATTCCCGAAACCATCGGAGGAATTGCAAGAAGCAATATTAACAGTCCTGTTGAAACAAAGAAAATAGCCCATGCGAATTTTCGCCAAAAATGATAATCTATCTTAGAAACAAAAAACATAAGCGCAAGTCCTCCCGCGGCGAATGCAGCCTGACGGGAAATAAACTTGTAACTGTTTTTATAATATTCATAGCTATAGGCATAGCTTGCCGAAAAAAGCATAACAAGGCCTATAGTAAGCAGTAAAAGTATAAAAGAAAGCATTGTAATATCAAGCTTTCCCTCAAGGAAGATACTTCTCTTTTTTTTCTTTATATTTGAACTATCCATAATATCTTCCTTTCTTTAAAATTTATCTGTTTGCCGCAAGCAAAAGAATAAAAGCGCCGATACTTGCTAAAAGCGTAACAGCAGAGAAGATAAATACAATTTTTTCTTCTCTTACATTGCACATTTCAAAGTGATGATGAAGCGGTGCCATTTTGAAGATTCTCTTGCCTGTGAGTTTATATGAAACAACCTGTAAAACAACCGAAAGTGCCTCGGCAAGATATATTATGCCAACCAAAATGAGAATTATAGGTCTGTCAAGCATAAATGACATTGCAACTACCATTCCGCCTAAGAACATCGAGCCTGTATCGCCCATAAACACTCTTGCCGGCTTTGCATTCCAAAGGTAAAATCCTGCGCAAGCACCTGCGAGAGCGGCAGCCGTAACATTACCGTACCATCCGTGAGTGGCTCTCATAAATGCGGCCGAAGCCATCATAAAGAAGCAGGAAACTATCATAGTAACGCTTGTTGCGAGTCCGTCAAGACCGTCTGTTAAATTAACGGCATTTGTAAATCCGTAAACAAAGAAAAGCGCTATAGGCCAGAAAAGAAGTCCAGCGCCGGAGGAAATATTGACAGCGCCCACAAATGGTATATAGGTGTATTCAATCTTTCCTACAAAGAAAAGCACTGCAAGATATCCGGCAGATATAATTATCTGCAAAAAAGTTTTTTGACGGGCAGTAAGACCGAGATTCCTCTTTTTAACGATTTTGATAAAATCATCCGCAAAGCCTACTGCGCCCATTAAAAACGCCATTGCGATACCCGCATAGAATTTAACATTATCCGCTTTAAGCGTGGTGCCCATAACAAGCGGCTTTTTAAAACCTGCCGACAGCGCAATGCACATCGCCAGTGCCAACAAAAAACCTATTATTATCATAATTCCGCCCATTGTGGGGGTTCCTTCTTTTTTCTTGTGCCAGGTAGGGCCGTCCTCGCGGATACTTTGCCCTATATGAAGTCTTTTAAGATAAGGAATGACAAGATAGCCTAAAAGACTTGTTACCGCAAACGCGGCGAAAGCGGCGATAATTGCGAAATATTTTTCCATTATTCTTTTTCTCCTCCGTCGTCAAGTTCCGATAAAGCTTCCTTTACCACTTCTCTTTCATCAAGATGAATGGTACCTGTGTTTAGTATCTGATAAGTTTCATGGCCTTTACCGGCAAGTACTATTATATCATCTTTTCTCGCATTTGAAACAGCAAATTTTATAGCTTCGATTCTGTTTTCAATAACTTTAACGGGAGTGGGTATTCCTTTAATTCCCTCAAGAATATCGTTAATTATGGCTGAGGGGTTTTCACTTCTCGGGTTATCACTCGTTACAATAACATAATCTGCATTGTGAACTGCAATATTTCCCATAATAGGTCTTTTGGTTTTATCACGGTCGCCTCCGCAGCCGAACAGTGCGACAAGTCTGCCTTTTTTGCACTCTTTAAAAGTGGAAAGAATGTTTTTAAGACCGTCGGGAGTGTGAGCATAATCTATAATAACGGTGAAATCTCTCCCTGTTTCTACAACTTCTGCTCTTCCTTTTACGCCTTTAAGTTCTTTAATCGCAGAAACCGCGATATCGATATCTATTCCGTTTTCTATTGCCGCAACTACGGAACAAAGAGAGTTATAAACGGAAAATCTTCCTCCGGTGTTGACCGAAATATGCTTAATAAGTCCCTTAGCGACCAGTTCATATTCAACTCCTGCGGGATGATAATTTATTCCCTTGGCGCTGTAATCCGAATTGTTTGACGCAGAGTAGGTTATTATCTCGCAGTCAAGCCCTTCTTTTAATTTTTCAAAATAAGGATCATCGCTGTTAAGCACTGCTTTTTTACACATTTTAAAAAGCTTTTTCTTTGCAAGCAGATAATTATCCATCGTTTTGTGATAATCGAGATGATCTTGCGTGAGATTAGTAAAAATCGCCGTTTCAAAAGTAACATTGCATATTCTCTTTTGATCAAGCGCGTGCGAAGATACTTCCATAACGGCATATTTGCAGTTGCTGTCAACCATTTCGCGAAAAAGCTTGTTTAAAGTGAAAGCGTCGGGGGTGGTATTGTGAGTTTCTAATGTCTTTTCGCCGATCATATTCTGAATAGTGCCTATAAGACCTGTTTTATAGCCTGCTTTTTCAAAAATCGATTTAAGCATATAGGTAACGGAAGTTTTTCCGTTTGTACCCGTAACGCCTATAAGCTTTAATTCTTTTGCCGGCTCCTTAAACCATTTTGCAGAAAGATCGAAATAAGCTTCGTGAGTATCTTTGACAATAATTTGATTTTCAAATCCCAAATCGGTTTCGGCAAATATTACCGCGGCGCCTGATTTTAAAGCGTCGGGCGCGAATTTATGGCCGTCGGAATTAGCACCTTTAAGGCAGACAAACGCAAAACCGGGTTTTACTTCCTTTGAATTGCAGGTAATACCCGTTATTTTAATATTGCCTAGTTTCCCCGACTCACAATACAAATTTTTAAGTAACAAATTTTCCACTCCTTAGTTGGCTATATCGGCCTGAGCCTCTTCTCTGAAATTGACTGTTACGACTTTTCCCTGTGCAACCGTTTGCCCTGCGGCAATACTCTGGCTGTAGGATTTTAGATCGGGCGAAGAAGTATTCCCCGAAAATTCAACATTTATTCCTGCCGCCGCTGCCGCCGCATTTACTTCGGTTGCGGTAAGCCCCACTAAATTAGGAACGACTGTCGTCGCCTCTTCAGCGTCTTCTGTATAAAGAATAACCGTTCCGCCTTTATAAACATTGGTGCCCGCGACAGGTAATTGCTTAGTTACTTTCTCGCCGGAGCCTATGACCTTATAGGAAAGTTTGGCGTTTGAAAGCGTCTGTTTTGCAGAGGCAATATCGTTACCCGAAAGATCGGGAACGGAAACGGACATATTTTTAAGCTGTTCTTCACTGTACTGCGGTTCATAACCTAAATAAGGTAAAATCTCAGCCATTACTTTAGAGCCGACAGGAGCCGCTATAGCGCCACCATAATACTGACCGCCCATAGCCTCGTCAAGCATAACAAGTACTGCAATTTCCGGCTTATCAATTGGAGCAATTCCCACATACGAGCCGATATAAAGACCTTTTATACCTAGTTCCAGCATTTTTGAAACTTTTTCGGAAGTACCCGTCTTTCCGCCCACTCTATAGCCCGCTACCTGACCGTTTTTCGCGCCGTTTTGAACAACATATTCAAGCAACTGTCTCATTGTGGCAGAGGTGCTTTCGGATACGACCTGTCTTTTATAGGAATCAGAAAAAGTTTTTACGACTTTTCCGTTTGAATCGATAAGCTTTTCAGCAACGTGCGGTTGAACGATATATCCGCCGTTTACCGCGGCGGCGGCAAGTGTCAGAGTATGAAGAGGAGTTATATTGAAAGTCTGACCGAACGAAGACGACGCAAGCTCTGTTGAGTGCATATCTTCAAGCTTATGATAATTCGAGCTTGCCTCGCCGGGAAGGTCGATGCCTGTTTTTTGAGTAAGTCCGAAAGCTTCAAAATATTTCGAAAAGGTTTCCGAGCCTATAAGCTGACCTATCTGAATAAATGCAGGATTGCAGGAGTTAGCAATCGCCTGAGAAAGTGTTTGTGAGCCGTGACCGCCCTTTTTATGGCAGTGATAGGTGTTTCCCGCAACGGCATAAGTATAATTACAGGTGAAATTACTGTTAAGATTAATAAGATTTTCTTCCAGAGCCGTGGATGCTGTGAAAATTTTAAATACAGAGCCCGGCTCATAGGTATCCGAAACAGCCTTATTTCTCCACTGCCTGTTTAAAAGTTCGGATTTAAGTTTATCTTTTTCTTCTTCATCTGAAACGGCGTCTACTTTAGCCTGATCGGCGGCAGAAAGAGTGAATGCCGAATTAGGATTGAAATCATCGCTTACAGCCATTCCGAGGATCGCACCTGTGTTTACATTCATTACAACAACTGCGCCGCGTTCTTGAACATTTTCTGTTTCAACAGCCTGATCAAGATATTTCTCCGCTACATACTGTATATACGAGTCAATAGTTGTAACAATAGAGTTTCCCTGCTTTGCTTCCTCGGATTTCTGATATGTAAAGGTCATATCCGTTCCTCTGGCGTTTTTAGCGGCAACCACTCTTCCGGCAACACCGGTAAGCTCGTTATCATATCTGCTTTCAAGACCTGCGAGACCCTGGTTATCGTCACCCACAAAGCCGATAACAGTCGAAGCAAGCGTATCGCTCGGATAGTATCTTTTTACCGTTTCGTCAAGTCCTACATAAGTTGACATTTCAAGATCACTGTTATCCGAAATGAATTTTCTCACCTCATCGGCAACAGGCTTTTCTATTTTTTTCTTTACAGTAACATAATAAGTCGTTTTCTTGGTCTTTTCGAAAATATCGTTATAATCCATTTCAAGTATCTCGGAAAGGTTTTCGGAGATAACTTTTCTTAAGGTTTCCTGTTTTTTTTCGTCAGTCAACTTATTTATACCGTTAGGAGTGATATAAACTGTCCAGGCAGTGGCGCTTTTTGCAAGAAATTTCATATTTCTGTCGTAAATATTACCTCTGGGAGCTGTTATGACATTATCGTAAAGCTGCTGTTCCGACGCCATACTTTGGTATTTATCGCCTTTAACGATCATTATGTTAACAAGGCTGTAGGAAGAAATAAGCGTAAGACAAAGAATTATCGAAATCATAGTAAACTTAATGCGGCCGCGCATTTGTTTCCCCGGTCTTACTGCCATTTTTTCAGCCTCCTTTTAATGCTTGAAAACGAGAGCCGCAGGTTTTGCCCCTGACTCTCGTATTTATTTATATTATATTATTGACTGTTATATACATTATTTCGTTTTGCTCGAGACGGTTTCGCCGTCATTCGTTACGGCGGTATTTTTATCGTTCACTCTTATATAATTGACCTTATCCTTGCTCATTTTGGTCATTCCGAGCTGTGTTGCTTCAAGCTCTATATTATAATAAGATATTTTTCTTTCTAGGTTGACTTCAAGGCTTGTCTTATAGCTGTTAAGAACATCGACTTCTTTTTTCATATCATTTATCTTCGAGTTTACTTCGTTGATTTTAAGACGTAAAAAAATATTTCCGCAAAGACCTGCAAGCAGAATAAAAGAAGCCATTACCGCAAAAGCGGAAACAGTAAGTCTTCTCGGAGCCGCTTTAGCCTTGGCTCTGACCTTGGCAGAAGGAAGTTTAACTATATTATCAGGCCTTTGTGCCCTCTTTTCGCGAGGCATAAACATTTCAAAATCATATGCAAGGCTGTCATTATAATATTTGACGTTATCCATAGCTATCTCCTGTCAAAGTTTAATTATCGATCTTAATTTTGCACTTCTGCTTCTCGGATTTTCTTCAAGCTCTTTTGCAGAAGCAATTATCGGCTTTTTATTTAAAAGCTTTCCTCTGGGTTCTCTGTGGCAAACGCATACCGGAAGATCCGGAGGACAAATACATCCCGTGCAATACTCACGGAATTTGGTTTTTACAATTCTATCCTCTAAAGAGTGAAAGGTTATCACACTCAGTATTCCGTTTTGATTTAAAAGCTCGAAAGCTTTATCAAGAGCGGTTTCGAGATTTGAAAGCTCGTCATTTACGGCTATTCTTATCGCCTGAAAGCATTTCCGCGCCGGGTGGCCGTCACGCCTGGCGGATGCAGGCACGCTTGAGGCGATTATATCGGCAAGCTCAAGAGTTGTTTTTATAGGAGCTTTTTCTCTGCATTTTACAATGTTATCAGCTATTTTATAGGCGAATTTTTCTTCGCCGTAACTTCTGAAAATTCTTGTAAGCTCATCTCTTGAAAGATTATTAACAAGATCGGCGGCGCTCTTTCCCGATTTTGACATTCTCATATCCAAAGGAGCGTCGCTTTTATAAGAAAACCCTCTGTCCTTATTATCAAGCTGAAAGGAAGAAACACCGAGGTCAAGCATAATTCCGTCAACCTTTTCTATCCCTAAGGATTTAAGCACCTCATCCATATTAATAAAGTTGCTTTTGATCACCTTTGCGTTATAGCCTTTAAGCCTGTCCGTTGCGGTAATCACAGCATCGGGGTCCCTGTCGAGCGCTATAAGCAGTCCGCTTTTAAGCTTTTTTGCGATTTCAAGCGAATGCCCCGCTCCCCCGGCTGTACCGTCAACATATATGCCGTCAGATTTAACATTGAGTGAATTAACGGTTTCTTCCAAAAGAACCGATTTATGCACAAATTCCATACTTAAAAATCAAGCTCCTCAACAATAGAGGCAATGGATTCGGGCGTGTATTTTTCGTTTTCTTCTTTCCAAAGCTCTGTATTCCAGATCTCAAGATTAGTATCCATTCCGGTGATGTGAGCAGTGCTTTCAAGCTGCGCATATTCCCTCAAAGCGGCAGGAATAAGAATCCTTCCCTGAGTATCAAACTCAACATTGAAAGCGCCGTCATACAAAAATCTTTTTACAACGCTCGATTTTGCCGACGGAAGATTTCCTATCTTCTCTACAAGCTTGTCCCACTCATCAAGCGAATAAACACATATACATCTTTTTCCGTATATTCCGCGGCATATCATAAAGCTTTCGCCCAGCTCATCTCTAAGCTTTGCAGGAATGGCAACCCTGCCTTTTTTATCCACGGTATGCTGATATCCTCCGAAAAGCACGGGCTGACACTCCTTTCTTTAAAATTCACCACATCAATACACTTTAGTGACACTTAAACACACTTTTCTCCACCTAAATGAATTATAATGCCACTAAGCACAAAAATCAAGTGTTTTTTTCAAAAATGTTATATCTTACAAAAATTCCCTCCTCATTTATTGCAATTTGACTTAATAATTGACAAGATGAATTATTTATGATAATATTAATTGATATTAAATTATATAAAGGTGATGGGCTTGGATCAAAATATAATTTCTCATTCACCTGCCGAAACCGAGAAAGCTGCAGAGAAATTTTCCAAATCGCTTTCAGGAGGAGAAATAATAGCGTTTTGCGGCGGGCTGGGAATGGGAAAAACCTGTTTTGTAAGAGGTCTTGCCAGAGGACTCGGATTTTCAGGCTATATCACCTCCCCCACTTTTGCGCTTGTTAATGAATACCGCGGAGGCAGACTTGATCTTATTCATTTTGATATGTATAGAATAAAAAATGAAGACGATCTGTTTTCCACCGGATATTTTGACTATATGTCCGATAAAAGCGTTTTGGCTGTGGAATGGAGCGAAAATATTTCCTCCGTTTTTGAAGAGAACACGATCTATATTTCGCTGCTTAAAGGTGAAAATGAAAGTGACAGAAAGATAATCATTTCAAGGAGAGATCAAAAATGAAAATTTTATCTCTTGAAGCTTCCGCCGTTTCAGTTTCGGCGGCAGTCACTGAAAATGAGAAAGTTTTATCATCGGCATATTTAAATGTCGGTCTTACTCATTCACAAACTCTTTTGCCGCTTGCAGACGAAGTTTTGAAAAATTCTAAAACCGAATTGAAGGATATATCTGCTATCGCCGTAAGCTCGGGACCGGGTTCTTTTACAGGGCTTAGAATTGCGGCGGCGCTTTTAAAAGGACTTGCAGAGCCTTTAAATATTCCTTGTATCGGAATTTCCACGCTTGAAGCTATGGCGGCGCAGCACACGGATCTTGACGCGGTTTTATGCTGTGTTATGGATGCAAGGTGCAAACAAGTATATAATGCGCTTTTTCGTGCAAAAAGCGGAAAATTAATAAGGCTTTGCGCCGACCGCGCAGTAAAATGCGAAGATGTTATCGAAGAAATAACCGAAATAAGTAAAAAAGAAAAAGTTCTCATCTGTGGCGACGGTGCCGATATGTTTTTTGAACTTATAAAAAATACCCACGGACAAATAATCAAAGCGGCAGATGTAAACAAGTATCAAAGCGCCGTAGGCGTGGGAAAAATCGCCGAGAAAATGTTGAATTCAAACAAAACCGTTTTGGCTGAAAATTTAGTGCCGGAATATTTAAGACAATCACAGGCCGAGCGAGAGCTTAAAACAAAAAAATCGGAGGGAAAACAATGAAAATAGCAATAGGCTGCGATCACGGCGGACTTGATCATAAAAACGAAATCGTTAAGCACCTTAAAGAAAGAAAATTCGAAGTAACCGATTTAGGAACTTATACGCACGATTCGGTGGATTATCCCGATATTGCAAAAAAAGTTTGCACAGAACTTTTAAGTAATGGATATGATCGTGGAATTTTAGTCTGCGGAACAGGCATAGGAATGTCGATCGCGGCAAATAAGATAAAAGGTATCCGCGCAGCGGCACTCAGCGACCATTTTTCCGCAAAATACACACGTTTACATAACGATGCAAACGTGCTTTGCCTCGGCGGAAGAGTGATAGGCGTGGGCACAGCTCTTGAACTTGTTGATATCTTTATCGACACTCAATACGAAGGCGGCCGCCACCAAAAAAGGCTTGATAAAATTTCTGAGCTTGAAAAATAAAAAAGCGACGCTCGCAACAACAGCATCGCTTTTAATAAAAAATTTTCGGAGGATAAAAAAATGAACAAGAATGTATTTATTATGGATCACCCGCTCATCCAGCATAAGCTGAGTATTTTGCGCGATGAAAAAACAGGCTCTAAGCAATTCCGTGAGCTTATCAGCGAAATAGCAATGCTGATGTGCTATGAATCCACCAGAGATCTTCCGCTTAAAGATGTTGAAACAAAAACCCCCGTTGCTACTGCAAAAACGAAAATTCTCGCAGGCAGAAAAATGGCTTTTGTGCCGATTCTAAGGGCAGGCCTCGGAATGGTTGACGGTGTTTTAAGCCTTATCCCCGCCGCAAGAGTAGGCCATATAGGAATGTACCGCGATCCTGTTACTCACACTCCGGTAGATTACTATTGCAAATTACCCGCAGATCTTAACGAAAGAGATGTTTTCGTTTTAGATCCTATGCTCGCAACCGGCGGAAGCGCTATCGACGCTGTTTCAAAAATCAAAGAATATTCTCCGAAGAGAATTAAATTTATGTGCATTATCGCAGCTCCCGAGGGAATCAAAGCTTTCACAGAAGCTCATCCCGATGTTCCGGTATATTGTGCAGGACTTGACGATCATCTTAACGATCACTGCTATATTGTTCCAGGCCTCGGCGACGCAGGTGACAGAATTTTCGGCACAAAATAATATATTCTTAAAATTTAAAATCGCGTACCTTTATCAGGCACGCGATTTTTTAATGATTTTTAATTCTTTTCCATTGCTGCTTTTATAAAACCTTTAAACAGTGGGTGTGCTATATTCGGTCTTGATTTAAATTCGGGGTGGAACTGAACTCCCACATAGAAATCCCTGTCCGAAAGCTCGACTGTTTCCACAAGTCTGCCGTCGGGCGAAAGACCGGATAAAGTAAGCCCCGCGTTCTCAAGAACAGTCCTGTAATCATTATTAAATTCATAGCGGTGGCGGTGTCTTTCGGAAATCTCCTTTGATTTATAGCATTTAAACATCGTGGTGTTTTCTTTGATAACGCACGGATATGCACCGAGCCTTAAAGTGCCGCCTTTATCTACGCTGTCGCTCTGACCGGGCATAAAATCAATAACTTTATTTTTGCAGATCTCATCAAATTCACCCGAATCAGCGTCAATAATTCCCGCAACATTTCTTGCATACTCTATGACCGCTATCTGCATTCCGAGGCAAATACCGAAATAAGGAATCTTATTTTCTCTTGCATATTTTGCAGCCAAAATCATTCCCTCAATTCCTCTTCCGCCAAAGCCGCCCGGAACTATTATTCCGTCAAGATGAGCCAAAAGATCGCAATAAGTATCATTTGTAAGAGTTTCGGAATCTATCCAGTTTATTTTGACTTTTGTATCAAGAGAATATCCCGCGTGCCTTAAAGCTTCGGCAACGGAAAGATACGCATCATGCAGCTGAACATATTTTCCTATAAGACCTATATTTACTTCTTTTTTTGCCGCCTTTATTTTCTTTACCATTTCGGTCCATTCAGTAAGATCGGGAGATTTTGCTTCAATTCCGAGTTCTCTTAAAACAACCGATGAGAAATGGGCTTTTTCAAGCATAAGAGGAGCTTCATAAAGGCAAGGAATAGTAAGATTTTCTATAACGCAGTCGGGTTTAACATTGCAAAACATTGAGATCTTTTTGAAGATAGATTCTTCCAAAGGCTCATCGCACCTCAAAACAATTATATCAGGCCTTATTCCCATTCCCTGCAATTCTTTTACGGAATGCTGGGTAGGCTTGGATTTATGCTCATCGGAGCCGCTCAGGAAAGGAACGAGAGTAACATGGATAAACAGGCTGTTTTCTTTCCCGACTTCCAAAGATATCTGCCTTACCGCCTCAAGAAACGGCTGTGACTCTATATCTCCAATCGTGCCGCCTATTTCGGTGATAACCACATCGGCGTCTGTTTGCTTTCCTACTCTGTAAACAAAATCCTTAATTTCATTTGTGATATGAGGAATTACCTGCACCGTGGAGCCTAAATATTCTCCCCTGCGCTCTTTATTAAGCACATTCCAATAGACCTTACCTGTTGTGAGGTTTGAAAATTTATTAAGATTTTCATCTATAAATCTTTCATAGTGACCCAGATCAAGATCGGTTTCAGCGCCGTCTTCCGTAACATAAACTTCGCCGTGCTGATAGGGGCTCATAGTTCCCGGATCGACATTGATATACGGATCGAGCTTTTGAGCTGCAACTTTAAGACCTCTTGCTTTTAAAAGTCTGCCGAGTGAAGCGGCAGTTATCCCTTTTCCGAGTCCTGACACAACTCCGCCGGTAACAAAAATATATTTTGTCATTTTAAGTACTCCTCTTATTTATATGTTAATATTATATTTTCAGCAATTTTCTTTTTGGTAACGCATCTGTCCATTGCCTGCTTTTCAATAAACTTATGGGCTTCGTTCTCAGTCATTTTAAGCTGATCGATAAGCAACCATTTTGCCCTGTTTACAAGCCTTATTTCTTTCATTTCCTCTTCTACAGAAACGGTTTTCTCTTCCATTCTTTTAAGCCGCTCGCATGTTCCGCAAAGAAGCTGCAAAGAAGAAGTTATCATTCCCGCCGTTGTCGGCTTTTGAAGAGTTAAAACTCCGAATCTCGAAACCTGCGCAGAAATATCGGGCAAAAATTCGGATTTTACTATAAGTAATACGCCCGTTGTAGAGCAGCTGCAAAGGTCAAGAGCGAATCTTGTTCCGAAATCGTCGGGCAAAGGCGCGTTTATTATCACAATATCGGGGCGCTTTTGCAAAACTCTGCGCCTTGCAGAAGCAATATCGGATAAAATAACCGTATTAAATCTTGACTCCGGCAAGATAGGCATAACAGACATATTGAATTTTTCGGAAGCCGATACCAAAAGAAGATCGTATATTCTTTCTTCAAGCTGCAAGCCTTTTTCCTCCCGATTTTAAGAAATATATTCTCCGATCACCGACTCGGGGAGATTTTCCCGAATAAAATCGCTTTTATTTGCTGCCGATTTTGCTTCTTCAAGACTTTCCGGTAAAGATTCGGTATCAATTAATTCATCCTCATTCAAAGCAAACATATTGACATCTTTCGGATCTCTTAACTTGTAATTTTTTTCTATTCCCTCACCAGCAGCTTTCATTATAAGATAAAAAGCAAGATAAGGATTGCACAAAGGATCTGGCGATCTTAATTCCGCTCTTTTAAATTCTCCCTCGGCTGCAGGAACTCTTATAAGCTGAGATCTGTTTTCATTAGACCAGGAAATAAATTTCGGTGACTTATCTCTGCCAAGCCTTAAATATGACTCCTCGCAGACATTAAGGAAAGCTGTAATCTCCTTAGATCTTTTTAATATCCCCTCTATAACATTCGAAAGAACATCATCTCTTTTTTCCGATTTTGCGGAAATATTTATGTGCATTCCGTTTCCGGAGCAATTTTTAAGCGGTCTCGGAGAAAATGAAGCCCAAAGCCCGTTCCTTGCCGCTACGGTGTTCACAACCGATTTGAATGTTACGGCATTATCCGCAGCTGTAACAGGATCGGAATACCTGAAATCTATTTCATTCTGTCCTGGTCCCTCTTCGTGATGCGAGCTTTCAGGAATAATTCCCATTTGCTCAAGAGTTAAGCATATTTCTCTGCGAACATTTTCGCCCTTATCTTCGGGAGCAATATCCATATATCCGGCGTTATCATAAGGTATAAAAGTTTTTTCGCCGTTTTCATCAAGCTTGAATAAATAAAATTCCATTTCCGCGCCGAAATAATACTTTTCGCCATTATCCTCCGCGTCTTTTACGGCTTTTTTAAGAATATGCCTTAAATCTCCTTCAAAAGGCGTGCCGTCGGGATAAGTGATATCGCAGAACATTCTTACCACTCTTCCGTGTTCTGGGCGCCAGGGCAAAACGCTCAAAGTGCCGCAATCGGGGTGCAAAAACAGATCAGAATGAACGCAGGTTGAAAAACCTCTGACAGCCGATCCGTCAATAGCGATTCCCGTGCTTAAAGCTTTTTTCAGCTCGCCCGGCATTATAGAAATATTTTTTTGCAAACCAAAGACATCGCAAAACGCAAGCCTAATAAACTTAACGTCTTTTTCTTCTACATATTGTAAAATTTCTTCAGAGGTATAATTCATATTCTCTACCTGCCTTAAAAAAATAAAAGCGCTCATCGGAAAAGGGCAATTATCCCTTCTGCCGAATGAACGCCGTTGCCCATCTGCCAATTAATTATATCACACCAAAAAAAACCTGTCAATCGGATTTGGCTATTTTTTTAAAAAGCAAAAGAGAGTCGCTTAAAATTCGCGGCTCTCTTTTGCTTTTAAGGGGTTTGAGGAGAGAATTCCTAATTTTTAGGAATTATACCTTAAGGGTGCGGCTCCCTTTTCGGTACAACTATATATTAAACCATAAATTTGTACTTTCTATGAACGCAATTTTAATTTTTTAGAGAATATATATTAATAATTTTGTGCATAATATCTTTGACAACTAAAAGCAAGGAGAAATCAAAATGAAATACAGCGATTATTCATCTGATAATACAAAAAAAATAAAAAAGAATGTTTACGGCGTGATTTTTTGCTGCATAGCATTCTTAGCAGTGATCATAAGATTATCCGTCAATAATAAACCAAAAGTCAAAGAAAATAAAAATTCATCAATTATAAACAGTGAGTCATATAATGATAAGGATAGCTCAAAGGTTTCTTCTCAGACAGAAAATAAAGTTACCGGCGAGCCTTATTCAGAGCCTGCGCCTGCAGCTTCAAGCGCTGCCGAAACTCCCGCTAAACCCGAAACAAAAGCTCCCACATTTGTAAATGCGGTCGAAGGAGCGATTATTAAAGGCTACAGCGACACTAATTTGCAATTTTCAAAAACATTTAATGATATGAGAATTCATTCGGGCGTGGACATTGCCGCTAAAGCCGGCACAAAGGTTAAAGCTGTGAGCCAGGGCAAAGTAATTTCGGTTGAAAACTCCCTTGTCACCGGCAAGACAGTAACTGTCGATCACAGCGGAACAACCGTAAAATACTGCGGACTCGCAGTTATAAACGTATCTCAAAATGACGCCGTCAACGCGGGAGACACTTTAGGCACTCTCGGCGAAATTCCATCCGAGTGCGAAGATCCCTCTCATCTTCATTTAGAGGTTTACCGTGACGGAAATGCGATTTCTCCCAATGAAATAATGCCTAAATAAGATGCCCTCGACATAATCGCTTAGGGGCATAAAATCAGGCTGTAAGAAAATTGATTTTCTTACAGCCTGTATTTTAATATATTGGAAATTTTTTGCAAAGCTCTTTCACGGCGCTTGCAACTTTTTCCTTATTTTTATTATAATCTTCAATAATATCGGCTATAAATCCTGCGATAAGCTCCATTTCCGGCTCTTTAAATCCTCTTGAAGTTACGGCAGGGGTTCCAATCCTAAGTCCGCTCGTTATAAAAGGACTTAAGGTTTCGTTCGGAATAGTATTTTTATTGGCGGTTATATGCACCTCGTCAAGATATGCTTCAAGCTCCTTTCCGGTAAGACCGGTGTTTGTTAGGTCAAGAAGCATAAGGTGATTGTCCGTTCCGTTAGATACTATCTTTATTCCGCGGTCTTTAAGACTTGAGCTAAGCTTTGCCGCGTTTTTCACTATTTGTTTTTGATATTCCTTGAATTCATCGGTAAGGGCCTCGCCTAAAGCTACCGCTTTTGCGGCAATGATATGCATAAGAGGTCCGCCTTGTGTGCCGGGAAAAACCGCCTTATCAATCAATTTTGCATATTTTTCTTTGCAAAGTATCATTCCGCCTCTCGGACCTCTTAAGGTCTTATGAGTGGTAGTGGTAACAACATCGGCAAAGGGAACGGGCGACGGATGAAGACCTGCCGCAACAAGCCCCGCAATATGAGCCATATCCACCATTAAATATGCTCCCACTTTATCCGCTATTTCCCTGCAGCGCTCAAAATCAATAATTCTGGAATATGCGCTTGCTCCGGCTATTATCATTTTCGGCTTGCAATCAAGCGCAATTTTTTCCATTTCATCATAATCAATGGTTTCGGTTTCTTTATTCACGCCGTAAGGCACTATATTAAAGTATTTACCCGAAATATTAACAGGCGAGCCGTGAGATAAGTGGCCTCCCTGCGATAAGTTCATTCCCATAACGGTATCTCCGGGATTTAAAAGCGCAAAGAAAACAGCAAGGTTTGCATTTGCTCCCGAATGAGGCTGAACATTCGCATGCTCCGCTCCAAAGAGCTTTTTGGCTCTTTCTCTTGCAATATTTTCGACTATATCTACATATTGGCAGCCGCCGTAATATCTTTTTCCGGGATATCCTTCGGCATATTTATTTGTGAGAATTCCTCCTGCAGCAAGCAACACCGCTTGAGAAACGATATTTTCGGAAGCGATAAGCTCAATGTTTTCACGCTGACGGCAAAGCTCTGACTCGCAGGCCGCCGCTACTTCGCTGTCAAAAGACGAAAGATTTTCAAAAAAATTCATAGTTTTTCCTCTTTAATTTTAGTATTTTATTAAATATAACATATTATTTAAATATTTGCAATATAAATTAAAAACAGTTTTGTCCGCAATACACGCACAATTATTTTGTCGATTTTAGATTTTGGTTAAAAAGATTAATTTGATTTATGATTTCGGTTTATAAAATTAGTTTTTGAACCTAATCAGTGAAAAAAGTGTAGCAATTTTATAGCAAATGTGATAAAATACCTTTATATTTAAAAACGGAGGGATTTTCTAATGAAAAAAATTATTGCTATGCTTTTATGTATTGCAATGGCTCTTACCTGTCTTGCAGGCTGCGCAGGCGGCTCATCAAGCGGAAAAGCCACAGCTTATGTTATCGCAGAAAAAGGCGATACATATTCCTTAGGCCTTGCTAACAACTTTAAAACCGCTTTTGAAAAGCTCGGCGGCAAGGTAGTTATGGAAACATTTCCGACCAACACCACAAACTTTTCCGACTATCTTCAGAAAGCTCTTGATAACAACGCAGATGTAATTTTTGCTCCTAACTCTACAACAGTTGCGGCAAACTTACTTAAGAATGCTGACGACCTCGGAATCGAGTGCCCCATTCTTGCAGGCGATACCTGGGAATCTTCGGTTATCTTAGACGCTATAAAGGGAACCGACCTTGAAGTTTACTGCTCAACATTCTTTGATGAGAACGACTCTTCTTCAACAGCGGCTTCCGATTTTGTAAAAGGCTTCAAAAAATGGCTCAATGAAAATAAAGATTATTATGAAATGAACGGCGGAAACGATATAGTTGCCGCTGTATCAGCTCTCGGATTTGACGCTTATAACGTTGCTCTTGCGGCTATCCGCGAGGCGGCTAAGAATAAAGGTGCTGATCTCACTTCTGTAGATATTGCTTCCGCATTGTGGACTCTTACATATGAAAACGGAGTAGCAGGAAAGCTCCAGTTTGATAAAAACGGCGACGCTATAAAGGACAGCGCATACATCAAGAAAGCCGGCGACGGTAAGTTTGAGTTTAAAAAGCTTCAGACTGTTAAAAACGATGCTGTTCAGGCTACCGCTTTTGATTACGGCGACGCTCAGGGCATTAAGCTTGACACTGCTAACAAAAAGATCGTTATAGGCGTTTACGAGCCTACTTCCGGTGCTAATGCCGCAGGCGGCAAGCAGGAGGTTATCGGAATTCAGTACGCTAACTCTCTTGACAACACCGTTGATATAGCAGGCGAAAAATATAAAGTTGAAGTTTATGTAAGTGATAACGGCTCTTTGGAAGAGAACGCAGTTACTGCCGCTTCCAACATAGTTTCCAAAAAAGCCCTCATCTCTCTCGGATCTTACGGCTCGGGCGTTTCCATCGCAGCTGCAAAAACCTTTGAGGCGGCTTGTATGCCGGCTATAGGCATTTCCTGCACAAACGCTTCTGTTACAGAAGGAAACAACTATTATTTCCGTACTTGCTTCCTCGATCCTTTCCAGGGCTCTGTAATGGCTAGGTTTGCCTGGGATCTTATAAAATAATTCAGTTTATTCTTAAAAGTACGGTAGGAATTACCTGCCGTACTTTTTGCATTGAAAGGTTTTTAGTATGAATATAGTTCCTTACCTTATAAGAGGTCTTGCAACGGGCGGTCAGTTCGCGCTTGTTGCAATAGGATACACAATGGTATACGGTATTCTTAAACTGATCAATTTCGCACACGGCGATCTGTTTATGGTTTCTGGAATAATGCTCATTTATCTTGTTGCCGATTTCCCGACGATGCCTATTTGGGTTTCGGTCGCGCTTATGATCATTCTTACCGTATTCATAGGTTTCCTTATTGAAAAATGTGCATATTCTCCACTGCGCCAGGCTCCGAGAATGTCGGTTATGATATCGGCGATAGGCGTTTCTTATCTGCTTCAGAACTTAGTTTGCTATATCACCGGCGGACTTTCAAAGCAGTTCCCCGATATTCCGTTAATAAGCGACAGCATTCGTCTTTTCGGCGTTAAAGACAAGCTTGCGGTATTTCTCTCTCCGATAATCGCAATTGTGCTTACTGTTTTGCTTGTGCTTGTTATCAATCACACAAAATTCGGAATGTCTATGAGAGCGGTTTCAAAGGACTTTGAAACTTCACAGCTTATGGGTATTAAAATAAACAATGTTATTTCCGTAACATTTGCGATAGGAGCTTTCCTCGCGGCGATAGGATCTGTTCTTTATTTTGCAAAGAACACAGGTATAAATCACCTTGCGGGATCTACTCCCGGAATAAAAGCATTTATCGCGGCAGTTGTCGGCGGTATAGGCTCTGTACCGGGTGCGGTTATCGGTGCACTGATAATCGGAGTTGTAGAAAGTCTTTCGAAAGCTTTCGGTCTTGCAGATTTCAGCGATGTTATTTCTTTTGCATTGCTTATTATAATTCTCATCGTTAAGCCTACGGGCATTTTGGGCGAAAAAACTACGGAGAAGGTGTAAAAATGAAAAAAGGTATATTAAATAAACGCACGCTTTACAACCTTGCTTTTGTAGCTTTATTGCTCTTAGCACTTATTATAATTCAGTTAACAGTTCCCGAAACCTCGATGTGGTTTTCGGTTTTAAGAAAGGTCTGCACATTTGCACTGGCTGCAGTGTCTATGAACCTTTTAAACGGTTTTACGGGACTTTTTTCTCTCGGTCAGGCAGGCTTTATGCTCCTCGGAGCTTATGCTTATGCAATTTTTACTATACCCGTTTCTTCAAGACCGGCGGTCTTCAGAAATTACGGCGACAGCATAATTCAGTTTCAGCTGCCGCTCGTTGTAGGAATTCTTATCGCAGGAATAGTCGCGGCTTTCTTTGCTTTCTTGGTCGGTCTTCCCGTTTTAAGACTTAAAAGCGACTATCTCGCTATCGCAACTCTCGGATTTGCGGAAATAGTCCGCGGTCTTGTTCAGCTTACGCAGTTCGGTCCTCTTACCAACGGACCCGATCCTATCAACTGCTTTACTGCTCCGAAAAACATTCTTGTTTATGTCGCCATAGCGGGGATTTGTATTCTTATCATAGTGCTGATGATAAATTCTACATACGGCAGAGCATTCAAAGCTATAAGAGATGATGAAATTGCCGCCGAAGCAATGGGAATAAATCTTGCAAAGCATAAGCAGATATCGTTTGTTACAAGCTCATTTTTCTGCGGAATTGCAGGGGCAATGCTTGCAATGTGCAACACAAGCGTTTCTTCCGTTTCATTCACTTCTAGTATGACATATCAGATCCTTCTTGTTGTTGTTATAGGCGGAATAGGTTCTGTTTCAGGCTCAATCATCGCAGCTTTCATTTATTATGCAAGCAGTGAATGGTGGCTTAAGTTCCTTGATATCGAAACATTCACCAAAGCCGGTCATAAAATTCCGCTTTTAGGTCCGGGATTCAGAATGGTCGTTTTCTCGGTGCTTATAATGATCGTTGTTCTTTTCTTCAGAAAAGGTATAATGGGCTCTAAAGAGATATCTGTTTATGACGATCTTAAAAAGATCGGAAATTTTATAACTGGAAAGAGCAGAAAAGCAAAAGGTGGTGAGAGCAATGTCTGAAAGCGTTCTTAGAGTTGAAAATCTTACAATGCAGTTCGGAGGCGTCGTAGCTGTCAATAACCTTTCTATGGAAATAAACCGCGGCGAAACAGTTGCTCTTATCGGACCTAACGGTGCGGGGAAAACCACTGCTTTTAATGCCATTACAGGAATTTATGAGCCTACTAACGGCGCTATATATTTTAACGATAAACTCGTCATTGAAAACCACCCTCAGGGAAAAATGAAAAAGCTCTACAGCGGCGAAAATCACGGTGTTTATACAAAAGTTATCAAAAAAACTCCGGATAAGCTGACAGAGCTCGGAATGGCAAGAACATTTCAGAATATCAGACTTTTTAAGTCTATGACGGTTTTTGAAAATGTTCTCACGGCAAAGCACCTGCGCAGGACCTCAAATCTTTTCACGGCAACTTTCAGGCTGAATTATAAAGAAGAGGAAAAAATGAGAAGAGAAACTCTTGAGCTTCTCGATCTTGTAGACCTTGCAGATGTTAAAGATGAACTTGCCACCTCTCTTCCCTACGGCAAGCAAAGAAAGCTTGAAATAGCGCGCGCACTTGCCACAAACCCCGAGCTTCTTCTTTTAGACGAGCCTGCCGCGGGAATGAATCCCCAGGAAACAGAAGAGCTTACTGAATTTATCCACTATATCAGAGAAAAATTCGATCTTTCAGTACTGCTTATCGAGCATCATATGAATCTTGTTATGGATATTTCGGACAGAATATATGTAATAGATTTCGGTAAGGAAATAGCCGAGGGTACTCCTGCGGAAATTCAGTCAAATCAGCGCGTTATCGACGCTTATTTAGGAGTTGCTGATGATGAATAATATACTTGAAATTAAAGACCTCTCGGTTAATTTCGGAGGAATAAAAGCAGTCAATGATATCAGCCTTTCGGTTGAAAAAGGCAAGATAATCACACTTATCGGCGCTAACGGCGCAGGAAAATCCACAATACTTAAATCCGTTTCGGGCACTATAAAGCCGCAGTCGGGAGAAATTATTTTTGAGGGAGAAAACATTTGCGGTCTTTCCCCCGATAAGATAGTTTCAAAAGGCGTTACGCTCGTTCCCGAGGGCAGAAGAGTATTCCCTAACCTGACTGTTCTTGAAAATCTTAAAATAGGCGCATATTTAAGAAAAGACAGTCTTACTTCGGATATTGAATATGTTTATTCCCTCTTCCCCCGCCTCAAAGAAAGAAACTGGCAGCTTGCAGGTACGCTTTCAGGCGGTGAGCAGCAAATGCTCGCGGTCGGCAGAGCGCTTATGGCAAGGCCTAAGCTTATTATGATGGATGAGCCCTCTTTGGGACTTGCTCCTTTGGTAGTTAAAGATATCTTCAATATTATCAAAACGATAAACGAAAGCGGAATAACCGTTTTACTTATAGAGCAAAACGCAAATATGGCGCTCAAAACAGCTGATTACGGCTTTGTTATAGAAACAGGCAACATTACCCTTTCAGGCACCGGAGAGGAACTTCTCAGCAACGAATCAGTCAAAGAAGCCTATCTCGGAAAAAGCAAATAAAACTAAAATCCCACCTTTTTAAAAGGTGGGTACTTTTTGCGTAAAGAAAAAGCTCTTCTTTTTTTAAAGAGAAGAGCTTTTTCTTTTTAATCTACATGAGATTTTGTGCCGAAGAAGAAAACAGCGACAGTTCCCGGTCCGCAATGGGAGGCAATGATAGTTCCGATATCAAAAATCTTTATATTGCCTTTAAGTGTAGGAATAGCGGTTTCAAGTTCTTTAACCGTCATAAGCGCTTCTTCCATACAGTTAGACTGTCCTACAAAGCATTTTCCGCTGTATTTTGCGCCGTTATCCGCCTGCTCAACTATTTCTTTAACAGTTATTGAAACGGCGTTCTTCTTGCCTCTTGCTTTATCGTAAGCTACTATTTTCCCCTTAAGATCAAGGTGCATAATAGGGCAAATTCCAAGAATTGAAGCAACGGTTGCTGCGGGGCCTGACACTCTTCCGCTTCTTTTAAAGTATTTTATATCCGTGGAAAAGAATTGGTGGCAAACTCTTGTGCAGTTATCTCTGACATACTGCGCGGTTTCTTCAATATCTTTCCCCTCATCTCTTACATCCGCGGCGCTGTCCACAATAAGACCGTAACCACAGCAGCTGCAAAGAGAATCAATAATGATAAGCTTTCTATCCGGATATTTTTCTTTAAGATTTTCTGCGGCTTTTAAAGCGTTATTCACAGAGGGAGTCATTCCGGAGCCGAACGCGATATGAAGAACATCGCCTTTTTTAAGAAGCTCGTCAAAATAATCATAATATGTGAATTCGTTGATCTGAGATGTCGTGGGCACTTTCCCATCAGCTATGAAATCATAAAATCTTTTAAGATCTTCGGAACTTCTGCCCATATTATCAACATATTCCACACCGTCAACCTGATAAGTATAAAACAAAACAGAAATATTTCTTCCCGTAACATAATCAAACGGCAAATCTACAGTAGACTCGCAGGACAAAATAAAATTTTCAGCCATTATTTTCGCTCCTTAGAAATTTCAATTACAGGATAAATTATATTATAATAGTTTTAACAAATCACCCTATTATTAAATTTATCTGTTCTAAATAAATCGAAATGAAAATAGAGAAATTCAAGCCGATTCTACTAAAAGTAGAATTGGCTTGAATAAAGCATTTAAAAAGGATTGTTCATTCTTTTTTTGTGATTTTTTAATTTTTTATCTCAAATGAAATATCGCCGGAATTATCCGTTCTTAGAATTTTCGTCTTAATATTTTCAAGTCTTTCAAGCGCTTCTTTATTCGGGTGGGAATAAAGATTATCTTTTCCGCAGGATATTACAGAAAATTCGGGAGAACACTTTTCTAGGAAAATTTCACAAGAGGAATATTTACTGCCGTGATGGCCGACTTTCAAAATATCGCAGTCTATATTTATTCCGTCTTTAATAAGAAGATTTTCCGTAGCGCTTGTTGCGTCACCCGTGAATAATATTTTCTTTGAAGAGTTTTCAGCCATCAGGCAAAGCGATTTATCATTTTCATCGGTAGAATCTTTATAATAACCTATGATCGTGATTGTGAAATTGCCGACTTTAAAGTTCATACCTGTTTCGGCAGTATAAACTTCGCCCTCTTCGGCTAAAACCGATTTCTTAAGTTCTGTGATAACATCGGTGTTTTCATTAGTTGCGGAGATATCGGGTATAATGAGATTTTTGAATATAAAATTTTCGCTTAGCTCGGTTGAGCCGCCGAAATGGTCATCGTGAAAATGGGTGAGCACCAAAGCGTCTATCTCATTTATACCGAGATGTTTTAAATCTTTGCATAAGTTGTGCGCGCTTTCGGGAGTGCCGGTATCAATAATAGCAGTTCTTCCTCTGCTGTAAATTACCGTGCAATCGCCTTGGCCGACATCTTTGAAAATAACGGTATCCGAAGAATTTTTAAGACCGCTGCCCGTAAATTCCGAGCCGCTCTTAAAATTTATGGCATAAAGCAGGATTGCGGAAATCAAAGAGAACGCGAGAATTCCTAAAACTGCTTTAGAAATTTTTCTGAATGTGCTTGAACTCACTGTGCGTCGCCGGCTTCCTTTTCCATCAGCTGTTTTTTAGTAATAAGAACTTTTCTCGGCTTTGAGCCCTCATAAGGACCGACTACGCCTCTTTCTTCCATTTCATCGACTATTCTTGCCGCTCTTGCATATCCAAGCTTTAATTTTCTCTGCAAAAGCGAAGTGGAAGCCTGTCCGTTTTCCACAACAACTTTAATAGCCTCTTCGAGCATAGGATCGGCGTCGGGAGCGTCTTCGGGAAGACCGGTGCTTTTATGTTTCTCAACCGCCGCCTGCCGCTCGATTTCAACCATAATATCGTCGCTGTAATCGGTCGATCCCGATTTTTTAACGAATTCTACTACTTTTTCAACTTCCGCGTCGCTTACAAAACAACCCTGTATTCTTTTTGGCTTTGATGAGCCCACAGGACTAAAGAGCATATCTCCTCTGCCGAGCAGCTTTTCAGCGCCCGCTGTATCGAGTATCGTTTTACTGTCGATATAAGATGATACCGCAAATGCAATTCTGGTGGGGATATTTGCTTTTATAACTCCTGTAACGACATCTACCGACGGTCTTTGAGTTGCAATAAGCAAATGCATTCCTGCGGCTCTGGCTTTTGCGGCAATGCGGTTGATAGAGTCCTCCACCTCGTGAGGAGCCGTCATCATAAGATCCGCAAGCTCGTCAATAACTATCACGATATGAGGCATTTTCTTAACTTCCGGCTCGTCTATCAAAGTATCCACAAGCCTGTTATATCCCTCTATATCGCGGACTCCTCTGTCAGCGAACATCTGATACCTTTTTTCCATTTCGCTTACAGCCCATCCGAGTGCGCCTGCGGCTTTTCTCGGATCTGTAACAACAGGAACCAAAAGGTGCGGAATACCGTTATAAACGCCTAATTCTACAACCTTAGGATCTATCATAAGTAATTTTACATCATCGGGCGAAGCTTTGTAAAGAATACTGATAATAATTGAATTTATACAAACCGATTTGCCCGAGCCTGTCGCACCGGCAATAAGTCCGTGTGGCATTTTAGCGATATCGGTTACAACAATATTGCCTCCGATATCTCTGCCCATTGCAACTGTAAGCTTGCTTTTAGAGGCTAAAAAAGCAGTCGATTCGATTATTTCTCTGACTCCTACCACGGCGCTCACCTTATTCGGCACTTCTATTCCTACCGCCGCTTTGTTCGGTATCGGAGCTTCTATTCTTACGCCTGCCGATGCAAGATTTAGTGCTATATCATCGGCAAGATTTGTGATCTTGCTGATTTTAACGCCAGCACAAGGCTGGAGCTCGTAACGCGTGACTGTGGGGCCTCTGCTGATATCTACGACTCTTGTTTCAACATTAAAGCTTCTGAGCGCCTCAACAAGCCTGTTTGCCGTTGCCTCAAGCTCGGAATTAAGCGCTTTAACACTTACCGAATTAGAGGCTTTAAGCAGCTCTGTGGGGGGATATCGGTAATTTTTTATAACATCATCGTTGATTTCTTCTGCAACTTTAGCGGTTTCCGATTCAAAATCAACAGTTATCTTTTCAGGCTTTTGCTCCTCTTCCCTTGCGGTTTCAAGCGCCTGCTCCACATCTGCGGAAGATTTCGTAACAGGGATTTTTTCTGCCTCTTCCAAATTATCTTCTTCGTTATATGTATCTACAACTTTTTGCTGAATTTCATTTAAGGACTTTTTCTTTTTTGTTCTTTTTTCAGGGATATCGTCAACCGGGACATCCACATCAAATCCCTTTATTATTCTTAAATTTCCGCTCTTTTCGGAGGTTTTTTCACTCTGATCTCCAAAGCTTTTTTCCGCCTGGTTAGATACGGCTTTAATAGGCTTTGAAAAGGTTTTAAAAAGGTTAATAAGCGTTGTCCCCGTTAAAATCATAAGTAAAACAAATATGATAATTGAAATGGTGATAACAGCACCCGTTTTTCCGAATCCTTTACATATAGGATGTGATACGAGCGCTCCGAAAACTCCTCCGCCTTTTACCGCTTCTTTAAGAGTTCCGCCCGCATTCCAAAGCTTATCCCAGTGAGCATTAAAAACAAGACCGTCGGAATAATTGAAAATACTGTCAAGCAAAGCGCCGAAAAAATAAATAAGGAAAGATGATTCGATAATTCTCGCTTTCACTATTCCCGAATTTTTATTAAGTGCAGAAAGCACAGATGTAAGCCCTATCATTATCGGAAGAACATAAGCAGTTATTCCAAAAAGACTGAAAAGGATATTATGCATAACTGTCCAAATATTCTGTCCCTTGATAAAAACAACAAACATCAGAAAAATAGCGACAGCAAATCCGATTATAGAATAAAGCTGCCTTTTTGCGTTTGCTTTGTTGCTTTTTCTTTTTTGCGCCATATTTTATGTACTCCCTATAATGCTCGGCCGCATAAGCGGCCGCTATTTTTTATCTATCATATCGTTAAGTGATTTTATAACATCTTTTAAAGTTCCGATTGAATCAATCAGTTTTTCTTCCACGGCTTGTCTGCCGTTAAGCACCGTGCCGACATCTGTTACAAGCTCGCCCGTGTTCATCATAAGCTCTGTAAATCTTTTTTTGGAAATTCCCGAATGGCTTGTGACAAAACCTGTTATTCTTTCCTGCATTTTTGAAAAATGCTCCATCATCTGCGGAACGCCTATTACAAGCCCCGTCATTCTGACAGGATGTAATGTCATAGTTGCCGAGGGTGCTATAAACGACTTCTTAGCGGAAACCGCAAGCGGAATTCCTATTGAATGGCCGCCTCCCAAAACAAATGACACAACCGGCTTTTTCATTCCCGCTATAAGCTCCGCTAAAGCAAGCCCTGCCTCTACATCGCCGCCGACGGTGTTTAATATTACAAGCAATCCCTCTATATCCTTGCTTTCTTCAACGGCAATAAGCTGCGGAATAACGTGCTCATATTTCGTGGTTTTACTCTGCTCGGGCAAAACCGAATGCCCCTCTATTTCGCCGATTATAGTAAGGCAATGAATTTTATGGCGGCCGTCAAATGCGGTGACGCTCCCCGTTTCCTTTATCAATTCGGCTTTTTGCTTTTGGGATTCCGTATCCTGAGATGTTTTTTTATCTTTATTCATACTGATACCTCCAAAAATATTATTTGAAAGAAATCAATAAGAATACATTATAATTATACTATTTTTCTTTTGATTTTTCAATATAAAAAATCCACCCGAAATCGGGTGGATTTAAATATGAAAGAATCAGTTGCAAATAGTAACTTCTGTGTCTTTATCAAATAAGTGAATCTTAGAAGGCTCAATAGCGATAGAGATCTTATCGCCGGGCTTAGCAGTAGAGGTAGGCGAAACGCGTGCGTTGATAGCATGACCCTCACTGTTCATATAAAGATAGGTTTCAGCGCCCATAAGCTCGGTTACTTCAACATTTGCAGTAACCTTGCCCTCAGAATGAGTTTCGACAAGGTCAGCCTCATCGTGAACATCTTCGGGGCGGATACCCATTATAACTTCTTTGCCTACATAAGCTTCTAAGCAATTATCTTTGTTTTTATCAGCCGGGAGCTTAATTTTGAATTTAACTCCTGCTTTGGTTTTAGTATCTTCAGAGCCGTACTCAACAAAGTAATCATTGCCCTCTTTAACAAGAACAGAATCGATAAAGTTCATCTGAGGAGAACCGATAAATCCTGCAACAAAGAGATTGCAGGGATAAAGATACAGCTTCTGAGGAGTATCAACCTGCTGAATAAGACCGCTCTTCATAACAACGATTCTTGTACCCATTGTCATAGCCTCTGTCTGGTCGTGGGTAACGTAGATAAATGTTGTTCCGAGGCGCTGATGAAGCTTAGAAATCTCGGTACGCATCTGCGCACGGAGCTTAGCATCGAGGTTGGAAAGAGGTTCGTCAAGCAAGAATACCTTAGGCTCACGAACGATTGCACGACCGAGAGCAACACGCTGACGCTGACCGCCGGACAAAGCCTTAGGCTTGCGCTCTAAAAGATGCTCGATATCAAGAATTCTGGCAGCCTCTTCAACACGGCGCTTAATCTCATCCTTAGAAGTTTTTCTAAGCTTAAGACCGAAAGCCATATTATCAAAAACAGTCATATGAGGATAAAGAGCATAGTTCTGGAAAACCATTGCTATATCTCTGTCCTTAGGAGCAACATCGTTAACAAGACGGTCGCCTATATAAATTTCACCCTCTGAAATTTCCTCAAGACCGGCTACCATACGAAGAGTTGTAGATTTGCCGCATCCTGAAGGACCAACAAGAATTATAAATTCCTTATCCTTGATTTCAAGGTTAAAATCGGATACAGCGGTAACTCCGCCGGGATAGTGCTTATAAACATTGCGAAGTGACAAACTTGCCATTAAATAAAACCTCCAAATATACTTTTATGTCCTTAATATTATACCAAAACACAGCGTAAAATTCTATGACTATTTCACACAATGTTTATGTTCATATTTTGTTGAAATTAAATAAATATTCGAAAAAAGTTATAAATAAGCGAGTTTTTCCCGCCCATCAAACAGTTCTTCACACTTGCCGGGAGCAAGATCCGAGGGTAAAGAAAGTTTCCCTACCGACTCCCTGTGAAGTGCGGTCACATTAACTCCTACCGCTTTAAACATTCTCTTTACCTGGTGATATTTTCCTTCGGTGACAGTTACTCTCGCTTTGTTTCCTTCAAGAATTTCAAGCGAGGCAGGTCTGCATTTATAACCGTCAGATAAAACTATTCCGTTTTCAAATTCTTTTGCGGAAGATAAATCAAGCGCGCCGTCAAGCGAGGCTAAATACACCTTTTTAACATTTTTTTCGGGTGTTATGCAGTTATGGGCAAAAGCTCCGTCGTCGGTTATAATTAAAAGTCCGGTGGTATCCTTATCAAGTCTGCCGACGGTAAAAAGATTTTTGCGTTTTAAATTTTCGGGAATAAGATCGATCACGGTTTTTGAAGATTTGTCCCTCGAAGCCGAGAGAACTCCCGCAGGTTTATTCATCAGGATATAAATAAATTTCTTATAATCCACTTTTTTGTTTTCAAACAACACTTCGTCGGTTTGCACAGAAACGGCGGAGCCGAAATCTGTAACAACCTTACCGTTTAAAGACGCATTGCCTCTTTTTATCTGTTTTCTTATTTCACTTCTTGAAATATTAAGCTGATTTGAAAGAAATTTATCAAGCCTTATTTTTTCCATTTTTTCTCCTTTTAAACAGGTGCAAGCGGAAGCATAAAACCCCCGAGCTCTGCCGAAGATATATCGCCGCCGATAACGCAGTTTTTATAAACTATCAGATGAACATACGCATTATCGCCGAATTCTTTTTGATCCGTGATTTTATATGAATAAACACTTGCTTCGCATCCTGCAAAAGCCGAAAGATCAAATCCTGCTTTTTTCTGAATTGAATTATAGTTTTTATAAACCTCTCCGAAAACTCTCGGAATAACAAGCTTTTTTTCTTCACAGTATGCATTTTCCGATTTTAAATTAAGAGATGATATAAATTCCAAACGCTCGGCATTGGTTTTTGCAGGAATATTATTCTGCTCTGCAGCAGAAAACTCGCCGCTGATAAATATGATAAGAATTACAGCCGACATAGCGGCTATAATTGATTTTTTCGATAATGATATAAACATTTTTTGCCCCCTTATAAGCCTATGAGGGCAAATATTATTTATATTACTTTTTATCTATTAAGCATATACTGTGCGCGGAAATTCCGAGCTTTTCACCCGTAAAGCCCAAATGCTCCTCGGTGGTTGCTTTTACGCTTACACTGTTTAATTCGATATTAAGCGCTTTTGCTATATTTTCGCGCATTTTATTTATATAAGGCGATAATTTAGGTTCCTGCGCAATAACCGTGCTATCGATATTTATAACTTTATATCCCGATTTATCAAGCAGATCGGCAACAAAGCTTAAAAGTTTAAGAGAGGATATTCCCTTGAATTCATCGGAAGTATCCGGAAAGTGCATGCCGATATCGCCCAGAGCCGCCGCACCGAGCAGAGAATCGCATATTGCGTGAAGCAGCACATCGGCATCGGAATGACCTAACAGCCCTTTGTCAAACGGAATTTCAACTCCGCCTAAGACAAGCTTTCTGTTTTCCGACAGTCTATGCACATCATATCCGTGACCTATTCGCATTTTTGTTCCTCCCTGACTATTGCTTCGGCTAAAATCAAATCTTCCATAGTTGTGATTTTGATGTTTTCATAGCTGCCGTTTACAATTTTTACCATTTCTCCTGCCGCCGCTATTACCGAGGCATCATCTGTAAATTCCTTATCTTTATTTTCTTCGGAGGATCTTAAATATAAGCTTACATTCACTCCCTGAGGGGTTTGAGCAAGATAGACCGTTTCCCTGTTAAGTGATTTGTCTATAAAGCCGTCTTTCGATTTAAAAACCGTGTCTTTTGATTTTACCGCGCAAAGGCAACCTTTATGTTCCGACATAGCAATCGCGCAGTCTTTTATCATTTCAGGCTTTACAAACGGTCTTGCACCGTCGGAAATAAGCACGCTTTTTTCATTTTCGTTAAGCCTTTTCATTCCGTTTAAAACAGAAGTATGCCTATTTGGTCCGCCTTCGGTAAGATCGGTGAGCTTTGTTATCATATATTTTTCGGCGAGCATTTGCATTTTTAGCATATCGCAGTTACGGGCGACAAGGATAATTCTTGAAATATATTCGGAATTTTCAAATTCAAGCAATGTTTTTACAATAACGGGAATTCCTAAAATTTCCGCAAAAAGCTTATTTTTGCCTTTCATTCGCGTGGAAGAACCGCCCGCAACAATAATTACGGGCAGTGCGTTTTCTTTTTTTACAGTTTCTTCGCACATGATAGTCTTGGTTTCAAGCATAATATCCGCCTTTTAATTAAACGTCAAATAGGCACGGCAACCTTATAAAAGGTGCTGTGCCTAAATTTAATATACGACTTTAAATTCAGTCTTCTTTTTCGTCTGTTGCGTAATCATCGCAATCACAGCAACAATCGGAATCGAAATCAAACTCAAGGTCTGTTCCGCAGTTGGGGCATTTCATACCCTCGTCTTCAAGCATAGACTCATCAAGATAAATAGTATCATGGCAAGCGGGGCACTCGATCTCATAAAGACCGTCGTCATCACAGCAGTCACAATCGTCATCATCACAGCAGTCGTCTTCATAAACGATGTCTTCTAAAGTGCTAAGATCTTCGTCTACCGCGTCGATCTGCTCGGACATATCGTCACAAGCCTCTTCAATATCGCAGATCTCTTCTGTGATATCGCCGAGAAGATCTATAACAGCGGCAAGAATTTTGCCCTCTTTGGAAGTTTCATCAAGCTCAAGACCGCTTGCAAGGCCTTTTATATAAGCAATTTTCTCACAGATATCCATATTTTTTATTCCTTTCAATTTTATGCTCTTTCCATATATTCGCCCGTACGGGTGTCAATACGGATAACCTCTCCCTCATTTATGAAAAGAGGAACTCTTATTTCACAGCCTGTTTCAAGAGTTGCAGGCTTTGTAGCATTGGTTGCGGTGTTTCCTGCAAAGCCGGGCTCGGTTTTTGTAACGGTGAGCTCAACAAATGTTGGAGGCTCAACGCCGAAAACCTTTCCTTTATAAGAAAGAATTTTGCAGACCATATTTTCTTTAACAAATTTAAAGTTATCTCCGAGTTCACTGCCGTTAATCGGAACCATATCGTAAGTTTCCTGATCCATAAAGTAGTAAAGATCGCCGTCGTTATAAGAATATTCCATATCCTTGCGCTCAATAAAAGCGGTGGGGAATTTAGCCGTAGGATTGTAAGACTTTTCAACAACAGAGCCTGTTATAACATTCTTAGTCTTTGTTCTTACAAAAGCGGCGCCCTTTCCCGGTTTTACATGCTGAAATTCAATTATCTGAAGAACCTGTCCGTCTTCCTCAAAAGTGACACCGTTCCTGAAATCTCCGGCACTTATCATATTTTTTCCTCCATAATTTTCAAATTTAAATATATAGTATTATTTTAAAGCCTAAAACTCTTTTTGTCAAGTATTATACTTATTTTTTAGACCAGGTCGAGCGTGAAAAGAAAATAAGCATAGGATAAATTTCAAGCCTTCCAAGCAGCATAGCAAACGATAATACAAGTTTTGAAAAATAAGAATAAAGATTAAAGTTAAGATCGGGACCTACTTTTGCAAGTCCTGGGCCTATATTATTAAAACACGACGCCATAGCCGAAAAATTCGTTTCGATATCGAAATTCTCAAAGCTTATAAGCATCAGGCAGACCACAAAGCAGAAAATATAAACCGCAAAGTAAGAAGAAATACCTGTTACGGTGTTTTTATCAACAGGCTTGCCGTCAAACTTAATAGTGGTCACAGAATGCGGATGAATAAGCTTTTTAATTTCCTTTTTGATTATTTTTACAAGGAGCATCACTCTTGAAACCTTAAGTCCGCCGCCAGTAGATCCGGCGCAGGATCCTATGAACATCAAAAGGAGAAGTATGCTTTTTGATAAAACAGGCCAGGAATCAAAATTATCTGTGGCATAACCCGTAGTCGTCATAATCGATACTACCTGGAAAAACGCTTCCCTTATCGACCTTGAAACAGTGCCGAATTTTGAGAAAATATTATAAGCTATAATTCCCGATGAGGCGGTGATTATTCCGATATAGCACCACATCTCGCTGCTTTTGAGCGCCGATTTAAAATGCCTTATAAGCAAAAGATGATAAACATTGAAATTGATTCCGAAAAGCATCATAAAGACGGCTATTATCCACTGACAGTACGGCGAATAAGAAGCTATGCTGTCTGCTTTTATGGCAAAACCGCCCGTACCCGCGGAGCCGAACGATAAAACAAGGCTGTCAAAAAGGGACATATTACCCAAAAGCAAAAGAATAACTTCCGCAACAGTCATAAAAAAGTAGATAATATAAAGAATTTTCGCGGTATCCTTAATTCTCGGAACCAATTTTCCTACAACAGGTCCCGGAACTTCCGCCCTCATTATGTGCATAGAGCGATCCGAAATATTCGGCACTATCGCCATAACAAAAACCAAAAATCCCATTCCGCCTATAAAATGGGTAAAGCTCCTCCAAAAAAGCATTCCGTGGCTCATAGCTTCAACATCTTCAAGCACAGAAGCACCGGTGGTGGTAAATCCGCTCACGGTTTCAAAAAATGCATTTATATAATTAGGCATTTCGCCGCTTATCGTAAAAGGAAGAGCGCCTATTAAAGACACCGTAAGCCACGAGGCCGCGACTATTGCAAAACCGTCCTTAGCGTATATCACGCGGTTATTGGTTTTGCAAATCAAAGTTATGATAAGTCCAAGCAAAAGTGCGCCTGCGGCAACTATCCCAAAAGCCTTAAAAGAGTTCCATTCTTTATTCATCGCACTGACGATCAAAGGCAAAATCATAATGGCAGACTCAATCATTGAAAGCCTGCCGAGGATTCCGAGAATAACCTTTTTATTCATCGGCTCACCTCATAATATCGGAGATGTTTCCGATCTTTCTGTTTGCCGCAATAACTATAACGCTGTCGCCGGGAGCAAAGAAATCTTCACCGGAGGGAATAATCGCTTTTCTTTTTCTTAAAATACCCGCAATAAGGATATTTTCTTTAAATTTCAGATTTTTAAGCGGAATATTAAGATATTTGAAATCAGGCTGAATCAAGAACTCAACAGCCTCCACCCTGCCGTCCATAAGCTTATAAAGGGTTTCAATATTGCTTTCAAGAGAGTTTTCAAGCGCTCTTGCATACCGCGAAACAACATCACAAACGGTTTTTTTCGGAGAAACCACCGTGTCAAGACCGAGCTTATCCGCCATATAGCTGAGCTCCGGCCTATTAACCTTTGCTATAACTTTAGGTACTCCGTTTGACAGGGCATAGTATGCTATAAGGATATTCTCCTCGTCCATACCGGTAAGCGTTACAAAAGCGTCGCACGAAGTGATACCCTCTTCAAGCAAAAGTTCCTGGTGAGTTCCGTCGCCGTTTATTACAGTGGCGCCTTCAAGCTTTTCGCTTACCTCTTCGCACCTTTTTTTATCAATATCAATAAGCTTAACATTATTTCCCGCACCGAGCAGCATTTTTGAAAGATAAAAAGCAGTTCTGCTGGCGCCTAAAATTATAACGTTTCTCGCCTGCTTATTTGCAAGGCCTATTTTACCTATAAGTTTTAATGCCTGGGAAGAAGAGGCAGTAACGCCTATTCTATCCCCGCTTTTAAGAACAAAATTACCGTCAGGTATATAAACAGTTTCCTCTCTTTGAACAACGCATACGAGAAAATTGCAATCATACTTTTTTCTCATTTCCATAAGAGCCATTCCGTTAAGAGGAGAATCTTCCTTGATAACAAGCTCTATCATTTCAAAATTTCTCGAAAATGTTTCAATATTGACCGCGCTCGGAAGCTTTAAAATATTAAAAAGCTCGTGAGCCGTGAGCATTTCAGGATTTACAGAAAGTGAAAGATCGATCTGCTGCCTGATAAATCCGAGATTTTTTTCATTGTATTCGGGGTTTCTCACTCGGGCGACCGTGTGCTTTGCGCCCATTCTTTTTGCGATAATGCAAGAAAGCATATTGAATTCATCGGAGCCTGTTACAGCGATGAACATTACCGCTTTATCGATATCCGCCTCGGAAAGGATATCATAATCAGCACCGTTTCCGCAAAGGCACATTACATCATAAATATCCCTGATATCGGCTATTGCCTCGGGATCATTGTCTATCGCTACAACATCATGCCCTTCAGACACAAGATTGGCTATTAAAGCAGTACCGATCTTTCCGCACCCGACCACAATAATATTCATATAAAATCTCCTTAAACATATTAAATATATTATACTATTTTGTTTAAAAAAATCAACCGTTTTGTTGACACTGAAATTTTTATATGATACACTCAATAATATAAATACTTTCAAGGTGAGTTGATATGACAAAAGCTAAAAAAATAATTCTTATAGTTATTTCTTCGATTTTAGGTTTGCTTTTAATTGCGGGAGTAACCTACACCGCTTTTTATTATCACGGAAAGAGTAAATTTCATAAATCCGATTCGCATATCGAAAACAGTAATGTTACAGCGGATGACGATTCCGACGAGGTGATAGTATATAACGGAAAGAAATATGAGCTTAATAAAGACGCCGTGAATATTTTGTTTTTAGGCGTAGATAAGCAAAATCTTTCCGAGAATTCAGGTTACGGAAAAAACGGACAGGCAGACGCGATTTTCGTTATGTCAATAGATACATCAGATAAGTCGATAAACATTATTCCGATATCGAGAGAAACAATGTGCGATGTAAATGTTTACTCTGATGCGGGCAATTTCGGCGGAACGAGGAAAGAGCAGTTATGTTTAGCTTACGCTTATGGCAATTCCCCTGCCGAATCAAGCGAAAATGTTTTAAAATCGGTAAAAAGAGCGCTTTACGGGATCAATATAAGTTCATATATCACGGTAGACCTTAAATGTATCGAAAAAGTCGTGGATAATCTCGGCGGAATTGAAATAACTCCCGATGAAGATATAGTTCTTGAAAAACTCGGTAATCTTAAAAAAGGTAAAAAAACAACTTTAAACGGGAAATGGGCTTTAGCTTACATCAGGACACGCGGCGACGATATTTCCGCCAATGAAAAGCGAATGGAAAGGCAAAATGAGTTTATTAAGGTATTTGCATCAAAGTTCGGCAACGCGCTGCTTAAAAATCCTTCAAAACTTTCATCGTTTTACAATACTTTAAAGCCCTATTATTCCACAAATTTGGATTTTTCACAGCTTACTTACCTTGCAACGAACTTCCTTGTAGGAAATATAGGTAACAATTTTAAATATCATAAGATCACAGGCACACTTCAAAAAGGAGAAAAATGGGTCGAATTCATTCCCGATGAAAAATCGGTGCTCGAAAATATAATGACTGTGTTTTATAAGAAAAAAGCTACCGCATAAGCGGCAGCTTTTTTGCCTATTTATTCTGCAATTTGAAATGAATGGGTATTCCGTTTTTCATTCTTATTATCTGCTCGCCGTGAATAAGCGGAAAAAAATAATCCACGGCTTCATCCGAAACATTATTAAGAGCCTCATTTATCCATTTTTTCGGGAAAAACCGTTCTTTATTTGCAATATCACAAGCGGGTACGCAATCCGAGATAACAGTATAAGGATTATTCATAACCCTTTTAAATATCATAGTAATTCCGCTTTTCCCCGAAAGTGCAAATTCGACGGCCTTTTCGGCTATCAGTTCCGATTCTTCAATGTCTGTTTTTGAGCTTATGTGAGAAGAACACCTCTGCATTACATTAAGCTCAACCGATCTTACCTTACAGCCGATATTATCTCTCACAATATTTTCAAGAATTTTGCCAATTCCGCTTAAATTTTCGTGACCAAAGCTGTCGACAGTTCCTGTTCCGTAGGATTTTTCGGAGTTAGCCCTTTCAAGCTTAAGCCCCTCTGATACCGCTACGACGACCGCTCTGTGCACCATCATTTGTGCTTTTATATCTTCAAGAAATTTCTTTTCTGAAATTTTGCTTTCGGGCAAATAAATAAGGTGCGGAGCACTCTCGCCGTTTGCTCTTAATACGCAGGAAGAGGCAGTAAGCCAGCCTGCGTGCCTGCCCATTATTTCTATGATAGTGACAGATTCTATACTGTAAACGGAGCTGTCTCGAACAATTTCCTGCACAGTGGTAGCCACATATTTTGCCGCCGAACCGAAGCCGGGAGTGTGGTCGGTATACTCAAGATCGTTATCAATAGTTTTCGGAATTCCGATGATTTTTATATCAATACCATTCTTCTTCATATAAGAGCTTAATTTTGCGACGGTATCCATTGAATCGTTACCGCCGATATAAAAGAAAGCGCCTATTCCGTGGCGAAAGAAGCATTCGGTTATTTTATTATAAACCCTCGAATCGGTATCATCGGGTAACTTGTATCTGCAGGAGCCGAGGCAGGTCGAAGGAGTTTGCCTTAACAGCTCCATATCCTCGTCGGTTTTTATAACTGAATTAAGATCGATAAGATTATCGGAAATAATTCCCTCTATTCCGTTAAAAGAACCGAAAATATGGTCGATTTCCTTTTCTTTAAGTCCCTGCCTGAAAACTCCGAGAAGTGAAGCATTTATAGCGCAGGTAGGTCCTCCCGATTGTGCAACGGCAATATTCATTAAAAATTCCTTTCGTAATTTGCAATTTCATACTCCCGAAAAATCAAAATCAGGTATCATTTCTTCTTTTGAGCTTTCAAGCTCCTGAAAATAGCAGTTTTTAAAACCCGAATTTATAATGTGATCAAGCACCTTTTCATATTCACGCTTTGTTACTTTTCTGTTTATTTCTTTATATTTATAAGCCTCTCCCTGAGGAGAATATTGGCTCATTATGCTGAATACTGCGTTACTGAATTTTTTGTTTACGCAGTCAAAAATCTTGATTGCCTCATTAGTTGCCGCAGGCATAAGCAAATGCCTTATGATAACTCCGCTTTTAAGCAGTCCGTTTTCTAAGATAGGCTTGCTTTTTAAATTATAAGCATATTCTATTGCGCTTAAAGCAGTTTCCGGATAATCCTCCGCTTTAGAATACTTCTTTGCCCTGCTTTTATCAAGATATTTTAAATCAAAAAGATAAATATCAATATAATCTTTTAACAAGTCGAGTTCATATAAGCTGTCATACCCCGAAGAATTGTAAACTATCGGAATATTAGGTCTGTAGATCTCAAGTGCAGACCTTATCGCATAAGCATAATGCGAGGGCGTTACAAGATTGATATTATGAGCGCCCTTTTGCTCTAGTTCTTTAAAAATTTCCGCAAGTCTTAAAACAGTTATTTTTTTGCCTTTATTTCCTCTGCTCACTTCAAAATTCTGGCAGAAAACGCATCTTAAAGAGCAGCCGCTGAAAAAAACCGCTCCCGAGCCGTTTTTTCCGCTGATAATAGGCTCTTCGCCGAAATGAAGCATAGCTTTTGCCAAAACAGGGTTCAAAGGCATTTTGCAATAGCCCTTTGAGTTATCTTTCCCGCGCGGCACATTGCACTTTCTCGGGCACAGATTGCACAGCATTATTCTTTTCCTCTTTTTTGATCTCGCATATCTTTTTTCTGACTGTTATACCGTCGAATGTTTTTTTGACAGAAATTCTTCCCTGAAATTTTCTGCGGCATTTTTTGCAATAAAAATTTGCGCAGAACCACCTGTTATGATACCGCCATTTAGTTTTTCTTGAAGCCTTTTCTCCGCATTTATCACAGAAAAAATCAAGATTTTCCTCTCCGATTTTCTCGGTGTTTAAATTTTTGAGATAATAAGATTTAAAATAAAGCTTTTTATAAAAATCGGGATTGAGCGTATCCTGAACCTGACAAGAAAATCTCTCTGCATTAAAATTTTTTCTTAATAGCTTAAGGCATAAAAGGCTGTCGTCTTTAGCAGTGTGAAGCTCAAGATCATCAAAGCCTATATTATATACCTTCGCCGCGTCCTGCAAAGAAATTTGGGATTTAAGCTCTAAACCTGAAAGCCTGATCTCATTTTGAATATACTTTTGAAGATCGAGATATTTTTCGATCTTGAATTTTGAGCCTAAAGTCAGATACTTTTCGTTTTCTGCAATAGAATAAAGGTCAGAATTGCTCCAGGTTAGAGTGATAAAACCCGTTCCCACCCAATTATTGTATTTATCCACCGCTTCTTTTAAAGGGATTCCCGAAAGCATTTCTTCGGTTGTTATTTTTGTAAGCTCCGTAAAGCGTGAGCTTACTTTTTTTGAAACGGAAGACTTAACATTTATTTTTAATGTATCGATAATGTTCAGATCCTTATCGCACTTAACCGCTCCGATCTGTAAGATCTGATTTATAAATCCGTGCTTTGATTTAAGATAAACATTATCCCATTCCATATCGAGAATGATATAATTCATCAGCGGTTTTTAGCCTCGTGTTTCATTCTCAGTTCTTTGCTTAAAATTTTCTTTCTGAGTCTGATATTTTCGGGAGTAATTTCAACAAGCTCGTCGTCTTTGATAAACTCCAGCGACTGCTCAAGGCTTAAAGTTGAGTGAGGAATAAGTCTTAAAGCATCGTCGGAGCCGGAAGCACGTGTGTTTGTCATCTGTTTTTTCTTGCAAACATTGCATACTATATCTTCATTTTTCGGATTTTCTCCCACTATCATTCCTTCATATACGGGAGTGCCGGGACCTATGAAAAGTCTGCCCCTGCTTTGCGTGTTAAAAAGTCCGTAACCGGTAGCTTCGCCTGTTTCGTGAGCTATTATCGAGCCGGTGTTTCTTTGCTCAATAGTACCCTTGAATTCTTCGTAACCATTGAAAACATGGTTCATTATTCCGTTACCGTTAGTATCCGTCATAAACTGTGATCGGTAGCCTAAAAGACCTCTTGCAGGAATAACAAACTCCATATGTGACATTCCGCCGTCACGCGTGCCCATATTCTTGATCTCTGCGTGCCTGCTGCCAAGCCTTTCCATTACTACACCGACATAGGTATCCGGCACTTCTATCATCAAAAGTTCCATAGGCTCTAAGAGCTTGCCGTTTTCATCCTTTTTATAGATAACCTCAGGAGGAGATACCTGAAATTCATAACCCTGCCTGCGCATTGTTTCAATAAGTATCGAAAGGTGAAGCTCGCCTCTTCCGGATACCTTGAAAGTATCCGCGCTGTCGGTTTCTTCCACACGAAGGCTTACATTTGTCATAACCTCTTTAAAGAGCCTGTCACGAAGATTTCGCGAAGTAACGAATTTTCCGTCTTGTCCTGCAAATGGAGAGTTATTAACCATAAAGTTCATTGAAAGCGTCGGCTCGTCAATCTTAACAAAAGGTAATGCCTCGATATTTTCGGGATCGCAGGCAGTTTCGCCTATTTCAAGATCGGCAATTCCGGCCACCTGAACTATATCTCCGACTGTGGCTGAATCAACCTCTGTTCTTTTAAGCCCGCTGTACATAAAGAGCTTAGCAATTTTTACATTGCCGGATGTGCCGTCTTTATGGCAAAGCGCAACCCTCTGCCCTACGCTGACCGTTCCTCTTACAACTCTTCCGACACCTATTCTGCCTAAATATTCGTCATATTCGATATTCGAGAATAAAAGTTGTAACGGCGCCTCGGTGTCGCCTTTAGGCGGCTCTATTTCTTTTACTATTTCCTCAAAAAGAGGTTTCATATCCGTGCCTTTAACATCGGGCGAATAAGAAGCATAACCGTCTCTCGCGGAGGCGAACACTACAGGGAATTCTATCTGATCGTCGTCAGCGCCAAGCTCTATGAAAAGATCAAGGACTTCGTCTACAACCTCGTGTGGTCTTGCCATAGGTCTGTCAATCTTATTTATAACAACAACCGCTTTTTTACCGAGGGCAAGAGCTTTTTTAAGCACAAATCTTGTCTGCGGCATACAGCCTTCAAAAGCGTCAACAAGCAAAAGAACGCCGTCTACCATCTGAAGAATTCTTTCTACCTCTCCGCCGAAATCCGCATGTCCGGGAGTATCAATAATATTTATCTTAACTCCGTTATAGAAAACGCTCGTGTTTTTCGAAAGAATTGTAATTCCTCTTTCTCTCTCCAGATCGTTAGAGTCCATTACTCTTTCGTTAACCGCTTCGTTCTCCCTGAAAGTACCGCTCTGCTTTAAAAGCTGATCTACAAGTGTGGTCTTACCGTGGTCGACGTGTGCGATTATCGCGATATTTCTTAAATTTTCAATTGTTTTTTCTGCCATAATGATCCCCCGTTTTTCACAGTCAAACGCCGCCCTTATTGAGCGGCGTTATAATGATATGTCGGAACAATGCGCGCTGTTATTTCTCTGATGTCAGAATTTTCATCTTCAAGCATATGCTTTAATTCTTTTAGCTCATTAAAAAATTCGTTTTCATCAAAATCAATAGCGTGACCGATATAAATAAGCCTGTTATCTGTCTTTTTAAGCCCCTCTTCGGACATCAAAAGCTCTTCATACATTTTTTCTCCGGGCCTAAGACCGATAAATTCTATCTGAATTTCGGAATAAGGCTTGTACCCAGAAAGTCTGATAAGATTTTCAGCAAGATCGACTATTTTAACGGGCTTGCCCATATCTAAAACAAATATTTCTCCGCCCTTAGCCAATGAGCCTGCCTGAATTACAAGCGAAACAGCCTCGGGAATAGTCATAAAGTATCTTATCATATTCGGATCGGTGACCGTAACGGGACCGCCTTTTTCAATCTGCTTTTTAAACAGCGGAATGACCGATCCGTTAGATCCTAAAACATTTCCGAATCTTACCGCAACAAACTCGGTCTTGGATTTTTCATTGACCGACTGCACTATCATTTCGCAAATTCTCTTGCTCGCTCCCATAATATTAGTAGGGTTGACAGCTTTATCGGTGGATATAAGCACAAACTTTTCCACTCCGAATTTATCGGCGCAAAGAGCTGTGTTATAAGTTCCGAAGACGTTGTTTTTTATAGCCTCGTTAGGACTGTCTTCCATTAAAGGCACGTGCTTATGAGCGGCAGCATGGAAAACAAGCTGCGGTTTATATTTTTCAAATACCGATTCGAGCCTCTTTTTATCTCTTACGGAGCCGATAAGCGTTATTAGATCAAGCTCGGGATTAGAGAATTTAAGCTCGTTTTGTATCTCGTAAGCATTATTCTCATAAATATCGAAAATAATGAGTTTTTTAGGATTGTGAAAAGCTATATGTCGGCAAAGCTCGGAGCCTATTGATCCTCCGCCGCCTGTGACTAATACTGTTTTATTCTTTATATAGTCAAAAACATTCGGCAAAGTAAGATCGATAGGATCTCTTCCCAAAAGGTCCTCAATCTGAACTTCCCTTAAAGTGTTTATCTTTATCTGCTGACCGGAGAGCATTTTATATACGCTCGGCAGCACGCGGATCTTGCAGCCTGTTTTCTGACACATTTGAAGAATTTCTGATTTTCTCGCGCTTTCGCAGGAGGGTATAGCGAAAATAATAGTATCTATATGATATTCTTTAATGCAATCGGGAATAGAATTGCAGTCCCCCACTATCTTAACGCCCGAAATATAGTTTCCTATCTTTTGAGTATTATCATCTATAGCGCATTTTATGGTGGATTTATAAAGCTCACGGTTGCTCTGGATATCATCGATAAGAAGCTTTGCGGCGTCTCCCGCGCCGATTATCATAATATTTTCTTCCGCTTTTGCGCCGCCTTTGAATATTTCTCCCACGCTGTGCCTTGCGGCAAGCCTGAAGCAGAAAATAAACACTATGGCAAAAAGAACGGAAATGAAAGAAAATCTGATTTTTATTCCATTGTCAGTTTCAAAAATAAGACTTGCAAAAAGCATAACAAGACCTGATAGGCAAGCTGAAATCACAAGCCTGATATAATCCGAATATCCCGCATACTTCCACAAAATATTATAAGCCTTAAAAATATAAAGGAAAACAAAAAGCGATATCGCAAAAACCGCCGCCAATGTAAAAAACGCCCCGTTAAAACCGATCTGACAAAAAGAGCCGGCTAAAAAAACGGAAGCGATCGCAGCTACAATATCAAATGCTATGCAAATAAGCAAAATTGTAAATCTGTTTTTAAACAAAAGTATCTCTCCAAACAACTCGTTTTAACATACAAAATAATTATACAATATATGCTTTCAAAAATCAATATTTTCCTTGTAAAATGTAAAAAAATATAATATAATTATTTATGTAATTTCTAACGGAGAAAAGATATGAATGTTAAATATATAACTTTAGGCTGTAAAGTCAATCAATATGAAACAGAGGCTATCCGCGAGCTTTTTAACCGCTCGGGTTACACGGATTTTGAAAATGAAAAAGCGGATATTATCGTTATCAACACGTGCTCTGTCACCGCGCAAAGCGACAAAAAGGCCGGTCAAACTTTAAGGCGTTGCAGAAAAGAAAATCCACAGGCTGTTATAATTCTCACGGGCTGTATGGTTCAGGCGTTTCCGGAAAGATCGGAAAGTTTAAAAGAAGCGGATATAATAATCGGAAACACGGATATTTCAAAAATTTTATCCGAAACGGAAAAATTTTTAAAAACTAAGCTAAGAATCTTTTCCGTCGAAGGTCACAAAGCAACAGATGTTTACAACACACCGCTCATTTCAAATTTCAGAGAAAGAACCAGGGCTTATATGAAGATAGAAGATGGGTGCGACAGGTTCTGCACCTACTGCATTATTCCCTATGCAAAGGGAAGAGTGCGGTCAAGAAGTCTTGAGGAAATTAAGAAAGAGGCTAAGATGCTTGCTTTAAACGGGTTTTCTGAAATCGTACTTGTCGGAATAAATCTTTCTTCTTATGGCAAAGGCGAAAACTTCGATCTTGCCGACGCGGTGGATACGGTTTGTGAGACCGAAGGGATAAAAAGAGTAAGGCTCGGCTCGCTTGAGCCAGACTGCATTTCTGATGAAATGCTAAAAAGGCTTAAATCTCAAGAAAAATTCTGCCCGCAATTTCACCTTTCTCTCCAATCGGGCTGTGACGAAACCCTTAAAAGAATGAACAGGCATTATGACGGCAAGTTCTACGAGGATTTGGTAACAAGAATAAGAAATATGTTTGAAGACGCGGCTGTTACGACCGATATAATGGTAGGCTTTGCCGGAGAAACTTACGAGGAATTCGAAAAGAGCGTAAGCTTTGTTAAAAAAATCGGGTTTGCACGATCGCACATTTTCCCCTATTCAATAAGAAAAGGCACTCCCGCGGAAAAATATCCCGATCAAATAAAAAAAGAAATCAAAAGTTTAAGGGCTAAAAAATTATCAGAGATTTGCATTAAAAGCGAAGAAGAATTTTTAAATAAGCTTTGCGGCAGATCTTTCGATGTGCTTTTTGAGAGTAAAAAAGGCAATACATATGAAGGTTACACCGCTAATTATTCAAAGGTTTTCGTAAAATCGAACGAAGATATCCGCGGAAAAATTTTAAATGTTAAAATCACGCAAGCTTTCAGCGATCACTGCACAGGAATTTTATAAAATAAATGTGGCAAAAAAACGCCCTCGTACGCATATAAATTTATCGTATGGGGGTTTATTATATGCTATTTGATTTATTTTTAAAAATTGCTTGTAATCTGTATTATTTTGCTCTTCATGTAACAGGTGCCGGGGCTTTCCCTCCTCCGCTTTCGGCTAAAAAAGAGGAGGAATTACTGAAACTTTACCGCAAAACAGGCGACGAAGACGCAAAAAATAAGCTTATCGAGCACAATTTGAGGCTTGTTGCACATATTGTGAAAAAATACTATTCCGCAGGCTGCGATCAGGATGATCTTATTTCGATAGGCACTATAGGTCTTATTAAAGCAGTTATGACCTTTAATTCCGATAAAGGGATAAGGCTTGCAACCTATGCCGCAAGATGTATTGAAAATGAAATTCTGATGTATTTCAGAAGTATAAGAAAAACATCACAGGATGTTTACATCAGCGACCCTATCGAAACAGACCGTGACGGAAACTCTATTTCGCTTATCGATGTGATAGCGGATAATGTGGATATCGAAGAAAAAACCGATACCAAGCTTAAGCTTGAACATTTAAGCAAAATAATAGGAAAAACTCTTGATGAAAGAGAATATAAGATAATTTGCTTAAGATACGGATTAAACGGCAATGAAGAAATGACTCAAAAGGATATAGCCCGACTTCTTAATATTTCAAGAAGTTATGTTTCAAGAATAGAAAAAGCCGCACTTGAAAAATTAAGAAAGCAGTTTTAAAAAGCGAGCGCCGATTATTCGGCGCTCGCTTTTCTTACAATTTTCGGTTTTCCGGATTTAACGGTGTCTTTGGTTATTATGATTTTTTCAATATCAGATTCCGAAGGCGTTTCAAACATAATATTCTGCAGCACGCTTTCAACTATCGATCTTAAGCCTCTTGCTCCCGTATTTCTTTCAACGGTCATATCAGCAATGGCATCAAGCGCTTCTTTTCTGAATTCAAGCTTCACATTATCCATTTCAAAAAGTGACTGATACTGCTTGATAATTGAGTTTTTAGGCTTAGTCATTATATTTACAAGGGTTTCTTTATCCATTCCCTTTAAGGTTGCTATAACAGGAAGTCTTCCGACAAGCTCGGGTATCATTCCGAACTTAACAAGATCCTGATGAGTGGCAGTTTCGCAAAGTGCCTGAGCTTCAATGCTCTTCGGCGATTTCACATCGGCACCGAATCCTAATGAACTACCGCCCATTCTTCTTTCGATAACCTTTTCTATACCGTCAAATGCGCCGGCACAGATAAAGAGGATATTTGTGGTATCGATCTGGATAAACTCCTGCTGAGGATGTTTTCTTCCGCCCTGTGGAGGAACATTTGAAACAGTTCCCTCAAGAATCTTAAGCAGTGCCTGCTGCACTCCCTCTCCGCTAACATCTCTCGTGATAGACGCGTTTTCGGATTTTCTCGCTATTTTATCTATTTCATCGACATAAATTATTCCGTGTTCTGCTTTTTCAATATCATAATCCGCAGCCTGAATGAGCCTTAAAAGGATATTTTCGACATCTTCTCCGACATATCCCGCCTCGGTTAAAGTGGTCGCGTCGGTTATAGCGATCGGAACATCAAGAGTTCTGGCAAGAGTCTGTGCTAAAAGGGTTTTTCCTACTCCGGTGGGACCGAGCATTAACACATTGCTTTTAGCAAGCTCTACGCCGCATTCCTTATTATTCCTTATTCTTTTATAATGATTATAGACGGCAACCGATAATATTTTCTTTGCTTCATCTTGACCTATAACATATTCATCAAGCTTTTCTTTGATTTCTTTAGGCTTAGGCAAAGGTTTTTCTTCGTTTTCTTTGCTTTTATTTTCGGCTGCCGCATCATCTTCAAAAAGAAGAGAATTGCAAAAGCTTATGCAGCTGTCGCAAATATAAACTCCGGGACCCTCTATAAGTCTTGAAACTTCATCCTGAGTTTTTCCGCAAAAGGAACAGCAAATCTCACTATCATTATTTTTCGGCATTTTATCTCCTATTCAAAACCGGAAAATACGCGTTTGTCCGCGGACTTTCCGGTTTTTAAAAATTCTTATTTATCTTTTTGTAATAACTTTATCAATAAGTCCGTAATCAGCGGCTTCTTTTGCAGTCATAAAATTATCACGCTCTGTATCCTGCTCAATAACGCTGAGCGGCTTGCCTGTTTCAGCTGCCAAAATCTCATTTATCGTGCTGCGGATATGCTTGATATGATTAGCGTGGATAAGAATATCAGTTGCCTGACCTTCGGCAGAGCCTAAGGGCTGATGAATCATAATCTCGCTGTTAGGAAGAGCAAATCTTTTCCCCGGAGCGCCTGCGGCAAGGAGGAAAGCACCCATACTCGCGGCCATTCCCAGGCAAATTGTGCTGACATCGCACTTGATATACTGCATAGTATCATAAATAGCCATACCTGCGGAAACAGATCCTCCCGGACTGTTGATATAAAAGCTAATATCCTTTTCGGGATCCTGACCCTCAAGATAAAGCATCTGCGCTATAACGACGCTTGCCGAATTGTTATCGACCTGGTCGTTAAGCATTATAATTCTGTCATTAAGCAAGCGGGAAAAAATATCATAAGATCTTTCTCCTCTGCTTGTTTGTTCAACAACATAAGGAACCAAACTCATTCCGATCAACCTCCTGTACGAATTATTATGAACGGACTTTAAAAAATATAATCAATTATTTATCAGATTTTTCCTCGGTCTTTTTAGCAGCAGCTTTTTTAGCGGGAGCCTTTTTAGCAGCAGGCTTGCTTTCTTTAGGCTCAACCTCGGTTATAACTGCGTTAGCCTTTACAAAATCAATAGCTTTATTTGCGGCTATATCTTTTTCAAGTTCGCTTGCGGGAACAGCCGCTTTAACCTTATCGACTTCCAAGCCGTAATTATCAGCCATTTTCTTATATTCAGACTCGATATCCTTTTCATCGGCCTTGATGTTTTCAAGCTCGACTATTTTATCAAGAGCAAGGCGGTATTTAACCTGCATTTCTGCTTGGGGTCGGAAAGATTTCTTGAAATCATCGATAGAGCTGTTGGTATATTTAAGATAGGTTTCAAGATTCATTCCCTGCGACTGCAGACGATAAGCAAATTCTTCTACCGACTGATTAAGGCGGTTTTCAAACATAGCCTCGGGAATATCGCCCTCGATACCGTCAACTATCTGCTGAACAAGTTCATTTTCCACAGCCTCTTCAGCCGCTTTTTTCTTTCTTTCAAGAGCTTTTTTCTTAATATCGGCTTTAAGATCCTTTAAAGTATCGAATTCGCTGACATCTTTTGCAAACTCATCGTCAACCTCGGGAAGCTCTTTTATCTTTATCTCGTGAAGCTTTACTTTAAATACTGCGGGCTTGCCTGCAAGCTCTTTAGCACCGTATTCCTCGGGGAAAGTAACATTTACATCGAATTCATCGCCGATATTCTTACCTACGATCTGATCTTCAAATCCGGGAATGAACTGACCTGAACCAAGCTCTAAGGAATGACCCTCTGCTTTACCGCCCTCGAAAGCTTTACCGTCTGTAAATCCTTCAAAATCGATAACAACGGTATCGCCTTTTTTAGCGGCTCTGTCTTCAACGGAAACCATTCTTGCATTTCTTTCGGCCATAGCCTTGATCTCTTTATTAACTTCTGCCGCGTCAACCTTAACAGCGGCTTTTTCAGCCTTCAAGCCTTTATAATTCTTAAGAGTGATTTCAGGGTATGTTGTAAGGCTTACCTTGAAGTCAACACCGTCTTCCTTAGAAATGGAAACAAGGTCAAAATCCATTTTATCGTCAATAACCTTAAGGCCCGATTCTTCAATAGCGCCCTCTACTGCGTCGTTATAAAGCAGATTAAGAGCGTCTTCAAAGAACACTTCGGAGCCGTAATATGTTTCTATCATATGTAAAGGAGCTTTACCCTTTCTGAATCCGGGAATGTTTATTTTTTTTCCGTTCTTACGGTAAGCTTCCTTAATAGCTTCTCTGAACTTCTCCCCATCAATAGTGATCTCAAGCTGATACCTGTTGGTATCGATTTTTTTAGATTCTTTTAAACTCATTTTAAGTACCTCCGCATAAATTGCATTTCATTATACCACAAGTAAAAACGATTTTCCACTATTATTTGTTAAATTTTTAATTTTTTTACAAGTATCGGGGAAAAACCGTTACAGTCGGCAGACAATAGCTTCATTTTTATACCGTCATACTCCGAAACGGTGCTTTTTATACCCGAGCCGTGGATATGGCCGTAATAAACAGTATCGATTTTATGACTCTTTAAGATTTTTAATATCATTTCGTTCTTAAAATTACCGTAAACAGGCGGATAATGCAAGAATACTATCGGTTCAAATCCTGAATTTTCGGCTTGAAAAAGAGAGGTTTCAAGTCTACCGCACTCTCTTAAAAGGACCTTTTCGTCTTCAGGACCGCTTTTATCATAAAACCAGCCTCTTGTTCCGCAAACGGCATACTTTTCCACCGCAAAGAAGTTATTATAAACTATTTTGAGCGTGTCAAATTTATTTTTTTCAAAAAATTCATTTATTTTTTTAGCGGTGGTCCACCAAAAATCGTGATTGCCTTTTATAAATACCTTTTTGCCGGGCAGCGAATTTATAAAGCTTAGATCGGTTTTAGCTTCTTCTAATTTTGTCGCCCACGAAATATCTCCCGCAATTACGACGGTATCTTCTTCCGTTACGATTTTACTGAAATTTTCCTTTATTCTCCGGGTATAATTCTGCCAGCCGGGAAAGATTTCCATGGACTTATCGGTTTCAAATGATAAATGAAGATCCGAAATTGCAAATATAGACAAATTTTTTCGCCTGCCTCACATAAAAGATAAGTATTTGAGCATAATAATAAAGGCTAAAAGCCGGAAAGGATGATTTAAATGTCAGATTGTAAAACAGAGTATTGTATTCATTGTTCGGTTAAAAACTGCGTTCATCACACTGAAGACGATTCCTGCAAAGCCGGAATGATCAAGATCGGTAACTGTACCGCAAACTGCTGCAGCGAAACCTGCTGCGATACTTTTTCGGCAAGACAGTAATTAAAATTCAGACAAACGGTATCCGGCAGGAAAGTTTTATGCCGGATACCGAAAGCAGTACGATACATATTTATTTAAAAAGGCAATCCTTTACAGCTTTTTTTAGCTCGTCTTTACCGTAAACCTTATCAAATCTTACCTTTGCGTTTTTAAGCTTAACTAAAGGCTCGGGAACAGAAGTATTTGAAACTTCGCTTAAAATATCGAGATTTTTAAACTCGTCGCTGTCGGGAGTTTTATCAAGCGCCTTTAAAACGCTTGAAGTGAATTTATAAGGCGAGGCGGTAGAGGCTATAACGGCAGGTCTTTTATCACCCGTTTTTTCTTTATATTCCTTATAAGCCGCTACGGCTACCGCCGTGTGAGTATCTATAAGATATCCGAATTTTTCAAAGGTTTCATTAATGGTATCAAGAGTTTTATCGTCGTCACAGCAGGAAGCGAAGAATAGATCGGAAATCTTTTCTTTAATTTCTTCTTTTATCTCAAATTTTCCTGTTTTAAAGAGCTTGTCCTCTATATTCGAGATATATTCATCGTCATTACCCGAAAGATCGAATAAAAGTCTTTCAAGATTGCTTGAAATAAGAATATCCATAGAGGGCGAGCAGGTAGTATAAAATTTTCTGTTTTTATCGTAAATTCCGGTGTTTATAAAATCCGTAAGCACATTATTTGAATTAGATGCGCAGATAAGCTTACTTATCGGAACTCCCATTTTTTTAGCATAATAAGCCGCAAGAATATTTCCGAAATTGCCTGTGGGTACTGTGACGGTAAAACCATCTTTTAAATCCTCGCCCTGATTTAACATATCGCAGTAAGAAGAAACATAATAAACTATCTGTGGCGCAAGTCTTCCCCAATTTATAGAGTTTGCAGAGGAAAATTTCATATTGTTTTTTGCAAGCTCGTTTTTAACTGTTTCATCGGTAAATATCTGTTTTACCGCCGACTGCGCGTCGTCAAAATTTCCGCTTATCGCACAAACGTTTACATTATCGCCGAGCTGCGAAACCATCTGCAGCTTTTGCATATTGCTCACGCCCTCCTGCGGGTAGAACACGATAATTTCAGTGTTGTCAACATCTTTAAAGCCTTCAAGCGCCGCTTTCCCGGTATCTCCGGAAGTAGCTACGAGAATAACCGTTTTAAATCCCTTTGAAACTTTTTTTGCAGAAACGGTCATAAGATAAGGCAAAAGCTGTAAAGCAAGGTCTTTAAACGCGCAGGTAGGGCCGTGCCAAAGCTCCAAGATATATTCCTTTTCTCCGAGTTTTGCAAGAGGTGCGGGATTATTAAAATCAAATGTGTTGCAGTACGCGCCTTTAACGCAGTATTCAAGCTCCTCATCTGTAAAATCGGTAAGGAAAGAGGATAAGATATATTTCGCCCTTTCGCAGTAATCAAGTTTTTTTAAGCTTTCGAAATCTTCCGCGCTTAACTTCGGAATACTTTCGGGAACAAAAAGTCCGCCTTCTTTTGAAATACCGTTTGCAATAGCAAAAGCCGAGCTTTCTTTTAAATTTTTATTTCTTGTGCTTATATAGTTCATTTCTTTTCCCTTTCCGAAAGTTTTTTAAAATAATTAAAAGCGTTTTCATAAAAAATGCCGTCAAGCGATTTTTTATCTATTCCTTTTTTTAACAAATAATCATAAAGCTTTAAAGTGTCGCAGGAATTTTTAAGGTTTTTATCCATTAAAGCACCGTCAAAATCCGAGCCTATGGCTAAATTTCCCGCAAATCCAAGCTCTGATAATCGATAAATATTTTCATATATCTTTTCAAAAATATCACCTTTCCCCGCAAATTCGGGGTAAAAACAAATTCCGAAAATTCCGCCTCTCGAAAAAAGCTCTTTTATTTGTGAAACTGTAAAATTCCTCGGGTGATCCGTTATTTCTTTAAGGCAGGCGTGGGTAATTATAGGATATTTTGAAATTTCCAAAGCTTTATAAAAAGTTTCGTCATTCGAATGCGAAAGATCACAGGCAATAGAAAGATCATTCATTTTATTGATAACTTCTTTTCCAAAATCCGTTATTCCGCCATTCTCATAAGTACCTGCAGCTAAATTATTTTTGTAATTCCAGGTAAGAGTGATATATTCTATATTATCTTCTTTTAATTTAGAAACATTTTCAATATCTTGCCCAATAGCTGCTCCGCCCTCAAGTGCAAAACGGATATTAGGTTTTATATCCGCTCCTTTAAGCTTTTCTTTGAAAGAAGTTATAATATCTTTATATTTTTTTAAAGGCTCTGTTTCATCGTCTTTTATCCAAACGGCATAGAACTGATCCCATTTATCGAAAAAAAATTTCTGATCTATGTTTGCCGCAAGCCTACAGTCGCTCGGCAGAATTTTGTTTTTAAAGCATTCATAAGGAGTATCGCTGTGAAGATCAAACAAATTCATAATAAAAACCTCGCTTAAAAAGCAGATTTAATATAATTAAGCTCCCATTTAAACTTCCCGTTCGGCGTTTCGCTGTATGTCAGCTCCGCAACGTCTATTCTCGGCTCAAGATCGGTATTTAACCTTTTGGTAAACATTAGCGCCTCGTTTTTTATAAGGCGCATTTTCTTTTCGTCAATAGCGTCAAGACCGGAAACCAGCGCGTTTTTATTTCTTGTTTTTACTTCAACAAATATTATGTTTTGCTTGCTTTCGGCAATAATATCCACTTCGCCGTATCTGTCCCTGTAATTCCTTTTTAGAATTATACAGCCCTTGGACTTAAGAAATTTTGCAACCTTTTCTTCGCCGAGAGCTCCTAAAATCCTTGCATTTTCACTGTTATAAGACATTTTTTAAAAAAGACTTCCTGTGGATCTCACAAATTCCGTGAATTTTTATGGCTTCATAGTGTGCTTTTGTGCCGTAGCCTTTGTGAGCGGCAAAACCATAAGAAGGATACTTTTTATCATATTTTTTCATCAGTCTGTCCCTGGTCACCTTAGCAAGCACAGACGCCGCCGCAACAGAATATGATTTTGAGTCGCCTTTTATTACAGTTTCGCATTTAACGGGGCAATCCTTAGGCTCGCGGTTGCCGTCTATCAAAGCAAGATCAGGTAAAGATTTAAGACCGGATATTGCCCTGTTCATAGCAAGATAAGTTGCATTTAAAATATTATATTTTTCTATCTCTTCCACGCTTGCAAAAGCAACACAGTAATCCAAAGCTTTCTTTTTTATAATTTCAAAAAGCATTTCACGCTTTTTCTCGGTAAGTTTTTTAGAATCGTCAAGCTCCTGTATTTCAAGTCCTAACGGAAGTATCACTGCCGCCGCACAAACAGGACCTGCAAGCGGTCCTCTGCCTGCCTCGTCAACTCCGCAGATTTTTTTAAAACCGTTATTTAAAGCTTTTGTTTCATAAAAATAATCAGGCATACTCGGAGGTCCTTTCTATCGTGACGGCTCCTATTTTTAAATTTCTGTATTCTTCAAGCAGCATATTAGCCGCGCGCTCTGTATCCACTTCTCCGCCTCTTATCATCATTCCCCGCTTTTTCCCAAGAAGGCAAAGCATATCATAAGGATCATCCGGAAAATCAGAGATCTTATATCTTTGCTCTAAAAGCTCGGGATAAGATTTGCTTAAGGTAGCTAAAAGGCGCATCGCAAGAAGCTCCGTATCAATAATCCTATCCGAAACGGCGCCGGTAAACGCGAGATGCTCGCCTACTGTTTCATCTTCAAATTTCGGCCACAAAACTCCGGGAGTATCCAAAAGTTCAAGTCCGTTTCCTACCTTATACCACTGGTTCATTCTAGTAACTCCGGGCCTGTTTTCAACCTTTGCCTTTGAATTTGAAGAAAGCTTATTTATAAAAGAGGATTTTCCGACATTCGGAATTCCCACGATCATAATTCTTACGCTTTTGCCCGCCATTCCTTTTTCTTTGTTTTTAGCAATTTTATCGGATAAAAGCGATAATACGCAGTTTTTAAATTCATTGAGCCCTTTTCCGCTTTTGCAATCCGCGGCGACGGCTGAAATTCCGCTTTTTTTATAAATATCTATCCATTTTGAGGTTTCGGCTTTATCCGCCATATCGCATTTATTAAGTACAATTATATGAGGCTTATCGCCTATAAGCTCAGGAATATCGGGATTTCTGCTGCTTACGGGAATTCGCGCGTCGGTTATTTCGGCGACTGCGTCAACAAGCTTTAATTGCTCTTTTATTTTTCTTTTGGTTTTTGCCATATGGCCTGGAAACCATTGGATATTCTGAGAATTTTCTTTATTTTCCATTACTTAATCTCCCGAATTTGGAGAAAGGATATATTCTTATAACCGCTCTGCCTAAAATATACCTTGTATCCACCATTCCGCAGTTTCCTATTCTTGCAGATCTGCTGTCAAGAGAATCGTTCCTGTTGTCGCCAAGAACGAAAACGCTCCCCTCGCTTACTACAAGCGGGAATACCACGCCGTCGTCATATTTGAGATTTGTGGGGGTTTTGGTATAAGGTTCATCTAAAGCCTTACCGTCAACATAAACCTTTCCTGCCTCAAAATCGATATCCACAGTCTGCCCGGCGGTTGCAATTATTCTTTTTATGATCGGCTTATCGCTTACATCCTCATCATTCGAATCGTTTGACGCATTTCTCGATATAACAACGACATCGCCCGCTTTCGGAGTATAAAAAATATTTGATATAATGACCTTTTCTCCGCTATGCAAGGTGTTTTGCATAGAGGGTCCGTCAATAGTAGCGATACGGAAAACAAAGGTAAACAAAAACACGACCAAAATCATTGCGGATACAATAACTTCCAGCCATTCAAAAATTTCTTTCTTTAAAGAAAGCTTTTCTTCAAGTTCTCTTTTTCCTTTTTTATTCCCGACTTCATTAAATTCAGACAAATTTATTCCTCCAAATTCTTCGGCTAAAACAAAAAGGGACAAGGCATAAAACCCCGTCCCTCCATTCCTGCGGTAAAATACGATTTTTTAAGGTTAACCGATAAGCTCTTTAACCTTTGCAGCTTTACCGACTCTGTCACGCAGATAGTAAAGCTTAGCGCGGCGAACTCGGCCTTTTCTTACAAGCTCAACCTTGTCAACAATAGGAGAATGAACCGGGAAAACACGCTCTACTCCTACGCCGTATGATAAACGGCGAACAGTAAAGGTTTCGGCTATTCCGCTGTTGTTTTTAGCGATAACGGTTCCTTCGAATACCTGAATACGCTCTTTTTCGCCCTCTTTGATTTTTACATGAACCTTAACAGTGCTTCCGATTATGATTTCGGGTGCATCTGTTTTAAGCATTCCCTGAGTTAATTCTTTAACTGCATCCATTTAAAATTTCCTCCCTGACTTTTTTCAAGCGTTCATGCCATATTACAGAGGACCGCTCGCTTCAATGTCGATAATAATTTTCGGCACTAAACCCACCTTTGGGAAAAGGTGAAATAAAATGCTCAAATATAATACCATATCCAAAGAAAAAAATCAAGTATTTTTTTATATTTTTGCTCTTTTAACATAATACCATAAATTAGGTATTGACAAAATACCCGATTTAGTGGGATAATATGTTAGATAATAATATTTTTTGGAGTTTTGCCGATGCGAGTTATAACAGGTTCCGCCGGAGGATTAAAGCTTTGCACGGTCGCAGGAAACGATATTGTAAGGCCCACGGGCGAAAAAGCCAAGGAGGGTATTTTCTCTTCTATCCAGTTTGATATAGAGGGCAGAAGAATTCTCGATCTTTTCGCAGGAAGCGGTCAGCTTGGAATCGAAGCTTTGAGCCGAGGTGCTAAAGAGGCGGTATTTGTCGATATTTCCGACGCTTCGCTGAATGCTGTCAGAAAAAATCTTGCCGTAACAGGTTTTGAGAAAAATTCTTCGGTTATAAAATCCGATTATATGTCCTATCTTCTCAGCACCGATAAAAAATTCGATATTGCTTTTTTGGATCCGCCATATGAAGCAGGAATTCTTCTCCCGGCGCTCGAAAAAATATCGAATGTGATGAGCGAATTCGGGCTTGTGATCTGCGAACACCCGGCAGAGGTTATAATGCCTGAATATTGCGGAAACTTAAAACTTAAAAGACATTATAAATACGGTAAAATACATATATCGGTTTATAAAAGGGGTGATGATATTGAATGAACGCATAGCAATATGCCCCGGGAGTTTTGATCCTATAACTATAGGTCATCTCGATATCATTTCAAGAGCCAGCACAATGTTTGATAAGCTGATAGTTGTGGTTATGACGAATGCCAACAAGCAATGTGCTTTTACAAAAGAAGAGCGAAAAAAAATGATCTTAAAGACTGTAAAGGACTTTAAGAATGTCGAAGTGGATCTGTATGACGGGCTTCTTGCCGATTATTGCAAAAAGAAAAATGCCTGTGCAATAATAAAAGGCTTAAGAGCAATGTCGGATTTCGAATATGAATTCCAAATGGCACTCACCAATAAAAAACTCAATCCTGATATTGAAACACTGTTTTTAACAACAAGAGCAGAAAATATGTATTTAAGCTCAAGTATGGTAAGACAGATAGCAGGAATGGGCGGAGATATTTCGGGCTTTGTTTCAAAAGAAATATACGAAGATATAGTAAAAAGACTTTCAGAATAAAAGAAGATAATAAAGGAGAATTATTATGACACTTGACAAATTACTTGAACAGTTTGATGAGGTTTTAGACAGCGGAATTAAAATTCCCGGCAAGAAAACGGTTGTGGATATTGAAAAGCTTCGCGCTGTTGTTGACGACATCAGGCTGAATATTCCGAGCGAAATAAAACAGGCACGCGGAATAGTTTCGGACAGAGCAGATATTATTACCAATGCTAAGCACGAGGCCGACAGCATTATCCGCAACGCAGAGGAGCGCGCAAAAGCGGCTGTCGCTCAGGAAGAAATTGTTAAAATGGCTCAGGAAAAAGCCGCAGAGATCATTTCCCACGCTCAGACTAAGAGCAGAGAAATGAGAAAAGCCGCTCAGGAATTTGTTGACGATCTTATGTGCCGTGCGGATGAAGAACTCACCGCTAATTTAGGCGAAATAAGAAAAACTCGCGCGGCATTAAGGCAGCAGGTGCCCTCAGCAGGAAATCAAAATCAGTGAAAATAAAAAAATATAAGCGGCAGTTAAATTTAACTGCCGCTTATATTTTTTAATTCAATACATAAACTCCGAAATTAAGATATGCAGCAATAATAAGCCAGATAAGATAAGTGATCTGCAGATATGCCGCAGGCCTTGATATCTTATAAAACTTCATTATCATCAGCACAACAGCCGCGATCATTAAAATCAGAATAATAAATGCGAGAAGATACATTTTGAATTTAAAGAACACGGGCGACCATATAAAATTCAAAAAGAGCTGCACGAAAAACACGGTTTTTGCAACTGTTTTCTCGTCCTCCGAAGCCGACTTATCTTCAGAAACAAGATACAGCGATATTCCCATAAGGACATACAGTATCGACCAGACTATCGGGAAAACTATACCCGGCGGAGAAAGCGGCGGCCTTTTGATAGAAGAATAGATTTTAATATCCGAGCCGACTATTAAAGTTGAAAGTCCTCCCGCGATGAGCGGAATAAGAATACAAATTGCCAGCTTTTTAATATTGATTTTAAATATCATTCATATCACCGATATTATTTTATGTAATTATCGGCGTTTTTATTATTTATAGGAACAATATTTAATTTGCTTAATATTTCAAGCGCTCTTTCTTCGGGAGCGGGATTTTTCATTTCTCTTACAGAATGTGCGTCTAACCCCAAAACTATGTCGTTTCCAACTTCCTTTGCTATTTCAAAAAATTCTTCACAAGGATAATGGCTTCCGAAATCAAATCCTCTCAAATTGAATTCCAAAGGAACCTTACAGTCAAGCGCGGTACGGCAGAGCTTTTCCATTTCTGATAAATAAATTTTGCTTTTTCTATCGGCGAAATTTATAAGGTCAGGATGGGCGACATAGGTAAATTTCCCCGTTTTTATGCCCTCTGTCACTTGCAAAACATATTGCTTTAAAATTTTAGGATCTTCGGTTCTTGCTCCGCTGTAGACACCATCGTATTCATTATTTGTGCGGTGTTGGCCGAGAATAAGGTAATCATATCCGTATTTTTCAATGTTTTCGACCGTTTTATCAAAATGTTTCGGATAAAATTCCGCTTCATACCCTACATAGATCTCAATCTTATCTTTATATTTTTCTTTTAATCTTCTGATTTGCGAAACATAAATTTCAGTTTCCTCTTTTAACATTCTGAATCCGTTTAAAAAGTGGTTTATTTCCCCGAAATCATAAGGAATATGATCGGAAAATCCAAGCTGTTTTATTCCGCGGTTTATCGCCGCTAAAACATATTCTTCAGGGGTTTCGGAGGCGTGACGGCAAAGATAAGTATGCGTGTGAAGATTAAAATTCATAAATATCACCTAACTTTTAAAAAAGGGCCGCGAAAATCCGCGACCCTTTAATAATTTTAATTTATCAGATTTCAGCGAAATACTTGATAGTGCGAACCATCTGGCTTGTATAGCTGTTCTCGTTATCATACCAAGAAACAACCTGTACCTGATAGGTATCGTCATCAATCTTTGTAACCATTGTCTGAGTAGCGTCAAAGAGTGAGCCGTAAGTGATACCGATGATATCGGAAGATACGAGCGGCTCTTCGGTGTAACCGAAAGACGCGCTTGAAGCAGCCTTCATAGCAGCATTGATACCCTCAACGGTAACATCTTTGCCTTTTACAACTGCAACAAGAATAGTGGTAGAACCGGTCGGAACCGGAACACGCTGAGCAGAACCGATAAGCTTACCGTTAAGCTCAGGAATAACAAGACCGATAGCCTTAGCAGCGCCTGTTGAATTAGGAACTATATTAACGGCAGCTGCACGTGCGCGGCGGAGATCACCTTTTCTGTGCGGACCGTCAAGTACCATCTGATCGCCTGTGAAAGCGTGAACAGTGGTCATAATACCGCTTACTATAGGAGCATACTTGTTAAGAGTATCAGCCATAGGAGCTAAGCAGTTAGTTGTGCAGGAAGCTGCGGAAATGATCTTGTCCTCTTTAGTAAGAGTCTTTTCATTAACGCTGTAAACGATAGTGGGAAGATCTTTACCTGCAGGAGCAGAAATAACGACCTTCTTAGCGCCGGCATCGATATGAGCCTGTGCTTTATCCTTAGAAGTATAGAAACCTGTGCACTCTAATACAACATCAACACCGATCTCTCCCCAGGGAAGATCTGCTGCATTTTTCTCGGCATAGATTTTGATAGTCTTACCGTCAACTGTGATGCTGTCCTCACCTGCAACTACGGTGTCAGCAAGAGCATATCTGCCCTGTGCAGAATCGTACTTAAGAAGATGAGCAAGCATAGCGGGGCTTGTAAGATCGTTAATAGCGACAACCTCATAACCCTCTGCGCCGAACATCTGACGGAAAGCCAGACGACCGATACGGCCGAAACCGTTAATAGCAACTTTTACCATTGGAATTACCTCCTAAATTTTCTTTTATTATTTTACTCCATATCAAACTTTTTTTCAAGATGTTTTACCTAATTTTTAACATTTTTTTCATTTTTTATTCCGTTTTTACAGAATTTAAGCAACATTTTATCAAAAACAGCCTCCGCGCATTTAAGACCGTCTACCGCGGCGGACATAATTCCGCCCGCATAACCCGCTCCCTCCCCGCAGGGATAAAGCCCTTTAAGCGACGCACTTTCAAGACTTTCACCTCTTACGATCCTCACAGGTGAAGAGCTTCTGGTTTCGGGGGCTGTAAGCACAGCGTTTTTATCGGCAAAGCCAGATATTTTTTTTTCAAACTCCATTATTCCTTTTTTAAGCGCCGATACCACAAATTCAGGAAATATTTCCGATAGATCTGTCTGAATAAATTCCGGTCTTACCGTCGGCTTTATCATCCCTATCTTAACATCTTCTCCGAAAACAAAACTTCCAACCGTGGAAACAGGAACTTTTCCGCTTCCGGCCTTAAAGGCTGATTTTTCTATTTTTTCCTGAAACTCACAGCCTGAAAGGATACCGTCTTCAAGATCTTTAGGCTCAATGCTCACAAGCACCGCGCTGTTTGAATTTTCAAGATCCCTGCTTTTATAACTCATTCCGTTGACGCAAAAAGCGCCCTGCCTATCGGAAGAATTTACGACCTCGCCGCCCGGGCACATACAGAAGGTGTAAACTCCCCTGCCGTCTCCAAGGTGACAGGCAAGCTTATAGCTTGCGGCTCCGAGCCTTTTATCGCCTGCAAATTTCCCATAAAGAGCTTTGTCGATATTTTCTCTTTTATGCTCGATCCTTACTCCCACGGAAAAAGGCTTTTTGATCATTTCAATATTATTATCAAACAGCATTTTAAACGTATCCCTCGAGCTGTGACCGCAGGCGAGAATTATAAATGAGCAATTTTCTAAAACGCCGTTAAGATAGATTCCGGATAAAGCGCCGTCAGAAAATATAAGATTTTCAAATTTAGTATTAAACCGAACCTCTCCGCCAAAGTTTTCAATCTCTTTTCGGATATTTACAACGATTTTTCTTAAAACATCGGTACCGATATGAGGCTTTGCGTCGGTAAGAATATTTTCATCTGCTCCGAAATTCACAAATTCCTTTAATACCGCACGGCATCTTTTATCCTTGATACCTGTGTTTAACTTGCCGTCGGAAAAAGTGCCTGCTCCGCCCTCGCCCGACTGGATATTAGACCGCTCGTTTAAAACTCCTGTCTTAAAATAGGTTTCAACATCTTTAATTCTCGTTTCGATATCGGCGCCCTGTTCTGCAACCACCGGCTTTAAGCCTGCTCTTGCAAGATAAAGCGCCGCAAACATACCCGCAGGGCCGAAACCTATAATATACGGCCTTTCGACCGTATTATAAGAAAATTTCTTAAATTCATACTTTTCTTCTTTGAAAACCGCTGCATTTTTATATTTTTTAAGAATTCTTTTTTCTTCTTTCCCGATATCAGCTATAAAAGAACAGCAAAAAAGAATATTATCCTTTTTTCTCGCGTCGACAGATTTTCTGTAAAGCTTTGCGGAATTGACTTTTATTTTAAGATACTCCGAAACTATTTTTTCAGGACAATTAAAATCCGCGTTTAAAGAACAAAAAACATTATTTATTATTATCATTTCGCACCGCCGAAAGCTTTGATTACAGAATCCGCGCAGCACATTGCGCTCGACCATGCCCAATGCAGATTAAATCCGCCGCAATCGCCGCAGATATCCAAAATTTCTCCCACGGCATAAAGATTATCTTCTTTCTTTGACATAAGCGTGTATCTATCAAAAAAATCGGTGCTTAATCCGCCTTTTGTGACCTGGGAATTTTCAAATCCTGTGTTGCCCGCGACAGAAAAGCTCATATCTTTTATCATTTTTGAAAGTGCTAAAAGCTTATTATCGGAAATTTCACCGCACAAAAGATCGGATTTGACATTAGCTGATTTTAAAATGCTTTGACCGACTCTTTTATTGAGCAAACCTGTAAAAAATTCGAAGGAAACTCTGTTTTTAAGATATTCTTTTCGGTTTTTCAGCATTTTAAAGAGTTCGGTTTCATCGTTTTTCGGCATAAGATCAAGAGAAACTGTCATTCCTTTTTCACATTCGCCTGAAATTTGCATAACAGGAGGACCCGAAAGCCCGTAATCGCAAAAAAGAACTTCGCCGTACTCTTTTCTTATCACGGTTTTTCCCGATTTTAAAGAAACGTCCGCCAAAACCTTTATCCCCTTAAGCGACCTTGTAACCTGATTATCGGTTTTTATCTGCACGATAGCGGGTTTAACTTTTACCGCGCCGTAACCCTTTGATTTTAACAGTTCAAATATACTGCCGTCACTGCCTGATTTTTTGCCTCCGGAATAAAGACCTGGGGCTATAACGAGGGCTTTTGAAAAATATTCTCCCGAAGAAGTGCTGATAATAAATTCTGAACCTGATTTTTTATAATCGAGCACCTTTAAATCAGTAAATATTTCCACGGAATTTTCCGTGGCGGAAAAGCGCAAAGCGTCTACAACACTTGAAGCCTGCAAAGATTCGGGATATGCTCTTCCCTCTTCGTCATAGATTATCTTAACGCCTGTTTTTTCAAAGAAATCCTCTATTTTTTTATTATCGTACTTATTAAGGATCTGGCTGAAAAATTCTATATTCGATGAGTGATATCTATCTATCCGCTCGTCGGAATTTGTGATATTGCATCTGCCGTTACCGGTGGTTATAAGCTTTTTGCCTACCCTTGAAAGCTGTTCGGCTACGGCAACCTTTAAGTTTTTCGAGTTCATTTTAAGGTACACCGCAAGGCTCATCCCCGCGGCCCCTCCGCCTACGATAAAAACATCAAACTTTTTCATATTCAGTGCCGCTCGTCTTCATTAGAAAAAAGCTCGCAAAATCTGCCTGCAAAAGACGGAAGTTCATCGTTTGCATAAAGGTGGGAAATATCTCCGAAAGCATTGCACCTGAAATAGGCGATTTTTTCTTCCCTTTCCTCTGTTATAAGAGTTGTAACGGAAGACGGCAAAGCGATAAATCCCTGCCACAAAACGACCGGTGAAATATTAAGTAAATGAGAAAGCAATACACATTCCACGCCAAAATGGCAGAAGAATACTACTGTGCCGTCATACTCTTTTGTAACATTATAAGTGTAACCGTCGCGCACATAGCCGTATTTTTCAAGCACCTTGTCTAGATTGCTTAAAACATAATCATATTTTTCTTTTACATTGCCCGTTGTCATTATCTGCTCGTTAATCCATTCGGATTTATCGAAAAGACCGCTTTTCTTAGTCCAATTCTTAGGCAGAAAATCCCACGGGAGACGTTCTGTTCCTGTTTCGGGGTTTTTTATATGCGCGGGGAATTCGATAAGCCAATCGCATATCTCCGCTTTTTTGCCGCTTTTTAAAAGATAAGGCTTAGCGGTATCTTTCGCTCTTCCAAGCGCGGAAACATAGATATCGTCAATATCTAATTTCATCAGCCTCTCGCTTAAAAATTCCGCTTCTTTAAATCCTTTTTCAGTCAAAGAATCGATAGAATAATCGGGCTCTGCGTGACGGACAATTACAAGTTTCATTTAAAAATACCTCCGAAATCTTATTTTCAGAGGTATTTTACCACAATTAAAATGAATTTTCAATATCGTCGGCTTTTTTCATCCATTTTATATAATCATTAAGATCATATTCGGGGGTGCCGTAAAGATAAGTGTTTATATATGATTTCCCGTCTACTGCGTATTTTATTATAAACATTCCCTTTTGCGAGCGGTAGCAATCAATTCTGCCGATATTTACCGACGAATTCGGCGCGGAATTAACTGTTTTTGAAAAAACGATATTTTCCGTCTTGGCGTCAATAATTTCAATTGAAACCGTTTCATCATATTTCGAACAATTCGAAACAATCACGGGGTATCCCCATTGCGCCATTTCACCTATCAACGGCAAAACAGGTCTGCTCGATCTTTTGATATAAAAATATGCAAGCTTTTTCTCAAAATAATAATCCACCACCGCGTCGGACATCTGCGGCCAGCCGTCAAGCAAGTTCCACCAGATTATTCCGCCTGTTTCATTAGTTTTTTCTCTTATTCTTTCGATAAAATATTTATCAGCCTCCGCCTGAGAGATCTGCGAAGCCAAAGAATACTCTCTTAAATTATCGGGAACCTTTCCGAATATCTGCATTATTTGTTTTTCCATAAGCTTTACCCTATGTGGCGCGTTGCGCTGATCTGTGGAATGCAGGTTCCACTGCTCATTATCTGAATATGGCCATACATATTCTTCATCAATGAATTTTCGGATAGACTTTTCCGAGGGACAGCCGTGATACCCTGTTTCACTTACAAAGTATGCTTTTGAATTAACATAAAAATTACTTTTGTAATAATCTCGGCAGCCCCACAAATGTGCTTCCGGAGTGTATTCTTGACCAAGCTCGAATGCTTTATCTGAAACATAGGGGGAACTTGGCAAATAAGGCCTTAACGGATCGATTCTTATAAGTATTTCGGGAATAGTTTTTCTTGTAATTGAATTGACAGATGGTTTATAATCTTTAATTCCGCATAGTGAATCTATTTCGTTATCCCCGCACCATAAAATTATAGACGAATGATTTCTTAATTTTTTCACCACAGATTCAACTTCTTTTCCGAGTTTTTCGGCAAAAGTTTTTGTCTGGGGATAAAAATGGCAAGCCATAGCGAAATCCTGCCATACCATTATGCCTTTTTCATCGCAGAGATCGAAAAACTCATCGTCTTCATAGACATTTCCGCCCCAGCACCTTAAGATATTGCAGCCTATATCGCAGGCAAGATCTATCGCTTTTTTATATTTTTCTTTATCTCTACTATGATAAACGTCAAGCGGCACCCAATTTGAACCGATAGCATAAATTTTAACATTATTTATTCTTATTTCAAATTTTCCGCCAGGCTCAACAATTTCAGACCTTAAAAGTTCTACCCTTCGGAAACCCTGGCGGAAGTTTTCAGAAAACAAAATATTATTTTCTGAATCATATACTTCTAAAGTGACTTTGTAAATATTAGGTCCGCCATACCCCTTAGGCCACCATAAACTTCTGGTATCTAACGGAAAAGTGATTTTACCATTTGAGCTATATACCGGAGCCGTATGATCTATAACAAAATCTTTGCATTTGCCGTAAATCCTTATTTTACGAAGTTTAAAAGTTTCTTCTTCTGGAATTCTTGTATTAAATACCATAATTCCGCGAGAAGTCACTTGATTTATTGAAAGAAGACCAAAATAAACATAATTAAATCCGTATTTTTTTTTCGTTTCAATTGAAACATCTCTCCAGATTCCTGCACTTAGTGCACGCGGCATGATATCCCACCCATAAGAATGAGGAGGCTTTCTTGTTACTTGAGCCAGAGCCGTTTGATGTGTGGAACTGATAAGCTCCAACGGATCTATATTTTCCTTTGCCGCAGTTATTATGGGTGATTTTATATGTACATAAAGAGTGTTTTCTTTGCCGAGAACAACTTTATCGGTGATATCGAATTCATTTTCGATAAACATATTTTCACTGCTTCCCAAAAATACATCATTAAGAAAATAATCAGCAAAGCAATCAACCCCTTTAAATTTCAGAATAAGTTTATCTCCGCTATTTTTTTCCTTTTCAATTTTAAAATTTTTTTCATACCACCAATCATATATTTCATATTTTTCGGCAAGCCTGATATTCATACCTTTAAATATATCTTTGGGCAATAATCCGCTTTCAGTAAGATCAAGTTCAACATTACCGGGAACTTTGCAATCAATTGATTTTTGATTTTTAAGCTCCGGCTCTTTCGGATTGTTAATATTTATTTGTGTTGCATCATAAAAATACAGTTTCCATTTTCCGTTTAAAAGCATTATTTTGTAATCCTTTCGGGTTTTTTAAAATTTTAACATTTTAAATCAATGCTTTCTATCAGTATTTTTTGTTTAAACCTTATTATTTTTGCATAATTATAGAAAATGATAAAATTCATTTACAAAATAGGTTGGTTTGTTATATAATAAAATAAAAAAATCGGGTGATATTATGGAAAAAGAAAACTACGCAATAAAAAAGATATCGGATAAATTTTCCGATTCGCTTTATTATGTTTCCGTATCCGATTTTAAAAAAGGTACGCTCTTTCGGGCGCACAGGCATAATTATATTGAGGCAGAGCTGATTCTCTCGGGTAAAGCGGTAAACAGTATAAACGGGAAAGACGAAGAGGTATGTAAAGGCTTTATCTATATTTTAAGGCCTGCCGACGTTCATATTTTCAGAGCGGTCACAGATATTTCACTGATAAAGATCTACTTATCCGAAACTATCATTTCAGAAGAGATACTTAATATTATAATGTCTAATGAAACAAATCTTATCAAAAAGCTCTCGGATAATGAGCTTTTGCAGATAATGAGCGTTTTTAAAATACTTGAAAACGATTTTAATTCGGACCATAAAAATGAAAGGCTGATGTATAATTCGGTAGACTCTTTTTTCAGCATAATTTTAAGAGATTATCTTGAAAAATCATTGATAAAAAATAAGGATCCTTTGCAGGCAGTTTTAAATTATATGCAAATTCATTTTGCGGAAAGCCCCACGCTTGCAGAAGCCGCCTCCGTTATTCATTATAATCCGAGTTATTTCAGCAAATTTTTCCACGATAAAACCTCGGTAACATTTTCGGATTATTTAAATAACTTAAAGATAAGCTGTGCTAAAAAGCTTCTTACAAGCAGTAATGAAAAAATCATCGTGATAGGTGAAAAATGCGGATTTAAATCGCAATCAAATTTTTTGAGAGTTTTTACAAAAAGTGTCGGAATGTCACCTATCGATTACAGAAAAAAGCACGGTATAACAATTTAGAAAACAACAGCAGAAGAAATCATTCTTCTGCTGTTTTTTATTTTTCTATATGTTCTTCTAAAACTCCTCTTAATGCCGAAACTGAGCTTGAACCGCATTTGGCAACGACCGTTTTTTCGCCTTTTATCTCATTTGTAACAACATTGAGCATTTTGTGCGACATAGTATTCATAAACAAAATGAGCAGATCAGGTGAACCGATATTGCGCATAGAGCAATTATGCTTGGTATAGACTTTTGTTTTGCAGTCGTAAGACTTGCAAAGATCTATATATCTCCTTTCCATACACTCGTTTCCTCCGACTATTACAACACTCATTTTTTCGCCTCTTCTTTAAAAAATACATACAGTTAGCCTCTGCTAACTGTATGTATTTTAACACATTTATTTTTCTATGTCAATATTTTTATAGCATTACCTGAGAAAAAAATTCCGGATCCCGTATAAGATCCACATCAAATGTTATCAGCTCGTCATTATCGGAATAAATCGGATGACACTTCTCACCGTACTGCCAAAGCGCTATTTCACTTCTTTTAATTCCTGACGGCGCATAAGGCTTCCAATTATCCGGATGGATCATATGAGTTGTAGTTATTTCGTTGAATTCATCAAGCAGCGGCTCTTTTGCCCAGATAAGAGCGTCTTTAAAAAGCGCCTTGTCTGTTTGAAGACCTCTGCTGAACTCGCGGTCAAAAATATATTTTGCGTCTGTATCCGCACGAAAGCCGGGAACGAACCCCTCGTTTTTAATACCGATTATATAACCCCTCAGAAAATCCCTTGTCATAATGGATTCCTTATCCGATTCCAGGAAAAGAGCGCTGTTTCTCGGATAATTGAGATTTTTAAGTAAAGTTGCCGCTTCTTTTGCAATATCGATTCCCCGATCTTCTGTTCTATATTCGCCGGATATAAAATATATCGGTACTATTCTGCAGTTTTTATCATATAAAAATTTCATTTCGACGGAAGTAAGCGGCGTTTCGCCGTTGATATCTCTGCCCCAAAAATTAGGAAAAAGCTTATTTCTTGTTACCCATTCAAAAAGAGTTAGATTATTTTGAAGCTTTTCGTCTGCACGGTATTTAGAATTGACTCCGAAGAAAAGAGTTAAAATTTCATCCCCGCTTTTTTCATAGGAAATATTCCCTTTCAAAAACACCTGCGGAGTCCAAAGGGATTTACCGTAAAGTTCTTTGCATACCATAATTTTTTCTCCTTTATATTTTTTTGGTGTTTTGCAGGTCTATAAAACCTGCGCCTGATTTAAGTCTACCGAAAGTCTTTGAATTCCCTGAAGTTTTGATTTCTGTGATCGTATAAACTCCTCTGTCTTTTATGGTTCCCTTTACAGCACTTCTTTCATCGGGCGAAGAATATATCGCAAGATCTTGAGCCGTTACCTTCACAAGAAATGGAACCGAGGTTTTTTTATCGGAACTAATCAGATATTTAATATTTATCGGACTCATTATCGAGTTGGTTTTTGCCTCGTTTTTATCGATAACCGCCCTGTCACCGCTAATGCTTCCGATATACCATTTTTGCTTTTTCACCCAATCGGGCACCTTTTGCCCGTTATAATAAACGGCGTCTGAAGAAACACCTACAAGGTCGCCTTTTTTTAATGCTTTATTTTCAGTCGGTTTATTTGCGGTTTCTCCTAAAATATTTCTCACATTTGCCCTAAAAGTGTCCATAGTCATATTAAATCTGTTCATCCAATGCTCGGGATCAGTGTGATTACTGCCGTAACCTTTTAAATAAGCCTCTTTATGGCTTACAATATTATTTGTATCAATTCCGTATTTCCTGCAAAGCTCTGCGCAAAATTCTTCCGCTGTTTTAAAAGCGTTTTCAAAATAATGCCTGTCAGTAAGAGAGTCTTCGCAAATTTCAAACTGAATATAGGCAGGCGAAAAATTATAACTTCCCTTACTTCCTTTTCCGACTCCCCAGCAGCAGATATCAAACGGCAATGTTTGAGCCGCTTTGACTTCCTTAAATTTATCGTAACCTATAAACGCGTGAACGCACACTTCGCGGCCGTCGGGTCTTAATCTGTTCCAATGATTATTATAGGAATTCACTCCGCAGGTATCGGGCGCATCGACATAACGCTTTAAAAACGGATTATTAACTCCCGTTGAATGAACTACTATTCCCTGCGGTTTCATTTTCTTCGCTGTAATATAGCAAAGGTTTTTTACGGCATAAGCTTTTATAATATTCATTTTTTACCCTCCTTTTTATCTTTTTTAGACTGAATTTTGATTTGATTGAAATAAACCGTTGCGCCGGCTATCAGAATGCCCTGTGTAAAAGCGGTGAAAAATCCCATAAGTATTCCTTTGAAACTTTCTGTTTCACCTGTAGAAAATACCCATATCACGGATAAAAATGTTGAAACAGTGCCTAATATCAAAGGTATGTATTTATTTTTTACCTTGCTTTTTTTAAGGACAAGACCGATATAATAAAGCACAGGCACAAGAATTAAAAGCTCGCTTTTAATAAAATCCTTATAATTCATAATTTTACCTCTTTAAAAAAGTTTAGTGATGATAAGAGTGATAATTCCTGCACAGACCGCGGAAATAACAGCCCCTATGATCTGCTGCATACGCAAACTCGGAATTTTTTCTATCTCTTCTATCTTTTTTTCGTGCCGCGAAAGGTGCTCGTTTGTATGCTTAAGCTCTGTTGCAAGAGTTAAAAGAGATTCGTTCATCGTTCTTATTTCCGACTGAACCGCTTTAAGTCCGCAAACATCGCGTTCAAGTATTTTAAGTGCCTGTTCGTGCCTTTCGATTATTATTTTTAAATCTTCCGTTTTTAAAACCTCCCTTTTTAAATACTTTTGATTAGATCCGCAAGTATTATATTTTCGTTTTCATCAAGCTTTTCGGAAGCTAATTTTACAGCCTTTTTAAGAAGATGTTTTTCTGTTTTTCCAAGCGTGCCGAAAATATCGGACCCGCCGTTTAAAACATAAACTCCGCCGTCGTATCTTCCGTTTTTTACATATATCGGTACAAAAAGGGAAATTTCATCAATATCTCTTTGAACAGTTCTGACCGAAACATTAAACTGCTCGGCAATATTTTTCATAGTGGCATAACGCGAACTGAAAAGAAACTTAATTATATTAAGTTTTCTTTCAGTAGCAGTCACAGCTGAAATCCCCCCTTTTTTAACATTTTTTTACATCTGTTTAAATTATAGTACTCTTAAAACATAAAAAATGTCGAAACAAGGGCAAGATTACCAAAAATTTTTAAGTTTTAATGAAATTTGTAGTATTTTTTAATAATTTCGAATTATTTCTGCTTTTTTATCCTGAAAAACCGCTCGGATTTGCTCCCCGATATATTTATTCTTTTCTGAAAATTACTAAGCGCTTTTTCATCCGTATACTCAAGTATCGCCGCTATAAGCTTAACCGCGGTTTTGCAAAGCTCTGAATTTTCAGCCGTGTATTCAATTTCAACCTCATAATCCGTTTCAGAGAAATAAATACTTTTATCCAAAGATATCTTTATTCCCTTAAATGGCATACAGACTTTTCTTTCAGTTGACAGCGCTCCCTTGAATTCCACATTCATTCCCGAAAAAGGAGTGATATCAAACGCATTATCGACAATATAATTGCTTTCGCGGCTTAAGTCACCGTTAAATTTGCTGTGCTGTTTCTCCGTCGCGATATAAGCATCGCCTTTTTTCCTTATTCTTAAGGTAATTCCGGAATGATTGAAATCATAATTTTTTGTATCGTAATAATAATTGGTCTGAAAAACCTTTTCACAATCGGAAAAATAATCGCAAAGCAATTCGTATTCGCTTTTTTTAAGCAAAATCTTCTTCTCGTATTCTAACATTTTGAATTCCTCCTCTTTATTTTTCCTGTAGCATTTTTCGGAAGCGATTTTAAAATATCTATCTTTACGGGTATCTGAAATTCAGGCAAAAGCGAAACGCACATTTTCTTTACCTCATCTTTTGAAGAAAAATCGCCAGAAATTTTAAGTCCTATATCAGTTGATCCGGTTTTTGATTTAAAGCCGTAAGCCAAGACCTCTTTTACTCTTTCGTCGGTTTTGAGTCTGCTTTCTATTTCCGCAGGATAAATATTCATCCCGGCTTTGATAATAAGATTGTCTTTTCTGCCTTTGATTTTTACAAATCCGTTTTTATCGATTTCTGCCATATCGCCGGTGCAAAGCCAGCCTTTTTTGAGTACTTTTTTTGTAAGCCCGGGATTTTTATAATAGCCCTTCATCACATTTTCACCCTTAATATAAAGCATACCGTCAATAATTTTAATCTTTATACTTTTAAGCGGTTTGCCCACACTTGAAAAATTGCTTTTAAAAAATTCGGGCGGAAGATATGTAACTCGGGGTGATGCCTCCGTAAGACCGTAAACACTGTAAATTTCCTTGTTGCCAAATTTCTCATTGATTTTTTGCGCTGTTACCTCGTCAAGACATTCTCCGCTGATAACTATTTTTTTAAGCGCTGTAAAATCTGTCTTTAATCTTGAAAGCAGACTGAAAACGGTAGGTGTTGCGGCAAACACGGTTATATTACTGTTTTCAATTTCTCTTCCGATTTTAATGGGATTGAATTTTTCATTTGAAAATTTTATACTCGCGCCTTTGAATATTCCGGTTAAAAATTCGCCCGATAAAACCGCACAGTGATAAATAGGCCTTGATATAAGTATCTTGTCTTTTTGAGTCATATTAAAATACCTGCAAATATCCAAAATATTCGTAAGCAAATTTTTTTCCGTCAGCATAACTCCTTTAGGAGTTCCGGTAGTACCCGAGGTACACATAATTGCGGCGCAGCAGGCATTTTTAGTATCAAATTCCGAAAGGTTTGTTTTTTTGACGGCGAGCATGCCGTTTTCATCGCTTATCACAGCGTCGGGGTTTACAAATTCAATGATTTTTTTGCAGTAGTCTTCGCCGTATCTTTCCGACAGCGGCACGGCGGTAACTCCGGCTGCAAGACAGCTTACAAATGCCATTGCGGCAAACGCCTCATCGCTGCAAAGTATCGCCGCACAGCGGAAATTCTTTATCTTTTCAGAAAAATTTTCAGCCGCAAGCAAAAATTCTCTATATGTGAACTCGCGCTCTTTAGACGATATCGCAGAGTTTGGAAACTTTAAAAATTTTCTTTTTAATTTTTTAAATAATTTCATTTTTTTCAGCCTTTCTTATTAATCTTTTAAGAACATTCTTTTCGATTTTATCTATTTCTTTTAAAAGAGAAATTATTTTAAGCAAAAGATCATTTCGCTGCTTTGTTTCATAAGAAGCATAAAGAATGCGGGCTTTATCTGCAAGGCGCAGTGCTTTTGAATAAGCTTCGCTGTAGCCGGTTTTTAATCCGAGTTCGGCTTGAATCATCTCAATTCTTTTAAGCATCACTTTTTTATGCTCCCAAATTATCCGCATTATTCTCCAATCGGATTTATGATATGGAATAGAATTATCTATAAGCTTATTTAAATACATAATTATATATTTATGCACTGCTATTCCACTCACAATTCCTCTTTTGGTTTTCGGATAAAGGCTGATAGAAGAATTCAAATATTCGCGAATATTTAAAAGAGATGTTTTCGCACTGAATTCGAATATATCGCTTTTGGGCTTAAAAACGCAAAAATTCGAATACTTATTATCTTTAAGTGCGGATTTCCTCCCTTTTTCAAATCCGGATTGAGGAGTCTTGAAAGAACGATACTTCCAGGAACTGTCATAAGCAAAAATCGTGAAAGTTTTATCGGAATCGTTATATCCTATAATCAATCCGTCATGAGGAAAATGTCTTTTTTTATAAAATGTTTTCCCTTCAATATAAAAATCGTCAATATTGCTGTAACCCACGAAAAAGCCTCTATCTATGCAGTTTTTTATAATTTTCATATATTCTTTTTCGATAAATCTCGAAGATATATAAGTGGTATCAAAGCAAGGGCATTCAAATATAGCACTGTTTTTTATTCTGAGATCCGGAGTTGAAAAGCCATCCAAAAATTTTCTTTCGCAGGTCAGAATAACCGCATTATTTAAAAACCAATTCTCTATTGTGGGATTTTCAAGAATTGTTGCCGTGGCGACACCCTGAAAATGATATGAGCTGAAAAGCGGCTCTCTTATCTTTAATTCTTTGCATTTTTCACTTTTTTTCATTGCAATACTTCCTTACCATTTCCGCAATATCTTTCACTGTTTTGAAATCATACGGATCCATATCGGATTCATTTAAATTAATATCAAATTCTTCTTCTATATCTATAAGAAGATTCACCATTGCCAAACTGTCTAAAAGAAGATCGTCTGTCAGGCGGTCGGTCAATTTTATTTTTTTGTTCTGCGAAACGTTTCTTATTATTTTTTTGATTTTTTCAGTAATGGTCATATTTTATTATCCTTTCTGCATTTTCTTTAACTGTTTTTCTGCATTTTTCTTCGCTTAAAGAAGAATTTATTAAAATTCCTTTGTTTTTCCTGCAAATATCAACATATTCCTGTCTTAATCTGTACTGTAAAGGAATATCTATAAAGCTGTTCGCCTCTTCCGGGCGCTGTCTTACTCTTGAAATTGCCGTCTGCGGTGAAACATCGAGAAAAAACGCAAGATCCGGCTTAATAAGATATTTAGCTATATCATATATCCATTTGTCGCTTTTATATCCTCTTGCCCTTAAGTTTGCAAGGCAGGAATAAAAATATCGGTCGCTTATTACTATGTAACCCTCATCAAGTTTCTTTCTTATAAGCTTATTAGTGTGCTGAATTCTATCGCTTGCGGCAAGCAAAGATAAGCTTCTGTAATCAAATTCGCCGTGATCGGGGCAGTCCATATATGTTCTGAAGATCTCGGATTTTCTGACAGCTTTTGTGGGTTGCTTTGTTAAAAAAACAATTTCGTTATTGCCGATATCCGCTATTAAATCATTTATTAAAGTGGTCTTTCCGCAACCGTCAAGTCCGCAAAATGTGATAAGCTTTCCCGGCGATTTATTTTTCATCATTTTAAGTTTCTTCATTTTCTTATCTCCGTTAAATTTTTTTCACGATTTTTCAGAAAAAATCTTTTTTTGATATCTTTTTCCCTATATGAATACATCTTTTTATCGGCCGGAGAAATAACTATATCAAGCAATCCCGGATTTGCACTTGATATTTCCTTTGCCTTTAAATAAGCATAATGAAATTTATTTCCTATAAGCTCGGCCGTTTGAATAATTGCAAAAGCGCATTCTTTTTCAAGCCCTGTCTTTTTAGCTTTTTTAAAAATTTTAAAAATTTCTTCATCTGTAAATTTCATTAATAGAAAGTATATATCCGCATACTTATAGAGAGTCATATCGCGCCTCATTTTAATCCACGGCAGCACAATTGCTTCTTTATAAAGATGAGTGCAAAGATGAATGAAAAAATCAATATCATTAAGAGTAACGATTCTTTCGGTTCCGCTTTGCTTTGTCACGGAATCGGCTATAAGCTTTTTAACAAGGTTGCCGTCACCGTTTTTATAATCAAGAGAAAAATTTAAATCTATTTCAAAAAATTGATGAAAGTTATCTCCTGTTTTTTTAATATAAGGCACCGTTTCCCCTCTTAAATATTTAGATTCGATAATTTCTTTTCTCGTTGCAGGCACAAATTCGCCGTTTGATATTTTTCCTTGCGCAAAGCCTTCTTTTTTTAAAGCTTTTCCGAGAGCCGTTATATTCTTCGATTCGATTAATAAATCAATATCATTTGAAGTTCGGCAGCCTTTCGGATACTCTGAGCACAGCCTTGCTCCCTTAAGCATTGAGGCTTTTATATTATATTTTTTTAAGATTTTCTCAAGTTCGTTTATACATTTAAAAAAACATTCATTCTTTCGGCAATTATATTCAAATCCCGCTTTCAAAGAATTTCTGAATTCCCTGCTCACGGAATTTAAAAGTCCGCTGTTTTTCAAATTTATAAATGCCGTTCCCTGCATTCTGTTTAAGAAAATATTTCCCAAAACTTCTGCCGATGCATATTTTATAAGTGATTTATCTATTTTCGCTTGCATAGGAACAATAAGTTGCATAAAAAGTTCCTTTTCTTTTTTTGTCATAACATCATTACTTCCTTTCGGGTTTCGAATAAATTGAAATCAGAGAAGCAAACAGCTTTTCCTCTTTCAAAGAAAGGATATTGAGTTTATCCGCGTTTTTTTTTATTTTTTTTAAAAGCTCAATTTCCTCAAATGTCATATAAGCACGATCCATATTGTAATCTTGGATTATAAAAATACCGCCGTTTTTCCCGGATTTGGTATAAATCGGATATGTAAGGCTTAAAATTTCCAAGTCCCGACGAATGGTTTTTTCATTCACGCCGTACTTTTCGGCAAACTCATAAATTGTGGCAGCTCTGTTTCTGCAAAGGGTTTTTATGATATCTTGCCTTCTTTCGGAAGTTCCCATTTGCTTCTCACCTCTTTTCTTGAGATGATTATAAAATTTAAACCGGACAACTAATGTCCGGTTTAAAAAAATAATAAAAAAAATCGTGTTGCAAGAATTATTCTTACAACACGATTTTAATTTTAAATTCTTTTTATAATTACGAATTTCCCAATAATGCTTTGATTCCGTGCAATGCTTCGGGAGAAACCGCAAGCTCTTCCGCTTTTTTCGAATAAAGCTCATAATGATTCAAATCACTTTTTTCTTTATACACATTTGCCAAAAAAGCCGCCGCCATACTTTTAATTAAATTATAAGGTGAATCAAAAGCTTCCAAAGCTATTGATTCAATTTCATCAAGCGAAGAATTATTTTTGTTGCCAATCAAATATAATATTTTTTCCCACGAAGTTTTTGGAGCGGAAACGCCGAAATCTATATCCTGTTTCCCTTCAATCAAAAAACCGATTATATTTTCAAATCCGTTTAAAATATAACTGTATTTCTTTTCTTTAATTCTTTTATCCTGCCTTAAAGATAGAGAACTCATCGTTTTTAATCAAAAAATCAACAATATGATTATCTGAAGCAGCCGAAAGCAGGTAATCCGCATTTTTATACGGTTGCAAACCCTTATATTCTTCATAGGATGTGACAAATTCAGAATTTTCATAGGATTCCAACCCACTATATTCTTCATCGTTAGAGGCAAATTCAGATCTTGCCTCATTCAAATCATTATAATAAAATTTGAAGTTTCCTGTAAAAATATCCAACAATAAAGCAGATAACAATAGAATTACTGAGATAGGTACGATTATTTTACTGAGTTTCATTAAAATTATCCTAACTTATTTATTTTGAAATATAATATTAAGCGCCAGGATCACTGCAACCGCAGCCACAATTCGAATCTTCTTTGATTTAAACAAACCTCTCACCCTCCGCCAAAGAACTTTAAAACTGATTTATTATAATAAATATATCATAAAATCAAAAATTTAACAATCGACATAATAAACAAACAAATTTTTTATATTTTGTCTATTTTAAAAAACTGCCGCACTTTTAAAACATTAAAAATGCGGCAGAAAATCAAATCGTTCTTTCTACATAGTAGACAAAATAGTATGATTTATTATTGTGTTTAAATTCCTGATAATTATATCCGTCGATCTCGATATCATCTGATTTTTTTACGACGCAGAAATGTACCGGCCACTCACCGTTTCTATTGAAAAATGTAGGCGTAAATACATCCCATTTATCAAAATCAGGAATTTCAGTGGTTACTTTATCGTAATTTATTATCTGTGTTTGACTGCTTGTTACTGCGTATCTTTTAAAACTTGTTTTTCCTTTTATTTTAAAAAGATACAAACGGATTTCATCTTTAACTTTAAGAACATACAGCAGACCGTTACCGTTCTTTGTCACAGTTATTTTTTCACCGCGAAAAGTTTCTTCGTCTTCCAAAAAGACTGCTTGATCGGGTGTAACATAATAGCCGAAGAAACTCGGACTGTTGACCGTCAGGAACTCAAAAATTAAAATATTAAAGATTATAAACAGTGCTAAAAGGAATGATCTTTTATTCATTTTCTTTATCAAACCTTTCAACCAAAGAAATGATATTTTCCTTATTAGGAGAAATTCTCTCGTCTTGAGTGCTTATCTCGTCAGCCTTTTTTAAAAATTCTTCGGAATTTTCAAGACCTTTCTTTTTAGCTGCACGTTCTGCAAATAAGCATTGAAGATACTGCAAAAGAGGTTCATTGTATTGATCGGATAAGATACCCTCAAGATTATTTGTATCAGTAAGTCTGCGGAATTTTCTGTACGGATTCTTCATTTTTCTGCTGTTTTCCAAACGGCTTAAGAAAAGTTTATACACTTTAGGATTAACCTTAAAATAAAGTATGAAACATAAAACAATAATTCCTTCAAATTCTTGCGGAGTTGTTGACCAAAAATAATTATTTTTAATCAAATTATAATAATCCACATTTATTTTTTCATCAAACAATGAATTCGTTATAATTCTTAGTCTTACAGTGTCATTGAAGAAAGAAAATTTATGTGTTTTTATATAATCCTCGCAAAACTTTATTGATAAAATCTCTGTATCTTTATTATTTTCAAGCAAATCAACTTTTTGTAAAAAATATAAATAATCTTTTCTATCCTTAGAAAACTTAAGACAAATTCCAAATACTAAAGTCAAAACATAAACGATTGCCCACGGGAAAGTAAACAGAGAATAATAAATATCCAATTAAATAACCTCAAAATCAAATTATTTATTATGCAGCGGCATAACTAAAACCTTGTGAAAAAATGTTTGCAAAACTACCAATTTTATCAGCATACGCCACCATAGCAGTTCCGGCAGCAGCTACAGCGGATCCGGCAGCAGCCGCGGCAGAAGAAACTAAACCGGGTAATGCAGGAGCTGCAAGCACCCCTACTGCAATCGCAGCTTTCATTCCAAGATCAGCCAAATGAGTCTTTTCAAATTCAAAATTCAGAGAAGCTCCGGTTTTACCTTTTTCATCAGTCATCATAGAAACACCTAATGAATAAACAGTAGATTTTAAGCCTATCTGTCTTTTAATTGAAAAACTGATATCACCCAAAGAGTAATTTACAAAAACACCTACTGCTTTTCTCTTTGTATCAGTATAAATACCTGTAGACAGCGAAGTGTCCTTATCCTCATAGAGTTTAAAATTAGCTTGAATATTTTTAGATTTATCAAAATTAAATTTGAAATCATATCTGCCGCTTTTGTTTACCTGCAGTCTAACATTAGCTGTCATTTTAGCTTTTATTCCGCCGAACAGTGTACTAACGTTAAATAACTTTTTATTATAAAGATTTGCATCTAAGCTAACATTAAAAAGTCTAAGTAATTTGTAGAATTTATTATCAAGTCCGCCTAAAGCGCTTCTTTCCGCACTTAAACCGAACGGGTCGGTATTTGAAACGGGGTTGCCGTTAGCATAAGCATAGCGGTTAAGTGTAATGCAGTCGGAAATCTCACCTGCAACAACATCGGAATTGATAAATCTTCGAAGAACCGGTGAATAATAACGCGCACGCATATACAAAAGACCGCTCGGATCGGTTACAACTCCGTCTTTTCCGCAGAACTTGAATATTACGTTGCTGTTTCCGTAACCGTTAATTATTCTGCCGTAAGTATCATAGATATACTTATCGCTTACGCAGCCCCATTTACTTGTGAGAGCGATGGTGCTTCCGCGAAGGTCAAAGTGGTATACCTTATAATCGTCGCCCGTTTCCTCTGCGATAAGACCTACGCCGTAAACATACTTTGTAATCTTATTACCGGTCTTTTTAAAGAGCAGGCGCGAAAGTTTCGGAAGAGTATCGTAACAGTATTCCGTAACTTCATCAAGATAAGAGGAAGTAAGTCTAACATCTTCGGCATTATAAGTATATTCCCTATAATCAGATTTTATTAATCTGTTTGAAGAATCATACTTGCAATCCCCGAACGATCCATAAGGAATAGTTGTCATATTACCGTCTGCGTCATAAAAGGCATTTGTTCCATTATAGGAAGTAAGCCTGTTATTTACATCGTAAATAGACGTGCCTAAGGGATTCGAAAGGATATTTCCTGCCGCGTCGTAAGAATAGTTCTCAACGCCGATGGGATTATTACAGCTGTTTTTAACAGTTCTGGAAGTAACTCTTAATAGTTTATCATAAGTATAGCATAAATCTTTTTCTTCTGCAAGAGTTTTTTCTGTCAAAATATTACCAACGCTGTCGTACTGATACTCATATTCCTCAATTACCTCTTCAAAAGCGGTTTTTGCCTTATAAGAAATAAGCCTTTGCTTATCGTCATATTCAGACAATGTTACTGCTCCGTTAGACTTTGTTTCGGATATTAGCTTGTTATTAACATCATATGCATAAGTTGTTACGCGGTTCGCCCAGTCTGTTACGGTGATAAGATTATTATTTGCGTCATAAGTGTACGAAACCGTGGTATTATCGGGGTAAGTAAGAGTAATGATATTACCGCCCTGGTCATACTCATAAGAAATCTTTCTTCCCTCGGTATCGGTGCAGGAGATAACACGGTTAAGGGCATCAAATTCTCTTTCTATTGTACCGTTACTGTCGGTGACTGTCAATAGGTTATTATTCTTATCATAGGTATAGCTTACTCTTTCTTCTTTTGACTCGTAACCTGTTATTCTTCCAGCGGCGTCATAGAAGAACTTGCGCTTATCGCCGCGGGCATTGGTGAACTCTTTTTTAAGGTCCATTTCATTGTAGGTATAAGAAACTGTCGAGCCAGACGGAGTCGATTCCGTTAAAAGTTTTCCTGTGGAATCGTAAGTATAATCCGTAGAAGCTCCCATAGGACCGTAAAGCTTAAGAATATTGCCGATATTATCAAAAACAATTCCGGAAGTATTATTAAGCGCATCTTTAACAGCACTGTTTCTGCCGAGAGAATCATAAGTATACTGTTTGGTATTATTAAGCGCGTCGGTAACAGTGGCAACTTTTCCGAGAGCATTATAGGTCATAGTTTTAACATCGCCTGTCTGCTCGTGAACTGTAACAGGAAGGTTAAGAGAGTTATAAGTTGTTTCTGTAATCGGCTTTGACTTGGCGTCAAGAGTTTTGATAACATTTCCGTTAGCATCGTAAACTGTTGTAAATGTATTGCCGAGAGGATCGGTCACAGTTGTTCTTCTGCCGCAAGCGTCATACCCATAATGTGTTGTATTGTTTCTCTTATCGGTTACCGAAACAAGTCTTTCTAAAGCGTCGTAGGTATTTGTTACGGTATTGCCGAGCGGATCGGTTTCGGTAAGAAGTCTGTTTTCCGAGTCATAGGTATAAGTTGTAGTATTGCCCATGGCGTCGGTCGAAGTAAGCTTATTGCCGTACATATCATAGGTATAAGTCTTCTTATTTCCAAGAGGATCGGTCTCGCTCAAAAGATCTCCTGCCGGCGAATACTCAAATATAGTTGTTCCCATAAATGAGTTAACTGTTCTTATCAGCTTATTCATTGAGTTATACTGATAAATTTCCGAATTTCCGTCAGGTTGAGTGATCTTTATAACATTTCCGTTATCATCATATTCTTTTAAAACGGAAGCGCCGAGGGCATTTGTTTCTTTTATAATATTTCCGGCGCCGTCAAGCTCATAGGTTATAGAGTTATTAAGAGCGTCGGTTTTTGAAATAATTCTTCCCGCGGCGTCATACTGAATTTTAGAAACATTTCCTGCCTGATCGGTGATCTTAATCTGTCTGTCTTCACCGTCATAAGCAAAAGTTGTTCTGTTATTATCAGGAGTTATAACTGCTGTATTTTTCATATTACCGTTATACTCATAGCGTGTAATATTGCCTTTTGCGTCTTTTTCTGAAATTTTCTTATAGTTCTTATCATAAGCAATAGTTTTAACATTTCCCAAAGGATCGGTAGTTTTAAGAAGATTTCCCATAAGATCGTATTCATAAGAGGTAGTTTTATTATCCGTTGTTTCGGATATCATCTGACCGAGAGTGTTATAGGTATAAGTCGTAACGGTTCCTGCGGAATTTGTCTTTGTTTTTATAAGACCGTTTTTATAAGTATAAAGCTCGGCATTTTTCTCTCCGACTTTTTTGCTTACGGGCAGACCGTTAAGATCATAAGTATAAACCGTCTGAGTGCCTCTGAGATCAGTATGGCAAACGAGCTGGTTTCTCGCATTATAAGTAAATGTTTCGAAAGGCTTTTCGCCGTTGACCTCAGGATAATCTATTCTTGTAATGTTAAAATTAGAGTCATAAGATAAATGCGTATGATTTCCGTTTCTGTCATAAATATCGGTAAGCTTATTATAACTGTTAAATTCTTTACAGATCGCTTTACCGTTATGATCCTGTTCAAGAGTCATATTATTATTGGAATCGTATTCAAAACGCTTTATTGAACCGTTTTCATCGACAATTTCTGTCAAAAGACCGTTTGAAGAAAACGTTCTTACGCTCTGTTTACCGTTTCTGTCTTTAAGCGTTCTTACAGTATCTTCGGTGTACTCAAACTGCGACGGAGTAGAGCCTGCGATCGCGTCTTTTTGTGAAATAACTCTTCCGCATTCGTCATAAGTATCCTCAAAGAATTTAACGCCGTTTGCGTCTGTTCCCGACAATACTTTACCGTCTTCATCATAAGTATAAGAAATAGTATTGCCGTTAATATCACAAATAGAAGTCAAGCATTCATCTGTATAAGTGAAAAGGACCTGTCTGTCATTTTCATCATAAATTTTTGTAACCAGTCCGTCAGAGTTCTTTTCAATAAACATTTTCTTATTTGTAAGTTTATCGGTCACAGTTGTAATATTTCCGGATCTTGTTATATTCGTTACAAATCCGTTTTTATCTATTATGCGTTCAAGCACTCCGTTATGGTTATAATACTCTGTAGATTCGTTGTTATTATTTACAGTATATCTTGTGCCGTATGAAGTTCTGTTATCGGTTATCGTATAAAGACCTTTTGCAGGATTGGTGCAGTGATAAATCGACGAACCGTACTCCCCTGAAAACTCATTATATTCAGATGGTGATTCAAAAAGCTTTATACTGCAGGAATAATCATCATTTTCTATTTTTTTATCGATATTAAGATACCAGCCGACGCCGAGAGAGCCTTTACAAAGCTTTGAAGAGTTGTATTTACCACTCAAATGAACATCTCTTCCGCAGAAAAGACTCATAAAATTGTGCTCAAGAACATGTGCTCCTGTATAAGCGTCTACAGGGTCCTGAATATAGCTTTCCCAAGCTGCGTTTTTAGCCTGTTCAAAATCAGGAACGGCACCTCTTTTAACTGTTACATTTGCATATCCGACAACGCCTTCTTTAACTGTCTTTATCATCACGCGCGTCTTACCGACTTTTTTACCTGTGATATAACCTAAATTATCAATAGATGCAATTTTAGGATTTTCACTTGAATAAGTAACATCGACAAAAGATGGATCTTCAGGTTCAAAAGAATGCGAAGGTCTTACAGTGGTGCCTTTTTTAATTATAATATCCGAAGGGTACAAATGAATTGCTGTTACAGGCCTGTATGTTCTGAGATATGCTTCTGCGTATCCGCAAATATCAGGATTAGATTCAGAAGTTGCAAAAATTGCATAATAATTATCTTCTGAAATTGCCATTCCTTCGGCTTCTCCGGTATACCGATTTATTCTGACTTTTGACGGCGCACTGCTTTCCCAGTAAACTGTTTTATTTGAAGCTCCGGAAGGTGTTATGACAGCCTTAAAGGTTTTTTTCTCGCCTTTTTTTAAGCCCATCGAGCTTGGGACTATATGAACACTTTCAACATCAACGAATTCAATTTTTACAGTACAAGTTACCTTTACGCTGCTGTCGACGTTCGAAATACAGTGTACTTTAGTAGTGCCGGTTTTAACTGCGTGAATTTTGCAATTAAGTCCATTAGGGTCTATTTGTAAGATATCCGTATTATCACATTTCCATGTGACGCTCTTTGAAGCATTACAGGGAGATATATCGCAATACAAAGTTCGATAATTGCTTCCTTTTCTTATTGTCATAAGTCTTAAATTAATTAAAATTTGTTTTGGTTTTACAGCCATTTTTTTCACTCCGTTTTTTTATTTTTTACTGCAGTAATTTGCCGGAATTGTTGTTTTTTATTTTCCGGCATTATCATAATAACAATAAAACCGGACAGCTTTTGTCCGGTTTTAAAATTTTTTTATTTTTATTTAATTTTTATTTTACAGCTTGCTTTTAAGCTTTCATCGGCGGGTGAAAAAGCTATAATTTCAGTTTCTCCAATCTTTGCCGCAAACACCGAACAGGATCTGCCCTGCCCTTTTGCCACAGCTATTTCGGTGTTTTCACTTAAAAAATTCACACTTTGTGCTGCGCTTGTTGGCTCTACCTTTGCTTCAAGCCAAAAATAATAATTTCCTTGTTTTAATGTTATTGATCTGTGATTTAAAATGATTTTTTTAGGTTTATCCATTTTTATTTCCTCCTTTGTATTGTCTATGATAACAAAGAAAGCGGACAGTTTATGTCCGCTTTAAAAATAAAAATATTTAATTTTTAGGTTTTATTCAATATGAATCGTAATCTTACCTACTGTTTCATTTGTAAGATTTTGTTTCGGTTTCCCGCTCAAAATCAATCTTGCGTATTTCTTGCCGGAAATGGGGATCGACACAGAACTTATTACGGCAGTACCGTTTTCATCCGTAAACTGCCCGTAGACATTGCCGTTTTCCTGCGAATAATCGAAAGATACCGTGACTTTATTGTTGCCCTGATTTTCGACAGTGATCAGGTTGCCGTCAGTTGTCCATTCGCCTAAAGCATACTCGTGAGTTTCGGGATCCCAGTCGCCTTCGGTATAAGTATAGGTCATATCGCTCCAAATAACAGTAATACTTACGATCTCCGCTTCTTCATAGCCGCACCCTGAGCAAGCACGCTTTCCTCCGGACCATTCGCCGAATGTGTGGTCGGCAGGGGTATCGGTGCTTTCGCACCTTAAGCACTTTTTATAATGCTGTGTAACGGTTATCTGCCAGGTGCCGTTTTCATAGTCGTGACCTAAAGCCGGAATAACCCTTTTGGAAGTTGCCGAGCAAAGAGAGCAAATTTGACGCATATAGCCGATTTCTGTGCAGGTGGCAGCCGTGATTACATTTCCGGTGTCTGCATATTTATGCTGACACCTTATATTTACATTTGTTCTGAATCTTGCCGTGGTATAATTGCTCTGATCATCAGGCGTGAAAATAACATATTTACTCTGATTCAAGCCCGTCTGAGTAAGAATCTCATCGCTGTTTTCCCAACCGAATGTTCCGGAAACCGCAGCCACGTTATTAGGATTAATCATAGAACCGCCTACAAGCGAATGATTGCCTAATCTCGGACTTTTCGTAAGTTCAATTTCGGCGGTCGGAAAATCAGACGGTTTTGGCGTGGCTTTAACAACCGTCAGTTCTGTTACAGGACCTGTTACCGTGGCGCTTTTGTAGGGAGCGTTATTTTCAGTGAGGGTGACTTTTGCATAGAAATAATACTTCTTGCCGACAATTAGATTTTCGGGGACCTCCAAATTGCGCCCCCATTCCTCTATCGTAATAGAAGTCGAATCCACAAATCTTGCATTTGTTCCGTTAATATCATCACATTGATACAGCTCATAGGTATAGTCATAAGACTCCCTGCTTAGCGAAAGACTAAACAATGATACACTTCTTTGACCGTATGGTATCGAAACGCTTGAACGCCAATTCGGTGAGGGCTGGCCCACCCAATAAGCATAAAGAGTCTGATTCTCGGTGATATCAACTGTCGACTTACTTGTGATCTCCATGCCCTTGCCGTTACTTTTCGTAAACCAGCCTCCGAAACTGAAGTTATCCCGAGTGGGCACCGGTAGGTCGCCGTATTTTTCGCTATAGGTCACGGTTTTGGTTTTTGTGCTTAAAGAGCCATTTCCGGCATCAAAGGTAACTGTAAGTTTTTTTAGAGTCCACCTCGCATAGAGCTTATGAGCGCCGTAAATTGAAACAGTGGTAGAACCTGTCACCTTACTGCCACCCGTGTTTGCTGTATACCACCCACCAAAGTCATAACCAAGTCTTGTAAGCGTAGGCAGTGCTCCGTATGATTTACCGTATGTTACAATGCGGGTAGTGGTGCTTAGAACAGCGCCGTTAGGCTCTAAAGTAACTAACTCTTCGGCGGTAATCGTGCCGAACTTAACATCGAATGTAATATCAAAGCAGTTTGTATATCTGGTTGCATACTGTGTACATGCCCAAAAGCCAAAGTTCAGTGAAACAGTCTGCGTATAATCAGTGTCGTTTTTATAAATGCACTTAACTACATTCGATTTCACCGCGTCTGTATCTATATAGCGCGTTTTGCCATCGTCATTTTTAGCGGATTTCCCAACTCGGTATCCTCTAAGCAGAGCCTGACCGTTATCTGAGCCGTAAGCGGCAGAGGAAGCCGTGTCTTTAGTGGCAAGTTTTATCACAGTATCATCAGGCGCGGGATCTTCGCCGAAATAAAGCACTTCAAAGCTGGCTGCCGCAGTTGCTTTTGTGCTTGATGTAATTTGTTTCGCACTGATTAATGTAAAAATCTGATCCAAAGTGCAGGTCGTATGAGCCGGAAGTTTAAGACTTGTTGTAAAAGGGTAATAAACATATTCGTAGTTTTTATCCTGGTCGGTTTTAAAGTTTATTCGTTTCCCGTTACTTATTTCGGTTTCTGTCTTTACAATAGTGGGCTGACCTTGTAGATATGCTCCGACACCCATACTTGTAATATCTTTTCCGGGGTTCCAACAAGATCTATAAGGCTTTCCGAATTTTACGCTCGGGCTCGCTATAGCGTCTGCAGCTTTAGCTTTCATAGGTGCCGCTATGTAAAGCAGACTAAGACCTAAGCACAGACACAGTGCCACGCTTGCAATTCTTTTTAAGAGAGTCATCTATCCTATGCTCCTTTTACAGTATCAGGCAATTCGTTTTATATCTTTAAGGAAAGCTGAAGACAAACGGCAAAAATTCTTTCATATATAGGTAGTATAACATAAAATCAAAGGATTTAAGCCTATGTACGGCGACAGCCGCGTCGCACAGCAGTGCGACTATTTTATTGTTTCAATGAATTTTTACGAAAATTTTTGATTTTCTTAATGCCGTAAGGCATTTTGACAGCGCTTTACCGCTGTCAGTTTGAATTCATTATAACACGTTCACCTATGAACGAATCAAGCTTTTTATAACTTAAAAACAAAAAAATTCCGCTGACTTTTCAGTTTTCGGAATTATATGTGACTGATAGAAAAAAAGCACGGGTTGTAATAAGTAAAAATCCCGCCCACAAATCTGTTGATAATCTATATTTGTAACGAATTTTATTAATCCGTCGGCGAAGCCGACACCGAACTTATTACCTCTTACCTATTACTTTTACTTCCCAAAAATCCCGTATCAGACTTTATTTGAAATAAGAGTGAAGAAGAAAGAAGTAATAAGTAAAAATCCCGTACACTAAAGTGTACGGGATTTTTGTGTTTACTCCACGAATATACAACCGCCGGGAAAACCCTTTTTCATATGTATATTCGCTTTGTCTTTTCTTAACTGTACCTATTATAACGGAGCCCAACCAAAAAGTCAAGACTTTTTTGCATTTGAAAGCAAAAGTTTCAATCTTCTCTCTGATACAATTCTTCCGTTACCGATGCATCGCCTTTGACATTTATAATCAGCTTTAAGTCATCGGTAACACGGATACTTTCAATCAGATACCGGACAATATCGTCATCATATTCGGCAAACAAAATGTCCTCGTTTTCAAGCCACCTGTCGATTTGCTGCATCTCGGTTTGAAATTCATCGCTTTTTTCAAGCTGCTTTTTTATTTCAATTATTCGAGCTCGAAGTTCAGCTATTGAGGCATAGTATTTTTGGATTTGTTCCATATATGGCTCTTTATTACCTTCAGTCCTGATGCACATTTCCTCTGCTTCGTTTGCTTTTTCCTGCAGTTCCCTAATCGCATTTTCAAGCGTTTGACATTCCTCTGCAAATTGCCTCGTGAAGAACACTCTCTTCTATCCCTCTTGACTGTGGGCAAGCCTTGTCGCCGTTTTCAACATGGTTTAGGCATCTCCAATAAACCCTTTTTACGCCTTTTCTTGTCCATGTCTTTCTTCTGAACGGACTTCCACAAATATCACAGAAAAGAAGTTCGCTGAGCGCATATTTACCACTGTACTTTCCGAGTTCGGTAACTGCGTTGGAGGAAGTACGGCGTTTAGAACTTCGCTTCACCATCTCCTTTTTTGCCATCCGAAATGTTTCCCTATCAATAATCGCCGGGTGATTATCCGTAACCAGATACCTGTCCATTTCCCCGCGATTGATCTTTGTTCTTTTACTTATGCAGTCTTCCCGATAGGTCTTTTGAAACATTATATCGCCGACATATTTCTCGTTTGTCAGCATGGATTTGATTACACCCTTATCCCATACTGGATTTCCCCTGACGGTTAGAATATTATTTTCTTCAAGGTATCTCTTTATTTGATCAAGGCTTCTCCCCTGCAAGTACATCTGAAAGATTTTCTTAACAGTCTCTGCCTCTTCCGGGACGATATAAATTTCTTTTGTATCCTTGTTTCTCCTGTAACCGAGCAGAGTAAAACGGCAAGCATAAGTACCATTTTGCATACGCTTATTGATTCCCCACTTGACATTTGCACTGATATTCTCGCTTTCGGACTGCGCCATAACACCATAGATACCAATATATACTTCGCTATCCTCTGTCAAAGAATTGATGTTCTGCTCTTCAAAGTAAATACCGATTCCCAATGCTTTCAGCTTACGGACATAAGAGATACAATCAATAATATTTCTTGCGTACCGCGATACTGACTTGATAAGAATAAGATCGATTTTCCCCTTTTCGCAATCCTCAATCATACGAAGAAAATCGTCACGCTTTTTCACCATTGTACCGGTGATACCCTCATCTGCGTAGATACCTGCAAAACGCCATTTCGGGTTCTTTTTTATAAGCTCTGTATAATAACTCTTTTGCGTGCGATATAGTAATATATCTCCTGCGACAGTCGGATCTCTTTCCCGGCAGATATCATTGTTATTTTACTCATTTCCAATACTCCTTGCCGATTTTCACTCATACATATCTTGTAGTGTAATAAGCTTCACTTCGCCTTTATCGCCGAGCGCCTGCAATCCTTTGGTAAATCCGCTCTTTGAAAAGATATAGTAGTGATACTTCTCACCTTTTCCGAAAACATCGGCATAGTGCTTCAAAAGCTCAAGCTCGTCTGTGCCGATAGGCTCATTGCGATATTTGCAGGAACCGATAATATATTCCTTACCCTCAACCGGCGTGCCGACAATATCAATCTGAACTTCTTTTTTCTCCTTTGCGTCGTTCCCCCACCATTGACCGATATCCGAGAGTATAATCGGGAGATCCTCGGCATAAAGGAACAGATATTCCTTGCACATCTGCTCATAAACAAGTCCCATATAGTCTGAGAAATGCCGCTTGATCATGGTGTCATAAATTTTGTCGGTACGACCTGCCGTAATCGCCGAGGCATTCTGCGGCACAAACCGATACCAAAATCGAAAGAAATTATCTCCGATTGCATAAACGGTTTTCCTTCCTGCCTTTTCGGTGATCGGTGTCTCCTTTTTTAAGATTCCGAGGTCAAGCAGAACTTTAAGATATTTAGCGCAAAAAGCCGATTCCAAACCGACCTTGGTTGCGATTTCATTTGCTTTGGACGCCCCGCCGGCAATTGCCGCAATCACAGAGTTATAGACCGCCGGCTCACGAAGCTCCTGCTTTAAAAGGTTTTCCGGTTCCTCATAAAGGTAACTGGAAGTATTAAAGAGATTTTCTTTCAGTGCTGCGTCGACATCGCCCTCAACATCCAGCTTATTGATATAATGCGGAATACCGCCCGTAATGCCGTAAATAAGCGCCTGATTTTCATTCGTAAGATCGGGATTGAAAACCGTCATTTCCTTATAGGTCAACGCCTGAATCTTATATTGCCCGGTCCGTCTGCCGTACAGCGGACTTTCATACCCAAGCACCTGATACTCCATAAAGCTCATGGAAGAGCCGCAAAGAATAAGAAACAGATTGCCGTTTGTCCAAGTATGGTCGATAATATGCTGTAAGCGAGAAGAAATTGACTTGTTTGCCCTTGCGAGATACGGATACTCATCAATGACGAATACCAGTCTCTCAGTTTCAGCCATTCGTGTTATCTCAGCAAATGCCGCATCAAAGCTCGGATATACGGGCGCAGTTTCCGCACCCGGATGCTCCTTTTCATAGATTGCTTTGGAAAGCGCCTCAAGATTCTCTTGGGAGGTTGCATTCAACGCCGAAAAGAACACCGTAGGCTTATCTTTGCAGAATTCATTAATCAATGCCGTTTTACCGACACGGCGCCGGCCGTAAACTACAAGGCATTCAAATCCACTCCTTGTATACCGCTTATTCATATCGCCGAGTTCTTTTTCTCTGCAATAAAACATAAAAGCACCTCTTTACAAACTTATGAGTTACTAACTTACGAGTTTATTATACATTGCTTTTTGGGGATTGTCAAGAGGATATGCTGTAAAACTTTTATGTTTAAATATGAGAAAGCGTCGCCGAAGCGACGCCTTCTCTATGCTGCTTTTTGCTCTGTTTTCTTTAGCCTTTCACAAAGTGCAGTATTTCTTTTTAACCCTTGGAGATTTCGAATGGCGTATTCAAGCGCTTCCCTATCGCCTACAAATATCAGCTTGTGCTTTGCACGGGTCATCGCCGTATAAAGCAAATTTCTGTTCAACAAAACAGAGTGATAATTGGTGATTGGTATGATAACAACAGGAAACTGATCACCCTGTGATTTATGCACGGTTATCGCAAAGCTATGCTTAAGCTGGTCAAATTCCTTTTTTTCGTATTCCACGGGAATCCCGTCATAATCTACAACCAACCTTTCCGTTTTGCCCGACACAATTTTTACAACACCCTTATCGCCGTTAAAGATATTCTTATCGTAATTGTTCGAGGTCTGCATGACACGGTCGTTTTTACGGAAGCGATGCGCTCCGAACCGGATTTCATCCTTTTCATCAACCAAAGCATTTACCGTGTCCTGCAAATTGGGATTGATCTGATCCACGGAAACAAGTGTCTTGACCCTCATAGGGGATAATACCTGAACCTTATCCGCACTTCTGCCGCAGGCCGCATATTCCTCATAATAGACCTTCAGCAGCATTTTCTTGAGGCGATTACAGTTCTTATCGTCGGATGAATCCGGAACATTGTAGAATACACAGTCCGAATGTCCGAAATCAAGCTCCGTGCTACCTTCAAGAACTCGATTGGCGTTATCCAGAATGGTCCTGCGGGCTCCGTGACGAAAAGAACGCTTCAACGCCGTTACCTGGAATATTCCGCTGTTTATCATATCATGCAAAACCTCACCAGAGCCTATGGACGGCAGCTGATTGACTTCCCCCAAAAGCAAAAGCTGAGTGTCACTGCGAACAGCTCGCAACAGCATTGCCATTGTATCAATGTCAACCATCGACAACTCATCCACAATAACGAAATCATACGGCAGCGGATTATCTTCGTTCAGTGTGAGCGCCGGATTATATTCTATCAGTTTATGAATTGTCTTGGCTTCCTTGCCGGTTGCCGCCTTCATGCGTTTCGCCGCCATACCGGTAGGCGCAGCAAGAGAAATCTTGACACCTGAAATGCGGCATATTTTCGAAAGTTTTTCCATAACCCCGATAATAAACCGCAATGTTGTGGTCTTGCCGCATCCTGCGCCGCCGGTCAATATAGAAGTCTGATTGCACAGTGCCATTTCAACCGCTTCTCGCTGTAACGGATCCAACTCCACTTCAAGCTCTTCCTGAATCTCGGCAACACATGCCTCGATTTTTTCCTTCGGTACGGCTGCATACCTTGACTTGACATCAATCCGTGCACGAAGAATATCGGCAACCGTCTTTTCACTCTCATACCGTTTTTTCGAGTATCATCTACCGTTTGATCTATTTCATGCGGACCTCTTGTATTACCAATCGGAATTTCTATGGGAAAAAGCTACAATAATGCTTTCGATGCCGAACCGGATCAGATAGATTGCAACCATATATCCCTTCCAAAGCTGTTTTTATTTTCAGTTTTCTTTCATCGGGTTAAACTCAACCGATCGGTTCAAAATCCGCAACTCCGTGCTTACACAGCGGACATATGAAATCCTCCGGCAGCTCTTCTCCCTCATATACATATCCGCACACCTTGCAGACATACCCTTTCCTGCCCTCGGTTTGCGGTTTCGGCTTGACATGCTTCTGATAATAGGTATACGTCATCGTCTCCCTGTCTGAGATGACACGTGCCTCGGTGATCTCGCAGATAAACATACCGTGGGTATCAAAGTCAACATACTGCACAACCTTCAACGACATAAATGAATTTATATATTTAGGCAGAAAGACCAAGCCGTTATCGCTGCGAAGAGGTTCGCAGGATGCAAATTTATCCACCGTTCTGCCGCTTTGGAATCCGAATGTTTCAAATACCGAAAACGGTGCGTCAGTGCTCAGGCAATTAACATTCATAATGCCTGTCTGTTTTATGATGTGATGAGAGTAGTTTTCTTTGTTGATTGTCACGGCGATACGGTTGGGCGTATTTGTGACCTGTGACACGGTGTTGACAATAAGACCGTTGTCCTTTTTGCCGTCGTTAGAGGTGACAACATACAGCCCGTAGCCGAGATTGAAAAGAGCCGACAGATCGTTTTTGTTCGCGGTTTCATCCTTCCTCGCCAGATATTCACGGCAAAGCTTCTCCGCGATAGCGTCAAGCTGTTTGTTGCTGTCTGCATCAGGTGCGGAAAGCAGCTTCGCCGTATTTGATGCAAAGGTAATGTCCGCAGAGTTTTCAAGCATTCCGCGCATAACCTTGGCGGCAAGCGGTGCCCACGAGCCGTTCTCGATCAGAGCAACCGTGCGCTTCTGATAATTCCGCTCGGTCAGTGCCTCAATAAAATGACGCATCGGAGGAAATATATCGGCATTGTAGGTAGTGGTTGCAAGAACCAGTTTTCCGTAACGGAAGGCATCGGCAACGGCGGCAGACATATCGCAGCGTGCGAGGTCATATACCGCAACATTCGGGCATCCGTTTGCGCGCAGTCCCGAAACAAGTCGTTCAACCGCTCTTTTGGTGTTTCCGTAAACTGAGGTGTATGCAACAACAATACCGTCGGCTTCAACAGCATAAGACGACCATGTATTGTACAGATTAAGATAATAACCAAGGTTCTCACTTAATACCGGGCCATGTAGAGGGCAGATAACACGTATATCCAGAGCCGCCGCCTTTTTCAGAAGAGCCTGAACCTGTCTGCCGTACTTGCCGACGATGCCGATATAATACCGTCTTGCCTCGTCCGCCCAATCTTCTTTTACATCAAGCGCGCCAAACTTGCCGAATGCGTCTGCAGAGAAAAGAATTTTTTCCGTCGACTCATAGCTGACGATGACCTCCGGCCAGTGCACCATGGGAGCCGCAACAAAATGCAGGGTGTGTGTTCCCAGCGGAAGGGTATCTCCGTCGGACACGCTTATTCCGTTTTCCGAAAAATCCTTTCCGAAAAACTGATGCATCATGGCAAATGCCTTTGATGTCGCCACAATGGCGGTATCGGGATAATTTTTCTTAAAAACAGCTATGCTTGCCGAATGATCAGGCTCCATGTGCTGAATCACCAGATAATCAGGCTTCCTACCTTTGAGAACCGTTTCCAGATTATCAAGCCACTCGTGCGTAAAAGCTGCATCTACGGTATCCATCACGGCAATCTTTCCGTCTGTGATAACATAGGAATTATAGGACACACCGTTCGGCACCGTATACTGACTTTCAAAAAGATCGATTCTATGATCGTTTACCCCGATGTAGTGAATATCTTTGGCTATCATATATGTTTCCTCCGTCACTTGGTTTCCATGTAAAATTCGTCTTTACCGACTCCGCAGAGAGGACAGATAAAATCGTCGGGAATATTCTCCCACGCTGTTCCCGGCGCTATTTCCTCTTCGGGACAGCCGCGCTCCTCGTCATACACGAAACCGCAAATATTACAGATATACTTCATAGTTTTCCCTGCCTTTCATAAATTTATTCAAGCGGATATTTCACCGCGTGATGTTATTTTTTAAGTTTCTTTTCCTGCTTATCGCAAAGAGCGTTGATACGGTTGGTAAGGACAACCAGTTCTTTGCTATTGCAGTCCCTGCTGCGCTCAATGATCCCCATAAGACGCATACCGGCTGTGTGCAGTTTATTCCATACTGCAGAGGAGCGCCCCTTCCTTTTGTGATCGATGTGCGACACCTTTTTTCGGCTGCCGACGATAAGCTGCGCACCGATGACCGGGTCAAAAGCATCCCCGCTGTACGGGGCTGTTGCCTCAATACCAAGCCGTTCGGTAACGATTTTGGCAAAGCTGTCGCAGACGCCGTCCAAGCCGTGATTGACATAGACCCTTACCGGCTGTTTTTTTATTGCGGATATCCAATCCACCAGCTGGAGCATATCGGCATGTGCCGATATTCCCTCAAGATTTTCGATATGTGCCGAAACCTTGACATCTTCCCCAAACAGGTTGACATACCGTGCACCGTTCAAAAGCTTTCTGCCGAGCGTCCCCTCCACCTGATACCCAACAAAGAGGACCGTACACTCCGGTCTCCATAAATTATGCTTTAAGTGGTGACGGATACGCCCCGCCTCGCACATACCGGAAGCAGAGATGATGACTTTGGGCATGGGATCTGCGTTGATTTTTTTGGAATCATCGCTTGTTACCGAAAGATGCAAGCCCTCAAATCCGATAGGATTGACTCCCCGCTCAAGCAGTTCGTTCGTTTCCTCATCAAAGTAACTGCGGAGGGTCTCTTTATAAATGTTGGTCGCCTCAATCGCAAGCGGACTGTCAAGATATACCGAAAAATCGGTAAGAGCAAGCTGTTGGTCCTTGATGCGCCGAAGCATATATAGGAGTTCCTGTGTTCGCCCGACCGCAAAGGACGGAATTACCACATTTCCTCCGCCGGCAATCGTTCGATCGATTATTTCGGCAAGCCTTTGCTCCAGATCCTTCGGCTGCGGCGGACGCGGGCTGTCTCCGTAAGTGGATTCAATAATCAGAGTGTCCGCTTCATCCGGCACATTCGGCGGGCACAGAAGCGGTCTGCTCGGCGTTCCGACATTCCCCGAAAAAACGACATGGTGAGTTTCTCCGTTTTCGGTCACCGATATTTTAATGCTTGCCGAGCCCAGCAGATGTCCCGCGTCATAAAATACAGCCAATATGCCGTCACACGGCTTCACCGCCATTTTGTAATCAGTCACCCGAAACTGCGGCATAAGTTTTTTTTACATCGTCAAGGGTATACATCGGAGTGTAGCCTTCCTCACCGGAGCGCAGTGCCCTGCGGTTCTTCCAAACCGCTTCCGTTTCCTGAATATGTGCAGCGTCGGCAAGCATAATGGCGCATAGGTCGCGCGTAGCGGTCGTTGCATATACATTCCCGCAAAAGCCGTTTTTGGTCAACAGCGGAAGCTTTCCGGAATGATCGATGTGGGCATGTGTGAGAAAAACAAAGTCTATGGCGGCGGGCGGCACGGGAAGCTCGCGGTTTTCATAAATATCCGGGCCCTGCTCCATGCCGCAGTCTACCAGGATCTTTTTGCCGCAGGCTTCAAGCAAGGTGCCGGAGCCAGTAACCTCGTGTGCTGCACCGAGAAACGTCAGTTTCATAAAATTCTCCTTTCTCGTTTTTCATTTGTCGGACTCTCTAACTATATAGAATCGACTTGGTCCTACCTTGACTGATAAACAGATAAACAGCAGCGAATACGGCAACAAGCGCAACAATAGCCGATACTGCAAGAATGATCTTTTTCCATTTTTTCATGTTTTTGCCCTTCCATTATAAAACAATTTTCAGTCAGGGAGCCTACAGTTTCACACAGTCGACTCCTGTTTTCGTTCTGCCTACCTATTAGCGTCCGGTTTCATTGCTTTTTTCAAAGAAAACGGTCGTTGGTCGGTTTCCGGAAATTCATGATGCGGCAGCGGATCTGTTTCCGGGTCATGGATCATATCAAGTTCGGAAATATCCGTTTCCGCTATACCGCGGCAAAAACCACAGTAAACATCGCCCTCCGGTATGAGTCTTCCACAGTGTTCACAGTGTTCGTAAGTCACCATCATGTCGGTTTCCTCCTTTAATTTTTCTGCAATCTCTCGCAGTTAGGAACAATATGCATATTTGCGGTTTTCTCTTTACATATTCTGTCTGAATTAAAAAACTGTCTTATTTTTGATCCATTCATTCAATACCTCCCCTATCTGTTTTTGACGGTTCCGAACAGCCCGAAAAACGCTACCAAAAGCCCCAGTGACCCGACAATAAGCGAAACGACTGTTTCTTTCAAGGAAAGCTGCAGTAAAACAGCAAACAACTCAATCGCAATACCAAAGAATATTTTTCTCATAATTTTCTACCTCCTTCGCTGTCTCGTTTTATTCGTGCTACATCAAGATGTGCTCTGTTACATCCTGAACACGCGCGGCCGCCGGAAAATCGTCCTTGGGCAAACGGTTTGCTTTTTGCGTGAGCTGCCCTTAAAGCTTTTCATCATCTGTTCAATCTTCGCTTATGTAACGCGTTTCCTATTCGCCACAGGCAATATCCAAACAAACAGCCGAGCATATTAAGCAGCACATCGTCAATATCCGCCCGTCCGGTCAGAGAGAAAAGCTGAACGATCACAACTATAAGAAAAACTGCAAAAGATATAAAGAGCATCCAGCCCGGCTTTTTAGTTTTGTTGCCGAGCAAGGTGAGAAAAATGCCGCATGGAATAAAAGCTATAATGTTTCCAAACAGGTTGAGATAGGCATAATGCACCCTTATGTGGTTGGTTCCATGTAAAATGAGATGTATCTGATTACGGATTGTCGCCAAAGGAATTATGTTGATATTTTCCCGAATGATCTGCCAATACGGCATAGTGTGTGAACTCGGAGATCTGAAAAACAGTAGCTGCATCATCACAACACAATAGACGACGAAAAGTATCCGTATTGCCGTTTTTCTATGCCGTTTCATTTCTTCCTCCATCCTACATAAAAGCCCTTTTATATAACAAAAGCAGGCGCATTTTCAAAACGCACCTGCTCCACGCGTCTGTCAAAAGCGGCGCGCTTAATTTGAAAGCCTATCCTGTTATTTTCCGAACAATTTAATCGGAAAGGACTTCTATTTTTGCTGTTTTTGTTCATGGTCTCTCCTTTTTCGGCAAATCGGATTGTCGCTTGACATTACCTCTGTCAAACGCTACTCTGTATCCTATGCGTTCCATTGAGACTTTCAGTTGTTCAAGCTCATGTTTTGCTTCTCCTCTGTCTGTTTTGTTGTCATGCGGGCTGTATTTATCACGCACAGACATCAGAGAAAGGTCCACAGTTATAGACATTTCCGTTTGCGTCTATGAAGGTGGTTTGCGGAATAGACGAAACGTTGTAGGCATCGGCACCGTTGTATTCGGTATCAAAATACACCGGGAAAGTATAACCGTTCTTTGAAACAAAGCTTTTTGTTCCTTCCACAGTATCACGCCTGCCGTCTGTCAGGTTTACCATCATAAAGACCACCTTGTCTCCGTATTCCAAGCAGAGCTTGTCAAAATCCGGAAGCTCCTTCTTACACGGAGGGCACCATGTTGCCCAGAAATTGATGACGATAGGCTTACCGAAATTGTCCGACAGACGTATCTTTTTTCCGTTTGCATCAAGCACTGTGAAATCCGGCGCGGTGTTTTTATCCGGATCATACGTTACGGGAGGGTCTGTTTCGGGAGCGATTGTTCCGGGTTGCTCCGTAGCAGGCGGTTCTGTATTTGGCATTCCGGGTTCCAGCTTTGCAGTACCGGCAGGATTCTCTGTATTATTTGGTTTTTCCGCATCCTTCGGTTTTTTCGTGTTCGTCTGTTGCTGTGACATTCCGGGAGTCGGTGGCTTTGGTGCAGTATCTTCACCGGAATTGCGGACAGGCTGCTCTGTTGCACCCGAAGCTCGCTCCGTTTCTTTTTCAAGCGATTTTTCAGGACCCGTTGTTGCCGCACTCTCCAAAGAGGAATCTGCGGTGTTTTCTCCCGCATCCGTGGTTTCGGCAGTCTTTTTTTCGTTCGTCACTTTGGTGCCGGGTTTTGTTTTCATCGTCTGCTCCGTGTGGACGGGCGGCTGTATTTCTTGCTCATACCGCTTTGAAAGCTCGCCGTAAATCACTGCAGCGCCGATAATAAGCGCCGAAAAAGCAACGGCACACCGAGTCCCAACGAATATGTAACAAGGAGCAGCACTCCTTTAACCGCAGAGCCGGATGCCCCGGCAAGTGCAAGTGCCGAACCGAGAAAGGCTCCGATACACGGCGTCAGGCTTACAGAATAAACAACACCGAACAGAAATGCAGACACTGCGGTATCAGCCGTCCGCCCGCTCTGCATCCCCTTGAAGAACGGAAGCTTAATAAACTCCAGATAAGACAGACCGAACACAACGATCAACAGTCCCCCTATAATGTTGACAACGGTCTTATATTCTCTCAAAAAAGCGCCGATCGTGCCGGCAAACAGCCCGAGCACACTGAAAACGACTGTGAAACCCAACACAAAGCTGAGTGCTCTCAAAAACACTTTATGCTTTTTGTCCGCTCCTCCCGCAAAATATGAGATATACAGTGGCAAAAGCGGCAGCATACAGGGGGAAATGAAGGAAATAAAGCCTTCAAGAAATGTAATCGCAAATTCCATATCAAACTCCTTTCTTGTCAATCAAAGACGGAAAGCAGATAGCAATAGCCCTCGGCTTCCATTTTTTCAAAGGGGATAAAACGCAGCGCCGCACTGTTGATACAATAGCGCACACCGTTCGGCGAATCTGGATCGTCCTCAAACACATGACCGAGGTGGGAGTCTCCGGCTCGGCTGCGCACCTCTGTTCTGCGCATTCCGTGGCTGTCGTCCTGCCGTTCAATGACCGCAGGGGCTTCTATCGGCTTTGAAAATGCCGGCCAGCCACAGCCGCTTTCAAATTTATCGGTTGAGGAAAACAGCGGTTCGCCGGTCACTACATCCACATAGATACCTTTTTCAAATTTGTTCCAAAGCTCTTTTTGGAACGGGCGCTCGGTTTCATTTTCCTGAGTGACGCGATATTGCTCTGCCGTAAGCTTTTCGCGTATTGACTCGGCAGCAGGCTTTCTGTAGTCACCCGGATCGATCCTCAGTTTTGAAAACAGTTCGATTTCCTCTCGCGGGATATGGCAATAACCGCCCGGATTCTTTTGCAGATAATCCTGATGGTATTCCTCCGCCGGATAGAAATTGAGAAGCGGACCGCATTCTACAAAAAACTTCGTCCTTCGACTCTTTTCAAGGTCATATAACCTCTGCGCCGTTTCTCTTGCAGCTTCGTTTGTGTAATAAATTCCGGTCTGATACTGACTCCCCACATCGTTTCCCTGCCGATTCTGCACCGTCGGATCTATTACATAGAAATATGCAAGCAGCAAAGCGTCAAGGCTGACCTTTTCGGAATCATACTCTATACGCACCGTCTCACGGAAACCGGTGCTGCCCGCACAAACCGTTTTATAGTCGGCATCCGCTTCGCACGTGCCGTTGGCATAGCCGCTTTGGGCATCGATAACGCCGGGGATCGACTGCATCAGGTGTTCCAGCCCCCAGAAACAGCCGCCGGCAAGATAGATCACATTCTGCTTTTCTTTTGAAAAATCCATTTGTTCTGCCTCCTTTGGCAAGCCTTCTACATCCGTATTATTTATATCCTTGCCGATTCCGCACCCGGTAAAAAGAAGAACCGCTGCCCAAAGAAAGACTGAAACCCGTATGATTCGTTTCATATTACCGCCTCCTTGGTGACTTACGATCGGAGCTCTGTCCGATTGCTGTTTTATATCTTGCCTGTACAAAAAGAGTTGCCGTCAGGAAAAGAAACATCGCTCCGGCTTCGGTACAGAGAAAAGCATTTCCGCCGACGGCACGGTTTCACGTACGTCACCGTACAGCGTAAGACAAACAGCCTACAACAGCACTCGCAATAAGTGGCGGTAAAAAATGAGAACCGCACCGATTTTCAGCTATATTTCTTCGCTGACAGTCGGCTCTTTTCCATGCTTCAGTATCTTTCGGTCGATATCCGCCACAGTAATACCGTGCAGACTTTTTTTGCAATTCTCATCAAGCTGCCGGTAAATGTTCTGCATAATCTCACCCATTCCCGAAGCGATCAAGCACTCCTTATTCATATCACCGCTTCTCCACGGCGAACCGACAAATTTTGCGTCTATCGCCTCGGCGACCTGCCCCAGTGTAAGTTTATCGGCATCGGCGATAAATATGTAGCCTCCATTATTGCCGCCCTTGGTATCCACAAAGCCTGCCTTTTTCAGCTTGGACATGACCTTGCGTATCAGCACGGGGTTGGTGCAGACATTCTGTGCCAGCTCCTCACTGCTGAGTACCTTTTCCATGTGATTGAGATAGACAAGCGCATGGACGGCAATGCTGAATGAACTGTTCGTAACGATTACCTCCTCGGTATACGAAATCTTTCTGTAATGTTTTTTGTTACACCTGCTGCTGTAATTATAACAGTTACAGCAGCAGGTGTCAAGTGGATAACTGAATTTTGTCTCAAAAAAAGTGAGCCCGATAACCGGACTCACTCATATCATGTAAACCTTTTCGCCCAGATTTGCCGTCAGGCTTTTTCGGCGATGTTAATTATTTGAAGGCCTTCCTTTCGGGCTACGCGCACCGTTTTCTCGGTTCCGCTGTCCTCCCTTGAAAGATAGCAGATACACATGCTGCTTCCGTTTATAAAATGCCGATTACGGCGGTATCGTGTATGAATCATAGGATTTTTCTGCAAACAATACATCCTTCAATTTGCCCGCACACTTCAAATCCATTCTTTTTATACATGGATAGAGGACCATGATAAGAGTGGTTTTCATTGTGTGCAAATGGATATGCCTCTATTAAATCAAATCCTTCTGCCTTTGCATCTTTACATACATATTCAAGTAAAGCGGTAGCAACACCGCAACCTCTATACTCCGGTGAAACAGAAAAGCATACAATAGAATTTATTTTCTCACCGTTATCTGGCACTTCTTCTGCAAAATTAAAATTGACATTATTATATGATTTCTTATTATTTGAATTGCACCACCCAACAACCTTTCCATCAACGTATGCTAAATATCCCTGCATACGTCCGCTTTTTATAAAGTTAATGGCTTGCTTTCTGTTAAATTCAGCGCAATCTCTATCGCAATTCCAAGCACGTTTCTTTTCCAATTCACGATCCCAATGGTAGCACATACAATAACATCCGCACCATTCATCATTGTCTGAAAAGGCGTCTTTGTCAAAATAAGCTAACCAATCGTCCAATAATTCATGTGTTAGTTTACAAACTGATATTTCCATAATGAATCCTCCGTCAAATTCTTACCGATCATGTTTTTATCCATGCAAATCACTTTCCGGTCTTAATCGTTTCAATGATTTCTTCCTCGGTCTGGCACTTGTCGTAGTCGCCAACGAGCTGACCTTCATAGTGATAAACAATGCCTTTTTCCTTATTTCTAAGGAGGCATTTTTCAAGTTCCTCTACACCGTATCTTCTTGCAAACTCTGCAAAAGCACAAATACGGGGCTTATCGAGCATACATCCGGTGCAAGGAAATTCAGAACATTCCCAACAGCCGTTCAGCCCTTTTTCCTTACTACAGTTATAGTTTTTGCACCAGCCGTGGCTTTCACAGCCTCCATCTTGGCAACCTACACAACCTTTATTTTCGGAGCAAACGCAACAGGCAAGTCCGCAAAATGCGATATCTTTCATTATTGTGCCGCCTCCCATTCTGCTGTGAACTGTCTGATTGATTGCTGACGCTTGGTACGATCATCACTCACAGCTCTCGTGGCAATCTCAAACAACTTGTCGCTGAGCTGCCATTTTTCTCGTGTGCGGTTATACTCACCAAAGAGCGCAAAAGCGGTAGCACCAAGGGTATAGACGTTCGTAATTTCATCAATATCGGCTCCGAGCTGATATTCCTCCAGGGATTGGAAGCGAGAGCTACACCACATACGTCCCATATCGTTAATACACGGTTGCTTGCGGAAAAGGTCAATATCGCAGATCGTCGTCTTTCCGTTCGCAAAGTCATACATAATGCTACCGTTGTCTCGCTTGCTTGAAAGAGAAGAAACACCTCCCGATGCAGAAATAGAAACCACAGCGGGAGGTATTGTCAAATCCGGATCCTATACAAGTCTCTTAATTAATTGAGCAAGATGCTTTTTCTTGTTTCTTTCCTTTTCTCACAACGATTTTGTCGCACAAAGAGAGAATACCGGGCAGGATAAACAAGATAAGAAACATAGCAGAAGCACATCCAACCGACAAAGTGCGAACGATCTGCTCAATGGTTGGATTGCCAAACAGCGGACCTATAACGGCAGTAATCAGCACCATAATTGTACCGGAGGTCAGAATAGTATGTATACTCCCCTTATATGCAGCAACGATTGCTTCGCACACTGAAAGTGTTGCTCGCATCTCACGATAATAGCTTGTAAATAGAATTCCGTAGTCGATGGTTGCTCCCATCAGAATACATTCAACAATGAGGAGCGCCAGATAGTACATTGAGCCGCCGATAGTTCCAAGCGCCGAGACTGTAATGAACACACCGCACTGTACGATCAACACAAGGATTGCAGGTATGGCGAGCGAACGGAAAGTCAAAGCAACCACTATGAAAATGGACGCCGCCGTAAGCAGAGTGATAATCAGCTGCTCCCTGCCGAATCCGGACTCCATTTCGTCTACCATAATGCTGTTACCGATAAGATGGTATTCTCCGGACAGTTTTTCATCGCATAACTCTGTCATCTCCTTTACAAATGCTGAGGTTTTCTCCGACTCAACCGGCAGTTTGGTCGTGACAGTCAGCCGTGAATGTTCTTCGCCTTTGAGTTGTTGCACCCCGTCGTCGAGTTGCTTCCTCGCCTTTGCAATACCGGCTTTCTGCTCGTTGGTCAACAGGGTGGAAAGCAACGGCTCGGAAGCTAGCTTTTCAATGTGCTTTACCAGCGTTTCCGGAGACATGGTACTCCGGTCGTTTCCCTGTTTAAGGCTTGCGCTGTACAGGTAGAGCAGTTCCACCGTGTTATCGTTAAATTTATTGCTTATTTTCCCAACAAACTCAACCATTTCCTTGACTGTGAATTCTTTACCGCTTACTACAGCGTCAGCAATCGCCTTCGTCTGGTACAACTTTGTCTTTGTACCATCATCAAACATAACGGCATATTCGGGCTTGGGGAGAACATTGTCCGTTAAGAAGGAAACAAATTCATAAGGCGACATTGTTTTATCCGGCGTATATTCCGTCCCGTAGCGGAGCATAAAAAGTTGTATCACCTGTTCCGCATCCATGCCGAGAGTCTGCGCGAGTGCGGCAGGCGTCATAGGAACAGTCAGGGTGCTTTTTTCGGTTAGAGGTTTCAGCCTCGCGAGCTGTTCCGCCGAGGCTTGGTCTATATAATCGGAGAACATCGGATCGGTCGCCGCCGTATCCGAAAGAAATCCGATGAAAGCAGACAGTGTCATGGGCTCTGTTTTACCGTCTGTGTGATAATGATAATAAACGAGGTTAAGCAGCTTTTCGTCTACCTGTAAATCGCCGCTCATTTCCGTGAGCATATTTGACATTTCCTTTACGGTACACTGTTTGCCTATTGTCGTGGGATATGAAACGACAGTCTTCACGCCGTCCTTTTCTTCCAAGGCCGACACAATGTCCGCAATGTTATCCTCATCTGTGTTATCATAAAGCAGAACAAACGTGTTGGCCTTGGGAAAAATATCGGCAATCGTATCCTTTTCGGACAGCGTGTAGACGGTTTTTGTACCGGATTGCAGATAGCCCGTGGCGATAAACAGCACAACGAACAGTATCGCAATAACGCTGCGGAAACGGTAGCTGAAACCGCCAAGCACCGCCGAAAGACCGTTCTTACGCGCTTTTTCCGTTCGTTTTTTCTTTTCGGTTTTTTCAATCGGCTTATGCGACAGCAGTATAAGCACCGGCAGAACGGTGAACACGCATAGCATGCTGAATGCAACGCCCTTTGCCAGTACAATACCGATGTCCGCACCTATTTTAAAGCTCATAAAAACCAGCACCAGCAATCCGACGATCGTGGTTACGGCACTGCCCGTAATCGAGCCGAGGGCGGCGCGCAGGGCATTTGCCATTGCCTCTTTACGGTCGTCTGTTTTTTTCATCTCCTGCCGGTAGCGGTTCATCAGAATGATGGAATAGTCCATCGACAGTGCAAGCTGCAGCACCGCCGCAATACCAAAGCTGACATCCGAGATCTCTCTGAGAAAGAAATTCGTTCCGAGATTCAGCACAACGGCAATGCCGATAGTGATGAGAAACAGCACCGGTTCAAAATATGAGCCGCAGGAGATGAGCAGAACGACAAGAATGATTCCGAACGCCGCAAGATACACCGAAAGCGGAATGTCCGGAGCCGAGGTGTCGTCGTTCTTCACCGTGACTTCATAGTCGGAAAACTTTTCTTTAACCTGCCTTTCGACGGCTGCCTCCTCCTCGGTATCATATCCATATTTGGTATTGAGAATATAGAGGGTATATTCCCCGCTGTTATAGTCACTGCCGGTCATGTCATAGGTCACGCTGTCAACATTCTCAATTGCGGCAAGCGCGTCCTTAAATTCTGTCTTTTTCTCACTGTCGAGCCTCTTGAACATCACCCGAATCGTGTAGGCTTCCCCCGCCGTCGGAAATTCCTTTTCCATAAGAGAAATACCCTGCTTCATCGAGGAATCGTCCGGCAGATATTTGGTCATGTCCGAGTTTACGCTGACCTTCGGTATCAAAAAAGCGCAGAGTGCGGTCAATATCAGCATGGCGGAAAAAATGATATTCCGTTTATTTACAATAAAGCCTGTAAGCCTTTTCATAAGCACACCTCCCGAATTACTGTTGACAAACCACTGTATATACAGTATAATTACAATCAGGCATAAAGTCAACATACTGTTTATTATAAAAAAGTTCGATGCAAACACAACGGAGCGTTTGTGGCACGAAATAAACAAATCCGAAACATTTGTTAACCGAAAGGAGAGCCTATGGAAAACCAAAGAGTGCGGCTGAGTAAGATGCTGCTGAAAAACGCATTGATAAAGCTGCTGAAAGAAAAGCCTCTTGAAAAAATCACTATCTATGAGTTGTGTGCCGAAGCCCAACTTAACCGGGTCACATTCTATAAATACTACGGCAGTCAGTATGATCTTTTAACCGACATTGAAAATGACTGTTTCCGTAAATTAGAAGAAATTCTATCCGGCAACGGCTCTGACAGCGAGGACTGCCTGTGTCGTATGTTGAAGGCTCTGCTTGACGATGAAGAACATTTCAAGGTCCTTATCAATTCCCTGCCGGACAAGGATTTTTCAACCAAGTTGTTCGATCTGCCCACTGTTCGGAAGCAGCTTGATATGGCGATTCCCGTAACTTTCACAGAGGAAGAACGGAACGAACTCTGCCTTTTCTTTTATCAGGGCGGATATGCGGTAATACGGGAATGGCTGAATCGCGAGAACCGCCAGTCGCCGAAAAAGATGTCGGTGTTCCTCAACGGCGTCATACGCAAACTGACACAATGAGTTGTCGTAATTGTTATTTCTTTTTAGATCAAAACGGGGAAATCCTTAAAATACGCATATACTAAACCCGCCTGATTTTGTCACGAAAATCAGGCGGCTTCCGTTTTGTCGGTATGCAAAAGAAAATCTGCTCATTTTTGCATTTTCCAAAAAAGATTGTCACCTTTTTCATTTGTCGTTCGTCTATATAGTGAAAAAAGAATGCAGGAGCACGCGAATGGTTTTCAGCAGCTTACAGTTTATCTTAGTCTTTCTTCCGATATTTTTCACCGGCTATTATCTCACTCCCGAAAAGTACAGAAATGCTGTCCTGCTTGCGGGAAGTCTTTCTTTCTATCTTGTGGGGACAATAAATGCTCCCGGCCATTTCGTTTTGTTTGTTGCCGCCATTGTTGCGGACTTTCTCGCTGGTATTTGTATGGAAAAACGGCAGAAGTACAAAAAAGCGATTTTATCCTGTACCATCATTTTTCATTTGCTCTGTCTCTGCATATTCAAATACGCAAATTTTGTCCTCGGTGAATTAGGAAAAATTTGCGACGGATTTCCGTCCTTTAACGAAATAATTCTACCGATCGGAGTTTCCTTTTATACCTTTCAGGGCATATCATATATCGCTGATGTTTACAGAGGTAAAATCGCAGCAGACCGTAATTTGCTGAATTTTGCCGTTTATATTTCAATGTTTCCGCAACTTATTGCCGGACCCATAGTAACTTACGATGAAATATCAGACCGACTGTACCGAAGGAAAATAACCGCTAAAACTGCTTTGCGGGGTGTCGGAATATTCATATTTGGTCTAGGGCTTAAAGTGTTGCTCGCAAACCCACTCGGAAAGCTTTGGTCTCAGGCGCAAGCGATCGGATTTGAAAGTGTATCGACACCGCTTGCCTGGATGTCGGTTATTGCCTTTTCCCTGCAGCTTTACTTTGATTTCTTCGGATATTCTTTGATGGCAGTGGGCCTTGGAAAAATGCTGGGGTTTACTTTGCCGGAAAACTTTAAACACCCATATGTGAGTGTTACGATGACAGAATTTTGGCGCAGATGGCATATAACGCTCGGAAGATGGTTTCGGGACTACGTGTATATACCAGTCGGTGGGAATAGAAAAGGTACTCCGAGAACAACAATCAATCTGTTGATCGTCTGGCTGCTTACAGGACTATGGCACGGTGCAGGCTACAATTATTTGCTTTGGGGCTTGATTCTATTTCTGATTATACTTTCCGAAAAATTGTGGACCGGAAAGCTGTTGAACAAACACAAACTGTTTGGTCATGTTTATATGATATTTTTGATCCCGCTTACCTGGACGGTATTTGCTGTAAATGATATTACGCAGTTAGGCATTTTATTTACGAGGCTTTTCCCATTTTTCGGAAAAGGTGCATGGTCGGTTTTTAGGTATGACTACCTGAAATATTTGGGGCAATATTACCTTTTTTTCATAGCGGGAATATTCTTGTCTACAACGTTGCCGTATAAATTGTTAAAGAAGGTAAAAAGCAAAGTACTCTTGACAGCTTTTCTGTTGATCATCCTGGGCGGGAGCCTGTATTGTATGTACCGTGGATTTGATGATCCGTTTTTATATTTCAGATTTTGAGAGGTATTTATAATGAAAAAAGCATCGCTAAACACCCTATTGATTGTCATAATTACCCTTTTACTCGTTTGTTCTTTCGCTTCCTGTAAAAGCAATAAACAGAGCGACTCATCTTATGGTAATGAAACTCGGAACGACAACTCCTCTGCCGAGACGCCCTCCTCTTCAACACAGTCAGAAAGCTCTGACAACGGAACCGACACAGAAACAAATAAGTCTGAAGTTCCCGATGTTCAGCCTGCTTCTATGGCAGATGCTCTTTTTATAGGAGATTCCCGAACGGTAGGAATGATGGAATACGCCGGGCTGAATGAGGCAAATTTCTTTTGCAGCACAGGTATGAATGTATTCGACATTAAGAAAAGCCGTATTTCTGTGCCTTCTGTCGGTAAAGTAACGCTTGAAGAGTTGTTGTCCAACAAAAAATATGGTAAAATATATATCATGCTCGGCATAAATGAGTTAGGCTATGATTTTCAAAGCATCATAAATAAATACGGAGAGCTACTTAACTATGTCAACGGAAAGCAGCCGAACGCCGCAATATTTATTCAGGCAAACTTACACGTTTCCAAAAAGAGAAGCGACAGTGATAAGTATATCAACAACAAAAACATTGACAGATTAAATTCGGAATTGTCAAAATCCGCAAACGGTAAAAGCACATTTTATATAGATGTAAATCCCTTATTCGATGACAAAGACGGAAATCTGTCTTTAGTTAAAACATCCGATAATGCACACCTGTACGCAAAGTATTACACGGAATGGGGAGAGTGGATTTGCAAAAAAACCGCAAGAGTACTAAAGGAGCGGCAATCTTGATTGATAAGGATACATTCTGCGAACAAATCCGGCTTCACGAAAAAGCAATGTACTATCTTGCTTTTTCGTTGGTTCAAAATGAAGCGGATGCCGCCGATGTAATCGGTGAAGCAATACTTCGGGCATATAAAAATATTGACGGATTAAAAAGTGAAAAAGCCTTTAAGCCCTGGCTGCTCAAAATAATTCACAACACCGCCGTTGAATATATACGAAAAAACGCAAAAACAATTTTTTCACAGGAAATTGATGTCGCCGTCGAAAACGATATCGAAACAAAGCTTACATTATGGCAGACAGTTAAAAGCCTTCAGCAACCATACCGAACCGTAACGATCCTTTATTACTATGAAGATCTTTCAATCAGCGAAATTTCAAAAATAACCGATACAACAGCGGTTGCGGTTAAGCAGCAATTATCCCGTGCAAGAAAACAATTGCGGGAATTATTGAAGGAGGATTTCGTAAAATGAATGCATTCGATAAATATATGAAGGAAAAAATCGATAAGGAAGACCGTTCTGTTCCCGACATCATCAAAGAGCGTGTTGAGCAAAGCATCTCCGAATTGCCGGAAAAGAAAAGCAAAATTATCAAATACAGAACATTTCCGAAAGCAATAGCGATAGCAGCCTGTTTTGTGTTTGTGTGTCTCGTTATCCTTCCGAATTGCAGCGCTGTGTATGCACAGGCCTTAGAAAAAATCCCCGTTATCGGCAGTATTGTAAGAGTGGTTACCATTCGCAATTACTTTTATTCCGATGATTATCATCAGATGGATATTGATGTCCCGAAGATTGAGGGCAGCGAAAGCTCGGTCGCCGATTATATCAATAAAGATGTTGACGAATTAACAAAGCTTCTGGTCGACCGTTTTAATGATGAACTGGAAGAAATCGGAAACGAAGGACATAGCGGTATTTTTGTGGATTATGAGGTGGTTACAAATACAGAGAAATGGTTCACGCTGAAGATTCGTGTTCATGAGGCGGCAGGCAGCAGCAATACCTACTATAGATTCTACCATATCGATAAAGCAAACGGCAAAATTGTAGAACTTAAAGACCTGTTTACATCAGACGATTTTGCCGAAGTTTTGGCAGACAATCTCCGAAAACAGATGAAAGAAATTATGGCAAAGGACAGCAATAAAGTATACTGGGTTGAAAACGCGGAAATCGGACAGGACTTCGTAACACTCGATGACAAGCATAATTTCTATTGGGATAAAGACGGTAACCTTGTAATCGTCTTTGATAAATACGAGGTTGCCCCGGGAAGCATGGGTACTCCGGAGTTTGTAATCGAGAAAGGACCCATATCCGACATTCTGAAACCGGAGTATCGATGATATTCCGCCTCGAACCATAATTTTTCAGGGGCAAGGTCTTCGGACCTTGCCCCTGAACTTTACATAATAAAACTACTGATGTTGTTTTCCGGATATTGGTTCACTCCCCGATAATATTAACCTGGCAAGCCTTCATTGCGGTCAATGACGCCCTGTGCGTTTCAGGCGTAACCCCGGCACAGCAGCTTGCATCAACGATTATATCAATCTCTGGGAAAACCGCTTTTAATATTAAAGCATTAGATATCACACAAATATCGGTACATACGCCGACGATTTCGATTTCCGAGCTTCTGCTGCTTTTGAATTGCTCAGCCCAATGAATATAGCCGAAAGTCGGCTTATCAATATGTTTGCAGTCGGGGCAGTCGATTTCTTTTACAACTTGCCAGCCGTCCGTTCCTTTGACACAATGCGGCACAGGGAGATGCCGCCCCTCGTTGGTTTCAAGATAGTTTTCTTCGTGTGTGTCGCGAGTGAAGATCACCTCATCCCCTGCAGCAAGGTATGCATCGATTTTCCTTTTAACATTCGGCAGAACAGCAACCGCCTCTTTCGAGCCGAGTACTCCCGTGACAAAATCATTCTGCATGTCGATAACAATCAGTGTTTTCATAAATAACCTCCGCTACTGTATTTTCATGTCTGTTGGGAGCTTCACCGCTATAGTCGTCCCCTTTTCCGAGCTTTCCTCAACCCGAATCTCTCCGCCGTGCAGTACGACGATCTCCCACACCAACGAAAGTCCCAATCCAACGCCGCCGTTTTCTCTGCTTCTGGATTTATCCACCCTGAAAAAGGGTTGAAAAATGCTTTCTCTGTATTTCTCCGGTATGCCGCAGCCGGTATCTGTGACCCGAATGACTAACCGTTTTTTTTCATCGGTAATCATAATACGCACCGTTCCGTTCGGGCGATTGTAGCGTATAGAATTTTCGGTCAGATTAAAGAGCATACGATAAATCAGTGTGTCACTGCCGATCATAACTCCGTCGCCTTTGCTTTCAAGGATTATGCCGTTTCTGTCCGCAAGCGGAGCAAGGTCGGCAAAGATCTCCTCAACCATAGGAGCCAATTCAATACGGTCAGTGCAGGGTACCGTCTTGAGCTCACTCATTTCAAGCAGCGTCTTCGTCATTTGCGTCATACGTTCGGTCTGCTCGCGCAGCAGGCGCAGAAAATCCGACGTTTCCGGCAATACCTCGGGATGCTCCGCAGAAAACAGTTCAAGCTGTGCCTGCATCAGCGAGAGCGGCGTGCGCAGCTCATGAGCGGCATTCCCCGTAAACTGACGCTGTGCGGTAAAGCCTTCGTCAAGACGTTCAAGCATCTGATTGAACGACCGGCTGAATTGCCGGAACTCCGGCAGAACATCTTCGGTTATCTTCATATCTGTCAGATTGTTCAGCTGAACCTTTTCCACTCGAGAAGCAAAAGTGCGAAGGGGCTTCAGCGCGTGTCCGCTTAAAAAGTACGCAAGCACACCGCCGAGGATCGTTACCGCTGCCGTGATATACCAGTTAGTGGTGATAAATGATTCCTGCGCCCCGTGTACAACAATGGTCAATTCCTCGTCGAGCTTCTTTTGCTCGGGATCAAAATACTCAGGTTCTCCTCTGTTAGTATCCCCGTAGCCCGTAATATAAGAGCCTATGGAATCCATATAATGCCTGCCGGAATATCCGATCAGAATATTCATAAAAACACAGGTTGCTCCGATAAGAAGTACCGTCATTAAGGTGATCCGCCATTGCAAGGATAGCTTTTTCACAATTTCTCTTCCTCCATAACATATCCTTCCCCGATTCGGTTGCGGACGGGGTCGAAACCAAGTGCGGCACGCAGCTTCTTCCGCAGTGCGGAAATATGTACCCGAATCGAATTGCTGAAATTATCCACACTGTTGTCCCATACATGGTCAAGCAGTTCTTCCTGACTGACGGGGCGCCCCTGATTGAGCAGCAGGTATTCAAGTATCCCGATTTCTTTTCGGGTAAGCGACAGCTCCTGTCCGTCAGCCGAGGCGATACGGGTCTTAGTGTCAAAGGAAATCTTACCGCAGGTAAGAACCACATCATTCTGTGTAAACTGACGACGGGTAAGACTGCGTATCCTTGC
>CAKSGV010000001.1 GCA_934454845.1 uncultured Eubacteriales bacterium | reverse complement strand
CCTTGAAAATTCGGTCCGATTTTCCAACAAAGCAGGTTGTATCGCTTAAATACAACCTGCTTTGTCTACAGTCTGAAGCGACCTTTTAAAAGGTCGCTTTATTATTTATTGACAAAAGTAAAAAAATATTATACAATATTAATGTACGGTATGCCGATTTAATTTGCCGTGCAAAGTTATTTTAGCGCCGGGACCGTATCGGCATAGCGGTTGACGAGGATGGGGAGCATCGAAATATTCGGCGGATGCCCCACGGCCGGCAGGTCGTAAACGAGCGTTTAAAACCCGAAAGCGATTTCGGAACAGAGGCGTTTCGCTATGCTGTAAAAAATCGATTAAATTGATGCGTAAAAAAGGTCCCGAGAATTCAGCTACGGCAAGTTATATTTTGCCGCCGCTTTTTTGTCGTGTATAATTGTGCCTTTTTGCGTGTCGCGGAAAGGTGCTTTTTTATGTGTGGAATAGTTGGATTTACAGGTAAAGATCAGGCGTCGGAAATTCTGTTGACCGGTCTTGAAAGACTTGAATACAGAGGATATGATTCTGCAGGTATCGCCGTTTTAAACGACGGCAAAATTCAAGTAGAAAAAACCACTGAAAGAATCAAACAGCTTATTGAAAAGACCGACGGAGGCAAGACTGTTAAAGGTACAACAGGTATAGGCCATACGAGGTGGGCAACTCACGGAGGTCCGTCTTATAACAATGCACATCCGCATCTTAGCGGCGATAAAAAAATTGCCGTTGTGCATAACGGAATTATCGAAAACTATCTTACTCTTAAAGATGAGCTTTTAAAAGAAGGTTTCGAGTTTGTAAGCGAAACAGATACAGAAATTATAGCTCAGCTTATTTCAAAATACTATGAGGGCGACTTTTTCGATGCGGTCTATAAGGCGGTCGACAGACTTGAGGGCTCTTATGCGTTAGGTATTATCTGTACAGATTATCCGGATACTCTTATAGCGGTCAAAAAATTCAGTCCGCTTATTATAGGGCTTTCAGAAGAGGCAAATTTCATCGCTTCCGATGTAACGGCTATTGTTTCCCACACACGCGATGTTGTCTATATTGAAGACGGGGAATTTGCAGTTTTAGATAAAAGCGGAGTTAAGTTCTATAATTCCGATAAGGAAGAGATAAAAAAAGAAATTTCTCATGTAAATTGGGATGTTGCCGCCGCTGAAAAAGCAGGCTTCGAACATTTTATGATGAAAGAAATCATGGAGCAACCGAATGCTGTAAAGCAGACCATAGACGCAAGAATAAGCGGCAGAGATATAGTTTTTGAGGGACTGAGTCTTGACAGCGAAAAGCTCAAAAAGATAAAAAGAATAGATATCATCGCCTGCGGTTCTGCTTATCATGCGGGAATGGTGGGTAAATATGTTTTCGAAGAGCTGCTCAGGATTCCCGTAAATGTCGACTATGCGAGCGAATACAGATACCGCAATCCGATAACCAGTGATGAAACACTCTCGATCATAATCAGTCAATCGGGAGAAACTGCCGATACTCTTGCCGCACTAAACGAGGCAAAATCAAGAGGCTCGCATACTCTTGCCATCGTAAATGTTGTAGGCAGTTCCATCGCAAAAGCGGCAGATGATGTTATTTATACATGGGCGGGTCCTGAAATTGCCGTTGCAACAACAAAAGGTTACACAACTCAGCTTTCGGTGCTTTATCTGTTAGCTGTTTGGGCGTCAAGAATTCTTAAATCGGCGGATAAATCACGTGTAGAAAAAATGTTTGATGATATATGCCGTTTGCCCGAGCTTATAGAAAAGGTTTTATTAAACGAAGATGAGATCAAAAGAGCCGCGAAGAAATGCGGGGATCCCGAATCACTTTTCTTTATAGGCAGAAATATTGATTATGCGGTATCATTAGAGGCATCTTTAAAGCTTAAAGAAATCTCTTATATCCATTCAGAGGCTTATGCCGCAGGCGAGCTTAAGCACGGAACTATTTCTCTTATCGAAGAGGGAAGAACGGTTATAGCTCTCGCCGCCTACGAGGAACTTTTTGATAAGCTTTTAAGCAATATCAAAGAAGTTAAAGCGAGAGGTGCTTATGTTATAGCCTGCGCGACAGAGGGCCACGAAGAAATAGGAAAAGAAGCTGAAAGTGTGATATATATTCCTAAAGTCGATCCTCTGCTCACTGCCATTTTAGAAGTCGTTCCTTTCCAGATATATTCTTATTATGTTGCATATTTCAAGGGTTGCGATATCGATAAGCCGCGAAATCTTGCAAAATCCGTCACAGTAGAATAAAAAAATAAAAAAACCGCACTTTTGAGATAGACAAAAAGTGCGGTTTGTTATATAATAAAATAGTAATTTATATTTGCTTTGTTTCGGAGGTTAAAATGGAAAAGATCCTTGTGCTTGACTTCGGCGGACAGTATAATCAGCTGATCGCAAGAAGAGTAAGAGAAAATAATGTTTATTCTGAAATTAAACCTTATACGGTAAGTATTGATGATATCAAAAAGGAAAATTATAAGGGTATCATTCTTACCGGAGGTCCCAAAAGTGTTTACGGCGAAAATGCCGTGCTTTATTCCAAGGAGCTTTTTGCGCTTAATATTCCGATAATGGGTATTTGCTACGGCGCACAGCTTATGGCTCATGTTTTAGGCGGTAAGGTCGAGGCAGGCGCCAGCGAATATGGCAAGGTAGAAGTTAAGCTGGATAATTCAAGCAAGCTTTTTTCGGATATTCCCTCTAAAACAGTTTGCTGGATGAGCCATACCGATTATATAAAGCAGGTGCCTACAGGGTTTAAGATAATGGGTAAAACCGATATCTGCCCTGTCGCAGCAATGGAGAATGCTCAAAGAAAGCTCTATGCGGTGCAGTATCATCCCGAAGTTATGCACACTCCTCTCGGGTCGGTGATGCTTAAAAACTTTATTTACAATGTCTGCGGCTGTAGAGGCGAATGGAATATGTCGTCTTTTACAACTTCAACTATTGAAAAATTAAAGGCAAAAATCGGAAATAAAAAGGTTTTGTGTGCGCTTTCCGGCGGTGTTGACAGTTCCGTTGCCGCTCTTCTTTTGCATAAAGCGGTAGGAAACAACCTTACCTGTATTTTTGTAGACCACGGTCTTTTAAGAAAAGACGAGGCAAAGCAGGTTAACGAACTTTTCAGGGGAAAATACAGTATAAATCTTATTTCCGTTGACGCTTCCGAGCAGTTTTTAGGTCAGTTAAGAGGAATAAGCGAGCCAGAGCAAAAGCGTAAAATAATAGGAAGAGAATTTATCAGAGTATTTGAGGCGGAAGCTAAAAAAATAGGTAAGGTCGATTATCTTGTTCAAGGTACTATTTATCCGGATTGTATTGAATCTGGTGTCGGTGACGCCGCCCTTATAAAGAGCCACCATAATGTCGGAGGTCTGCCTGATCACGTTGAGTTTGACGAAATAATCGAGCCTTTGAGAGATCTTTTTAAAGATGAGGTCAGAAAAGTGGGCCTTGAGCTTGGAATGCCGGAAAATATGGTATTCCGTCAGCCTTTCCCGGGCCCCGGACTCGGTGTCCGAATTATAGGCGAACTTACTAAAGAAAAAATTTCTATTTTACAGGATGCCGACGCGATCTTTAGAGAAGAAATAACAAACGCCGGTCTGGACAGAGAGATCGGACAGTACTTTGCAGTGCTGACCGATATGCGTTCGGTAGGAGTAATGGGCGATTTCAGAACATATGATTACACCGTTGCGCTTCGTGCCGTTACTACGAGCGATTTTATGACAGCCGACTGGGCGCGCATACCTTACGAGGTTTTGGATATAGCATCCAGAAGAATTGTAAACGAGGTTAAAGGCATAAACAGAATTGTTTACGACATCACCTCCAAACCCCCGGCAACTATAGAGTGGGAATAATTTTGAGGTCATTAAAAACCCAGTGTTTATGCGGGTTTTAGCAATTTCAAAAGGCAAATTGATAGCAAAATGATAGCAAACTATCAGGTCGTTTTATTCTAAACAGACCAAGTGGCTTGCGAATAGATTATCTTAAATACTAAAAAGGCATTACTGACTTTTGCAGTCGGTAATGCCTTTTTTCTATGCTTATTTATGTGTGTTGAAAGCAATGCTTTCAGGATATGTATAACGCCAATTATCGTATTCCTCTTTTGAGATTTCACCGTTTTTAAGCTTTTGAGCCTGCTCTTTCCAAGTGGTGAACATACCAAACATTGTAAGGTAGTTTGTACTCATACCTTTGTCTAAATGCAGACAAACCTCACCGTCAATTTCGGTGATTTTGAGACCATATAAATCTTCAAGTGTAAATAAGGTGTGCATTAAGCCGTCATAGTTGTCTATGTCAGGAACAGTTAATGCTTTAGTGGATACACCAAATATCTCTGCAAGATTGTTTGTTAAATCAGCTTTTGGCGTTCTTGAGCCGGATTCGTATTGAGCCATACGAATATCAGCAGTCTTTTCAGGAAAGCCCACCTGCATACCAAGATATTTTTGAGTCATACCTCTTAAATTTCTGAAAAAACGAATTCTTTCTCCAATAGCCATAAAAAATACTCCTTTCGTACTCCTAAAAGAGAGTATAGCATATAGAGTTAGGACTTGTCAAGATAACCAAAGCAAATAAATTTAATATTTTTTCAAAAACCACTTGACTTAACGGAAATCCGTTAGTATAATATAGTTAAGCAAATACCGTTAGGTAGTTGTGATAAAACTGAATGACCGTCCGAATGGGATATGACTTTGCGATGATATGAGCAAGGCAACGCCGCTGAAAAAGCAGGGGCGTTATAGTGAGAGCTATAACTTTAGGTATATAAAAACGACATTCGGGTAGAACGGCACAACGCACGAAAGAAAAACAACGAAAGGAGGATGTCACTATGGCAGCAGAATTATTTATGAGAGTCAACGAAGTTGCTGAAGTAATGGATGTTTCTGAGTCTTATGCCTATAAGATTATCAGACGGCTCAATAAAGAGCTGAAGAAAACCGGATGCATTACTATGAACGGTCGCATTGACCGAAAGTTCTTTTATGATAATTTTTATTCCACAAGAGAAAACAGAGAAAGGAAGTGATGTGAGTGGGAGCGTTTAAGAACAAAGATAACGGAACGTGGATTGTGCAGTTCCGTTATGTAGATTGGAGGGGCGAAAACAAGCAGGTTTTTAAGCGAGGTTTCGCTACCAAGAAAGAAGCACAAGAATACGAGCGTGAGTTCCGTATGCAGAAGTCAGCGGATGTCACGATGAATTTTGGCACTTTCGTAGAACTTTATGAAAAGGATATACGACCGAGCCTGAAAGAAAATACTTGGCTAACAAAGGAGCATATCATCAAGGAAAAGATTTTACCGTATTTCAGTAAGAAGCGTTTGTGTGATATTGCCGCTAAAGATGTTATTGCTTGGCAGAACGAAATGCGAAACGCTACAAGCAAAGGCGGTAAGAAACTATCACAGACCTATCTGAAAACTATACACAATCAGCTGAGTGCGTTATTTAACCACGCTGTCAGGTTTTATGGATTAAAGGTCAATCCTGCGGCAACCGTCGGAAATATGGGTAAAGCGGAATACAAGGAAATGTTGTTTTGGACTACCGAAGAATACACAAAATTTGCAAATGAAATGATGGATAAACCATTATCATATTATGCGTTTCAAATGCTGTATTGGTGTGGTATTCGTGTCGGGGAGCTATTAGCACTAACTCCTTCCGACTTCGATTTTAACAACAAAACGGTAACGATAAGTAAATCCTATCAGCGTTTGCACGGTGAGGATATTATCACTTCCCCGAAAACGCCTAAAAGTAATCGCACTATAAAAATGCCGCAGTTTTTATGCGATGAAATGCAGGAATATATCAATATGTTTTATGAAGCCGGAGAAAACGATAGGATATTGCCAATATCCAAGAGTTATCTTCATCACGAGATGGACAGAGGTTCGGACAAGGCAGGGGTTAAGCGTATCCGTATCCACGATCTTCGTCACTCCCACGTTTCTCTGCTGATTGATAAAGGCTTTCAGCCGTTGGCAATCGCAGACCGTGTAGGACACGAAAGCGTGGATATAACTTACCGCTATGCCCACCTATTCCCGTCGAAGCAGATTGAAATGGTAAATACACTTGATGAAATTTGGAAAGGAGACAATTAAAATGTCAGCTAAAAATTTAGATAATCACAAAAGATGGAGAAATATCACAGTAGGGTTTCGTGTATCAGCCGAAGAAAACGAACTGATAAACAAGGCGGTAAAGTTATCGGGATTACCGAAGCAGGAATATTGTTACCGCAGATGTTTAGGTCAGGATATTGTTGTTCAGGGGAATCCGAGAGTATATAAGGCATTGCGTGATGAACTTGCCAATGTTCTTACAGAACTAAAAAGGATCGAAACACTTACCGATGAACACGACGAGCTGTTGCAGCTTATTGAACTGATAACTGTAACCCTGCACGGATTGAAAGGAGATGACGCTTATGACTAATATAACCGAAAAGACTGTTCCCAATGTATCTGTTGGCGCAGATACGGAACATCCTTCTCAAAAATGTACTGCACCTATTATAACCACTGAAAATGAGAATTTCAATAGTTTTGACGATTTTCAGCGTGAAATGTTTAGAATGTTAGACCCTCGTTACCTTAAAACTGTTTCGATGACTGAGTTTTACGACACCGTGTATCAGAGCAAGCCGCCGCTTATTGACGGCTTACTCTATCCGGGAACGTATATCTTTGCAGGGGCACCAAAACTTGGCAAGAGTTTCCTTATGGCTCAGCTTGCCTATCATATCAGCACGGGTACACCGCTGTGGAATTATGCTACCCGTAAAGGAACAGTGCTTTATCTTGCACTTGAAGATGACTACCGCAGATTGCAGGAACGCTTGTATCGGATGTTCGGTGCAGAGAGTGCAGATAATCTTTTCTTCTCTGTTTCGGCAAGTCAGCTCGGCAAAGGACTTGACGAACAGTTACAGAGGTTCATCACAGAACACCCTGACACGAAGCTCATTATAATCGACACACTTCAAAAGGTGCGTGAGGTCGGCGGGGATAACTACAGTTATGCAAACGATTATGAAATCATCAATCGGATTAAGAAATTTACTGATTGTCACGGTATCTGTGTACTGCTCGTACACCACACCCGAAAGCAGACCGCTGAAGATAAGTTCGATATGATTTCCGGCACAACGGGTTTGCTTGGTGCGGCAGACGGTGGCTTTGTTTTGCAAAAGGAAAAACGCACAAGCAATGCCGCCACTCTTGAAGTGTCGGGCAGAGATCAGCAAGACCAAAAGATTTATCTTAACCGAAATCCCGAAACGTTACTTTGGGATTTGGACAGAGTGGAAACAGAACTTTGGAAAGAGCCGCCTGAACCGTTGCTTGAAACGGTAGCGGCATTTATCACCGCAGACAATGCCGAGTGGTGCGGAACACCAACGGAACTTGTGTCGGTGCTTGGCGTTGATATGAAAGCAAATACCTTGTCTATGAAGATGAATATCAATGCAGGGCGTTTGTTCAACGAGTACGGTATCTGTTATGAAAACAAACGCTGTCACGACGGGCGGAAGATACGCATATGTCTTTCGCAAGCGTGACGATGCGTGACGGTCGTGTCGATGTTTTAGACGGTAGTGAAAAGACCGTCACCATTGACACGCATCGTCACGGGTAAAGTTTAGCGGAGTGTGCAGAGAGTGCCTTTTCAAAGGCGGCTCTTTGCCCTTCGGAGAACGCAAAACCTGCTCGCAGGTCGCATTTTTGATAGGTGTGCCTGTCAAAAGTGCTTTTGCGTTACTTTTGACAAAAGTAACAAAACTTTTTAGAGGAAGGAAGTGATAAATAATGGAGAGAACGATAAGTATAGAGGTCGGCAAAGGCTCACAAGCACACAATAGTCGTAAATTCAAGGCTTCAAATGTGGATGCCGAACGCACACAAAACAATGTCTGTTATTGTAATGAAAATATCCGCAGGGTATATCACGAACTCTTTGATGATGCCGTGAGAAGATACAACGATAAGCAGACAAGAGCCGACCGAAAGATAGATGATTATTATAAAAAAATACGCACGGGCAAGCAAGAAAAATTGTTCCACGAGATTGTTGTGCAGATTGGAAATAAGGATGATACCAATGTTCAAGGGGAGCATTGTGAACTCGCAGGAAAAATTTTGGATGAGTATTATAGCGGATTTATAGAGAGAAATCCCCAGCTTCGAGTGTTCTCGGCTCACTTGCATTTGGATGAAGAAACACCCCACCTGCATATAGATTTTGTCCCCTTTATGACAGGTAGTAAGCGTGGATTGGACACAAGGGTAACGTTGAAACAAGCGTTGGCTATGCAAGGTTTCAAAGGTGGTAGCCGTGAAGAAACCGAGTGGAGTCAGTGGGTACAATCCGAAAAAGAAGTCCTTGCAGATGTAATGGAGCGGCACGGAGTTGAGTGGCTTCAGCTTGGAAAGAAGCGTGAACACTTGTCCGTTCTTGATTATAAAAAGGAGCAGAGAACAAAGGAAATTGCAGAACTCGAAAGCAAACTTGCTGATAAAAAAGACGAATTTGAAGTGTACCAAGATCGTATCAGCAATTACAGCAAGGGCGAGCAAGTGATTGAAGAACTTGCTAAAAAATTGGACACCGAGCCCGATTATCAGCTCCAAGAGCCACCACCATTGATGTCGGCAAAGAGTTATAAGACGAAGTTCGTTGAGCCGCTGATAAAGAAATTACGAGAGGTAATTAGCTCGGTAATGTCTATGTATTATCAGGCGTTAGACAGTTACCACCGCTTGAATATTACTAATCGAAATCTATATCGAGAGAATGAACACTTACGAAAAGATAACGGTAAACTTGCCAATGAAAATAAAAAATTAGTGACACAAAATCGGGATTATAATTTGCTCCGAAAGGTATTTGGTAGCAAACAAATTGATGAGCTTTTGGCAAAAGCCAAAGAGCCAAAACAGTCTAAGCAGCGTGATGAACTCTTTAGAAAAAATAAAGATTATGAAAGGTAGGAACACACTATGAAAAAGCATTTTACAGATGAAAGAACGGGTATCAGTTACACTTTGCAAGGCGATTATTACTTACCGAACCTTGCATTACCCACCGAAGAACAACACGAAAATATCGGTGTATGGGGTATGCGGCACAAACGGTTTTTGAAAGAAAATCATCGTGTTTTATACGCCGATTTGATGACTTCAGGAAAACTCACCGCTTATCTTGATGAGGTTGAACAACAGGCGACAGCATTGTTTCTTCGGTTGGTAAAAGAACTTTCCGAAAAAGAAAATGTAACGGAAAGCTTAAAGGCAACCGATCAAATGGCGTGGGTGCAGAAGATGAACAATATCCGTAATCGTGCAACGGAAATTGTAAATGCAGAAATGATTTACACAGTATAAACGTAGCGGCGGCAGGGAGTAATCTCTGCCGCCATTACTTATTAGAGCAATAAAAAAGTTTACAATCTTTTTTGAAAATGGTATTGCTATTGTTCGAGCTTTAGAATATAATATTATACAAGTACGAACTTAATGTATTCAGGAGGTTGTTATGGAATTTATGTCTGCAAGAGAAGCCGCTGATAAATGGGGTATTTCCCAAAGAAGAGTGGCGGTTTTGTGCTCTGAACAAAGAATTGCTGAGGCAACTATGGTGGGCAATATGTGGATTATACCTACTTCGGCAGAAAAACCGATAGATGCAAGAAGTACACGATATAGTAAAACTGATGAAAAAGCGGTTAAACCTTTCTTGAAATGGGCAGGCGGCAAAGGTCAGCTCATTAAAGAGATTGAACGTTACTATCTGTTTGATAGTGGAAGAATTACAAAATATGCTGAGCCATTTGTTGGCGGTGGTGCAGTTTTGTTTGATATTCTCAGTAAGTATGATTTAGAAGAAGTATATATCAGCGATATTAACGCTGAACTCATCAATACGTATCACATTATCCGTGATGACATAGATGCTCTGATTGAAATTCTTTACGCTATGCAGAACGATTTCATTCCGTTAGATACGGATAATCGCAAAGCATATTATATGGAAAAGCGTGAACGTTTTAATGATTTAAAGGTCAATGGAAACGAGAACATCAATATCGAAAAAGCGGCATTGATGATTTTTCTTAATAAAACCTGTTTCAACGGTCTTTTCCGAGTGAACAAAAAAGGGTTGTTTAACGTTCCTATGGGAGCATATAAAAATCCTATGATTTGCGATGAAAACAACCTCAGAGCAGTATCGGAGAAGTTACAAAGAGTTAATATTGTATGTGGTGATTACAGAGAGTCGGCTGATTTTATTGACGAAAATACTTTTGTGTATTTTGATCCCCCATACAGACCTATTACAGATACAGCAAGTTTTACTGCATATACCGAAAACTTGTTTAACGATGAGGAACAGATTGAGCTTGCACGATTTGTTGATGATATGCACAGAAAAGGCGCAAAAGTCGTTATCAGCAATTCCGATCCGAAGAATTCAAATACAGATGATGATTTCTTTGATAATATCTATTCTGCACATAAAATCAAACGAGTTGAAGCAACTCGAATGATTAACTGTAATAGTGAAGCAAGAGGAAAAATTAAAGAGTTACTCATTAGCAATTTTTAAGGAGGTTCATATATGCCATACGGAGAATATGCACAATGTCCTTGCTGTGGAAAGACGGCATACGGCAAAGATGATATAGAGCAAGAATTCGGATACAGAAATATGGGTGATGGTCGTTATATACCACAGTCGTATTGTCGTGAATGTCGTTCGGCTCATTGCGAAGCTGGAAAGCCTTGCAAGGTTAAATAAAGAATTTTCGAGGAGAAGTGTTATGATAAAGAACGGAAAAGGCGGCGGAAACACAAAAACGGGGCTTGTATTTGAGGGGAAAACTGATTTAGCAACCTTTTTAAACAGTCAAGAAGGGTATCGGGTAACTGATGGAGTTGTGTTTTATAATGACGAAAAAGTTGCTCGCATATTCAAAAAACACGGATTTTATAGATATTTAAAGGAAGTTGGGGTCGATTGGACAAAGATTATCTCCAAAAAGCTACTGCCGGATGATAGTATTTATGTAATTATCAATAACACACTTTTTATTATTGAATGTAAATATCAACAGGTGGCAGGCTCTGTTGACGAAAAATTGCAGACTTGTGATTTCAAGAGAAAGCAGTATCAGAAACTGATGGCACAGCTCAATATTGATGTAGAGTACATCTATTTGCTTTCGGAATGGTTTAAAGATCCTAAATATAAAGATGTTTTGGATTATATCATTAGTATGCGTTGTCACTACTATTTTGAATACATACCGCTTACAAAGTTAGGATTGCCCGTGCCGCCTAACAGCGAGGAGGAATAAGTAATGTCAAGAGATTTTAATGCGTGGTTGTCAGGTTTTCGTGACAGTATCGCAGACTATGGTTATTACATAGATTTTGAAAAGGTTCATAGAAACGTCGATAATATCAAGGTTGAACTTAATATCTTAAATTCCCTCATCGGTTCTAGAAATATTGAAGCTGATTTTGAAAATTTGATGAGAAAATATCCCGAAGTATTAAAGTGTATCCCTCTGCTCTTAGCAGTTCGAGCAAATGAAATCTACTGTCAAGATGAAAATGGCGGTCATTTATTCCAATTTGATTTTGGGAAGTATCCGCCGAACAGCCACGCTCATTATGAGAGATACAAATATTTTATGCGTGAAACCGGGTTGTTTGATTTATTAGAAAATCATATAGTGAATAATTTGGTGGACTATGCAACGGGCGTCGAAACAGGTCTTGATTCCAACGGTCGTAAAAATCGTGGCGGTCACCTTATGGAAGATTTAGTTGAGAGTTTTATTCAAAAAGCAGGTTTTGTAAAAGGCGTTAATTACTTCAAAGAAATGTATATTCACCAAATTACAGATAAATGGAATATAGATTTATCCGCTATTTCCAATCAAGGCAAGATGGAAAAACGTTTTGATTTTGTTGTTAAGACACCTAATATGATTTATGGTATTGAAACTAACTTTTATGGAAGTGGTGGCAGCAAACTAAACGAAACTGCACGTAGTTATAAAACTCTTGCGTGGGAAACCGAAGAAATTGACGGTTTTACATTCGTTTGGTTTACCGACGGAAAAGGTTGGACAAGCGCAAGAAACAATCTCGAAGAAACTTTTGATGTTATGCAGCACATTTACAACATCAAAGACTTGGAGGATGGTGTAATTAGCGAGGTTTTTAAATAATGGCAAAGAAAATAACAAAATGGGAGCCGGAAGATTTCGAGTTGGAAATGACTACCCATTGGTCTTTTCCAAAACGTGGCGATTGGGCAACTCACGATGCAAAGTGGCGTGGTAATTGGTCACCATATATTCCTCGAAACATTCTGCTCCGCTATTCACAAGAGAACGATTTAGTTCTCGATCAGTTTGCGGGTGGTGGTACCACCCTTGTAGAAGCAAAATTGCTTAACAGAAACATTATTGGTGTAGATGTTAATGACGTTGCTCTTACTCGTTGTAAAGAAAAAACAGCATTTGAACACGAAGGTGCTAACGGTAAAGTGTATCTTCATAAAGGTGATGCAAGAAATCTTGATTTCGTGCCGGATAACAACATTGATTTGATCTGTACCCATCCGCCTTATGCTGATATTATTCAATACAGCGAGGATATTCCTGAAGATTTGTCTTTGTTAAAGGTAAAGGATTTTCTTGAGGAAATGAAAAAGGTTGCGGCTGAAAGTTATCGTGTTCTAAAAAAGGATAAGTTCTGTGCAGTTCTTATGGGTGATACACGCCAAAAAGGCTGTATGATACCGATGTCTTTTGATGTTATGAAAATTTTCCAAGATGCCGGATTTACTCTTAAAGAATTGATTATCAAAGAGCAACACAACTGCAAAGCAACGGGATATTGGAAAACAAACAGTGTAAAATATAATTTTTTACTGATTGCACACGAGTATTTGTTTGTATTTAGAAAATGATAGAAAAGGAGAATAGAAAGAATGGACTCAATATATGCACAACCTTTGGTTGAAATGGGTGTTTCTCTTACTGAGTTGGCTATAAAAGGTACTGCTACTGCTGTTACAAATAAAATCAAAGCCGTTAAAGAGGAAAAGAACATCGAAAAAATTCGCAACACTTACGACGAAATCGTAAATGAACTGTTGTCCGAACGAGATGAAGCGGTTAGAATTGCTCAGGCATACAAATCAGAGTTAGAAAGAATAGTCATAAGCGATGATGATATTGTGCATTTACATAATACTGTTTCAAGAATTCTTGAAATTGTAAAAGCGTTTCAATTAGTTGCTGCAACCGCAAAAGGCCAAGAAGAAGTTGAAAAAGTAACTGCACAAGTTCAAAGTTATGAACAAATCAAAGAACTAATTAGTGTTGATACGCTAAAAACTATGCAACTATTAGGTTTTAATTATAAAGCGGCTATTGGAGAGCCTTTAACGCAAATATGTGCTAATGCTATTACAAATATTGGGAATAAAAAGTCCAATCAAAAACCTCAAAACAAGGGGAGATAAAGTAGACTAATATCTAATGATTTGGCTATGCAAACTGATAGCAAACCGTGATAGCAAACTGATAGCAAAAGTTAAGACTACCTATGTAGATAGGATAATCTAAGACAAAGCAAATCAATTTGTGCCACTACGCCAAAACAAAATCGTTTAAGGTAGGTTTTGTGGTTGCGAGTGGGAATGATTTCACGCCCGTGAAAAGGCCAGTAAAATAAGGCTTTTCGGAAACCCTGCAGCGTTACTGCCACGTCATAAACTCAAATACGACCGTGACGCGCACTGTCGGAGACGGAAAGGTGAGTTACAGGTGCGAGGGCTGCGATAAGTATAAAAACGGATGCAGCTCTGTCGGATGCTTTGATCCGTCGTGCCGCGGAATATTGAGCGAACAGCACTGAAAAGATGTAATTTTCTATCTTCTTCCATAAATTCTATTGATTTGTTACCGCCGTATGATTATAATGCATATGGCGGTTATTCTTTTTTTGATCAGCTGAAAAACATAAAAAGGAGAGTAATATTATGGCAGAATACAAAGTTAAAAATAAGGTAAACCCGGCGGAATTTTCGGATTTCAAAATTCTTGGTTCGGTAGGCAAGCAGATTGACGCATATATAAACATGAGGATAATTTCGGACTTCGGAAAGAACGAGGTTTTTGCCGAGGCCGAACATCAGTTCGAACTTCAGAACGACGACGAAACAGCTGTCGGCTGGTGGAGAGGCGAATTCTGGGGCAAGCTTGCGATAAGCGCGGCACGTGTATACAGGTACACAAAAAACAAAGATCTCGGCGAATTTTTGGCTGCGAGCGCAAGACGCATTATGTCGCACCAAAGAGCGGACGGCTATCTCGGTACATATAAAGACGCTGACAGGGTTCTTGCGGCAGATCCGGAAAAGACAAGACCCGTTATCGGCTGGAACTGTAACTGGAACTGGAACGTCTGGTGTCAAAAATATACGCTTTGGGGACTTGTCGAAATATATATGGCAACGGGCGAAAAGGATATACTCGAAAGCGCGGTAAAGCTTGCCGATCATCTTATAAACCAGCTTGCAAGACTCGGATTCCATCTTTGCGACGTCGGAACATTTAACGGACTTCCGGCAGGCTCGATAATAAAGCCGATGCTTTTGCTGTACGGCATAACCGATGACAAAAAGTACCTCGATTTCTGTGTTTCCGAAGCCGAATTTTGGGACAGAAAAGACGGGAAAATTCCGAATATAATTGCAAATGCGCTTGAATACAAACCCGTGCATGAGTGGTATATGAATCCGCAGAACTGGGCAAAGGCGTATGAGTTTATGTCCTGTCTTGACGGACTTTGCGAACTGTACAGGTATACCGGCGACAGCAGATATTTTACCGCCGCAAAGAACTGTCATGATCTTCTCAGACAGTACGATTACAACGTGCTGTTTTCGGTCGGCTTAAACGATCAGTTTACCGGCGCGGCACGCTTTGAAAACGGCCTTACCGAGCCTTGCGACGTAATCCACTGGATAAGACTCTGCTATGAGCTTTATACTCTTACCGGAGAATCAAAATATATTGACGATATCGAACGCGCATTTCTCAATCCTCTGCTTGCTGCAGCTTTTGACGACTGCAAGAGAAGCGCACGCGCCGTAAGAACAAGTGGCAGACATATGTATCAGCCCCAGTGCGGTCTTAAATACAATCACTGCTGCACAAACAATATGCCCCGCGGTCTGCTCAACGGCGCACAGAGCTATGTAATGTTCTCGGATGACTGCTTATATGTGAATATGTATACAGAGTATACAGGTACACTTAACACTCCGTTCGGAAAGATTTGTGCCGAAATCTCCGGAACATATCTCAAAAACGGAGATGTAAAAATAAAGCTTGAGTGCGAAAACAAGACACGGGTAATGCTCAGAATACCGCTGTGGAGCAAGAAAACCTCGGTTAAATATGCAGACAGGGAAGTACTTCCGTCATCCGGCAGCTACTGCGGCGTAAGCCTTGATCCCGGAGAGAGCATAATAAACATAAAGTTTGAATTCGTGCCGGAAATATGCGATTTTGACGGCGACGTAATAGACTATGACGACAAAGATTTCCGCATAGTAAGGTTCCGCGGTGCAAACGACGTTGACAGAGAGCACATGATCTGGAACAGACGCAGCACGCTTCATTACGGTCCGCTGCTCATGACGCGTTCAAAGAAGTGCGGAAACACGGCGCATGAGATGTTCGGCAGCGATAAGACTGTCTGCGCGAAGAATTACAAAGTAACGTTTACTGAGGAAAATATGCTTTATAACACCCGTGTAAAGTTTGTCGCACATTTTGAAAACGCTGCCGATTCGTTCGATACGTTTGTCTGCGATTACGCGATGGGTACAAACAGCGCATCCGAGGACGATATGGAACTGTTTTCGATCTGGTTCTGATACACGGCGGTTCATTTTTATCAATATTGTCTGACTTCTTATCAAGATTGCTGAGATTACGATTTTCAAAAGTCTTTTTCAGTGCTTTTGTCAGCGTTGCGCCGTCAAAATCGAACTTATTGGCAAGATAATAAATATCATAATAATCTTTCATTCGACTTGAAAATTCCATTAAATCAAGAATTGCAGCAAGTTTTTCGGCAATTGTCGTTTCCAACGAATATGTATTTACCGTCGGAGAAGTAAAATTATCAAGCTGTGTAGGGATTTTTCGCTTTTCCTGCTTTGGTACAATTACATCTCCTACGCCGAAGTCAATCCTAAACGGTGTTCTTGTATTCTTGATATGTGCAACGAGTGATGCACCGATACCTGTATACTTCTTTGCAACGGCAATAGGTGCAACATCTTTTATCTCAAAAGTGATAAAATCGTTTTCGCTTGGTGTTGCGATAATTTCTTCAAGCACAGCTTGCAGTTGTTCCTGAGTGTTCGGCATTTGACGAAGTAAAAAGTCAACATCTACCGTAACTCTGCTGTCAAATCCGGTTAAGGAATAAATGAACAAACCACCTTTAAGCACAAAATTTTCAGCATATTTTGATTTTTCAAGTCTGCGCAAAAATTCTTCTTGGCAGAAAAGCTGTAAACATAGTTGATAACTTCTGCCGGTTTCTTTAGCTTTGTTTTTCAATCTTGTAAGCACAGATGCGGCAATATCAGCCATTGAGCAGCACCTCCATCAGTTCGGTAACTTTTTTATATACTCTGAGTTTTTTTGCATAAGCGGAAAGGTTTTGCAAATTTTTCTCCGGATCGCAGGCGTATGCGTTAAGCGCCTTGCTGAACATTTCATTATCAAGTCTTGAACGATACTTGAAACAGTCGCATATTGTTCGCTCTCGGTCATATACGAACAGAGTAACGCCGTTGAAGTTGCCGGTGGTTTTCCCAAGCTCGTACAGCTCCGGTTGCATATAATAGGGATGAACGGCGAGCAAATCCGATTTTAGTTTTGTCCTCGACATTGAACGAGGGACGGCTATTGACCATTGGCGTGGTGTGAAATCGCTGTAGCCATAATGAAAAAGTGCAGATTCAACGCATACAATTCCTTTTGGAATCAGAGTAGCCAGCATTTGTTCTTCTGATACTCCCGCCCTGTCGGCAAGTTCATAATATCCGTGACGGACACGATCAATGTATCCGGCGTTGCATAGGTTTACAATTTCTGCTGCCTTTATTCCAACGGCAACAAAATCAGCTGATTTTGCAATGCCACCATTGTCTATGATAACTTCTTTAACTTGCTCTTTTATATTCACTCGTTCACCAACTTTCGATTATATATTTGCATACAAATAGCAAAATAAGTGTTTAGATTTATTGTATCATAAAAAGAAAAAATTATCAATAAAAACTGCACACAAGTCCGAAAAAGTGTGCGCAAAATTAAAAACAACTTGAAAATGCAAAGAAAATAGAGTATAATAAAACTGCAAAGCCAATCCGGTTGCAATTATTCTTTTCTTGCAACCATCGGTTTTATCGCACCTGATAAGAAAATGATAAATTCTCGTCGTACAGGTATGATAATATGGATTATCAAAATACTACGAAGACTACACAATACATTTTATAAACAAAATGCGTTAAGTTGTGGCTCTCGGCAACGAGTGGGAATAGTTGCCGTTGGCTTGGAACTGCCGAAAACCCAGTGTTTATGCGCCTTTCGGGACTTGGCACTTTTTGAGAAGTCCTTTTTAACAAGACTTTTTGCTCTTTTTAAATAGGTTGGTTCATATTGTTTCCCATTTTCATCAACCACTATAATGGTTTTTTTCGATGGGTGTCATCCCCTTAGCGTTATGTGTAAAACTGTTTTTTTGTTATGAGTGCCTTCCATTTTACAATATAATTGTAACATAGCTGTTTGAAATCAATAAAGATTATCTCGGAGACTATAAATAATAAAAAATAAAACGGATATTTAAAAATCTTCTTTAATAATTTTATGCCAAAGCGCGCACTTTAATTGATTTAAAGTGCGCGCTTTTTATTATGAATTCAAAAATTATATTTCAAAATCCATGCAACTTCTGTGTTTAATAAACGGTCTGACAAATTTATCGGCAACCGCTGTGTGGAATGGATTAACCGAATAGTTTTTCAGGGATTCCTCGTTTTCAAAAGTGCTGTCAAGCATCATATCGACGTTTGAAGAGCCGAGCTTTCCGGTTATTACTTTTATTTCGGTCAAACCGGGTATTTTTCCTATAAGAGATTCCAAATTTTCTTTTGCGTCATTTGCGATAATATTTTTTTGTTCATTTGAAAATTCATCCGAAAATTGCCAAAGAATAATATGCTTAATCATTTTTTACCTCTTTTTTAATCATATAATAAAACTGCCTTGCCGTTATAACACGGCAAGGCGGAAAATCTAAGCGATTTTTAAATTACTTAAGTTCAACAGTTGCGCCGACTTCGGAAAGCTTATTCTTGATTTCCTCAGCTTCGTCTTTACCAACGGACTCTTTAAGAGTCTTGGGAGCGCCGTCAACAAGAGCCTTTGCATCGGCAAGGCCGAGACCTGTGATCTCGCGAACAACTTTGATAACCTTAATTTTCTCTGCACCTGCTTCTTTGAGAACAACCTCAAACTCAGTTTTCTCTTCAGCAGCGGCAGCAGCACCGCCGGCGGGAGCTGCAACTGCAACAGCAGCGGAAGCAGAAACGCCGAACTCCTCTTCTACAGCTTTAACGAGCTCAGAAAGCTCAATAACGGTAAGTGCTTTAATCTCTTCGATCATAGCAGTAATCTTTTCAGATGCCATTTTAATTTTCCTCCAATTTAAAATAATAATTTAATTATTCTGCGTCTGCAGTTTCACCGTTCTTATCAACAACGGCTTTAATAGCGCGGGCGAATGCCGCAATGGGTGCTTGGAAAGCACAGGCAACGGTTGCAAGAAGAACTTCTCTTGGGGGAAGCTTTGCAAGAGCGTTGATAGTATCGAGATCAACGAGTTTACCGTCTAAGAAACCTGCTTTAACGGTGAAGTTTTCGTGATCCTCGGCAAACTTGCAAAGAATTCTTGCAGCTGCCGTGTGGTCCTCTGCGGAAAGAGCGATCGCAGTTGTTCCTTCGAGAACATCTTTCATTCCTTCAAGCTCCGTTCCTTCAACGGCGCGAGCGAGAAGAGTGTTCTTGATAACAAAATAATGAACATTGTTTTCGCGCAGTTCTTTTCTCAGAGCGGTATCATCAGAAACGGTAGTTCCGTTGTAGTTAACTACAACACCTGCTACGCTGGCGCCGATCTTCTCTTTAAGATTAGCAACTATCTGTTTCTTCTGCTCTAATACCTTAGCGTTAGGCAATTTTGTCACCTCCGAAAAAATATTGTCGGACAGGCATAAAAAATGCCCGCCCAAAGACTTTGGGCGGGCATGAAAAATCTATTCACAGCGCACCTCGGCAGGCGAAAAACTTACGACCGACATATGCGGTCACCTACTGTCTTTGGTTTACAACAATGGTATTATAATACATCGGAGTTGTTTTGTCAAGGAAAATTATAATTTTTATTTCTTAAGATATAATAGCATCTTCAGTGCGAGGAAAGAAAATCATACATAGCATGCAAAAGCTCAGACATATAGGGCACATTCCGGTTATCCGCCTGCTTACAGACATCCAAAGCCTGATACCACGGAAGTGACGCCGCATCGTTTCGATAATAAGGAATCAGCCGAATCTCATTGTCAATAACTCGCTCTGTCATTTTGCAAATTCTTCCCTTCTGTTTGTGAGTCTCCATTGTTTTTAGGAAGCGTTTTTGTCAGAAAAAGGGTATAGGCGACCGTAACGAAAATCAAAATACCGAGATGAAGTAGCTGCTTTTCCATAATGAGATTCGTGTCGTTTACAAATGTACCAAGCGTGTTGATATCAGCGTGGACAATGATACAGGGAATCATACTGCCGCCGCGTTAAAAGATTGTAACCGGCAAAAAACCCACTGCAATGGCAAAGACGATCTGACACTGATTGCTGACCAAACCCATGCCGCTACCGTTGAACAGATTGATGATATGCCCGATGCTAAGGCAAGCAGCGGAGTGAGTGCGGGATGATTTTTTGTATAAAAAATCGTCACAAGCGATACATAGCTTGTGACGACGATGGCGGAGGGTAAGGGATTCGAACCCTTGGTCCGGTATGAGCCGGACAACTGATTTCGAGTCTAACTCCAAGTTGGTTTTTTCGTGTCCGACGAGGACGAAACCGATATGTTCGTAAACGTGGGAAAGCAAGGTATATCAAGGCTTTTCGGACGTTCCGACCAGAAATGACCAGAAAATGATTCGAGCCGACACGGACTCAAATAAAGATTTGTTCTTGCGAATTCCACCTTTTTTCTTGCCTGTTTGCAAGAACATATGCAAGAAAAATCACGCCAAAACATGTCATACGGAGCACCCCTTTCGGACCACAAAAATGAAAGGAGCTTCGTCATGAAATACGATGCAAAAGAATTCAAACAGTACCCGGAGATCATGAACAAGGAGCAGATGCGTATAGCATGCCATATCAGCAAGCGCACGGCGCTCTATCTTCTTCAGTTTGATCTCATCCCCCATACCTGTACTGGCAAGAAAACACGCTGCTACAGCATTAAAAAGAGTGATGTAATCGCCTTCATGAATGACCGGGAGGTCAATCCCCAAAAATACATAGCGCCGGAAAACTGGTACAAGTACGGGGACATCGACGTAAAGGCTTACAAGATTCGCATCCAGCCGCAGCTTGATGTGGACAGTAAGAAACACCGCCGATTCTACGAAAGCAGGCTCGTCTCTCAGCCGGACGTGGTCGATGTTGCCGACATTGTAAGATTCACCGGTTATAACCATCGTACCGTCAGTCAATGGATCAGGCTCGGCAAACTTCGAGCGCTTGTACTTCCGCAGAAGTATATGATCCCGAAATGCTACCTCATCGACTGGCTCTGTTCCGACGAATACAACAGCACCAACCGCAAATCCCGTGAACATATCAATATACTCTGGGAACTCTCCAAATGGAACGATGGGAGGTGCTGACGGTGAGAAAGAAAAACAAGGTCTATCTGACGCTGAACGTGGCTGAAAGAAGGCTCCTCATTCGAGGGCTTCTCTCCTTCCGTAACAAGGTCATAGCAAAAGGAATCGATACCATTGATATAGAGCGGCTTTTGAAAAAGGTGATGTGAAATGGATAATAGAAACATTAAGAGAATTATCCTACGAAATACAATTCAATGTAAGCATTGCGGCGATGTGATAGAATCCAAGTATACTCACGATTATCAGGAATGCTCTTGTGGTATGTGCGCCGTAGACGGAGGGTATGAATATCTTCGGAGATGTTATAAGAACTCACCCGAAGAGGATTACATTGATTTGAGCGAGACGAAAGAAATAAGCAATAAACATTGACTATCAGAAGGCTCTGTGTAAAAGCAGGGCCTTTCTATTTTGCTATATTCGCTGAAAATTCGCTTTATTCACTTTTAGGTGCGAATTTTCACTGAATGCCAACCCGAAGCTTAAAAAAGTTGAAACAAATCAATGGCTTTTTCTTGATTCACCTTGAAAAAACGCCTAATTTGTGCTATAATATCGGAAACTTATGCAAGGAGGTTGCTCAATGAGTTTGGGTGAAACTATACGCATAGCCCGTCAAAAGGCGTTTTATACGCAAGAAGATTTTGCTAAGTATTTGAACGTTGCACTTTCTACTGTAAATCGATGGGAACTGGATAAAGCAAAGCCGAATGTTAAAGCTATGAAATCTATTAAGGCGTTTTGTAATGAAAACGAACTTGATTATGAAAAAATAGAAAAAGAATGGTTATACCGACCGAAGGAGGAAAGAAAATAATGGCATTGTATGATGATTTTTATGATTCTTTGCTTCCTGGAAACTACGCATTAACCAAGTCCATGGAATTAACTAAGGTCAGTGATTCTGGAACATTATGGTACACAAAAAAGTTTTTGACGTTATACTATTTTGTCTTTCTTTCCAATGATATTATGACCTTGGCTTATCGTGATAAAGTTGTAGAGATCTTTGACAATTTTATTGCCAGCGTTGATCCCACCGTGCGAGATGCTGCCGAAAGATATTTTTACCCTGAAAATGAGGCAATAAACTTTAAGTCCCCAAACTTTAATTATTTTTCGAATTTTGCAAGCGCGACAGGCCATGCAAACCAAGCGGCATTAAACGAGTACTATCAAAGTGCAAAGAAATATTATTTTTCTTTATTGATGGGCTCTGGCGGACAAACCGGTGTAAAAAAACAGTTAAAAGAAGCGGTTCAGCGTCCGGGATTTGTTTATAGCCATTCGAATATAGATGCCGAAATAACAAGAGCATCAATCAATAGTTGTATGCGAGACGCAAATTCTTTGCATCGTATTAGTGATAATTCAGTGAAATATATTATTTCTCAGGAAGCCTCGGATTATATTTGTCGTTTGTCAAGCGTTCGTGCCGTTGATGAGGCCGACATCCGACAAGCTATGATAGATTATCCGCATGAAAGCCCGAAATATCGTATGATCGAAAGCGATGTAATTGCTTTCATAAGAAATGAGAGACAGATTCTCTATTATTATGGATATTTCCACTCAAAGACATCTGGAGCAACAGACTTTGAGTTTAGCAGCTTGACACCTGTCGGAGAATTGGCAATCCGAGCGAACTATTACGAATTTCTGGCAATCTGGGAACATCAAAAGGTTAAGATGGTTTCGCAGCCAGTAACAGTTGATATCAATTATATTAACGGTCTTCCGGTGGATTCTGCAAAATTTGATATTAGTACCACTCCATACACGGATATTCTTGATTGTCTAATCCGGCGTAATTCTTTCAGTTTGGATGAGTACAAGTATGTTATTTCAAGACGTAAAGATGTTTTTGACGCTCAATCCTGGAGTGATGAGGAAGAATCCCTATTTTCAAATGTTAATACAATCAAAAATCGTGTTAATGGATTTGAACGTCAACGAGACAAACAAGATGAGGACGCACGAAAGGAATTGCTAAAATATCTTCTTGGTATTCGCAGCGATATGGGGGTGGATGCGGGAACCAACCCATTAAGTATTGTTGACTTTTCTCGTTCCAAAGTGACCGTTCAAGAAAATGAGCCGCTTCTTTTGTTGTATAGTATTTATTCTAAACTTGACGATTATAAAAAGTTGCGATACTCATCAGTCTACGACGAAACAAGGGACGATTTAAAAAACAGATACGAAAAAGGCCTTCGAGGAATTACCGCTCCAATAAATGCAAGATCAAAAATCCATTGGGACTTGTACAATATTCATCCTGATAAGTTCATAATGCTTGGGACAGTTGTTGCAATAGCTGCGATATCTTTGCACTACACAGAGATAGAAAATGCTGGTAGAGATGCAATAAATAATCTGTGTCAATTTGTTTCAGATAAGTTTTCGTCTCTGTTGCGTAAGTTAGGCATACGGTCACTCTCTGCAATTAAGCGCGAAATCAATAAACTTGTAACTGCACTAAAGAGCGAAGATTATTCGGGCTATCTGGAAGTAGACGAAGATCATGAAAATCAAGTTCTTGCGACATACAGGACAGAAAATGCTGCAGATTTGAGGACTCGCATTGAACAGATTTCGCTTGAGGCTTGTGTAGACCAAGATGTAGAACGAGAAAGAAACATGAATCTTGTGAGATTGTTGAAATCTTACTATATGGCTTGCTACGCAAATAATAATGTATTAACGTGTGAATGTTGCGGTGAAGAAACATTTATTACTGAAGCCGGTGAGCCATATGTAGAGTTTCACCATCTCATTCCATTTAATATTGCATACGGACCGGACCATTATTTGAACCTTTTTGCGTTGTGTCCGAACTGTCATAGACGTATTCATTTTTTGAAAGTTGATGAAAAGCATGCTGAATATGAAAATCTTAGCAATAACAATTATCTCCACATAACCTTTGTGGAAAGACTATTGGAATTAAAAGCGCAAAATCTTTTGAAATCATACCATCTTGAATACTTACTTACTGATAACGCAATTACTCAGGACGAATATGATCAGATTGCGGCGTGAGGTGAGAGAATGAAAACAGTAAACGAAATTAAGCACCAAATATTTAATGCTAAGTCAAACGAACTCCTAAAAGAGTTTCCTGATGAGTGTGTTGATTTGGTCGTGACAAGCCCTCCGTATGATGATTTAAGAGATTATGAAAACAAATCAGATTGGAATTTCAAAGTATTCCAAGAAATTGCTCAAGAATTATATCGCGTGATGAAAAAAGGTGGTGTTGTTGTTTGGGTGGTTGGAGACAAGACTAAAGATGGGAATAAATCTCTTACCAGTTTTAAACAAGCACTTTATTTTCAAGAGATTGGTTTCAACATGTTTGATGTAATAATATACGAAAAAGCTGGATCCGGACCTCCACATCCAAACAGATATTTTAATTCGTTTGAGTATATGTTTGTCTTGAGTAAAGGCAAGCCTAAAACAATTAATATCCTTAAAGATAAACCCAATAAATGGGCTGGCCATTCAACATACGGCGAAGTAACCAGAAGAGAAAAAGATGGTAGCCTCACAAATAAGGGTAAGAAAACTATTAGTAAGTTCGGCGTTAGGACAAATGTCTGGCGTTATGCAAATGGACGAGGCTTTGCCACAAAAGATAAGATTGCTTATCAGCATCCAGCGATATTTCCAGAAAAATTGGTTGAGGATCATATATACTCTTGGAGCAATCCCGGAGATTTAGTTCTCGATCCATTTGGCGGTAGTGGAACAACAGCAAAAATTGCACACCTGATGGGGCGAGACTGGGTACTTATTGATGCTGTTAACGAGTATTGCAAGATTGCAAAAGAAAGAATGGAGAATATCAAAAATGCAGACAGTGATAACTAATACATCCTTTGAACAAACAAAGGATGCACTTAAAAGCAAATACAGTCAGCTTTCTGATACTGGCAGTTTCTTTGCACTTTTGCAAACTGAATATGACAACGCGGGAAATGTTCAACATGATTTCCTTGATGTGATTGACGAAGCAATAACGTGCGGATACGAATATGTAAATACAATTGTTTATCCGGTAAAAGACAGATTGGAATGTGCTATCTCCGATAATGTAAAGTATGTTGTTTGGTTTTGCAAAAAACACAGCGCAATAACATTTGATAAAGATGCTATTAGGGAAAAACACATTTGGAAAGATGTTGAATGGGGAAAAAGAGAGAAAAATTACAATCCAAAGGGAAAAGATCCCGGAAATGTATGGATTCCAACTGAAGATGATGGAAAAGCGAATATTACGGACCACATTTTGCTTGAGGATGAAGGTGTAATACAACGTTTGCTGGCCATGTCAATGTGTGGTGATGACTATGAATTGATACAGGAAGTGCCTGTACGTCAATGTGGCATTGTCCGCGATGAAAAAAGGGTATTATCGCAATCACAACACGAGATATTTGATAAAGTGTTTTTTAAATCATCCGAAGCGATGACAGAAGTACGTGACAATTCGGTAAAAGTGGTTGTTACCTCGCCGCCCTATTGGAATCTAAAAGACTATTTCAAAGAAGGTCAAATTGGCCAAGAAAGCTACGAGACATATCTTACTCGCATGAGAATGGTTTGGTCGGAATGCTATAAGAAGCTTTCTGATGATGGCTCTCTATGGATTAACATCAATATTCGTGTTCAATCAGGAAAGATTATTCCTATACCACATGATTTCGTAAAAATGTGCAAAGATATTGGATTTTATTATAAAGGAATTGTAATCTGGCATAAATCTTCCGGAATTCCAACTGGTGATAAGAACATTGTTGATAGGCATGAGTACATTCTTATATTTTCTAAAACAGAATGTTTTACAGTAAACAAATCGATTTTTAGAAGTTTTGCTGATTATAAAAACGATGCGATGAACGGCGGAGGTTTTTGGAATATCAATCGCAAAGCTGGTAGCGTGGGAAAGAAGTTTATTCATCCTGCAATATATCCAAATGACTTGGTTACGAGGATTCTTCTGGCGGCTTCAGAAGAGGGGGATGTTTCACTCGATCCATTTTTGGGGAGCGGGACATCGTTGATCGCAGCTCATCAAAACAAGCGTGCCTTTATTGGGTACGAGTTTAACGAGGGATTCAAAGAATTAATGCTGTCAAGGTTTAACGATGAAATTCCTGATGGTCATATTGATTTCATTAGTTAACAACCATATCTCTATGTTTTGACCGAATCAGAAATGTTCAACAACAAGACCCACAAGCCATTAAATAATTGCATAAAGGAAAGGTCGTTATGAGAATCAATAATATAACCATAAAGAATTATAGAAACCTTGATGGAATCAGTATAGTTTTCCAGCCGGAGTGCAATTATATTATTGGAGAAAACAATCTTGGAAAGAGCAACTTTTTATCCTTGCTTTCAAATGTTTGTAGTGGAAAGGGTTTTGATGAACAGGACTTTTTTGACGCGGAAAAGCCCATAGAAATTGAACTAAGTATAAAATTAAGTCAAAGCGAACAAGGATTTTTCGGGGACATTTTTTCTCCAGCAGATGCCTCTTTGATAAACATACGTTATTCACAAGCAATCAGCGATGCTTACCCCACAATTATCAGCAGCGATTCAAACGAAAGCATACAGCCTCGGCAAATGCGAAAGTTAAACTTCATAAAATATGACACCACATCGACACCAAGCAAAGAATTACGGCTTGATACAAAAAAAGGAACGGGTCTTTTAATAAGCACGATAATCGAACGCTTTAATCAAAAAACAAGTTTTTCTTTTTTGAATAATGAACAAGTTGATGGTTTAACATCGTTTATTAACGATTACTTAAAGAAAATTCGTAGTTTTCGAGATTATTCAATAAAGGCTACAATTGCACCTAATCCAACAGATATGCTTACAAATTTGCTTTACTTATCCGATGGAAATAGAAAAATTGAAACAACCGGTAGCGGTGTCCAATATATGGCAATGGCATCTATTCATATCATTTGCCAAATCATGGAGTTGTATAAAAGTAAATCTATTACGTTTTCGGATTTGCTATACACCAATGATGCAGGTAGCAAAATTTTGCCAATTATTTTGGCAATTGATGAACCAGAAGTGCACCTGCATCCATATTTGCAGCGGTCATTGATCGGATATTATAAGAAAGTATTGCAAAATAAAGATGCTGATTTTGTTGACCTATTGAAGAGTTGTTTTGATATCGACGGTATTGATGGACAATTAATCATTGTCACACATTCGACTGATGCATTGATTGGAGACTATCGGAATCTAATCAGATTTTATAAAAACAGTGACACAACAGCGGCTATTAGCGGATATTCACTTCGCCCAGCTCCAGGACAAAACAATAGCGGACGTATCAAAGCAGAAAGTGAAAAGCACCTAATTATGCATTTCCCCGAAATAAAGGAGGCCTTTTATGCTAAGTGCGCGATTTTAATAGAGGGTGAAACAGAATATGGCTGCATTCAAGCCTTTTCAGAAAAAATCGGTGTATCTCTCGATGAAAGTGGTATTTGTGTAATAAACGCTTGTGGAGAAGGGTCAATCAAACCAACACGGCAGCTGCTTGCATTATTTGGCATTCCAAGCATTGCAATTTATGATGGCGATGTAAAACCGGTATCTACAACCGATCCAAACAATTTCTATACAACGGAACCATGTTTCGAAATTGAAATTGTAAAAGCTCTCTTTTCTTCGGGACATCAAGAGTTAGTTAGGCAAATTGCTCGTGACTTAGATGCCCAATCGGACACTGTCGAATTAGATGCGAACTTCGTTCGAAAAGGTTTTAACAAGATGGGTATCGACATAGCTGGATATGTTCCTACAAAACTAAGCGATATCGATAATGATGACGAAGCCACTTTCTGCAAAATGTACTCCGCTTGGTTCATGGCAAAAAAAGGCGTCCTTTTGGGAAGAATTATTGGCGATTCAATCCTCAAAAATGACATTCCAGAATGTTATTGTAATGCAATAAAGAAAGCAGAGGAGGTAGCGCGAAGTGTATAATGCTACCCTCACAGAAATCAAAGAAAAGATTGTTGCACAACATGAAGGGGACGAAAAGCAGCTTGAAGTTATTTTTTCTGATAATCCACGCTTGATTGTTGAGGCACCTGCAGGATATGGAAAAACTACTACAATGATAAGCAGAATTGCTTATTTATTTGCTGTTGGCAAAATCCCAAATCCCAAAAGGATACTTGGTCTAACCTTTAGTGTTAATGCTGCATTGAAAATTAAACGTGACATAGCCGGGAAACTGCCCTCACTCATTGGAACTAAGAATAGTCCAGTTTCAATTGCTGAGAAAGCGACATTAACAAATTTTCATGGATTTTGCAAAGGAATACTAAAAAAATACGGGTATCTTTTGTCTCCGACACTGAGAAAAGATATAAATCTCTTTCGAGCAATTGGCGACAGCGAAATTGAAAAGCAGAATGAGTTAAAGAAGATTCTAACTGAAGAAGAAATTCAATGTCTAAAGGATATAGAAACTGCTATAAAGGAATCCCGCATGCCGGATCTTGAAGTAATTCATATGTATAACGAGATCGTAATCCAAAAGTTACTTCCGCTGGATTTCGTTACTCATAATGCGATCATTTTGCTCGTATTAGATATATTCAATAAATATACAGAGGTCAAAAAGTTTTATCAGAATTTCTATTCGCTTATTGTTGTGGATGAGTTTCAAGATACAAACTGTATCGCTTGGGCACTACTTGAATCTATTATTTCTGATAGTACGCAGTTGCTGCTTCTTGGAGATCCATTACAACGCATTTATGGTTTTATAGGAGCTCTTCCCAATATCATGTCTGATGTCGTTGAACAATATGGCATGAGTAAAATAGTATTAGATAAAAATTACCGTTTTCGTTCTAATCCAGAGATGCTAAAATTGGACAAAAATATCCGAGCAAATGCGGCGAACTCTTTTGCTCCATGTATCCCAGATGATGCAATAGCAATACTCCCGGGATTTTGGGGATTAACTCAGCAGGACGAGGCTGAACAAATAGTTGCAAAGGTGCAAACATTAATTGATGGAGGCACAGAAAAAATAGCGCTGCTTTTTAGAGGCAGAGGAAAGAATGCTGAGGTTGTAGAAAGCGAACTTTCAAAGAGAGCGATTCCTTATTTCTATGGCATGTTTACTGATGAAGATACGGAATATGTAAAGTTTCATAACGTCTGTCAAAGTGAATTTATTAAGCGATTTGGAAAACAAAAGTCCATTAACAAACAATCACTATTTTTCTTTTCCGATAGCATGAAAACGCTCTATTCATGTGATCAAGGAAAGACAGCTGATTCCTTGCTTAAGTTGCTTGATGCACTCGTACAAAAGGTTTCTATTGATTATGCTGATCTTTTGCCAGAGGATAAGTATACGCTGCTGTTGGATGTTTTTGAGAATCATCAATTGAAGCAAGCGATGGAGTATGTGGACTCGAAAGTAATTCTCTCTACCGTCCACGGAGCCAAAGGCCTTGAATGGGACTATGTGTTTCTTGGCGATATGGAGCGTTGGGTCTTTCCGGGGTATTATATATGTAATGTTTGTGATAGTAAGTTTACGGCATTTGCTAACTGTCGCTGTGCGTTGCCAAACCCATTAACAACGGATTTCCAGAATACGCTACTTGACGAATTGTCTGTATTTTACGTTGGCATTACACGAGCAAAGAAACAAGTGTATGTTTCTGCAAGTGCTAAGCGGTTAGATTCCTATGGCAATGAAAAGAATAGCGTTTTTTCGTGTATGGCTTCAATGGTCGGAGTGAGATTAGCTAAAGCAGATGATTATTGATCGTGGCTCGTATGTTCTTCATCCACACCTTTGCACATTCCCCTCGCCGTCAGTACAATATAATCAAACAAAAACACGGAGGTTTGATTATGGAACTGCCTTACACGAAACACGGCGATTACTACCTTCCCGACCTTGACATATCAGCTCAAGAGAAAGTGTCGGTAAATCGGTACGGTCGGATGCACGGTAACTACCTGAAGAAGAATAACCCGACCGCGTACAACGAACTTCTTTTCTCAGGCAGACTGAATCGGTACTTGGCGGAACTCGGCGAGCAGGCAGAAAAAATGCTTGCGTTGTTGACGGAGCAGTACGCCGCAGCAGAGAACGTTACTGAGGAAATGAAGGCGGCAGATCAGATGGGCTGGGTACGCGCTATGAACTCTATCCGCAACCGAGCGGAAGAAGTTGTTCTTTCTGAGCTGGTGTATTGCTGACAAGTGAATAAAACAAGATGAGCGTCTGCTTTCATGACGAAGGCAGGCACTTTTCTTTTTGAGGTGGTGTCAATTGGCAGCACCTTACTCGCGTTCTTGCACTTTTTTCTTCAATGTCCCATAAAACGGACTATAATTGTGTTACAATTATTTTTGGAAAAGCAGGAACATTATCGGCAAGTATATCACGTTTATAAATAGAGGGCACGATAATCCGACTGCTGAAAAAATTGCGGATAACAGGAACATTATTGCCGCTCTTATCACGATAATAAATAGAGGACGCGATCCTCGGAAAGGAGATGAAAGAAAAATGCCAATTATGATGAAACGCAAAGACGGTACGATCACGCCGTTCCGCAACGCGGAGTATCTGTCTGCCTACTACTTTATTCCGAAGAGGATACTGGAGCAGTGCGGAAAGGAGCTGAACAGTATTCCGCGCAACCCTCAGAAGCTGATCCGCGATTATAATGCAGTTGCTGTCGTGGAAAGTGATTTGTTTCTTCAGCTTATGATGGATGCCTACGCATATATGGTTTGGCCGTATATGTGTCCCGGTGAGTATATGGAAGTGTATTCCGGTTACGATCCAGCGTGGATATTTGCCCACTCTCCCGCATATTGGGTTCAGGAAATGCTGGAAGAAAACGTGATACCTCCGTCGAGTCGATTGCTGCGGATGAACGGAGATATAGATTGGGTAACAGAGGAAGAAGCGAACGACATTCTGCTTTGGCTTGTTCCGCAGACAATGGCGCACTACGGAATGCGTGAGGCCATTTCAATTGCAGAAGAATACCGCTGCTTTGAAGATTTTGACTTCCGCGCCAGCAATCAGAAAAGGGATTTCTACCGCAAGTGGTACCACACGCAGACTAAGCATCCGCAGATCTCTCTTGACGGTTTCAAGGATGATTACGCCGAAGAACACGACGGTCTGGAGTGGGATATTGAAGATGAGTCATCGAACTTCGAGACCGAATCCACGGTAAAGGTCCTTGCAGAGCAGTTTATGGAAACACTGTCCGAAAAGGACAAGCAGATCCTTCAGCTTCGACTGGAGGGCTACACAATGGAAGAAGTCGCGGAAAAGCTCGGCTACGCCAACCACAGCGGCGTACTGAAGCGGCTCTGGAAGATCGGACAGGCATTTGAAAAATATGCTGATGTCGATTACGGCTTTGACGGAAAAAGAATCATTTAAGCATCTGTTGATGATTATCGGCAGGTGCTTTTTTGATGCCCGGATTTCTCCGGGTTTTATTATTTGATAACTGCTCCCACAAATTCGGGAGCGAAAGGAGGTGAAAATCATGATGATCAGAAAACAACCCACTCAAAGAAAGGAGATGATGAAGTATGGGAAAGATTCAACTGATCGATGCAGAGACCCTGTATTACAAGCCCCTTGAGCATCCGAAGATGCTCATCGACGGCGTTCTCTCGGACGGCCTTGCGATCATGGCCGGTGATTCAAAAATCGGCAAGAGTTGGATGGTGCTATGGATGTGCCTCCAGATCAGCAAAGGCGAACCCGTATGGGGTCTCCCTACAAGAAAGACGGATGTGGTATATCTCGCGCTGGAGGACCGCGAATGGCGCGTCCAACAGCGTATGCAGGACCTGACGGACACTCCGCCCGACAACCTGCATTTCGGCTTCTCCTGTGGTCAGCTCGGTGCCGAATTGGAAAGCCAGATCGAGGACGTCTTGAAAGACTACCCCTCAACGGGGATGCTCTTCATTGATACTCTTCAGATGGTAAGGGACAACGTTTCCGCAAAGGTCAATGCCTACGCACAGGACTACAAGGATCTGTCCTCGCTGAAGAAGATTGCAGACAATCATGGTATCTGTATTTTCGTCGTACACCACACTCGCAAGGAACGGGACGGCGGGAATATCTTCAACGATATGACCGGCTCAACGGGAATTATGGGCGTGGCGGATACCGGCATGATCCTGCGTAAGGATGACCGGTTCGGAGACAACGCAACTCTCTGCATCACCGGGCGTGACGTGGAGGAGAAAAAACTGAAAATGCAGATGCGCGGCGTGAAATGGGAAATCACCGAAGAGCTCAGTGCCGACGATCTGCGCAAGGAACGGATCCCCGACTTTGTGTTTAAGGTCGTGGATTTTCTTTTTGAGCACAGACAGTTTGAGGGTACTGTTACCGAGTTGCTTGCCGCCGTCGACAATACCGAGCTGAAGCCGAATGTCGCCAGCAAGTACCTGACACGCTTTTACAGCGAGGTGTTTGCTCCGATGGGTATCTCCTATGAGTACCGCAAAACGGCGGCAGCGAGAATAATCAGCCTTGCGCTGAATGACGGTGCTGACGGTAATGACGATCTTTCTGGGACCGAGAGGCTTGCGTCACTGAAGGCAAAAAATGACGGTATATCCTCACTCCCCGATTCACCGTCACAATCGTCATTTGCGTCACGGGAGGAGGTGGACGACGATGAAGAATTACCGTTCTGAGGGGTGCGGGGCTATACACCGCTTTTCTATCCGTAAGGATAGCGAGCATGGGATTTGTATAGCCGTCCGGCTCCCAATTCCCCCGTATCTCCCGATACGAAAGGGGCACGCCCCTGTAACCCCGCTGAGAGGAGGTGATCAATATGCGTAATCGAACGGATGAAATCAACGTAAGGGTTTTCAAAACCGAGAAGAATACCATCCGAAGAAAAGCGAAGAAGTGCAGCATGAATATGTCGGAATATCTACGCACGCTCGGAACGGAATCGGTGGTGAAGGAAGCCCCGCGTGAGGAACTGATGCAGGCGTACCGGAAGCTGACGAAGCTCCATGACGGTATCCGTTACGAGGTTGCCATGACCGAGTTTAACGATGCCCTTACGGAGATCGAAGGTCTGCTTTTGAAAGCCTACCACGGAGAGGAGGACGATGCCGATGGCGGTAACGAAGATTTGGGCGATCCATGACAGCGTCTCCCGCGTTGTGGAGTATTGCAGCAACCCCGAAAAGACAAAGCTGACGGATCTGGAGCAGGTGCTTATCTACGCTGCCAATAAAGCCAAGACGCTGGATGAGGGCGAACAGAGCTACGCTGTTTCCTGTGTAAACTGTACGCCCGATACGGCGATCAAGGAAATGACCGCTACGCAGAAGCGCTTCGGCAAGACCGGCGGCAATGTTGCCTACCACGCTTACCAGTCCTTCAAGACCGGCGAGGTGTCGGCGGCGGAATGCCATCAGATCGGGTTGGAAACGGCTCGGAGGCTTTGGAGTGACAACTATCAGGTGTTGGTGGCAACCCACTTCAACACAGGGACCTATCACAATCACTTTGTGGTGAACTCTGTCGGGATGTGGGACGGAAAAAAGCTGGAGGCAAAATACGGTGTCTATTATCAGCTTCGCGCTATGTCGGACCGTATCTGCAAGGAGCACGGGCTGTCGGTGGTAAAGAATCCGCAGAAGCACAAAACGGCGCGTTCGGTCTACTTTGCCGAAAAGAACGGTGAGCCCACCCGCTTCAATCTGATGCGCGAGGCACTGGATAAAGCCATGACAATGGCATCCAGCTGGAACGAACTTTCGACGGTGCTGCGAAAGATGGGCTACGTTTTTGAAAGCGGCCCCTATCACAAGTACGCGACGATCCACTCTATCGGCTCAAAGAAAGGCGTCCGTACCTTCCGGCTTGGCGATGAGTACAGCAAGGAAAGCATTGAGGACAGGCTGATAGATAACCAACGGGACTACCGGATAACACGGAAATATTTCGAGTTTATGGAGCCCTACACAAAGGAATACGCAAGAGCAAACCCGCCTACGGAAATGTATTACCGCAAGCGGGATCTTTATTTCAAAGCTCCCCGCGTGACCGGTTATATCAGCTTCTTCCGGTGTGTTGCCATCGTGCTCGGTATCGCTCCGATGTACGAAAAGCAGTATCAGAAGCCGCTCTCGGCAGAATGCCGTGAGGCCTGCCGCAAACTGGATCGGTACACCGATGAGGTGACGCTGGTCTGTCAGGAGCATCTGGAGACCCCGCAGGATATTCAGGACTATATCGTCCGGATGAACGCGGAGATCGACGAGGTGACTGCCGTGCGCAGCAAGATACGCAATAAGCAGCGCAACTGCACCGATCCTGCGCAAATGGAGGAACTCAAAAAGAAATGTTCGGCCTGCACGACGGTGCTGGCAGACCTGCGCAAGAAGAAGAAAACAGCTTGCAATGTCATCGAGGACAATCCAAAGCTCCGGGAGCTTTTGGAGTGTGAATTCGAGGCACGGCTGGAAAACGACCCCTATCTTTCCGAAAGAGAGAAACGGGCGATAAGACAACAGACTTCCCCCACAAGGGAGGAACACAATTATGAACGCTGATTACAGCAGAAAGGAATGATTTTATGAAGAAAAACCAGGTAATTGATCTGGGATTGACCGGCTACGATGAGCTGTTCATGAACGATCAGGAACGTGCGGATATCCGAAAACCGAAGGTCGAAGAAATTCCGCTGACAGAGCTTACACCCTTTAAGGATCACCCGTTCAAGGTGAAGAACGATGAAGAAATGACTGAGCTGATGAAAAGTATTGCCGACTCCGGCGTTCTTGCTCCTGCACTGGCACGTGCCAAAGACGGTGGCGGCTATGAACTGATCTCCGGCCACAGACGGCTTGCAGCGTGCAAGGCGCTGGGAATGGTGACTATGCCGACGATTATCCGCAATCTCACGGACGAAGAAGCCGTCATCACGATGGTGGACAGCAACCTGCAAAGGGAGCATATCCTGCCGTCTGAGAAAGCATTTGCGTACAAGATGAAAATGGATGCTATGGAAAGAAAACTCGGACGTCCTAAAAATGTGGACCAAGTTGGACCAGATTTTCGTGGGCAGAGTACTGCGCAGATTCTTGGAGAAGCCGCAGGTGACAGTGCTTCTCAGGTTAAGCGGTATATCCGTCTGACAAATCTGATTCCGGATGTCCTCCAGATGGTGGATGACGGTAAAATTGCCCTTACTCCGGCGGTGGAACTTTCGTATCTGCAGGATTTTGAACAGGAAGCGCTCTTCTCCATTATGGACTGCGACGAGGTGACGCCGTCGCTTTCCCAGGCTCAGCGTTTGCGCCGCATGAGCGAGGATCAGACGTTTACTGACAGAACCGCAATGCAGGTATTGTCCGAAGTCAAGGGCAATCAAAAAGAATATGTAAAGGTTCCGGTGGATTCGCTGCGGAGCTATTTCCGCCCGGATACCTCTATTAAACAGATGACCGAGACACTTGTCAAGGCTATGGAATTTTACAACAAACACTTGGAACGTCAGCGCAGAGATCGCGACGCCCGCTAATTTGAAAGGAGATTAAACTATGAAAAACAATAACGAACTCAACTATTTCAATGAAACCAGAAAGCAGGAACTTGATAAAATGATCGCCGATTTTTCGGACGAGGGGTGCATGTTCGTAGAGGATATGTTCACGGAATTCAACGCTTGCTTCTGTCGCGGCTATGACCGCAGCAACGGCAGAATGACCGTTTCCTTCGGGGACGAGTTTGGCAATGATCTCACCTTTATTCTCAGCCGGGAAGAAATTGAGTATGTCACCGCAAGAGTGACCGAAAAGCTCGATAATCTCGTCTGTGACAGCTTCACTCCCTATGAGGAGGACGATGCCGAAAAAGGCACAATCAGACTTACTCCGGTAAACACCGAAAAAGAGCTTGATATGCTTCTTGCACATGTGCTTGGCGATGATGGGGGTGGTGCCGATGACTAAGGCCGAGATTCAGACGATGTACGAGGTGATGTTTACTGATTATCCCGATATTGTAAACGTGGCGCAGGTGCAGAGCATGCTGAATATCAGTCGTCACCTGGCCTATTCGCTCATCAACGACAGATATATTCCCGGTATCAAGATCGGCAACGCATACCGCGTTCCGAAAGTCAACGTGATCAATTACGCACTTTCGGCGGGTAATTCCGGACCGGCAGCGTAAAATTCTGATTTGAACTGAAATGGCACATTGGACGGGCATTCGAGTAGGCCGTATAATGATTACGGTCCGAAAGGGTGCCCGTTCTTTTGCTATCGACAAAGGAGGTAAAGATTATGATAGCAGGACACCTGCAAATGAAAAACGACTATTACTATATGGTCCTGAGTTATACGGATTCCGACGGCAAACGAAAGCAGCCGTGGATCCCGACAGGACTTCCCGTGAAGGGAAACAAAAAACGAGCTGAGAAAATGCTGATAGAAACACGGCAGACCTATGTGCCGCCGGTCAGCAGCGGTAACGGGCATCTCTCTGCGGATATGCTGTTTGCCGACTATATGGAAATGTGGCTTGAGATTATTCGCGGCTCCGTGGAAAAAACTACTTTTTCTTCTTACACACAGATGGTCAAGAAAAAGATTGTACCGTATTTTCGTGATACGGGTCTCACACTCGGTTCCATTCAGGCCAAGCATATTCAGAGCTTTTATCTGTATGAGTTGAAATCTGTTTCCGCCAGCACGGTGATCCACGAACACGCAAATATTCACAAAGCTCTGAAATATGCCGTAAAGATGGATCTCATTCCGTTTAATCCCGCCGATAAGGTGGAACGCCCGAAAAAGCAGAAATATATCGCCGATTACTACCGGTTGGATGAGCTGGAGAAACTTTTTGAAGTGACGAAAGATCATCCCTATTCCTTGCTGATTCAGATGACCGCTTTTTACGGGCTGAGGCGAAGTGAAGCTCTCGGCCTGAAATGGGATGCGATTGACTTTGAGCGCAATACCATCACCATCAGGCATATTGTAACCGAAGCGGAGGTGGACGGCAAATCTGTGATCATCAGCGAGGACCGCGCCAAAACAAAATCAAGCTTACGTTCGCTTCCGTTGGTAGGACATTTCAGAGAAAAACTTCTGGAACTGAAAGAGCAGCAGAAGGAAAATAAGCGCGTCTGCGGAAACTGTTATAGCTACGACTACGACGGTTATATCTTTGTTGACGCTATGGGAACGATCTTCAATCCCAACGCGGTAACAGAGAACTTCAGCAAAATTCTGAGGAGAAACGGTCTGCGACATATTCGATTCCATGACCTCAGACACAGCTGCGCATCCTTACTTCTTGCAAACGATGTTCCGATGAAGCAGATACAGGAATGGCTCGGTCACAGTGATATCAGCACGACGGCGAATATTTACAGTCATCTGGACTACAAATCAAAGATCACTTCCGCGAACGTTATGGACAATGTTCTTGCGCTTCCGGACACCAAAAGTCAGGGCTGGTAAGCACAGTTCTTGCAAAAAAATCAAGGCAACCCCGAAAAGCCTTGATATATAAGGCTTTTCGGGCATTGCCGGTTCTAACAAACGTGCAAAAAACAGCCGAAAAAGAGCTGGATTTCCCGCATTTTTCGCAAGATCAACACCTTGCCGAGAAAAAGGAAAAGTCCAGAAAACCCTTGAGTTTACTGGACTTTTTGGCGGAGAGGATGGGATTCGAACCCATGTGCGATTGCTCGCAAACTGATTTCGAGTCAGCCCCGTTATGACCACTTCGATACCTCTCCATGTATCTTTAATGTTAATCGAGCATTTGGAAAAATGCAAGAAAAACACGCAAGAACGATATTAAATTATAGAACTTGAACTCCCGAAAAGCCTTATATTACGGGCATTTCCGGCGGACGAAACTACCAAAGTTTCCAAACATTTCGAGTCAGCCCCGTTATGACCACTTCGATAACCCTCCGTTTATAACTGCCGTAAATTTAAACGGCAAGAATTATTATAGTTTAAAAAGATCGAAAAGTCAAGTAAATATATTATAAAATGCGGTTGTAAAATCAAGGAGAGATAAGCGCTGAAAGCATTTCTCTTTAAAAGTTTTATCCTACTAAATTCCCGATCAGGTCGACAAGCGCCGAGTTGCGAGTGGCTGAAATATTATTTATAAATATTACATCCTTTGCCCATGTGTCGGCGGCAAGCTGAGATAGCTTTCTTTGGTCGATTTTTGAAAAATACCTATAATCGACCACATAGACCTTATGATAGTTTTGCGTTAAGAAAGGCACAAAAGCATTACCGAACGACTCTTTAACGACTATGCAGGCAGAATTATCCGCAATTTCGGGATTTTCTATGATACCGAAAGGCTGATCGCCTCCGATAAAAGCGAGATACTTACTGCTCGGCCCCATATTATCGGCATTACCGATGATAGGTCTTTGTGTTTCGGCGCCGTTTTCCGATTTTGTGGTCATTTGAGTGACCTGCTTCGGCTCGTAGGCAAACACGGTATCGGGAGTTGCGGCAAGCTGAGGAAGTTTGCCTGACTGCGCATAAAAAGTACCCAAAAATCCCTCAAACTTCTTTTCGGTGAAAGCCGAAAGGGGAGCGGGAGTTACACCTTTTGCTTTCATCAGCGCGTCATAAGTATAATAAGCGCCGAGAGCTGTCCAGTGGTGGTCGGTGCGGAAATAAAGATATTCGTTTCTATGAGAGCGGAGCGCCGAATAAGCGTCTATCTTTTTAACATTATCGCCCATACAGGAATAAAAGTAATCTATAGCTTTTTTCTGATTTGAAGAGTTTATATTTGCGATAACATCGTCAGGGGCGGTGATACCGATCGCGGTAGGAACGATAATATCGTAGAGATTTGAGATATTTGAAAGGGAATCCGCCGCGCGGTTTACGCAGGCGTTATATCTTTCGGCTATGCCCTGATTGAAATTATAATATTCATAAGCCGAATTATCAATAAGCAGGATTGCCCCTAAATTTTCGACTGATTTGGCAGGGGGAACTGTCGGCTCGGAGGTTTGAGGTTTTGAAGAGGAGTTATCGGCTTTTTTATCGGAGGATTTATTATTCTTGTCGGGTATATCGTCGGATTTTTCGACTTTTCCGTGGATTTGCACGGAGGTTTTACCGAAAGAGCCTGTCATAAACCCGTTAATTTTAACAAGCGTATCGCGGCCGGGGAAAGTATCCGAATACCAAAGGCTGATATTATCGAAATAATCGCCAGAAAACAGGGAAGAAAAAGAAAACTTCGGGAATTTAGCGAGCTCTCTTTTTTCTGTTTCCGATTTTTTAGGCCTCAGCGACGGAACGAGTGCTATTACTGCAACACAAAAAAGCGCGAGGAAAAACACGCGGTTTAAATTAAAATCGATAGCCTGATTAAATCTAAGCTTTTTAATTTCATTCTTTTTATTTTCGGAATTTTCCAAATGGCTCTCCTCTTTTTATTTAAAATTGAAAATAGATAAACGGATTATACGAGTCGCCCGCAAGCGCCGCCACGGAAATGAAGAGCAATGCGAAAGGCAGAAGAATTCTCGCAATAAAATAAATAGGTTTAAGCGTCGGCTTTTCGAAAGCTTTATCAAAGATTTTACTGTTGAGATTTTTAAAAAGCGGAGTGCAGGCGGCGGCAGAAAATATGATTATAAAAGCATACTGCCCGATATATGTAAGAGTTTCAAAATCGAAAAATTTATTGGAATAAGTGCCGAACATACCCTTTAAAACATTTAATACAGCGGTTAAATTTCTGAATCTGAAAAGCACCCAGCCGAAAAGAATAACAAGGCAAAGATAGATATGAGAAACCACCTTGCTTTTTTCGAGCGGTTTTAAAAGGAATATTTTTTCGATCAGAATAAACACGAAGAAGTAAAGTCCCCAAAGAACATAGTTCCAGGAGGCGCCGTGCCAAAGACCTGTTAAAAACCAGACGGTGAGCAGATTAAAGGCAGTTTTAAGAGCCCCCTTGCGATTGCCCCCTAAGGGGATATAAACATAATCTCTGAAAAACGAGCCTAAAGAGATATGCCATCTTCGCCAGAACTCGGTAACGCTTTTTGAGATATAAGGATAATTGAAATTTTCCCTATATTTAAAGCCTATCATTTTGCCCATTCCGATAGCCATATCGGAATAAGCGGAAAAATCGAGATAGATCTGAAGAGCATAGGCAAAAACACCTACCCAAAGCCCTAAGATACTGGTTTGCTTGCCTATATTTACAGCGGCTTTACCTGTGACGGCGGTGCCGAGCAGAGCGTCGCACAGAGCGCTGCAGGCATTGGCGAGGACAGCTTTTTTTGCGAGTCCATAAGTAAATCTTCTTATTCCGTCGGCTACTTCAAGCTTTGATATCTTGCGGTTTTCAAGCTGCTCGTTAATATCCTTATATCTGACGATAGGGCCTGCAATACACTGATGAAACAGGCTGACATACAAAAGCAGTTTTGCAAAATTTCTTTGTGCGGGGACTTCTTTTCTGTAAACATCCACAACATAGGATATAAGCTGAAAAGTATAAAATGAAATTCCGATAGGCAAAATTATACTCGGAACGGTTTTAGGAAAACCTGTTAAAAATTTGAGGTTAGAAAGCAGGAAAGAGCCGTATTTAAACACGGCGAGCAACCCTAAATTTATAACGAGCATAGCAGTTACGCCGCATTTGGCTTTTATGCTTTTAAATTCCTGCTTATCAATATAATTTGCGCAGAAATAATCCGCAAGTGTCATAAAAACAAGCAGCAGAACATAGACCGGTTCTCCGCAGGCATAAAAAATCAGCGAGAAAACCAGCATTACAATATTTTTTGCTTTAATACTTCCGGCAATACTGTAAGTTAAGAGATTGAGCGGAAGAAAGAAAAAGATAAACAGAAGACTTGAAAATACCAAACTTATACACCGCTATGTAAGGCAGGTAATTTCCTGCCTTTATTTTATTTCATAAATTCATACATTGCTTTAAAGCACATATATATATCGAACTTAGCAGTGGTTTCAAAAGGCGCGTGCATAGAAAGCACGGGAACACCTAAGTCTATAACGTCAACCCCCATATCGGCGATATATTTAGCGACTGTTCCGCCTCCGCCGATATCCACCTTGCCAAGTTCGCCTATCTGCCATTTTATGCCGGCATTATCGAGCATAGAACGGATCTGCGCTACATATTCTGCCGAGGCGTCGTTAGTATCGCTTTTCCCTCTGGCGCCTGTGTATTTAGTGACAACAACGCCGTAATTGAGGAAAGATGCGTTTCTCTTTTCCATAACATCCTGGAAAGTCGGGTCAGTTCCTGCGTTAACATCGGCAGAAAGGCAGCGCGAGTGCCTTAATGCGACTGTAGGATCGCCGCCCGACACATAGCATAGATCGCCTATAACATATCTTAAGAAATCGGAATTAAGGCCGGTGTTGCCCTCGGAGCCTATCTCTTCCTTATCTGTTAAAATGGCAAGTGCGGTTTTTTTCGGATCTTCGACATTTAAAACGGCGGTGAGAGCGGGGTAAGCGCAAACTCTGTCGTCTTGACCGTAAGATCCTACCATTGAACGGTCAAAGCCTAAGTCGCAGGCCTTTGTTGCGGGAACTATTTCAAGCTCGGCCGAAAGGAAGTCGTCTTCCGTAATGCCGTATTTTTCATTTAATATCTTTAAAATATTAAGCTTAACAAGCTCGCTGCCCTCGTCGTCTTTAAACGGGCGGCTGCCGATCAAAACATTTAATTCTTCGCCTTTAATGCCTTCCGGAAGAGAACGCTTATTCTGCTCGGAGGCGAGGTGTGGAAGAAGATCGTTTACAACAAATTTAGGATCGTTATCATCTTCGCCGATATTTACCGGAACGACACTTCCGTCTTTTTTGACAAACACGCCGTGAAGTGCCAGAGGAACGGTCGGCCACTGATACTTTCTTATTCCGCCGTAATAATGCGTTTTAAACAGAGCCAGCTCTATTTCTTCATAAAGAGGGTTTGGTTTAAGGTCAAGACGGGGAGAATCGATATGTGCGGCGGTGATATTTATTCCGTTTTCGATATCTTCTTTTCCTATGACTGCGAAAGCGACTGTCTTTCCCCTGTTATTGAAATAAACCTTATCACCGGGATTGTATTTTTCGTTTCTTGAAAATTCTTTAAATCCTTTTTCTTTTGCCGCGGCTATGGCATTTTTGACCGCTTCGCGCTCGGTTTTTGAAGCATTTAAGAATTTTTTATATTCCTCGCAGTAAGCGATGATGTCGCTCCACTCTTTTTCGGTGATGTTTTTAAGACCGTTTTCGTGTTTTAAAAAAAGTTTTTCTTTAAGTTCGTTAAATTCAGACATTTTCATTTTCCTTTCTGCAGTTATTTAAAAATTCACGGAATTTTTCTGAAAATTCTTCCGTTTTTCCGTCATTATAAATTATTGTATCCGCTTTGGATAAATAGTATTCGTCACTTTTCCCGGCGCCGATCCTCAGAAGTGCGTCAGACTCAGATATGTTATCACGGGCAAGAATCCTCTTAAGCCGTATCTCCTGTTTTGAAAGCACGGCCACGGTTTTATTGCAGATAGAATCGAGTCCGCTTTCAAAAAGTGTGGGAGCGTCTATTAACACATATTCAGAGTTTATCTTCTCTTTTACTATTCTTATAATAAACGGGAAAAGAGTTCTGTTTAAAAGCTCGGTGTTTGCTTTTGAAGAAAAAGCTTTTTTGGCTAACCGCTTTCTTACTATTTCTTTATTTTCATCAAGAATATCTTCTCCGAAAGAAGAAATCACGGCATAATATCCGCCGCTGTCCTTTATTACAGCTTCTCTTGCACAAAGGTCGCAATCGATAACCTGAAAGCCTAAGCTTTCGGCTATTTTTGCGGCGGTGCTTTTTCCGGATCCTGTGGGACCCGTTAAACCGATTATAAGTTTCATAGCTTCACCGTTTTAAAAGCGGCGGCGCGGATAAGTCTGTTATAAACCGCAAGTCCCACACCTGATTTTGACGGTGCGTGGACATAGAGTTCCTCGACTTTAAAATCGTCGGCTTTTCTAAGAGCTGTGAAAACATTTTTGGCAAGAGTTCTTTCGTCTTTCTTCGTTCCGTATACCAAATAGGGAATTTTCAAAAGATTTTTATCCTCTTCAAAGCAAAGTGCTGCGCAGTTTTCTTTTTTATTTACGAACTGAACGAATTTATCACAGTCGCTCTCAACGAGGTATGTACAGGTTTTAGGGGCGTAATGCTTATATTTCATTCCCGGAGAGGAAACTTTTTCTCCGTTTTTTATCATATTAAGCACCGCTTTATCGACTTCGATATCGGGCAGGACTTTTTTCAACTGTTCCAAAGTCACAGCCCCCGGTCTTAAAAGCTTCGGAGGGTTTGTGACTAGTGTAATAACGGTTGACTCTACCCCGACCGAGCAGTCTTTTCCGCAGACGACCGCGTCTATCTTTCCTCCGAGATCGCTTATAACATATTGAGCCGAGGTGGGGCTGGGCGCGCCCGAAAGATTTGCCGAGGGAGCGGCGAGAGGGGTTTTACTTTCTCTTATTATATCGCGCGCCGTTTTATCAGACGGCATTCTCACTGCGACCGTATCAAGTCCCGCACTCACACTTTTCGGAATATTATCCGATCTTTTAAGAATCATGGTAAAAGGTCCGGGCCAAAATGCCTCTGCACATAAATAAGCGGACTTCGGGATATCCTTTGCTGCAAATTCAAGCGTTTTTACATCGCTTATATGTACGATAAGGGGGTTATCCTGCGGTCTGCCCTTAGCTTTAAAGATATTCTTAACAGCTTCTTCGTTGGTGCAGTCCGCCGCAAGACCGTAAACCGTTTCGGTGGGAATGGCAACGATACCGCCGTTTTTTAAAATTTCGGCGGCTTTGCTTATCTTATTTTCGTAATCGCCGCTTAAAATATCAATCTTTAAGGTTTCCAAAAATATTACTTCCTTTTTTATCAGGTTTCCTGTTCGTCGAGCGCTTTGGTGCGGTAATAGGTAGTAAGGGCGTCGATTATTTCGTCAAGATCACCGTCAAGCACGGAAAAGAGCTTATAAAGTGTTAGTCCTATTCTGTGATCGGTCACTCTGCCCTGAGGGTAATTATAAGTCCTTATTCTTTCACTGCGGTCACCGGAGCCTACCTGGTTCTTTCTATCCGCCGCAATAGCTTCGTCGTGCTCAAGCTTTGCCGCGTCAAAAAGGCGGGCGCGAAGCACTCGCATAGCCTTTTCGCGGTTTTTAAACTGACTCCGCTCGTCTTGACATTCCACCACGGTATTAGTGGGAATATGGGTAATTCTTATTGCAGAAGAAGTTTTATTAATATGCTGGCCTCCGGCGCCTGACGATCTGTAGGTATCGATCTTTAGGTCGGCCGGGTTTATATCCACTTCGACCTCGTCAGCCTCCGGCATAACGGCGACAGTTACCGCCGAAGTGTGAATTCTTCCCTGAGTTTCCGTATCGGGAACTCTTTGCACTCTATGCGTTCCGCTTTCATATTTGAATTTCTGATAAGCGCCTTTACCCTCTATCATAAAGCTTATTTCTTTAAAGCCGCCGAGCTCGGTTTCATTTGAAGATGTTATCTCGGTTTTAAAACCTTTTGACTGTGAAAACATTGAGTACATCCTGAATAATGCCGCGGCAAAAAGCGCCGCTTCTTCGCCGCCCGTTCCCGCTCTGATTTCGACGATTATGTTCTTCTCGTCATTCGGGTCCTTAGGCAAAAGAAGAATTTTAAGCTCTTCGGATATTTTTTCGATATTTTTTCGGGTGAGTGAAAGCTCTTCATTTGCAAGCTCTTTCAATTCCTTATCGCTTTCGATTATCTCCATAGCCTGAGCCTCATCGCTCTTTGCTTTTTTATATTCTCTGAATTTTTCGACTATCGGCTCAAGCGAACTTTGCTCCTTCATAAGCTCTGTGAACTCGGAAACATTCGCTGCAATTTCCGGCTGCGCTATCCTTTCACACAGCTGCTCATATCTGCTTTCAACTGCAGACAGCTTTTCAAACATTATTAATTATCCTTTTCTTCAATGATTTTTTTGATACTTTTTTCAGCTTTTGCCCTCGGCACCATTATTTCTCTTGAACAGCCTAAACACTTAAGCTTAAAGTCCATTCCGATCCGTGTTATTTCAAACTCATTGCAGCCGCAGGGGTGCTTTTTTTTCATCACGACTCTATCGCCGACATTTATATCCATTCAATCAATCCTTTTTAAATAAAATTATAATATATATTCTTCTAAAAGGCAATAGCAAGACTTGAATAAAATTATATTTTGGTGTAAAATAAATTTAAATTTTTGAGGTGTTAAAATAATGGAAAGAATTAAAATTATGCATTGCGCCGATCTTCATTTGGGAGCGGAGGAAAATCTGCTGAAATCGCAGAGCAAAAGCCGTCGTTTTGAAACCCTGCTCACATTTGAAAGAGCGATAAAAGAGGCGCAAAAAAGAGAAGTTAAAATAGTTCTTATTGCAGGCGATATGCTTGATTCAAACTATGTTGAAGAAGAGTTTGTTTCAGGGGTATTCGGCGCTGTAAGATCCGCAAAAGATATGGAGTTCGTTTTTTCTGCCGGAAATCACGATCCGTTAAACTATTCTTCTCCTTTTTTAAAAATATCCGATATACCGGATAATTTTCATATTCTTTCAACCTCGGGAGAAAGCATTAAGTTTGAAGATCTTAAAACCTGTGTTTTCGGCAGTTCATTTAAAGAAGCTTTTTCAAGCAATCCATTATTTTTACCCCTTGATATCGATGATGATCATATCAATATTATGTGCGTTCATGGGGAGCTTTCGGGAACAAAAGGCGGGAATTACAATTCTGTTACAGAGAGTGATATTGCAAATTCCAAGGCTGACTATGCGGCGCTCGGCCATATTCACAAAAGGAGCGATATTTTAAGATCCGGCAACACTTTTTATGCCTACAGCGGTTCAATAGAAGGTCACGGATTTGATGAAACAGGTGAAAAAGGCGTTTATATCGGAGAAGTGGGAAAAAGATACTGCAATCTTGAATTTGTATGCGTCTGCTCAAGAGAATATGTTTATTTAAAAGCGGATATTTCCGAGGCTTCAGACGAACGCAGCGCTGCGGAAATAATTTTAAATAAATTAAATTACGAATTCGGCTTAAATTATCAAAAAAATCTTTATAAGATAGATCTTATAGGCAATATTCCGGAAGAAATCAGGCTGAATTTAGATGAAATTGCGACAAGGCTTAAAGAAAAGCTCTATTTTGTAAAGCTCCGCGATAAAACCGAAACAAAAACGGATCTAAAGCTTTTATCTTCCGAAAACACATTAAAGGGCAAATTCGTTAAGAAAATGCTTCAAATGATCGAGTCGGCTAATGACAATGAAAAAGAGCTGTATTTAACTGCGCTTAATATCGGTCTTAAAGCATTTACGCAAGAGGTAAAGTTTAATGAAGATTAATGATATTTACATAGGTGCTTTCGGGAAGTTAAAGGATTTTTCGCTTGAATTCGGCGAAAATATGAATGTGATTTACGGCGAGAATGAAAACGGAAAAACCACCGTGATGAACTTTATAAAAATGATGTTTTACGGCTCAAATTCAAGATCGCAAAAAATTATGCCGGCAAGAACAAAATATCTCCCATGGAGCGGAGAAAGAGCGGGAGGAAGAATTAATTTTGAGCATGAAAACCATAGATATACTTTAGAAAGAATCTTCGGAAAAACCGATTCAAGCGACAGCGTTACTCTTAAAAACCGCGATACGGGCGAAGTTTTAACTACCGACAGAGAAATAGGAAAAACTTTTTTCGGGTTAAGCGCGCAGGCTTTCGAAAGAAGCCTTTTTACGGATTCCTCCGATTTTTCTCATGACGCATTTGCCGAAGACGAGCTTAATTCAAAGCTATCGAATATTTTATCTACGGGCGATGATGAGAGCTCATGCAAAAAAGTGGAGGAAAATATTTCTAAGGCTCTGTTTAAGCTTATATCGAAGAATAAAAAAAACGGTGCTATAAGAGAAAGAGAAAAGAAAACGGCGGAGCTTGAAGACGAGTATTTCGGAAGTCTTAACGCGGTAAAAAGCAGAACGGAAGAAGAAAAAGAGCTTGAAGATCTAAGCGGTAAAATTAATAATTTAAGGTCTGATATAAGCAAAACAGAGGCTCTTATTCAAAAATCCGAAGAAATAAAAGAAAATCTTAAAATAAAGCAGTTTATTTCCGCAAGATCGGAACTTGAAAATTATAAATTAAAAACCGCTTTTTCAGACGGTACTTTTCCAAACCGTGAATATGAAAAAAATATAAGAGATCTTGAAAATGAAATTTTAAATAAAAAGAGCAAATGCGAAAATCTTAAATCAGACATTGAAAATTTAAGCGGACAGCTAAAAAATATCAATGAGGGAAATAAAGACTCAAAAGAGCTTTTAGCAATAGAACAAGAAAACGCGGAGCTTTTAAAAAGAAGAGAAGCTACGGATGAAAAAGAGCTGAAATTAAGCGAAGCGATAAGCGCTTATGAAGCAGAGCTTAAATCATCATCGGGCAAAAGACCGCTTAATAAGCCATTGTTTTTTTTAGGAATTTTATTTTGCCTTTTGGGCATAGGGCTGACATTTGTTATAAAATCTCTCGGAATTGCCGCGTTAATTCTGGGCTTTGCGGGATTTATGATATCTCTTTTTATCTCGCTGTTACCGGATAAAAAATATCAGGAGAAACAGGATAAATACCGCGAATTAATATCGCTTTCTTCAAGTCTTAAAAATCACAGATCGGATATTTCCGAAAAAATTACCCGAAACAATGAAAAGATTTTTGAGCTTTCGAGGGAAAACGACCGCTCGCAAATAAACGCAAGTGAAAAGAAAAATTCTTTAAATGCTCTAAGCGATTCTTTAAAATCCGAAGAAAAAGCTTTAAGCAATCTTCTTTTAAAGGAAAAAGAGTTAAAATTAAATACCAAATGCCCCGATAATATTAAACTTTCCGATTATCTTTCCGAAATATTAAGCGAACTTGAAAAGCTTAAAACCAAAGAAGAGCTTTATAAAAAAGAAGCGGGAGATATATCTTATGAAGAGGCTTTAAAAAGAGCGGAAAACTGTTCTGATGAAAAAATCATTGATTTATCTTCGCTTAAAGATAAGCTTAGAGCTCAAAATCAGCTTTTAAATTCGCTTATAGGCAGTTTCAATGCGCAAAAAAGCGGAATTTCAGAAAGATATTCGAGAGTAAGAGAACCCGAAAATATTAAAAGAGAAATTGAGGAACAAAAGGAATCGCTTTTGGCAGAGTATGATTTTTACAATGCAGGAACGCTTGCTTTAAATACAATTAACGAGTGCTTTGCGGAAATAAGGGGCGGATACGGCGGAAAATTGGAAGAAAAAGCACAGGAAATATTAAGCTTGCTTACAAACGGGAAATACAGTAAGCTTTCGGTTGATAAAACATTAGAGCCCGAAGCAGAGGGCGAGATTTTCGGACTGAGAAAAATAGATTATTTCAGCAGCGGAACTGTCGATCAGATATATTTAAGCTTAAGGCTCGCGGTTTCTTCTATGATAAGTTTAAACGGACCATTGCCTGTTTTTCTTGACGACTGCCTTTCAAATTATGACGATCAAAGAACGGAAAACGCAATAAAAGCGCTTAAAAATTTTTCTGAGAATTCGCAGGTGATACTTTTTACCTGCCACAAAAATATTGCGGAAATTGCAGAAAAAGAAAATATAAAAGTCTTAAATTTTTAAAGAGGTTTTAAAAATTATGAAATTCAATTCCGAAAATATGTGCAGAGGACCGATCTTTAAGAATGTGGTAATTTATACGGTGCCGATCATTCTCACAGGCCTTTTGCAGTTGCTTTTCAACGCCGCGGACCTTATTGTTGTGGGCTGGTTTTCGGGAAGCGACTCTGTTGCGGCGGTGGGTGCCACATCGTCTCTTACAAACTTATTTGTAAATCTTTTTATAGGTCTTTCGCTTGGAGCGGGAGTTGCGGTAGCGCAGGGAATAGGAGCCAAAAGCAAAGAAAACACCGAAAAAGCCGTTCATACTGCGATACCCGTAGCATTAATAGGAGGAATTCTTTTAACCTTTATAGGAATTCTTCTTTCGAAACCTATGCTTGAGGCTATGGGCACGCCCGCAGGCAAAATTCTTTCGCTTTCGTCGGTTTATATGAAGATCTATTTTTCGGGTATGACATTTTTAATGGTATATAACTTCGGCGCGGCGATTTTAAGAGCCGCCGGCGATACGAAATCACCGCTTATTTTTCTGACTGTTGCCGGAGTGCTGAACGTTATATTGAATATTGTGTTTGTTGCCGCATTTAAAATGGATGTTGCGGGAGTTGCGCTTGCAACCACAATTTCGCAGGCTTTAAGCTCTTTGCTTGTGATAAGAGAACTTATAAAAAGAAAAGATCTTATAAAGCTTGAGTTAAAAAAGATACATATAAATATTCCCGCACTTAAAAAGATACTTGCGATCGGAGTGCCGGCAGGACTTCAAAGCTCGCTGTTTTCTATTTCGAACGTTATAATTCAGTCTTCCGTAAATTCATTCGGCAGTGCGGCGATGTCGGGCAGCGCGGCTTCTTCGAGCATAGAGGGATTTTGCTATGTTGCGATGAACTCGTTTCAGCAGACGGCGCTTAATTTCTGCGGTCAGAATTACGGCGCGGGCAATTTAAAGAGAGTAAAGAAAGTAACGTTTGCCTGCCTTATGACAGTTGCGGCGGTAGGCTTGGTTATCGGTACGGTTTCCTATGCTTTCGGCAGACCTCTCCTTGAAATTTATATCAAGGATTCGAAGTCTGCTATCGATTTCGGACTTGAAAGAATGAAATTTATTCTTGTTCCTTATTTTCTCTGCGGAATTATGGATACTGTAACGGGATCGATGAGAGGCATAGGATCTTCTGTTGTTCCGATGGTAATAACCATTGTCGGAGTTTGCGTAATGAGAATCGTGTGGATATTCACTGTTTTTGCGAGCCCCGAATATCACACATTTGCAGGGCTCTTTATTTCCTATCCGATATCCTGGGTGCTCACTTTCAGTGCGGTATTCATATCTTATCTGATAACGATAAAAAGAAAAGGAAAAAAGTTTATAAAAGGAGAAGTCAGGTAGTCTGATGTCTTGCGGCTAAAATCTAATAACCCGCAGTCGTTTTTTACGGCTGCGGGTTTTCTTTTTTGAATAATTTTTTATACATTTTGAATAAAAAATCCCATTTATCTTTCTTTATTTTGTCGCTATAATTAAGGCAACGACAAAGGAAAGGTCGTAAATAAAGGGAGGTAAACTCAAAATGAAAAAAATCATAACACTTTTACTTGCACTGGCTCTTGTTATGGGGCTTACCGCCTGCGGCGGTTCCGGATCCTCTGATAAAGGCGAAGTTTCGGTATTTTACTATACCTATTCCGACACTTACATTTCAAGCGTCAGAACTTCGATGGACAAACTCCTTAAAAAGGCCGGAATCAAATTCCAGAACTATGATGCCAACGGCAACCAGACAACTCAGACAGAGCAGGTAACCACAGCTATCGCAAAGGGTTCTAAAGCGCTGATCGTAAATGTTGTTGATACAGGATCAAACGACGCCGCACAAAACATCGTTGATCTTGCCAAGGCTCAGAACATTCCGGTTATCTTCTTTAACCGCTCGGTTGAAGAAAGCGTTGTAAGCAGTTATGACAAATGCGTATTTGTAGGAACTGATTACGAAATGGCAGGTCATATGCAGGGCGAAATGATAGGCAATTATTTAGTTGAGAATTTCGATAAGGTCGATTTAAACGGCGACGGAAAAATCAGCTATGTAATGTTCAAAGGCCAGGAGGGCAATATGGAAGCTATCGCCCGCACACAGTTCGGCGTTGAAGACGCGGACAAGGTCCTCACTGAAAACTCAAAAGAGAAGCTTTCTTTCTATGACGCTTCCAACACAAACAAATATCTTGTTGACCAAGACGGCTTATGGTCATCTGCGGCAGCTACAAATTATATGTCTACAATACTTGCACAGTACAGCGAAGCCAATAAAAATATGGTTGAGCTTGTAATCGCCAACAACGATGAAATGGCACTCGGCGCGATCTCCGCTTTACAGGCGGCAGGCTACAACAATGGATCGGGTAAAACTATCCCCGTATTCGGAGTTGACGCAACTGACGCAGCACAGTCAGCTATTAAGAACGGAAGTATGGTAGGAAGCATTAAGCAGGACGCCGAGGGAATGGCAAACGTTATAACCACAATTGCTCAGGATTTCCTCGATTCAAAAGAAAAATTCGACGGCGTAAATTCCGACGATGTTGTAGGAACCTGGAGAGTAAACATTCCTTACGCTGTTTACACAGGCGAATAAATTCAATAAAAATTCAAACAGAGCGGTTTATTACCGCTCTGTTTGAAAAATCTTTAAACGGGGGAATTAAGTTATATGTCAGGTACGAACAATGAAAAATCAAGATCCGACGCTCCCGTTCTGCTTCAGATGGATAATATCGAAAAAGTGTTTCCCGGAGTTAAGGCGCTTGATAAGGTTAGCCTTACTGTTAAGGCGGGAACGGTGCACGCACTTATGGGTGAAAACGGTGCCGGGAAATCTACGCTGATGAAATGTCTTTTCGGAGTTTACGGCAAAGACAGCGGAAACATTTATTTAAACGGCGAAGAGGTTAACTTCAAAAATTCCAAAGAAGCGCTTGAAAACGGGGTGGCGATGGTTCACCAGGAGCTTAATCAGGCTTTAAAGCGCAATGTAATGGACAATATGTGGCTCGGAAGGTTCCCGACTGTCTGCAAAGGTGTGCCGATAACGAGCGAAAAGAAAATGTACACCGCCACTAAAGAAATTTTTGAAAAGCTTGAGATCGATGTAGATCCTAAAACGGTAATGAGCAAAATGCCGGTTTCTCAAAGGCAGATGGTTGAAATTGCCAAGGCTGTTTCTTATAACGCCAAGGTAATTGTTTTTGACGAGCCGACCTCCTCTCTTACCGAGGACGAAGTAGAACACCTTTTTAAGATCATAAATATGCTCAAAGAAAAGGGTTGCGGAATTATTTATATTTCTCATAAAATGAAAGAAATTCTGCGTATTTCCGACGAAGTTACGATAATGCGCGACGGAAAATGGATAGCTACAAAAGAGGCAAAGGATCTTACCACGGATGAAATAATAAAGCTAATGGTAGGAAGAGAGCTTACAAATATCTATCCGCCTAAGACGAATAAGGTAGGCGATGTGCTGTTTGAAGTAGAAAATTTGACGGCGATGTATTCAAAGCTCAGCGATGTATCTTTTAAAGCAAAAAAAGGCGAGATTATAGGCGTTGCAGGTCTTGACGGATCGGGCAGAAGCGAGCTTCTTGAAAATATTTTCGGAATAGCCACAAGGAAGAGCGGGAATTTAAAGCTTGAAGGCAAAACGGTTAAAAACCGCAACTCGCGTGAATCCATAAAAAACGGATTTGCAATGCTCACCGAGGAACGCAGGGCAACGGGAATTTTCGGAATTCTCAATATCCGCGAAAATGCCACAATTTCGAGTCTTGATAAATGTAAATCGGGACCTTTTGTCAGTAAATCAAAGCAAATAAAGAACACTAAGTGGTGCATTGATTCTATGCGGATAAAGACGCCCTCTCAGGAAACTAAAATAAGATCGTTATCCGGAGGAAATCAGCAAAAAGTAATTTTAGGAAGATGGCTTCTTACTGATCCGACGGTACTTTTGCTTGACGAGCCAACAAGAGGAATCGATGTAGGTGCGAAATATGAGATATATCAGCTAATAATCGATCTTGCAAACAAAGGGAAAACGGTTTTAATGGTTTCTTCCGAAATGCCGGAGCTTTTAGGTGTGTGCGACAGGATACTTGTTATGTCGGGCGGAAGGCTTTCGGGCGAAGTCGACGCGAAAACCGCTACTCAGGAAGAAATAATGGCGCTTGCCGCAAAGTATGTTTAAAAAACGGAGGAATGAAAATGTCTGCTGAAACTTTAAAGAAAAAGAGCAGTATAGGCGCGTGGAGGGAAAAATTCAGCAATTCTTCCGGTGCCGATAAAAGAAGAATGTTAAGCGATCTTTTGTTTAACAATGCAATGTATATAATAATTGCGGCGGCAATTATTTATATAGCGATAAGAGTACCGGCATTTCTGTCGGTGTCGAGTATAGTAAATATTGTTTCTCTTACAGCAGCAAAGCTTCCGATAGCGCTTGGTATCGGCGGAGCTATCGTGCTTACGGGAACGGATATTTCCGCGGGCCGCTGTGTAGGTCTTACAGCTTGTATAGCGGCGTCGCTTTTGCAGATGACATCATATGCAAATAAAATTTTTCCGAATCTACCGGTTATGCCGCTTTGGGCAGTTTTGCTTATAGTAGTGGCAGTCGGAGCGGTGGTAGGACTTGTCAACGGATTTTTCGTTGCCAAATTCAAGCTTCATCCTTTTATAGTAACGCTTTCTACCCAGCTTATAGTATTCGGTCTTGTACTTATGTATCTTATGATCGGCGGCAACAACGGTCAGACTCTTTCGGGGCTTGACTCTTCTTATACAAACTTTGTAAGAGGCACTCTTTTCACTGTCGGCTCCGTAGCAGTTCCGAAATATGTGGTATATTCCGTTATTCTCACGGCAATAATGTGGGTGATATGGAATAAAACAAAGTTCGGTAAAAATATGTTTGCGGTAGGCTCAAATGAAGAGGCCGCGAATGTTTCGGGAGTTAATGTTTTCAAAACCATCGTGCTTGTGTTTGTTTTGGCCGGCGTTATGTACGGTATCACAGGATTTATCGAGGGCGCGAGAATCGCTTCTTGCTCGGCTAATACCGGCCTTAACTATGAGTCCGACGCCATAGCAGCCTGCGTTATCGGAGGAGTTTCCTTTGTAGGAGGCACAGGTAAGATAAGCGGTATCGTTATCGGAGTTTTCTTGCTTCAGATAATCTTTGTAGGACTTAACTTTCTTTCTGTAGACGCAAATATGCTCTATGTTATCAAAGGTCTTATTATCCTTGTTGCGTGCGCTATCGATATGAGAAAATATCTTGCCCGCAAGTAATTTAAAGAAGGAGCGGTAAATTCTAAATGAACGAAGAAAAGAAAGTTAAAAACACAGGCGGACTTTATGCAAAAATAAAAATGCCTTTAAAGACCGCTAATATAATGGTTGCAGTGCTTATTGCGGCGCTTGTTTTAGTTACGGCTTTTATTATCGGTCACAGCGGATTTACCGTAGATTTTGATACCGACGGCGGATCGCATATCGAAAGCATCAAGCTTAAACATTCGGACAAGATAAACTTAAGCGAAACACCTGTTAAAGAGGGATATAAATTCGCCGGTTGGTACAAGGATAAAGCGCTGACGCAGGAGTGGGACTTCGGCGACGGTGTTGAGGGAAGTATGACTCTTTACGCAAAATGGGTAAAATAAACAATGGCAGCCGGGCAAAACGCCCGACTGCCGAAACGCTTTTTATTGCTTTTTAATTTTTAAAATGTTAAAATAAAAGAAAAATCCCGGAGGGCAAAATGAAGTATACCGTTTTAGTTGTAGACGATGAATTTGAGCTTAGAAGAGCGCTTATTGAAAAGGTGGATTGGCAGTCTGCCGGATTTGAAGTTATAGGCGAAGCGGAGAACGGTATAGAGGCTTTAGAATGCATTGAAAATTTAGAACCGGATCTTATTATTACCGATATTAAAATGCCAATGATCTCCGGGCTTGAGCTTGCAAAAAGAATAAGGGAAATAAGGCCTGCCGCACAGATAGTGATACTTAGCGGTTACGATAGTTTTGAATATGCAAGGACCGCTATAAAGTATAATATCATAAGCTATCTTTTAAAGCCGATCTCTTCTTCGGAAATGACCGAGGAGCTTAAAAATATCCGCGCTAAAATGGATGAAAAATTTTTAAACGCAGTAAAAATCCCGGATCCCGATTTAAAAAGGCAATTAAAAAAAGCGGAAACGGAAAGATTTTTACTTCCTCTTATGCTCGGCGGAAGCGAGCATAAGACTGATGAAGAACAGCTTATTTTAAGAGCAAAAGAGCTCGGAATAATTAAAGGCAGCGGTGAAAATTTAAGATTTTGCGTGATGGTCGTAAAATTCAAGGATATTTACAACAAAACCTGCACGACTAAAAAACACACCGATTTTTTAACGAATATTCTTTCAAAATATTTCACCTGCGAAACGCTTATAGTATTTTCAAGAGCCGTGGTGCTGACGGTATTAAATGAAGACGGAAAGCTATCAAATGTCTTGGAGCTTGGCTTAAAGGAAACTGTGCAGTCGGCTAAAAGGTTGCTTGATCAATCCTGCACGATAGGCGTAAGCCGTGAATTTTACAAGCTTTCCGATTGCTCCGACGCTTATTTTCAGGCGGTTACCGCCAGGCGATACACTTCCGACGGCACCGGTGAGATCCGTTTTATTGCCGATCAGGAGCATAATTTCGAATTTGAATTTGATAAAGCCGAAAAAACAGCCGCAGGAGTGGAACAGCTTTTAAAGGTGGGTACTCAGGAATCGCTTAACGATTTCGTCAATTCGCTTTACGAAACGAATACCCCTGAAAACGCAAATCTTCTTGTGTTGCAGATAATAGCCACTGTTTTTCGTGTTGTAAGCTCTGTCGTGGATAAAAACGAGCTTACGGAGCTTATCGGCAAAAATCCTATCTTTTCGCGGCTTACCTCCTACGGCAGCGAACAGACTATGAAAAACGAACTTTTAGAATTTTGCAGCGAGGCAAAATCTATTATTGAAAATTCGAGAAAGCGCGACAGCGAGGTCTTATGCGACAAGGTTTTAGAGATAATCAACGAAAGATATTCCGATGAAAGCCTTTCTCTTACAAGCGTTTCTGATGAGCTTTCCGTAAGCCCGAATTATTTAAGCGCGCTTATAAAGAAAACAAAAAAGAAGAATTTTATAAATCTTCTTACAGAAAAAAGAATGCAGACTGCCTATGACTTAATAGTTTGCTCCTCTATGAAAATGCTTGAAATTTCCGAAAAGTGCGGATACAGCGATCAGCACTATTTCAGCTACTGCTTTAAAAAGTTTTACGGCGAATCACCTAACAAATTAAGACAGGCCAAGGCGGAGGAAAAATGAAAGAAAAATCAAAATTATCATTCAGCCTTTCAAATTTAACTATCGCCGCGGTATTCGCGGCAACTATAGCGGCTGTCGCCTGCAGTATCGGAGTGTTTGCGTCTGTTTACAGCACCGCGCTTAAGAAAAACGCGGAAGTAAATGCCGAGCAGACTGTCACTCAGGCGGCAGTGGCGGTGAATAACACCGTCGGATCGATGAAAAACCAGCTTGATAATATCTGTGCGCTTATAAAAAGCGGAAAATCGGAAGCGGAGATCAAAAACGATTTAAAAGTGCTTTTGGGGCTCAGGAACGATATTGTTTCGGTCACGGTCTATTCGAAAAGCGGTGAAATTTTGCTTTGTGCTTCGGATAAAGAGCTTAAAAGCAATATTTTAAAGGACCTATCCTTTAACAAAGATAATTTTGAGTCTTCGCCGAAATTTTCTCTTTCCCAGCCGCATATACAGTCGATTTTCGAAAATAGCTATCCTTGGGTGGTAACTGCGGCCGTAAAGACGGATGAAACGGTATTGGGAAAAGGAACATATATTACAGCCGATTTTAATTTTTCCGGTCTTGCGGATTATATCGATCAGGCGGGAATAGGTCGGCACGGTTACTGCTTTATAGCCGACGGCTCAAAAAATATAATCTATCACCCTGCTCAGCAGATGATTTTTTCAAATCTCAGATCGGAAGACATTAAAAGCATCAAGCTAAAAGGCGGAGAACTTGTAAATTTCGATCACAAGATAACCGTCGTTTCCGATACATCCTACAAAAATTGGAAAATAATCGGAATTTCTTATACCGATGAGCTTGAAAAAGAAAAAAACGGACAGATATTCATAAGCATCTTAATAGCTCTGGTTTGCTGTGTTGTTTTCGGGGCGGGAGTTCTGCTTATTTATCAGAAAATTGTCACAAAACCGGTCAAAAAACTGATAAAAGCCATGAAGGTTTTTGAAAGCAAGACTTCTTCCTTTGAGTTTGATCCAAAAGACGAGCCGGCGCTTGAAATAAGCGAGCTCAACGCTTCATTCTGCCATATGTCCGAAAGAATAAAAGAGCTAATGGAGCAGGTGAGAAAAGAAGAAAAGGAATTAAGGATCACAGAGCTTAAAGCCCTGCAGGCGCAAATAAATCCTCATTTTCTTTATAACACGCTCGATTCTATCTCCTGGATGTGCGAATCGGGAAACACTAAAGACGCCGCCGCAATGGTAAGCGCCCTTGCAAAGCTTTTCAGAATAAGCATAAGCAGAGGAAAAGAGCTTATTCCGATAAAAGACGAGATTAATCACGCTAAAAGCTATCTTATAATACAAAGCTACAGGTATAAAAATCAGTTCACCTATAAATTTAAGATTGATGAGGGGCTTGAAAATTATCTTTGCAACAAGATAACCATTCAGCCGTTAATAGAAAACGCTATTTATCACGGTCTTGACCGAATGGTAGACGAGGGCGAGATAGTTATATCGGTTTTCGAAGATAAGGAAAATAAGGATGATATCATAATCAGTGTTGCGGATAACGGTGTGGGAATGACAGACGAGCAATGCAGATCGATCCTTAAGAAGAACAGGAGCGATTCGAGCGGAATAGGCGTTAAAAATGTCAACGACCGCTTGAAGATATATTTCGGAGAAAACTACGGAATAAGTATTAAAAGCGAACTTGATATCGGAACGACCGTTACCGTGAAAATTCCTAAAATAAAGAATGCGGAGGATATCAATATATGAAAAAATTTAAACCTTTGATTATCCTCCTGGCTTTTGTAACCTTGCTTTCTGGCTGCGGAACTGAAAAATCCGATAAAAAATATGTGGCTGTAATTGCAAAATCCGCAAATTCCGACTTCTTTATAAATATGAAAAACGGCGCTTTCGGCGCCGCGACGGAATATAACGTAAAGGTCACCTTTGAGGGCCCTGAAAGCGAAGAAGATTACAAAAAGCAAAACGAAATGATATTAAATGCCGTTAAAAACGGGGCTGACGCGATTTTACTTTCCGCTATAGACTACAACAAGTCGGATAAGGCGGTGAATACGGCTGTAAAAAACGGAGTAAAGATAATCACTGTGGACAGCGGAGTTTCAAGTAATCTTGTAAGTCTTTTTATCGGAACGGATAATAAAAAGTCCGGCAGGCAGGCAGGGGAAGCCGTGCTTAACGGATTTAACTCTAACACCGATATAAATATCGGAATCGTAAGCTTTTCTGAGCAGACGGATAATTCCAAGCTGAGGGAAAGAGGCTTTAAAGAGGCGATAGCCACAAATCAAAAGGCTAAAATAATCGGTACAAAAATCGCAAAGAGCAATATCGAAAGTGCAAAACAAAGCGCCAAAGAGCTTTTAAAAGAGTATCCGCAGATAAACGTCTTAGTAGGGTTTAACGAATGGATAACTTTAGGAATAGGCGAAGCGGTAAAGGAAGAAATGGCAGGAAATTATGTTAAAGCAGTCGGCTTTGACTGCAATGTTACTTCTGTAGCTTTGCTTGAAACGGGTGAAATGGATTCGCTTATAGTTCAAAATCCTTTCGCAATGGGTTATCTCGGAGTTAAAAATGCTTTAGAGCTAATAGAGGGCAGTTCTCCCGAGTCGGATGTTCTATATACAGATACGGTAACTGTTAATAAAACAAATATGTTTGATGAAGATATTCAAAAATTATTATTCAGATTTGATTAAAAAGGAGAAAATATGTATATTGCAAATGATAACAGATATGATGTAATTCCTTATAAACGCTGCGGTAACAGCGGACTTAAATTGCCTGCTCTCTCTTTAGGGCTGTGGCACAATTTCGGTGATACCGCGGATTATGATAATATGAAAGATCTTATTTTCACCGCTTTTGATAACGGCATTACCCATTTTGATCTAGCCAATAACTATGGGCCTGCTCCGGGCAGTGCCGAAAGAAATTTCGGAAAGATCTTAAAAGAAGAGCTTATGCCTTACCGCGACGAGCTTTTGATCAGCACAAAAGCAGGCTATGAAATGTGGGACGGGCCTTACGGAAATTTCGGCAGCAGAAAATATCTTCTTTCCTCTCTTGATGCAAGCCTAAAAAGGCTCGGTCTTGATTATGTCGATATTTTTTATCATCACCGCCCTGATCCGGAAACTCCGCTGGAGGAAACGATGTCGGCATTGTCGTCTGCGGTTAAAAGCGGGAAAGCGCTTTATGTCGGTCTATCAAATTATGACGGGGAAACAATGGAAAAAGCGGCAAAAATTCTCGAAGAATTAAATACTCCTTTTATAATAAATCAAAACCGCTATTCGATTTTTGACAGAACGGTAGAAAACAACGGTCTTTTAAAAAGCGCGGATAAAATTAAAAAGGGCGTTATCACATTCAGCCCTCTTGCGCAGGGAATGCTGACTAACAGATATCTTCACGGAATACCTGAGGACAGCCGAATAAGGACCGACGGCAGATTTTTAAAAGAAACTGCGGTAACGGCCGAGAGACTAAAGCAGATAAGAAAGCTTAACGCACTTGCCGAAAACAGAGGGCAGACCTTAGCGGAAATGTCGCTCTCGTGGCTGCTTTCGAAAAATGAGGTCACTTCAGTCCTTATCGGCGCGTCAAAGAAAACTCAGATACTTGATAATATAAAGGCGTGCAAAAACACGGAATTCAGCCGGGCAGAGCTTAAAAAGATAGATGAAATATCGATTTTATAATATAAACCATTTACATAGGTAAAGGGTTTATATTATTTCTTGCTCAAGATTTTTAAATATGTCGTCGCTAAGAAATAGGGCTAAAGTTATATCAAGACCGTCGCAAAGTTTTTAAGCCGCTTAATAAAGATTTCTTTTATCATTAATCATCACTTTTAATATATCCGTTAATGCGTGTTTTTTATCAGTTGAAATTTATTTTATAATAAATTATAATAATTCTATACTAAAAACGGAGTGAATCAAAATGATCATCAGAAAAGCCGATATGAGCGATTTGAAAAAAGCTTATGAGGTATACAGTAAGGTTCTTAGAAACGAGGAAAAAGGACTTACAACTATCGGTTGGATAAGAGGAGTGTATCCTACAGAAAATACAATTTCAGAAGCGATAAATGCTGATGATTTTTTTGTATGCTCAGAGAATGATAAAATTTTTGCTTGCGCCAGGATAAATCAAATTCAGGTGCCCGAATATGCGATGGCCGACTGGGAATATAAAGATATTAAAGACGACAAAATAATGGTACTTCATACTCTTGCAGTCGATCCCGACGCGGGCGGAAAAGGAATAGGTTCAAATTTTGTAAAATTCTATGAAGATTATGCTTTAAATCACGGCTGCACACATCTTAGAATGGATACAAACGAAAAGAATTCCAATGCGAGGCGCCTTTATAAAAAATTAGGATACAGCGAGGCGGATATAGTTCCCTGCGATTTTAACGGAATACCGAATATCAGGCTTGTTTGCCTTGAAAAAAAGTTAAAATGGTAATAAAAATATGAAAATTAAATTTGCGGCGATATTTTTAATATTTATTTTTCTTTTTTCAAATTTTTGCACTTCTGCAGGATTAACAGAGTCAAAAGCCGAGGCGCAAAAGCTCGATATAAAACTATCGTGCGGGTCTTCAAAGCTTTTTGATGACAACATTATGACATTTGATAATTTAAGCGGAAAAACAGAGCTTAAATTCAATTTAAAAGCACGGTATATCTATCTGATATTTTTAAAAAAGGCGGCGTCATTTTCAGTAAACGGGGAGAAAACCGAAAACGACTTTCTGCACTGCCTTATTGATCTTAAAGAAAAGTCGACAGGGATAACGGACAGTGTAACTCTTGATTTTGAAGAGAATACGCAGATAAGTGAAATTTCCGCTTATACCGACGGCACTCTGCCGCAAACCGTCGAGAATTGGAGCGCACCCTGCGAAAAAGCGGATCTGCTCCTTGTATCGACTCATTCAGACGATGAGCAATTATTTTTTGCAGGTGTTTTACCGCTTTATGCAGGACAAAGAAAATTAAGGGTACAAGTAGCATATTTTACTAACCATAATGTTAATTTTAAAAGAAATCATGAGCTTTTAAACGGGCTGTGGACAGTGGGAGTAAGAAATTACCCGGAAATCAGCGAATTTCCCGATGCCTGGGCAGATGACAGGCAGCACGCCGAAAGCAATCTTTTAAAAGCCGGCTTTACTTATCAAGACGCCGTTGACTTTCAAACATATCTTTTAAGAAGATATAAACCGCTCGTAGCGGTAGGTCACGATTTTGCGGGGGAATACGGTCACGGACAGCATATTTTAAACGCCGTAACTTTAAGCGAGGCTGTAAAAAAGAGCGCCGATGAAGGCTTTGATCCTGAAACTGCGCAAAAATACGGCACACACACGGTAAAAAAATTCTATGTTCATCTATATAATGAAAATAAGATAACTTTAGACATCGATACTCCGCTTGATAATTTCGGCGGAAAAACCGCTTTTGAAATGACAAAAGAGGGCTTTAAAAAGCATGTTTCACAGCAGGGCACCTGGTTTAGAGAATGGCTTTGCGGAACTGACGGAAACAATGATTCGGGCGCTTTGATTAAAAAATATTCTCCGAGGGAATACGGACTTTATTTTTCGACTAACGAAAAAGAAGATGTTTTGAAAAACGACTTCTTTGAAAATATAACTACTTATGACGAGCTTAATTCGGCTGAGCAGATAAAGCCCGAAGAGAAAAAGGAAACTTTAAAAAAGCGGGAAGAAGATAAATCAGAAGTTAAATCAAAGTCGGAAAGTTTATATTTTGCAGCTGCGTGTCTTGCTTTAGTATTGATAATTTCGGCGGTTATAATAGTTAAAAAAAGAAAATAAAAATCGGTTTTTAAAAATTTTCCAAAAAAATGTTATCTTTTACCAATAAAAAGATAACATTTTTATTTTGCAGTTGCTATAATTAAAGTAACCTTTATTTTATCTTTAAGGAGGATAAAAATGGAAAGAAAAATTTCTTTAAACGGAAAATGGCGCCTTTATTATAATGACGCGGCTCGAAACAAAGTCGATGATTTTAAAAGCGCCGAATCTGTCGAGGCAACTGTGCCGGGAAATGTAGAACTTGATCTTAAAGCTGCAGGTCTTCTTCCGGCTGACGAGTTTAAAGGTATGAATACCACGCTCACCGAAAAATATGAGGTTTACGAGTGGTGGTATAACCGCACATTTACAGCTCCCGAATTTTCTTCTGATGAAAAAGTTTTCTTAAACTTTGCGGGCGTTGATTGTCACGCGGAATATTTTTTAAACGGAGAAAAGATATTTGAATCTAAAAACGCTTTCATTGCTCACGAAGTAGAAGTAACAAACTTCTTAAAATCGGGAGAGAATGAATTAACGGTACATATAACTTCTTCAGTAAAATTTGACATCGAGCATACTCTAGAGCAGTACTGCGCAAGCGGATGGGGATGTGATTCTTCGGTATTTTCAAGAAAACCCGCTCATGCTTACGGCTGGGATATTTTCCCGAGAGTGGTAAGCGCGGGACTTTGGAAAGATGTTGATATAATCATCCGTGATGAGTATGCTATCGAAAATGTAAGCTACACCACCGATTTCGGCGGAAACCACGGAACACTTGGAGTTATGTTCAAAATCAAGGCTCCGCTTGCCGATCTTTATGATAATAAGCTTAAAGTTATTATCTCGGGTAAATGCGATGATTCCGAATTTTCAAGAGAATTTGAGATAATCCGTGATTTTAACAGAAAATTCTATGTCGGAATAGATAATTTAAAGCTTTGGTGGCCTTATGGTTACGGCGACGCTAATATTTACGATTCAAAGATCACTCTTTTATGCGACGGCAAAGAGGTTGCAAATTACTGCTTTAATGTCGGCGTAAGAAAGATCGAGCTTTATCACGCCGATACAATGCTTGATGAAAACCCCGGATTTTATTTCAAGGTCAACGGTCAGCAGGTATTCTGCCGCGGAAGCAACTGGGTTCCGCTCGACGCTTACCACAGCAGAGATAAGCAGCGCTATGCGAAGGCATTGGAACTTGTTTCAGATATCGGCTGCAACATTTTAAGAGTATGGGGCGGCGGAGTTTACGAGCAGGAAGAATTCTATGATTACTGCGACAGGCAAGGAATTATGATCTGGCAGGACTTTATGATGGCTTGCCATATCTGCCCCGAAGATCCCGAGAGTATGGCGGAGTATGAAAAGGAATTCACCTGGGCGATCAAGAATTTGAGAAATCACCCCTCTATCGCTCTTTGGGCAGGCGATAATGAGATCGATTCCGCAACTGTCGGAAACCGAAATCCGAACAAAAACAATATTACAAGAAAACTGCTTCCGGATCTTATCAATAAGTATGATTACAGACGCCCCTATATCCCGAGCTCGCCTTATATTTCAGAGAAGCTTTTCAAGCTCTTAAAGAGCGGAAATCACAATGCGTATGTTGAAAATCACCTTTGGGGTGCGAGAGATTACTATAAAGCTGATTTCTATAAGTATTCAACAGCCGCTTTCGTCAGCGAAACCGGTTATCATGGTTGCCCGTCTGTTAAGTCGCTTAAGAAAATCGTTGATGAAGATAAGCTTTGGCCTATCTTCAACGAGCAGTGGACTCTTCATTCTTCCGATCAGAAAGGCAACGACAGTCGAGTAAGACTTATGGATGATCAAATAGTTCAGCTCTTCGGCAAAAAAGCTGAAAATATCGAGGATTTCTCTCTTGCTTCCCAGATTTCTCAGGCAGAGGCAAAGAAATACTTTATCGAAAGAGTAAGAATAGGCAGACCGAAAACCGGCGGTATTCTCTGGTGGAACCTTCTTGACGGTTGGCCGCAGATGTCTGATGCGGTTGTAGATTATTTCTATGACAAGAAGCTTGCTTATTACTTTATTAAGCGCGCTCAGGCTCCTATCGCTCTTATGATGGGCGAGCTTAATAACTGGAGATACACGCTGTATGCTTTGAATGATACCAGAACAGCTGTTAAAGGTACTTATAAGGTTTCCGATATCGAAACCGGAGAAGTTATTGCAGAAGGCGGATTTAATGCCAATGCAAACGGCAAAACAGGCGTTACCAATTTCAGAATGTTCTACTCCGAGCAGAGAATGCTGCTTATCGAGTGGAATATCGACGGGAAGAAATATTATAATCATTATCTTACAGGCTATCCGCCGTTTGATTTTGAGAAGTATAAAAAATGGCTTAATAAGCTTAACGAGATAACAGCTGAATAAAAATAAAAAATCCCCGAAAGGGGATTTTTTATTTAAGGAGTTTAATAAGATAGGAAATTTCGGGTTCGAAATTCACGCTGTAACGCTGGTTGGGATCGGTCAAAAGCGTAGATTCAATACACTTTGAAGTAAATTTTACTGCGGCTAAGCAAGCAAGTTTTAGGTTTTTGCCTAAAGTAAGTGAGGAAGTAAGTACGCTTGAGAAGATATCTCCCGTTCCGTGAAAGGTAATATTATAATATTTATCGGAAACAAATTCAAAATTTCCGTTTTCAAGAAAGACCGCACCGATATTCTTTTCATCAAACCTGACGCCTGTGATAACAGTCGAGGCGGAAGTGAGATTTGATAATTTATATAAAAGCTCTTCAATATATTTTTTATCATAGGGAGGCGATTTATATTCGGTATCGGTTAAAAAGCACGCCTCGGTGATATTCGGTGTGATAATGTCTGCATAAGTTATCAACTTTTTCATATATTCGGGAAAGTCGGGCTCAAATCCGCCGTAAAGCTTTCCGAAGTCTGCCATAACAGGATCGACTATGACAACCGCATTATCCTTTTTTAAAAGTGCTATAGCGCTTTTCACTATTTCCGCCTGGGCGATACTTCCGAGATAGCCTGTAAAAACAGTGTCGAATTTAATGTTTTCGCTGTTTAAGTGACGGGCGACGGGAAGAATGTCGTCAGTAAGATCGCGGAAAGTGTATCCTTTAAATCCGCCGGTGTGAGTGGAAAGGACTGCCGTGGGTATAACTGCTGTTTCAATTCCTGCGGCGGAAATAATTGGCAGAGCCACGGTAAGCGAGCATCTGCCGAAGCAGGATATATCGTTAACAGCCGCTACTCTTTTCCTAATCATTTTTTCTTACCTTTCTTTTTAAGCTCTTTCGGGCAGTATTCGTCTAAAGGGCATCTTTGGCAGTCCGCGATTCTTGCCGTGCAGATATCTCTGCCGAACATAACCGCTCTATGGCAAAAATCGGAAGATTTTTCCGGCGGCAGATATTTGATCATTTCAAGCTCTACCTTTTTTGGATCGGTCGTGTTTACAAGCTTTAAGCGGTTGCAAAGCCTTATAAAATGCGTATCGGTTACCACTGCGGGTTTATGAAAAACATCGCCTAAAATAAGGTTGGCGGTTTTTCTTCCTACACCCGGCAAAGAGGTAAGGTCCTCAATATTATCGGGAACGTTGCCTTCGAATCTTTCGTTTAAAGCCTTGCTCATTTCTATAAGGTCCCTAGCCTTTGTTTTATAAAGACCGCAGCTTTTTATAAGCTCTTCCACATCTTTTAAATCTGCCAAAGCCAAAGATTTTGAATCGGGATATTTTTCAAAAAGTGCGGGAGTTACCAGATTTACTCTTGCGTCGGTACACTGAGCGGAAAGGCGGGTGGCAACGAGCAGCTGAAAAGGAGTTTTATATTCAAGCGAGCAAACGGCGTCGGGATAAAGCGATTTGAGCGCCTCTACCGCCTTTAAAGCAAGTTCTTTTTTACGCACGCGAAACATTCTCCAGCTTTAGATCGCCGCTTTTAATAAATCCGAGTTTTCTCATAGCCTCGCTTATTCCGAAGCAGATCACTGCCGGAAGAATAAAGTGCATAGCGAGAATTTCGACTATTGCAAGCGAGGGTGACATAGCGGCGACAGTTTCACTGCCCTTAGTCATAGCCTCGAAAGCGGCAAACTGACCGACAAGACCCGCAGAGCCCATACCTGAGCCTACAGGGGTGCTGAGCATTTTAAGAGCCGCAGAAGAAACGGGGCCTAAAACGGCGCTTGAAATTATAGAGGGTATCCACACCTGCGGGTGGCGGATAATATTAGGCATTTGAATCATAGAAGTACCTAACCCCTGAGCCACAAGACCGCCGAGCTTATTTTCGCGGTAGGAAATAACCGCAAAGCCCACCATATTGCAGCAGCAGCCGATAGTTGCGGCGCCTGCGGCAATTCCTGTGATACCCATAGAAATTCCTATAGCTGCCGATGAAATCGGCAAAGTGAGCAGAATTCCCATTATAACAGAGATCGCCATTCCGCCGAGGATTGGGGATTTTTCAACATTTATATTTACAAGATTTCCTATCCACTTCATAGCGGCGGCAATATAAGGACCTACGAGATATCCTGCCGCACAGCCTGCCAAAATACAGCAAAGCGGAGTAAGGATTATATCAAGTTTGGTTCTGCCGGAAACGAGGAAACCTATTTCAACTGCCACATAAGCGGCTATAAAAGCGCCGAGCGGTTCGCCGGGGGCGCCGAGCTTAAAGCCCTCTATCAGAAGGTTTGGGAAAGCGCCGACAGTACCTGCAACGGCGGCTGAAACCGTGGCTAAAGGCGAAGCCTTTAATTTGCAGGCAACTCCTACGCCTATTCCAGCGCCCGTAACTGTTTTTGCGACGGAACCGATGACCGTGATATATCTGCCGATAGTATTATCCCCGATAAGAGAACCTATCTGACAGATTATCGTGCCGATGATCAAGGTGGAGAACAGACCGAAAGCCATTCCCGAAAGACCGTCAATAAAAAGGCGGTTTAAATATTTTTTCATTTCTCTTTCCCCTCTGTTAAAAAAGTGATTGCACCCATTATATAATAAAAGCGCTTGATTTTCAATAGAATTATTGCATTTAAAGGGGTTTTGTGGTAATATCGTTACAGCTTAAATATATTGAAACGGAGTTTAAAATGACGGGAATTTATCTTGTAAGGCACTGCGAGGCTATGGGAAACTTAAAGCGCCTTTTTCAGGGAAGCACGGATTGCGATGTAAGCGAAACGGGTATGATCCAGCTTGGATTTTTAGAAAAAAGATTTGAAAACATTCATCTTGACGCTATTTATTCAAGCCCTTTAAAGCGAGCTTTAAAAACAGCTGAGGCTATGCGAGGGAATAAAAACATAAAAATAGAAACGAAAAGCGGACTTCGTGAGATCTGCGGAGGAATTTATGAGGGAAAGCCGTTCAGAGAAACTTTTTTGGCGGTGCCCGGTCTTGCGGATATCTGGAATAATCATCCTCAGGATTTCGCTCCCCCTGAGGGAGAGCCAATGAGAGAAGCTTACGAAAGAATTTACGAAACGATAAAGGAAATAGTAAAGAAAAATCCGGATAAAACTGTCGCCTGTGCCTCGCACGGCGGAATTATCCGCTGCCTTATGTGCAGACTTATGTTTAACAATATCGAAAAGCTTTCGGAGGTCGCCTGGAGCGAAAACACATCGGTAACATTACTTAAATTTACTCCCGATATGAGCTTTGAAATTGAGTTTTATAACGATCATTCACACGTGCCCGACGCTTATATGCCAAAAAGAAACAGAATAGTTGATTTCGTTATGGATGAGGATAAAAAATGATTATAATGTCGGTCGATTTAGGCCTAGCAAGAACCGGTCTTGCCGTTTGTGATAAATCGGAAAGTTTTGTATTTCCGAGGGAAGTAATACATGAGCGTAATGAGGATAGGCTGATAGAAGCTATAACTAAAAAGGCAAAGGAGGAAAAAGCAGAGCTTTTAGTCGTAGGTCTCCCTAAAAATATGAACGGTTCGCTCGGATCAAGAGCCGAGGAATGCAAAAACTGCGCTGAAAAGTTAGAAGAAAAAAGCGGTATAAAAACAGTCCTTTTCGATGAGCGCTGTACCACTATGGCGGCGGAGAATTATCTCAATCTTTCCGATACGAGGGGGAAAAAGCGCAAGCAGGTAATAGACGCTGTTGCGGCTGTTATAATTCTTGAAGATTTTATCAGATTAAGAAAAATAAAGTAAAAAAATGTCGGGTTTGGGTATTGAGTTTTGATTTAAAAAATGATATAATAATTTCGTTAGAATACCGAAAGGAGAACATATATGATTTATTCAAAAGAAGTAGAAAATATGTGTCCCGTTGTCAAGGGTCCGAAGCACGGTCCCGCTCCGATCCCGGAAGAAGGCAAGTGGATACAGGCAAAAGAGATAAAAGATATCTCCGGCTATACTCACGGTGTGGGTTGGTGTGCACCTCAGCAGGGAGCCTGCAAGCTTTCGCTTAATGTTAAAGACGGAGTTATAGAAGAGGCTCTTGTTGAAACCGTCGGATGTTCGGGTATGACACATTCCGCAGCAATGGCTGCAGAAATTCTTCCCGGCAAGACTGTTCTTGAAGCTTTAAACACCGACCTTGTTTGTGACGCAATAAACACCGCTATGCGCGAGCTTTTCTTACAGATCGTTTACGGAAGAAGCCAGTCAGCTTTCTCTGAGGGCGGCCTTGTAATAGGAGCCGGAATGGAAGATCTCGGAAAAGGCGCACGCTCAATGGTTGGTACTATGTACGGAACAAAAGCGAAAGGCGTAAGATATCTTGAAATGACAGAGGGCTACTGCACAAGAATGGCTCTTGATGAGAATGACGAGGTCATAGGCTATGAATTCGTTTCGCTCGGTAAGATGACAGACCTTATTAAAAAGGGTATGGAGCCGAACGAGGCTTACAAAAAATCAATGGGTCATTACGGCTGCTTCAATGAAGAAGACGGTGCTGTCAAGTACATTGATCCGCGTGAAGAATAAGGAGGTACGGTATAATGGCACAGTTTGAAGGTTATGAAAGACGCGAGGCAAAGATCCTCGGTGTTCTTAAAAATTACGGTATCTCTTCTATTGACGAGTGTAAGGATATCTGTGAGAAAAACGGTATCGATCCTTACACCATAGTTCAGGAAACACAGCCTATATGCTTTGAAAACGCTAAATGGGCTTACACTGTAGGCTCTGCCATCGCTATCAAAGAGGCTGAGCGCACAGGCGATAAATCAGCAGCTACTGCCGCCGCTAATATCGGCGTAGGTCTGCAGTCATTCTGTATCCCCGGCTCTGTTGCCGAAAACCGCAAGGTTGGTTTAGGCCACGGAAATCTCGGAAAAATGCTCCTTTCGGAAGAAACCGAGTGCTTCTGTTTCCTCGCGGGTCACGAATCCTTTGCGGCTGCCGAAGGTGCTATAAAGATCGCTCTTAACGCAAACAAGGTTAGAATCAAACCGCTTCGCGTTATTCTTAACGGTCTCGGAAAAGACGCGGCTTATATAATTTCAAGAATCAACGGTTTTACTTACGTTGAAACCGAGTTTGATCCCTATTCGGAAGAGGTAAAGGTAGTTTACGAAAAAGCTTTCTCAAAGGGAGCAAGGGCCGATGTTAAGTGCTACGGCGCAGATAATGTTCCCGAGGGCGTTGCTATAATGAAACTTGAAAAGGTAGGCGTTTCCATTACAGGTAACTCCACTAACCCGACTCGTTTCCAGCACCCCGTTGCAGGCACCTACAAAAAGTGGTGCAATGAAAACGGAGTTAACTACTTCTCTGTTGCTTCAGGCGGCGGTACAGGAAGAACGCTTCATCCTGATAATATGGCTGCAGGTCCTTCTTCTTACGGAATGACCGATACTATGGGCCGTATGCATTCAGACGCGCAGTTCGCAGGTTCTTCATCAGTTCCTGCACACGTTGAAATGATGGGACTTATCGGTGCGGGTAACAACCCGATGGTCGGTATGACTGTTGCTTGTGCGGTTGCAGTTCAGCAGGCGCTGAATAAATAAAATAATAAAAATAAAAAACCGGGTTCATTAATTTGAACCCGGTTTTTTTGTAAATTTAAAATCAAGAATCCTAAAGCCGTTTTTACTTATCTCAACGGCTTTTTTATCTTCATCAAACCCGATTTTTCTGCAGGCCGAATATGCTTTCGATACGCCGTAGACCGAGAAAATCAGGCAGAACGCCACAACCATACTGAATAAAAACGATTTAAAAAATAACCTTCCCTTTTTATTTTTCTTCATAGTTTTTTTAACAGCTCGCTTAAAGTATTACCTAAAAGCTCGGCTGAATATTTTACCTCCTCCAAAGAATTTGCGTCGGTCCCTATTTCTATTAGCATTGAGCCTGTGCTTAAGCTTTCATTATAGTTTCTCGACATAAGCGAGAGCGATCTTGCCAAAGTGGGATATTTTGTTTCAAGGCTTTCCTGCAATTTGAGGGCAAGCTTTAAATTTTCCTGCCAATTCGGGAAATTTTTCACATTTCCGCTCTGGGAGCCTTGAACAAGCATTATTTGCGCGGCTTTTTTACCGTTTATTTCCGTCGTAAGTTTAACTTTTTCTGTATCAGACGGTGAAATTGCGTCTCTGTGCATATCAATCACTATTTTTATGCTCGGATATTTTTTGAGATAAGATAATATTGTTTTTGAGGCTCTGTTATAGCTTTCGTTATAAGACGGATAATCGTGAGTTGTTTTATCGTGAAGAGTTTTTATTCCCGCTTGATTTAATTTATCCGTTACAATATTTCCGAGGGCTACCATATTTTTTGATTCGTCGGTAGTTCTTGAGCGGTCGGAAGAAGTATAGAAATCGCGGCTTTCCGGGAGAAAAGATTCGGTGGTATGAGTGTGCATTATAAGCACTTGAGGCTCGTTATTTTCTTCAATATTATATTTAAGTTTAGATTCATAAAGCGATTTTATATTTATATCAAGGTCTGTGGAATTTTTAACATATATATTTTTATATGAGGTTTTTGCTGTATAAGGAGAAATGAATTTTTCGGTCACTTTTCCGATAGCTTCAGCTTTTGAGGCGGCGGGAACAACTTTTGATTCTACAACATTTGAAGAGTGAGAAGCGGGGGAAGAAACAGCAGACGAATCTGTTTTTTTAGAAAGTTTTATATCCGTAACGGTCGTTACAGTGCTGTTTATAGTTATATTTTCTTCGGCTGTGAATCTATCGGCTGCACAGAGAAAGGAAAAGCAGCCGTAGATCATCACCGTTACGCAAGAGATTATGCAAACGATAAATTTCGCGAGAGTACCCTTATAATTCAATTTTTTGCACCCCTGAAAATTAGTTATATAATTTATATGCAAATAAAAGAGGGGTTATTCGGCAGCTTCAGAGAAAAATCCGTCGGTTAAAAAGGTGTTTATAGCGGCGGCTAAATATTTTGCAGGTTTTTTAATCAGGATATCGATATCGAGCGGTGTGACGGTTAGATCAATGCTTTTTTCCGTCAGTTTTCCGATATCGATAACAGTCGGCATTCCCACCGCGATCACCGGAATTTTTAAATTTTCTTTATCAAGTTTTTGAGTATGCTTTTTAACTCCCGAGCCTGCGGCTATTCCGCTGTCTGAAAATTGCAGAGTAGAGCAGAGCCTTTTTGAATTTAAAGTGCAAAGAGAATCGATTGCTATTATAAGGTCGGCTTTGGCAAGTTTCGCAGCCGATTTAATAAGTTCGAAGCTTTCAATCCCTGTTTTTCCTGCTACATCGGGAATAAAAGAAGAAATTTCTTTTATATTATTTTCGGAGGATTCCTTTTTCATATGCGCGGTAACAAATATTTTTTCAGCTGTTTTAATTCCTAAAGAATCAGATGTGATATCGGGATTCCCGAGTCCGCAAACCAAAATTTTTGAAAAAAATTCAGGCTTAAGCAAGTTAAGTGCAAATATACAAGCCGATTTGAAATCTTCGGAATTCAAAATAAGAGTATCTGGCTTGAAATTTATAATAAAATTTTTATGTTTTTCGTTTTTAATTCCTAAAAGCTCAATTTCTCCGAAATTTTTTCTCAGTGCGACATTAGTTTCGGAAAAATCTTCATTTTCATCGGCAAGATCGGTGCGACAGTTCATTTTTATCACCTGATTTATTTTGCCCGAAAAATAAAAAAATCCTCAAAGCTTTCGCTTTGAGGATAAAAAATTAAGATTATTTATTTTTATATGCCGAAACGACTTTTTTAATTCTGTCTACAGGATCAAGAAGACTGCTTATTGAATTATCATTATTAAGTGTATCAATAAGCAAGGAAATATATTTCGCCATATTTACCGAGCAATACCAATCTCTCTTAAGAAGCTCCTCGGGTTGAAAAATAAGGTTTGTTGTGAATATCTTATCGATAAGTTTGTTTTCATAATATTCGTCAAATTTTTCAAGACCGTTAACAAAAAGGCCGAAAGTTGAGAAAATAAATATTCTTCCGGCGCCCATTTCCTTTAACTTGGCGGCGATATCGAGCATAGATTCGCCGGAAGAAATCATATCGTCAACAAGAATAAGGTCTTTGCCCGTAATATCGTTACCCAAGAATTCGTGGGCTTCAATCGGGTTTCTGCCGTTGACAACAACGGAATAATTGCGGCGCTTATAGAACATTCCCAGTTCCAGCCCTAAAACGGAAGAATAATAAATACATCTTCCCATTCCGCCCTCATCGGGTGAAACTATCATTGTATGGTCACGGTCAAGCTTGATATCAGGGACATTTTTAAGAAGTGCTTTTATCATTTGATATGCCGCCTGAACATTGTCAAAACCGTCGAGCGGGATCGCGTTATTTACGCGGGGATCGTGAGCGTCGAAAGTGATTATATTCTTAACTCCCATTGCAACGAGCTCCTGCAGTGCCATAGCGCAGTCCATAGATTCTCTTGCTGTTCTGCGGTGCTGTCTGCCCTCATAAAGCATAGGCATTATAACAGTTATTCTTCTCGCTTTGCCGCCGAAAGCCGCTATAACTCTTTTAAGATCCTGAAAATGATCATCGGGGCTCATCGGCACGGTCATACCGTACATTTTATATGTTACATTGTAATTAAAGCAGTCACAGATTATAAATGCGTCTAGTCCGCGGGCGGTGTGATTAAGTACCGCTTTGGCTTCGCCTGTTCCGAATCTCGGACAATTCGCTGTTACGACGAAAGTTTCGTCTTCCGGGATATTTCTCCATTGCTTAAGGTAATAATCTACTTTGTTTGCTATATCCTCGCAGCCTCTCATACTTACTATTGCCAGATCTCCATAAGGTGTGTGCTTAAAATCAATGTTCGACATATAATTCTCCATTCCCTAAATTATGTTACTATTGTACCACATTTTCTCGCTCATAAAAAGACCTTTTTTTACAAAAATTAAATTTTTTGAGAAAATCGATTGAAGAGAGCGGAGGGATTTGTTATAATGATTATAAATAGTAAGAAAAGATGTGGAAAATATAATGTCAAAAGTCTTTTTGTTAGCGTATACTCCCGATCCGGTGAAAACTGTTGCCTGCGCCGCCAAGCTTTGTTACAGCTCTTCCGGCATAGCAGAGCTTAACGAGGGCCTTACCGACGAAAAAGCAAGATCATTTGTTGAAATGCTTTCTTCTCTCGGTCATGAGAGCCCTGTCGAGCATGTAAGCTTCACATTCGGTATTGAAGGCGTTTCAAGATCGCTTCTTGCGCAGTTTACTCGCCACAGGATCGCATCATATTCTGTAAAGAGCCAGAGATATGTAAGCGAGGGCAGTTTTGAGTATGTAACCCCTCCTGAAATAGCAGGGGATAAAAAGGCTTTGGAAATATATGAAAAATCAATGGCCGATGCTCAAAAAGCTTATGATGAAATAGCGGAAATTCTCTCAAAAAAGCACAAAGATGAATTCTTAAAAGAGGGGAAAGACGAAAAGACAGCTTCACGTCTGGCACAGAAAAAGGCTATTGAAGACGCGCGTTTTGTTCTGCCTAACGCCTGTGAAACCAAAATGGTCGTAACTATGAATGCAAGATCGCTGCTTAATTTCTTCAGACACCGCTGCTGCAACAGAGCACAGTGGGAGATAAGAGATGTTGCAAATCAGATGCTGACGCTGGTTTACAAAGTTGCGCCTGAGCTTTTTGAAAAGGCAGGCCCCGGATGTGTCAGCGGAGGCTGTCCCGAAGGGAAAATGACTTGCGGAAAAGCGGCTGAAATGAAAAAGTTTTACAGTGAGTTGAAAAATAATGGGTAAGCTTATAGTTATCGAGGGGCTTGACGGGAGCGGAAAATCCACCCAGCTTGAGTTTTTATACAAAACTCTCAAAGAAAAAAAAATCGATTGTGTGTCCGTTTCTTTCCCGGATTATGACTCGGAGTCAAGCGCGCTTGTAAAGATGTATTTATCAGGCAAATTCGGCAGTCACCCCGGAGATGTTAACGCCTATGCCGCATCGGTTTTTTACACGGTGGACAGAATAGCGTCTTATAAGACTTCTTGGGGAAAGTATTATGAAAACGGCGGAAACGTTATCGCCGGAAGATATACGACTTCAAATGCTATTCATCAGGCGGCAAAGCTTTTAAAAAATGAGAGAAAAGATTATCTTGACTGGCTTTATGATTTTGAGTACATAAAAATCGGAATTCCGAAGCCTGATAAGGTTATATTTCTTGATATGCCCGTTGAAGTTTCGCAAAAGCTTTTAAGCAACCGATATTTGGGTGATGAAAGTAAAAAGGATATTCACGAGGCTGATATAGATTATCTTTCGAAGTGCCGCGAGGCGGCAAAAGAGGTTGCGGAGTATTCCGGGTGGAAAGTTATAAGCTGCGCCAAGAATATGAAAGCAAGATCCATAGAGGATATTTCTTCGGATATCTTATCGGAGGTTTTACCTATCTTAGAAAAGAAGGACTGAAAAATGGTTTATTTTTTACTTGCCGACGGGTTTGAAGAAACCGAGGCGATAGTTCCTATAGATATTTTAAAAAGAGCCGGATTTGATGTTAAAACAGTAAGCTTTAAAGACGGACTTTTTGTCACGGGTAACCACAATATCACGATAAAGTGTGATATAAATTTTAAAGGCGGAGATTTTTCGGATATAACGGCGGTTGTTATGCCGGGAGGAATGCCCGGAGCCGATAATCTTGACAAAGAGCCTAAAATTGATGAGATTCTAAAATCGGCAAAAGAAAAAAATGCGGTTATGGCAGCTATTTGCGCGGCTCCTATGATACTCGGGAAAAGAGGATATTTAGATGGCAAAAAAGCCACCTGCTTTCAAGACTTTGAGGAGTTTTTAAAAGGCGCGCAGATTTTAAGAAAAGCCGCTGTAAGAGATGGAAAAATCGTTACCGCTTCGGGAGCAGGAGGAGCTTTCGAGTTTGCTTTTGAGCTTTTATGCGCATTAGGCTCCGATCCGGATAAATTAAAAAAACAGATAAACTATTTCAGATGAAAAGAGGGCGAAAAATGCAGGAAAATGAGAATTTGGAAGTTAGTACCGGGGCAAAACCCAAAAAAAGCAAAAAAAAGCTTACGGTGCTTATAATTGTTTTGGCCGTTTTGGCGATAATCGGATTTATCTGCGGAATGGCGTTTGCCGATTTTAAGGGCGAAGCTAAGGGTAAAGACTGCACAATGGTCATAAAGCAGGGTTCGCCGTCTTCAGTGATAGCGGCAGAGCTTAAAAATTCGGGCGCTGTTAAATATAAAACTCTTTTCAGACTCTATTCAAAGCTTAAAGGCTATGAATCCAAGTATAATTACGGAACATTCAAATTCAAAACAAACGACAGCTATGAAAAAATCGCTCAGATGCTGATCACCGGCGGAGAAAAGGTTTCTTCCGTATCTGTCAAGATACCAGAGGGAGCGAGCGTTGACGAAATAGCAGAAATTCTTGAGAAAAAAGGCGTTTGCACAAAAGAGAAATTTTTGAACGAAGTGCAGACAGGCTCTTTTAATTATGATTTTGTAAATGAAATTCCCACCGATAAGGTGCATTACAGATTAGAGGGTTACTTATTCCCCGACACTTATTCTTTTTATAACGATCCGAAGATGGACTGCGCTCATCTTGCCGTGGATAAAATGCTTTCGAACTTAAATTCAAAACTTACTGACGAAATAAGAGCAAAGATAAAGAGCAGCAAATATTCTTTCCACGAAATTATGACTATGGCGTCTATTGTTGAAATGGAATCGGGCGGAAAATATGATGAGTCCTGCAATGTGGCAGCTGTTTTTTATAACAGGCTTGAAAGCGACAAGTTTCAGACTCTGGGTTCATCGCCTACAAGGAAATATCCTTACGGCGACGGTGCTTATAACACCTACACAGCTTCAGGTCTTCCTCCGGGACCGCTTTGCTCGCCGAGCATAAGCTCGATTAAAGCGTCTGTCAATCCAACTAAGGATTTTGATTATTATTACTTTGTAACAGATAAGAGTATGAAATTTTATTACAGAAAAACTCTTTCTGAGCATAATGCTATCATTGCAAAATTAAAGGCGGAAAACAACTGGGTTTATGAAGACTGATATTAAAATTCCCGAACTTTTATGTCCTGCGGGGGATCTTATAAGGCTTAAGACCGCTGTGGATTTCGGGGCTGATGCGGTATATTTTTCAGGCGAGGAATTCGGAATGAGAACCGCCTCGCCGAATTTCGGTGCCGATGAAATAAAGGAAGGCATATTATATGCCCACTCTCATGGTAAAAAGGTCAATATTGCCTGTAACACACTTCCTCACGAAGACGAGATAAAAAAGCTGCCCGAATTTCTTGAGTTTCTTAATTCCTGCAAGGCAGACGCTATTATTGCCTCTGACCTCGGAACTATGAATCTTATAAAGAAATACGCGCCTGACTGCGAGCTGCATATTTCGGTGCAGTCGGGAACTGTAAACAGCGAATCGGCAAAAGCATTTTATGATATGGGCGCAAAGAGAGTTGTGCTGGCAAGAGAACTTTCCTTTGAAGAGATTGAAAAAATCAGGAATAATATTCCTGCCGGTTTAGAACTTGAGTGCTTTGTGCACGGGGCGATGTGTGTTTCCTTTTCAGCGAGGTGTCTGCTTTCAAGCTATATGACGGGAAGAGACGCTAACCGCGGCGACTGCGCTCAGCCTTGCCGCTGGAGTTACTCTCTTATGGGAACAAACAGACCGGGACAATTATTTGATATAACCGAAAGCAAAAAAGGTACATATATTCTAAACGCAAACGATCTTTGTATGATAAATTATCTTGATAAGTTTGCAAAAATCGGAATAGACTGTCTTAAAATTGAGGGCAGGGCAAAATCAGAATATTATGTTGCGGTAACTGCTAATGCTTACAGCGGCGCGCTTGACAGCTTAAATGATAATTTTGAGGGCTGGGCACCGCCGGAGTGGACAGTAAACGAACTTAATACCATTAGCCACAGAGCATATTCGACAGGATTTTATTTCGGAAGACCCGAAAATTCCCAGACCTACAAAGACGCGGGATATCTAAGGGACTATGCGGTTGCGGCTGTAGTAAGCGGATATGAAAACGGATTTGTTGAGGCTGTGCTTAAAAACAAATTCAATAGAGGGGATACCCTTGAATGCTTAGAGGCAGGGTATGCGCCTTATAAAATAATTGCCGATCCTCTTTTAAACGAGGCGGGAGAAAATATTGAATGCGCGCCCAGCCCGATGATGAAAATAAGGGTACCTTTTGACCGCGAAATAAAAAGAGGATCAATGCTCAGAATAAAAATTTAAGAAAGTTAAGCTTTATTTTAAAATCACTTTTCATATTTAGGAAAATATAAAAAGATATAGAAATTCAGTTGCAAATAAAAAAGCATTGTGCTAAAATCTACCCGAAAGACGAAAGCTTAAAAAATTCGTCTTTTTAAGGGTGATAAAAATGAATAAAATTGTCAGTAACAAAGAAATTTCCGATCGAATGCGACGACGGATCAAACAAGCGCTTGCGGACAATGAAGAAGCTCTGATAGCTGTTGTCGGCGATATTTTGCTTGACTCAACCTTTGGCGAATCGGCTTTGGTTTTTACCGAAGATCGACTTTTTTGCGTTGAGGAAAGCGAAAATCCCGACAGCGGCTTTTTTGTTTCTTTAAAGGATGTAAAGTTTGCGGAAGTAAGCAGAAATTACGGAATTGCAAGCCTTATAATAAACGGCGAAACTGTTATGAAATTCAGCTTCGGCGTTGTGGGAATGATGGAATCGATCTGTGATCAGCTAAACCTCATTAAAAGCGGTGAAACAAATGAGGAAGTGCTAAGCGGTATTACAGAGGCGATAGAAAAAATGCACTGCATCTGCAAAAACTGCGGAGCGCCTCTTATAAGACCCGGAGCAGAATGCATTCACTGCTTGGGAAAAGGAAAAATACTTAAAAAACTCTGGAGTTATGTTGCTCCTGAAAAATGGGTGCTTATACTTTGTCTTATAATGTCGGGCGTTGCGACATCTTCGCTGCTTGTGCCTCCTTATATAACAAAGACTTTGGTTGACGATGTTTTGCCTAACTCTGATATCAAAAAGCTTTTTATGCTTGTGGGACTGCTCTTGTTTTTATATCTTCTTCAATGCGTTCTCGGATCGGTGAGAGGATATCTTATGGATAATGCCGGAAACAGGATAGTTACTCATTTAAGAAACGATGTTTATAAAAAAACGCAGTATCTTCCAATATCCTTTTTTGATAAAACCAGCACCGGCTCTATCACTTCTAGGATCAGCGGGGATACTAACACGATAAACAATTTTATGATGACTATAACTCAGGAAGCGATAGTTCAGTTCCTTACAATGATCGGAATCATTATAATAATGCTTGCTCTTAACTGGAAGCTAACTATACTTTCGCTTACTCCGATCCCGATAATCGTAATCGGTTCAAAGTGGTTCGGCAAAAAGGTTAGACCTATTTACCACAGAATTTGGATGAGATCATCTGCCGTGAATTCTATGCTTTGCGATTCAATTCCGGGAATAAGAATAATAAAATCTTTCACCGGCGAAGAAAGAACGATTAATAAATTCGAGGATATAAACGATAAGCTTTACAAAGAGAGAAAAAACGCGTCAGCTTTAAACACGGTCTTCCCGCACGTTATCACAATGCTCGTTTCAATGGGCTCGCTGATAATCTGGGGATTCGGCGGAGAGCTGGTAATAGGCGGAAACAGCAATATGTCCGTTGGTCTTTTGGTATCGTTTATTTCCTATGCGGCGCAGTTTTATGTGCCTGTGAGATTTTTTGCAAATATTTCCGATAAATATCAGCAGGCTCTGACCTCTATCGAAAGAGTGCTTGATATTATAGACGCGGACATAGAGCGCGATTTCGGGAAAGGCAACAATATCGATAAAATAGAGGGTAAAATCGAATTTAAGAACGTGAATTTCTCATTCGACCGCACCAAAAAAACGCTCGATAATATAAACCTTACCATAGAGCCGGGAGATATTGTCGGCGTAGTAGGAACGACGGGTTCGGGCAAAAGCACGATGATAAATCTTCTTATGAGATTTTATGATAATTACGACGGCGAGATATATGTTGACGGTAAGAATATAAAGAATATCGATCTTAAAAGCTACCGCGATCAGATAGGCTTTGTTCAGCAGGAACCGACGATGTTTAACGATACGGTTTATAATAATATCGCGTTTTCGGATCCCGAAGCGTCGGTAGAGCAGGTCATAGAGTCTGCCGATATCGCTAATGCCCACTCTTTTATTTCCCGTATGCCTGACGGGTATGACGCTATGCTCGGAGAGAGAGGAATAGGGCTTTCGGGAGGGGAAAAACAAAGGCTTTCGATTGCTAGAGCGGTGCTTAAAAATCCGTCGTTACTGATATTCGACGAGGCAACCGCCTCTGTGGACAGCGAAACCGAGCACCTTATTCAGGAGGCTATTGAGCGCCTGATTTCGGGCAGAACCACTATTATGATCGCCCACAGGCTTTCAACGCTTAGAAAAGCAAATAAAATTGTTGTCGTCGATAAGGGCAGAATAATAGAATGCGGAACTCCCGATGAGCTTATGGAGAAAAAAGGCAAGTATTACCGCTTGGTGGAAATACAGGGAATGGCGGAAATGCTGCAGAAAAAAAGTACAAAAGAGCGGGTGAACGTATGAACACAGAAAGATTATATATTGAAGATTCAAGCGCTATGATCTCTGTTAATTCCGAAAATTCATTAAGCCTAAAACTTTCTGACGGAAAAAGCTTTACTTCGCTTTCTGCCAGGCGGCTTTTCCCGATGTCGGCAAAAGATAATTTTATTGTGCTTTTTGATTCTCAAAACAGAGAAATTGCGATTATAAAGGATATCGATAAATTATCGAAAGAAAGCAAAAAAGCTTTATCCGATTATCTTAAAGATTATTATTTTATTCCTAAGATAACAAGGATAATAAGCGCTAAAGATATAGGAGCGGCGCTTAAGCTTGATGTGGAAACCGACCGCGGAGAGTGCGTTTTTGAAGTATCAAATTATTCGCGGAATATAAAAATGCTTAAAAACAACAGAATTCTTATCCGCGATAATTTTGATAACCGCTATGAAATAGAAAACTTATTTGAGATCAATCATAAGCTTATTGATCATTATCTTCTCTGACGGTTTAATAACAGCCCTCTTTCCTGTCAATAATAAACAGGAAAGAGGGCGTGTTTTTTTGAGTGAAAAGATTTTTGCAAAAAGGTCGGTAACAGCGTTTTTTACAGTAATGCTGTTTTTGCTTAGCTGTATTTTAAGAGTTGCCGTGGTAGCGACTGACGAAAGCCTTACGGCGGCGCAGGAGAGCCAGAGCAGATATAAGATAAAAATAGGAAATAAGCGCGGCTCTGTGTATGACAGGAACCGCGTTTTGCTGACGAATAACAAAACAAAAATACTTGCGGCAGTATCTCCCACCCCGCAGGCAGTAAGCAAGCTAAGCTCTGTTTTAAAAGGAGAGGAGCTTAAAAGTGCGCTTGAAAAGCTTAAAAAGAATAAGCCCGTTCTTTTGGAAGTTCCGAAAGATATAAGCGCTGACGGAATAAAATGCTTTACAGTGTCCTCAAATGATCCTGATAATTCTTATTTTGAACATATTATAGGATACACCGATTCTTCGGGGCATGGAGCGTGCGGAATAGAGGCCGCATATGATGATATTTTATACAGCTCAAAAGAGCAAAGCGCAATATTTTATTTAAACGGCAAGGGCGAGGTTTTAAGAGGGATAGAGCCTGAATTTGAAAATACCGAAAAGGTGAGCAATAATGTGGTCACGACCTTTGATTTGAATATTCAAAAAATAGCGGAAATGGCTGCAAAGAGTATTGAAAAAGGCGCAGTGGTCATAAGCGAGGCGGAAACGGGCGGAATCGTTGCCATGCTTTCAAAGCCTGAATTTAACACAGCAAATTTACAGGATTATTTAAAAAGCGAAGACGCCCCTCTTTTAAACCGCGCGCTTGCGAGCTTCAGCGTGGGATCCGTTTTCAAACCGTGCGTAGCCGCGGCGGCATTTTCGGAAAATAAGCAAAATTTTTCTTATACCTGCACAGGCAAAACCCGCATAATCGACCGTGACTTTAACTGCCACAAAGCCGACGGCCACGGGCTTATGGATCTTAAAAGCGCGCTTACCTTTTCGTGCAACACTTTCTTTTATAATTTAGGGCAGGAGTTAGGAAGCAAAGCTATTTACGATATGGCTTCATCTCTTAATTTCGGAAGAGAAATAAAAATTGCCGATAATATTTTCACAACTCCGGGCACAATGCCCGATTTAAAATCCCTTGAAAATCCGGCACTGCTTGCAAATTTCTCGATAGGGCAGGGATACTTTTTATTAAGTCCCGTTTCAATGCTCACGCTTTATTCGGCTATTGCAAACTCCGGCAGTTACAATATTCCCCATATTATTAAAAGCACCACGAAAAACGGAACGATAACAGAATATGAAAAGCTCAATCCCACCCGAGTTATGAGTGAAAAAACAGCCGATACTTTAAAGGAATATCTTTCATCGGTTATAGACGAGGGAACGGGCGAGGCTGCAAAACCGCAGCTTTGCACAGCCGCTGGAAAGACCGCGACCGCTCAGACTGGAAGATATTTTAAAAACGGAAAAGAGATAAATAACAGCTGGTTCTGCGGATTTTTTCCTCTTGAAAAGCCGAAATATGTTGTGATAATCTTAAGCGAGGGCGGAACGACAAAGCAGACAGCCGGAGCTTTTGCCGAAATAGCCGACGGAATTACAAGACTCGAAACAGACTCTTGACAGTATAACTGAATAGGTGTATAATTGTATACAATAAAAGTTTAGGGTGATTATATGCTTGAAATATCGGATAAAACCAACCTGCTTGAGCAGGATACATATAAATATTCTCTGCAGGATGTGAGCGATCCTAATTTATACAGGGATTTTTACAGCTATGACGATGTGCCGAGAATTGCTTTCAACCACCGCCGTGTTCCGCTCGGAATGCCTAAAGATATCTGGATAACCGATACATCTCTGCGTGACGGTCAGCAGTCCGTAGAGCCGTACAGCGTAGAGCAGATAGTGGAGCTTTACAAATTTATGTCAAGGCTCGGAGGCCCTTACGGAATTATTAGGCAGACGGAATTTTTTGTTTACAGCAAAAAGGACAGAAAAGCCATTGAAAAGTGTCAGGAATTAGGGCTTAAATTCCCGGAAATCACCACCTGGATAAGAGCAAGCAAGGAAGATTTTAAGCTTGTTAAGGATTTAGGGATAAGAGAAACGGGAATTCTTGTTTCCTGCAGTGATTATCACATCTTTAAAAAGCTTAAAATGACAAGAAAGCAGGCTATGGATACATATTTAGCGGCTGTTTCCGAGGCATTTGAGGCAGGAGTTATGCCGAGGTGCCATCTTGAAGATATCACGAGAGCCGATTTTTACGGATTTGTTGTGCCTTTTGTAAACGAGCTTATGAAAATGTCGAGAGATGCGGGAATCCCCGTTAGAATAAGAGCCTGCGATACTATGGGTTACGGAGTGCCTTACCCGGAAGTTGCGCTTCCGAGAAGTGTGCCGGGAATTATTTACGGCTTACAGCACTATTCCGATGTTACGAGCGATATGCTTGAGTGGCACGGACATAACGATTTTTACAAAGCCGTGGCAAACGCGTCGACAGCATGGCTTTACGGCGCTTCGGGAGTAAACTGTTCGCTGCTCGGAATAGGCGAGCGGACAGGAAATATCCCTCTTGAAGCAATGGTTATGGAATATGCTTCGCTCAGAGGCTCTTTTGACGGAATGGATCCGACTGTGATAACCGAGATCGCAGATTATTTCAAAAAAGAGATAGGATATAAAATCCCTCCGATGACGCCGTTTGTAGGAAAGAATTTCAATGTAACGCGAGCGGGAATTCACGCCGACGGTCTTATGAAAGATGAGGAAATATATAATATTTTCAATACCGGCAAAATTCTCAACCGACCTGTTTCGGTGCTTATCGGAAAGGCTTCCGGACTTGCCGGGATCGCTTATTGGATAAATCAGAATTACGGTCTTTCAGGCAGTGAAGCTGTGGACAAGAAAAGCGAAACGGTCGTCAAAATGAAAGAGCTTATCGATAAGGAATATGAAGACGGCAGGCAGACCACTCTTTCCACCGCGGAGCTTGAGGAAATGCTTGAAAAAATTACCGACGGCAAACTTCGTCGCTTATAGAAGGAGAATTATATGATAGAGCATAAGACCGTATCTTTGGCCGATCAAGTATTTGACAGGTTAGAGGCAGATATTTTAAGCGGAAAATATCAGCGCGGAGAAATTTTGACCGAGAGCAGGCTCTGCAGTGAAATGGGAGTGAGCAGAACACCGATAAGAGAGGCTCTAAGAAGGCTCGGTCAAGAGCACTTGATTGAGGATACAGCAAAAGGGTCGCTCGTGACCGGAATTACCGATAAAGATATTAAAGATATTTATAAAATCAGAACTAAAATCGAATGTATGGCAGCTTATGATGCAGCTCTTAATGCAACAAGCGAGCAAATAAAAACTATTCATGAGGCAGTGGAACTTCAGGAGTTTTACAATTTAAAGCACGACGCCGATCATATCAGATATATGGACAGCCGATTCCACGACGCATTGTATAAAGCGAGCGGAAGCCCCGTTTATTTTGATGTGCTGATGCCTTTGCTTAAAAAAGCACAGAAATACAGAAAAGTATCCATCGAAAGCAATTCAAGAGCACAGCAATCGGTTGAAGAGCATAAGGCAATATGCAAAGCCATAGAAGATCACGATCCGGATCTTGCCTATGAGCTCACAATAAAGCATGTGCAGAATGCATTTAAGCATATTGAGGAAAATTTCAAAGGAGAATAATTATGGGATACACAATTGCTCAAAAAATAATTAAAGAGCATCTTGTCAGCGGAGAAATGACTGTCGGAAGTGAAGTTGCTCTTAAAATAGATCAAACTTTAACTCAGGATGCTACGGGAACAATGGCTTATCTTGAGTTTGAAACAATGGGGCAAAAAAGAGTTAAGACGGAAAAGAGTCTTGCTTATATAGACCATAACACTTTGCAGTCCGGTTTTGAAAATGCGGATGATCATCGATATATTCAATCTGTTGCAAAGAAGCACGGTATATTCTTTTCAAGACCGGGAAACGGAATTTGCCATCAAGTGCATTTAGAAAGATTTGCCCGCCCGGGGAAAACTCTTATCGGTTCCGACAGCCATACTCCTACAGGCGGCGGAATGGGAATGCTTGCTATGGGAGCAGGCGGAATGGATGTTGCCGTGGCAATGGGCGGAGGCGCTTATTACATAACAATGCCTAAGATGTACAAAGTTAATCTTAAGGGTAAATTAAAGCCGTTTGTCAGCGCTAAGGATATTAGCCTTGAAATATTGAGAATTCTCTCGGTAAAAGGAGGAGTAGGTGCGATAATTGAATGGGGCGGAGACGGAATTAAAACCTTATCTGTTCCCGAAAGGGCTACTATCACAAATATGGGAACCGAGCTCGGAGCGACAACCTCGATATTCCCTTCAGATGAAATTACGCTTGAATTTTTAAAGGCTCAGGGAAGAGCGGAGGATTATATTCCGCTTGAAAGCGATCCCGATGCTGAATATGACAAGATAATTGATATAGATTTAAGCGAGCTTGAGCCGCTTATCGCATGTCCGCATTCGCCTGATAATGTGGTTAAAGTTTCTTCGCTTAAAGGCACTAAGGTAAATCAGGTGTGTATCGGCTCCTGCACAAATTCCTCGCTTTTAGATATGATGAAAGTGGCAAAGCTTTTAAAGGGAAAAACTATTTCTCACGATGTAAGCCTTTCTGTATCTCCCGGATCAAGACAGGTGCTTACAATGCTTTCAAAATGCGGAGCGCTTGAAGATATTTTACTTTCGGGCGCAAGGCTTTTAGAGTGCGCCTGCGGACCATGCATAGGAATGGGATTTTCGCCTAATTCAAAAGGCGTGAGCTTAAGGACATTCAACAGGAATTTTTTGGGAAGAAGCGGCACGGCCGACGCGGAAGTTTATCTCTGCTCTCCTGAGACAGCCGTTGCGGCGGCGCTTACCGGCGAGATAACAGATCCGAGGTTATTGGGAAAAATGCCTGAGATAAAGCTGCCTGAGGTTTTCGATATAAATGACAGCGCAGTTCTTGCGCCGGCAGATAGTGAAACAGCTGAAAAAACCGAGGTTTTAAGAGGACCTAATATCAAGCCGTTCCCGGTTTCAAAGCCTATCGGCGATCAGATCACGGCAAAGGTTTCTTTAAAGGTAGGAGATAACATAACGACAGATCACATTATGCCTGCAGGCTCTAAAATCCTGCCCTACAGATCGAATATTCCTCACCTTTCACAGTTCTGCTTTTCCGTTTGCGACAAGGAATTTCCCGAGAGGGCAAAAGCGCTTAAAGAGAGCTTTATAATAGGCGGTTCGAATTACGGTCAGGGTTCCTCCAGAGAACACGCGGCTTTGGTGCCTATGTATCTCGGAGTGAGAGCAGTGATAACAAAAGGTTTTGCAAGAATTCATGCCGCAAACCTTATCAATTCGGGAATTCTTCCTTTAACCTTTGTCGATCCCGAAGATTACGATACAATAGATCAGGGTGACGAGCTTTGTCTTGATAATATCTTTGAGGGGCTTGACGACGGCAACCTAATACTTGAAAATAAAACAAAAGGTAAAAAAATAGCGCTCTTCTGCAATTTTACCGACAGGCAGAAAAATATACTCAAAGCCGGCGGATTGCTCGCCTTTACAAAATCAGAAAATTAAATCGGAGAAAAAATTATGCAAAAATATATTGATGAGGCCGTTTCTCATTTCAGAGCTCTTTTAACGGAACAGATAGAGCGCGAAAAAAAGATGGAAAGCGAAACCGGAGCCACAGATTATTCAAAACTTGAAAAAATTGTGATAGGGTTCTGTCCGGGTGACGGAATAGGTCCTATAATTTCGGAACAATCAAAAAGAGTGCTTGAAGTTCTACTTCAAGATGAAATCAAATCCGGTAAAATCGAGTTTAAAGATATTGAAGGGCTGACTATAGAAAACAGAGTGGCTCAAAATAAAGCAATTCCGGATGATGTGCTTGCAAAATTAAAAAAATGCAATGTCATTTTAAAAGGCCCCACCACAACTCTCAAAGGCGGAAACTTGGAAAGCGCTAATGTTGCAATGCGTAGAGAGCTTGACCTCTTTGCAAATGTCAGACCTGTTAAAGTGGGAGAAGAAAATATCGACTGGACATTTTTCAGGGAAAACACCGAGGGCGAATATGTGTTAGGAAGCAAAGGAATAGAAATTCCCGATACTTTGAGTTTTGATTTTAAAGTTACAACAAAAGCAGGCACAGAAAGAATTGCGAGAGCGGCATTTGATTTTGCAAGAAACAACGGCAAAAAGAGCGTTGCCATAGTTACAAAGGCAAATATAATGAAAAAAACCGACGGTAGCTTTTCTGAAATTGCCCACGAAGTGGCAAAGGATTATCCGGAAATAAAAGCCGAGGATTATTATATCGATATTATGACCGCTAACCTTATAAACAAAGATATAAGATCAAATTTCGAAGTGTTTGTTCTGCCTAATCTTTACGGTGATATTATAACAGACGAGGCGGCGCAAATTCAGGGAGGAGTCGGTACGGCGGGAAGTGCAAACATCGGCGATAAATATGCGATGTTTGAAGCTGTTCACGGAAGCGCTCCGAAACTTATTGAAATGGGTTTGGGCGAAAGAGCTAATCCGACAAGTCTTTTAAAATCTTCCGAGATGATGATAAGACATATCGGTCTTATTTCAAAAGCGGATATTTTGGAAAAAGCGCTTAATATCTGCACCGAGAGCGAGAAAAAAGTGATAGCTGACGGCACTGCCGAAAATGCGACCTGCAAAGAATTCGCAGATTATGTTATTTCCGTGATAAAAACGCTTATATAAAATTAATACCTCTCGGGTTTAAACCTGAGAGGTATTTTTAAGTTCTTCAATATTCACGGATGAATTATGGGGAATCGGTTTCCATTCAACCTTTGAGAAAAAGGCTATTATCATTGAAATTCTTCCAATAAGATCAAATATAGGGAAAGTGATACAATATAGAATTTTTTTATACCAGATTATGGGAATAATTCTTTTATGCTCCATTATAAAAATATAAATTGCGGTGAAGATTCCTTTGAAATAAGAATCAAATGTCCAAGAAACAGTGAAAAGAACAAGAATTGCTATCATTCCGGATTTTGAGAAATTTCTCGGATTAATATTTATTGCCCGCAGAAAATCGCCTAAAAGCTTAGGGGCGAACATTCTCGTTACTATCATTTGCGAATTCAAGACAAGAATCGACCTTATAATTAAAAGAGAAATTTTTTTGAAAAACAAAAAAATCGGCCGGGGATAAATAACGGTGAGCATATCAAAGCTCATAAATCGAAGCCTGATATTATTGAGAAATTTTTTTGCCGGTGTTAAATTTTGTTTTTCTTTTTCCGTGAGGCAAGCTTCGGCGTTTTTATCGGTGAAGAAAATATGTGTAAAAAGCTTTCCTCCCGATTCAATAAATGCCTGAAGGTGGCCTTTTGCCCATCTTATTCTCTGCCTGAAAGCAATTCTCAAATCCACAGGCTGTTCGTCAAAAAACTGCGCCTCATTATTATAGGATATTTTATAGCCTTTAACAACAGCGTCCGCACAAAAAGCCCTGTCCTCAGTGAGAGAGGTATAGTTCCATCCGTTTTCTATAAGCTCGTTTGAGAATAAAAATCCCGTTCCTTGAATTCTTGTTGCAAGCCTGAAAAGGGATTTTGCACGGTGCTCGTTTCGTATAGTTCTGAGCCAATGTATTCCATAAGACGCCGCGATCCAATTATCATTGAAATTCTTTGTATTTCTGTAAGAAGTAACGATTTTTTCGCCGGCGTCAAAAGAATCGTTCATCCTTGAAACATAGTCGCTTTTAAGAAGATTATCCGCATCAAAGATCATATAAGCTTCATAAGATTTAATGCCGATATCCCGGTCTAGACACTTAACAAGGTATTGCAAAGCATATCCTTTTGTGCGATGCTCATTATCCGATCTTTCATAAACAGCGGCACCGAGAGCTCGAGCCACCTGCGCCGTGTTATCTGTGCAGTTATCGGCGACAACGAAAATATCGATAAGTTCACTCGGATAATCCTGCTTTTTTATACTGTCGATCAGATTGCCTATAACGGCGCTTTCGTTCCTCGCCGCTATTAAAATCGCATATTTATGATTATTTTCAGCTCTTTTGAATTTTCTTGTAGCGAAAATACCCGTGACCTTATAAATGATCTTATAGAACATAATATCGGACACGGTTAAGGATACGGATTTGATAAGCTTTGCAATAAATCTTAAAATATTCATACAGTCTATTATAACACTTTCTTTTTCAATTGCAAGCTATCTTTAAAACCTTAAGAAAATCTTAAAGCAATATAAAAAATTCTTCTTGACATCAAGTATGGTAATATAGTATAATAATTTTTGTTAAAGTATAACCCCTGCAACTTTTGCGGAGGGAGGGAATGTTAATGAGTCAGGTAAAATTAAAAGAAAACGAATCGCTCGATAACGCTTTGCGCAGATTTAAGCGCCAGACCGCTAAGGACGGCGTAATTCAGGAAGTTCGCAAGAGAGAGCATTATGAGAAGCCCTCTGTAAAGCGTAAGAAAAAATCGGAAGCTGCTCGTAAAAGAAAGTTTCGTTAATTAAAAAGGAAAAGGCGGTTGGGTAACAACCGCCTTTTGTATTAGGTGAAAAAATGCTTTTAAAGCCGGATATAAAACTTAAAAGAGTTACGGATATAACTCCTCAAATCCTTAAATCATTCGATATCAAAGCGCTCCTGCTTGATGTGGATAATACTCTTTCCACACACCATTCTATGGTGCTGACAGACGGGCTTAATGAATGGATAGAAAGTATGAAAAAAAGCGGTATAAAGCTTTCTCTGCTTTCAAATTCAAAGGAAAAGAGAGTTAAGCCCTTTGCCGAAAAAATAGGGCTTGATTATATTTCTCTAGCCTTAAAGCCTCTTTGTTTCGGATTCTTGCGCGGAGTTAAATTTTTAAATGTGGAAAAATCGGAGACCGCTATAGTCGGCGATCAGATCTTCACCGATATTTTAGGCGGAAACGCGTGCGGAATAAAAACAATTCTTTTAACTCCGATAAAGCCTGAAAGTTCAATGAGATTTAAATTTAAAAGAAGGCTTGAAAAGTTGGTTTTTAAGCTTTATAAAATCAAGGATTATAATGAAAAGGAGCAAGAAAAGGATGTCGGCTAAATTCGGTCCTGCGGGAAATTCGCAAAGCTTTAGGGATATGGGTTATAAGCACAGCCTTGAAATTCCTCAATATGTTCTTAAAATGGGACTTGATTGTTACGAGTACCAATGCGGCAGAGGAGTAAATATAGGATCGGAAAAGGCCGCAGAGCTTGGCAGCGCGGCAAAAAGCGCAGGTATATCCCTTTCTTTGCACGCTCCTTATTTTATATCTATGTCGTCGGTCGAGCCTGAAAAAAGGGATAATTCTATAGGCTATATCTTAAAAAGCGCCGAGGCCGTAAAAGCTATGGGTGGAAACAGAATAGTTGTTCACACAGGCTCCTGCGCTAAGATCAGCAGAAAACAGGCGCTCGATCTTGCAAAGGATACAATGAAAAAGGCTGTTAAAGCTTTGGACAATGCGGGGCTTAGCGATATTCATATCTGCCCCGAAACAATGGGAAAGGTCAATCAGCTTGGTAATCTTGAGGAGGTTATGGAGCTTTGCCTTATTGACGAGAGGCTTATTCCGTGCATTGATTTCGGTCATTTAAATGCTAGGGATATGGGATATTTTAAATCGCTGGAAGATTATAAAACGGTTTTTGAAACGATAAAAGATAAGCTCGGAACGGAAAGGCTCAAAACTTTCCATTCACATTTTTCGAAAATAGAATTCACTTCGGGCGGCGAAAAGCGGCACCTGACATTTGAGGACACCGTGTTCGGCCCTGATTTTGAGCCGGTTATGGAGCTTACTTTTAAATACGGTTGTTCGCCTATTTTTATCTGTGAGTCTGCAGGCACCCAGGCGGAAGACGCAAAAACTATGAAAGACTATTATTTAAGCCTGAAATAACAAAACCAAGAGCGTGTCGAAAAATCGACACGCTCTTTTATTGCTTTTTATCTTTTGGAATTACTTTAGTTTTAGTTCCGTCGGGCTCAACAAAGTACATATTATCAAGCTGGCTTAAAAGACTTCTTTTATATGCTTCGATATATTCTTTTCTTAAAACCGCTTGTTCTTCCTTTTCCTCGGGGGTTAGACCTGAGGATTTTTGCTTTTTTGCAAGCTCGTTAATTCTATCGATTTTTTTCTGTTCCATAAATTAAATCTCATTTCTTCCCTCAAGCGCGCGGGCAAGAGTATATTCATCGGCATATTCAAGATCGGCACCGACAGGAACACCGTAGGCAAGTCTTGAAACTTTAATTCCCATAGGCTTTACAAGTCTTGAAATATAGCTTGAAGTTGCTTCTCCCTCAACTGTGGGGTTTGTAGCCATAATTATTTCTTTGACTTCTCCGTCTGAAAGTCTTGCAATAAGCTCTTTTATTTTAAGCTTATCGGGACCGATATTATCGAGCGGAGATATCACGCCGTGTAAAACGTGGTAAAGACCGCTGTATTCCCTTGTCCTTTCAAACGCGAAAATGTCACGGGAATCTTCCACCACGCATATGACCGATCTGTCCCGCTTTTCATCCAAGCAAATATGGCAGACCTCTTCATCCGTAAAGGTCTGGCAGAATTTGCAGAATTTAATTTGTTTTTTAGCATTTACAAGCGCTTTGGCAAACTGTTCGGCGCGCTCGGGAGGCTGCTCAATGATATTATATGCAAGCCTTTGTGCGGTTTTTCTGCCGATACCGGGTAACCTGGCAAATTGATTGACGAGTTCTTCTAAAGGGACTATATTTCCGCTCATCAAAACATCCCCAGAAGATTAAGTCCGCCTGTTATTTCGCCCATTTCGGATTCGGCGGTTTTTGAAGCTTTTTCTATAGCCTCATTGACTGCGACGGTGATGAGATCCTCAAGCATTTCGCTGTCATCCGGATCAATAGCGCTCTGATCGATTTTTAATGATTTGATAAGGTGCTTTCCGTCTACGGTTACGCTCACGATCCCGCCGCCGGAGGTTGCGGAATACTCCCTTGTTTCAAGGTCGGTCTGCAAAGCCGCCATATCTTCCTGCATTTTTTGAGCCTGTTTTATCATTTGAGTCATATTTCCGGAACCGCCGGAACCGGGTATTCTAACTTTCATTTTAATCTCCTTTTATTTATTTTCAAGCTTCTCTAGTTTTTTCTGAAGCTCTAAAAGCGGATCGATGCTTTTTTCTTCGCTTTGCGTTTTTCTGTAAGGCCCTAAGCGGAAGGTTTTATTATAAACCTCTTTCGCTGCGTTTCTTATAGCGTTACGGTAAAGCGCGTTTGAGCCGTTTACAAGTGTTTTAAACTGCGAATTTTCAGTTTCGATCAAAAGATAATCGTTTTCAATATATGCGTTAGAGTCCTTTAAAACTCCCGCTATAAGCGGACAGCTTTTTTGAAGGATTGCGATAACATCCTCCCAGCTTTCGGCCTTTTCGGGTTCGCCGTCAGCTTTTTTAGAGGGTTTTTCTTCTTCCGAGTAAAGCGGCTGAGTTTCTTCTTCGGATTTCGGAGCTTCGGGGATTTGAGTATTCTTAACTTCTGGCTTTATTCCGCTTTCAAGTCTTGAAACTCTTAATTCCAAAGCTTTGATATCTCCGAATATTTCGGGCTTGCAAAGTTTTATCACGATCATTTCCATTTCAACTCTTCTGTTGCCTGACTGCATATCGGCGGCGGAAGACTGCAAAATATCAAGGGCAGACATAATTTCCTGCAAAGAAAATCTCTGCGCCTGATCCTCTAACAGGTCAAACCTTTTTTTAGAGCAAACGATAGGCTTATTTTCACCCTTTATTATTTTACAGATCATAAGATTTCTGAAATGCTCCGTAAGCTCGGATAACAGTCTTAACATATCGACGGAGGAATTATGCAGTTCATCGATCGTTTTAAGGGCGCTTTCGGTATCCTTTGCTTTTATAAGGTCGGAAAGCTTTAAAAGATAGTCGCTCCCTGCCATTGCGCAGACATTTGAAACCGTTTCCTCGGTTATAACTTTACTGTTTGAAGCGCAAAGGTCTAAAAGCGAAACGGCATCACGCATACCGCCGTCAGCCGCGTCGGCAATAAGAAAGCCTGCTTCTTTTGTAAGAGAAAATCCCTCTTTTTCGGCGATATACATAAGTCTTTCGCAAATTTTTTCGGGATCTATTCTTGAAAAATCAAATCTCTGGCATCTTGAAAGAATTGTTGCAGGGAGTTTATGGACTTCAGTGGTAGCAAGAATAAAGATAACGTGCTCGGGAGGCTCTTCCAGAGTTTTTAAAAGCGCATTGAAAGCGCCCTGGGAGAGCATATGCACCTCGTCGATAATATAAACTCTGTATTTAGCGGCGGCAGGAGCATAATTTACCTGCTCACGCAGTTCTCTTATGCTGTCAACACCATTGTTGGAAGCGGCGTCTATTTCGCAGATATCTGTAATTTCGTCATTACTTATGAGCTTGCACATTTCGCATTCGCCGCAGGGATCGCCGTTTACCGGAGAAAGACAGTTTACAGCTTTTGCGAGAATTTTGGCGCAGCTTGTCTTACCTGTCCCCCTGGTTCCGGTGAAAAGATAAGCGTGAACTGTTTTATTCTCGGAAAGCTCGTTTTTAAGCGTTTGAGTAATTTGTTCCTGACCTACTACTTCGGAAAAGGTTGAGGGCCTATATTTCCGATAAAGAGCTTTATATGCCATTTTTTCTCCTTTAGCTTTTATTGATTTAAATAAGTTGACGCGCGCTAAACCGCACGAATGGACCGATTTACTGCGGCGCACGGATAAAGCGCTTAATGCTGCTCGGTTCCCCGCCTGACATGGTTCACGGTTACCCGTCGCACAGGACCCGCCCATTCGCACGATTTAACGCGCGTTACTTAATCATTATAATATAATTTTCTCTTTTAAGCAATAGTTAAATTAAAAATATTATAAATTGTTGAAAAAAGTTAATAATTTTGATATAATTACAGTGTATAATGAATAACAAAAGAAGAGAGGAGATCTTATATGCATAAGCTTAAAGCGTCAAGTCTTTTTTCGCCGGATAAAACTATAGCCGCCGAGCTGTTTAGCGGAGATATTTTTCCTTTTGAAGCTTTGCCCAATATAAGTGATTTTATTAAAAAGCTATCTTTAAAGCTTGATAAAAACATTTTTGAAGAAATTGCTCCCGGAGTTTTTGCGGCGAAAAGCGCAGAGATCGCAAAATCCGCAAGCATAACGGGACCTTGCATTATCGATGAAAATGCACAGATAAGGCACAGTGCGTTTATCAGGGGGAATGCGATAATTGGAAAAGGCGCTGTGGTGGGAAATTCCACGGAGCTTAAAAATGTTGTTTTGTTTGACGGCGTTCAGGTCCCTCATTACAACTATGTGGGAGATTCGATTTTAGGTTACGGCTCGCATATGGGAGCAGGGTCAATCACTTCGAACGTAAAATCGGATAAAACGCTTGTAACGGTAAATTATAACGGCGAAAAAATAAAAACCGGTCTTAAAAAATTCGGCGCGATACTCGGAGATTTTGTGGAGGTCGGCTGCGGAAGCGTTTTAAATCCCGGTACTGTAATAGGTAAAAACACAAATATTTATCCTCTTTCCTCGGTAAGGGGATTTGTTCCGGAAAACAGCATTTTTAAAAAGCCCGGAGATATCACGGAGAAGCTCTGATGGCAGAAAAATGGGATGTTTATGACAGTTTAGGTAATTTGACGGGGAAAACGATCTACAGAGGGAAATCATCGCTTGCACCTAAAGAATATCATCTTGTGGTGCATATATGGATAATTTCCAAAAAAGGGGATTTTCTTATCCAGCGCAGATCTGACAACAAAAAGTTAATGCCCGGAGAATGGGCGGCAACGGGCGGCGCGGCGATTGCCGGTGAAAATTCTTTTAACGCCGCTAAAAGAGAGCTTTTTGAAGAGCTCGGCATCGCAACCGATGAAGATACTCTTATAAAGCTTTCGAGATTTAAAAAGCGGAATTCCTTTATAGATGTTTATGCTACTCTTTGCGATACTCCCGCAGAAAAGCTTAAGCTTCAAAAAAGTGAAGTGGCGGCGGCCAAATGGGTAAGTGAGAGTACACTTAAGAAAATGATCTCGGAAAACGGATTTCATAATTACGGCAAGGAATATTTCGATTGTCTTTTTTCTAAAATAAATGAATTCAGGAGGGTGACTGTTTGAACTCCGATAGAAAAACCTGTGTTGTTTGTCATTCTTATTTGTTTGATGACGACGATGTAGTATATTGCCCCGTATGCGGAGCGCCGCATCACAGGGACTGCTACAATTCGATAGGAGAGTGCGGACTTGCAAAATATCACGGCACTCAAAATCAATATGATAAATTAAAAGAAGAATACGAGGCGCACGCGAAAAAAGAAACCTCCGAAAAAACGGAAAACGAAGAAAAAGAAGATTTTATAAAGTGCAATATCTGCGGAAATTCATATAATGCCTCAGAGCCTGTATGCCCTAACTGCAAATCGCCTAATTACAGGATGATAAGCGGATATTATCCCTTAGACCCCTTAGGCGGAGTTCCGCACGAGCTCGATCTCGGAGAGGGAGTTACAGCGAAAGAGGCAGGAAGATTCGTTCTTGCAAATTCGCAGAGATATATTCCTAAATTCGCGAACTTTAAAACAGGAAAAAAGGTTTCGTGGAACTGGCTCGCATTTTTATTCCCGAGCGGATTTCTTTTCTCGAGAAAAATGTATATAAAAGGTACGCTTGCGGGAATAGCACTCATTATTTTCAATCTTTTTGAAAATCTTTTCAGCATCGCCCTTTATAATGACGGCGGATTAGCAAACCTCACTTATGCGGAAATACTTTCAACCGTTTCGGCAATAGATAAAAAAATCCTTATTATTTCGTTTATCGCAGCAACTCTTGATCTTATTTTGAGAATTCTTTTAGGCATATTCGGTGATCTTATTTACAGAAATTATGCCGTTTCATCGATCGCTAAAATAAAGAAAAATTCCGATGATATTGAAGCCGATATGAATAAAAAGGGCGGAATCAATATAGGAATGATGATAGTAGGCATTTTCGGCGTAAGTCTATTATCCAATATTCTTGCGACATTATTTTAGGAGGAAAATAAATGAGTAAAATTTGTCCCGTTTGCAGAACCCCTAATGAAGAAGAGTATAATTTTTGCAAAAACTGCGGAAGTCTTTTAAACCCGGAAAGCAAATATGCGCCGCCTGAAAATCCTGTTCAAAATAAGGTTATTTATTCCACAGAGGCTGTTCCCGATATGGTGATTGACGGTGTTCCGCTCGAGGATATTTCGGATTTTATAGGCTCAAGATCGCAAGTATATATTAATAAAATTATCAAAATCGAAGCAAAAAAATCTAAAATAGGCTGGAACTGGGCAGTTGCCGCTCTTTCGTTTCTTTTTGGTCCTTTAGGCGCGGCGATATCTTTCTTTTACAGAAAAATGAATAAGTTCGGTGCGATTCTCCTTTGCATAGCTGCGGCGTTTAATATCCTTTTTGTTTACGGATCGATTGCAAATAATGCAGTATTCGCAGGAATCTCATTAGCTCTGAATATTATAACCGCTATATTTTTCGGAATGTTTTATGACGGCATTTATAAATCCTTTGCGGTAAGCAGAATAAAGGTTTATCACAGCGAAACCGATCCGAGATATTATAAATACGGGCTTACATTTCTCGGAGGAACAGCGATAGGCACCGTTATGGTCGTAATTCTCGGAATGATAATTTTTAACTTTTTGGTTATTTACTTTTTCCCGTTTTTTTATAATATAAGAAGATGAAATACAGCGTAATTTTTTTAGATCTCGATAACACCGTGCTTGATTTTAAAGCCGCAGAGAAAAAGGCTATATCGGCTCTTCTTAAAGAAAGTTCGGTACTTGCGACCGACGAATTGGTTGAAACCTATTCTAAAATCAACGACGACTATTGGAAACGCTTTGAAGCGGGAATTATCAAAAAAGAAGAGATATTTGAGGGAAGATTTAAAACATTTGTTGAGAGAACAAAGATAGATGCCGATCCTTACAAAATGTCCGAGCGGTATTTTAATCTGCTTTCTTTCGGAAACGATGTTATAGACGGAGCAGAAGAAATGCTTGAGGAAATCAAAAAATCGGGTGCAACGGTCTGTGTAACAACTAACGGTGTTGCAAAAACACAATATAAGAGGATTAAAAGCAGCGGTCTTGAAAAGTTTTTCGATTATATTTTCGTTTCTGAAGACGCGGGCTCGCAAAAGCCCGAAAAGGCTTATTTTGATTATGTGATTAAAAATATCCCCGAAGTGCCGAAAAATAAGATTTTGGTTGTCGGCGACAGCGAATCTTCCGATATCGCAGGGGGTATAAATTCGGGGCTTGATACCTGTTGGTACAATCCGCATTATTTAAAGCCCGCTTTAGAGCCTACATATATTATTGATTCTTTAGACAAGCTGCCCGATATTATCAGAGGTGAATGATTTGGGGTATAAAACGGATATTGAAATCGCGCAAAGCTGTGAAATGCAGCCGATAAATAAAATTGCTTTAAAAGCAGGAATTGACGAAGACTATTTAGAGTGCTACGGAAAATATAAGGCAAAGATCAGCCCTGAATTTTTAAAAAACAGCAAAAATAAAGACGGCAAGCTGATACTTGTTACCGCTATTACTCCCACTCCCGCAGGCGAGGGTAAGACTACGACCTCCGTAGGACTTGCGGACGGAATAAATAAAATCGGAAGATCGGCAGTTGCCGCACTTAGAGAGCCGTCGCTCGGTCCTGTTTTCGGAATTAAGGGAGGAGCCGCAGGCGGCGGATACGCGCAGGCGGTGCCGATGGAGGATATCAATCTTCATTTTACCGGAGATTTTCACGCGATAGGAGCGGCTAACAATCTGCTTGCCGCTATGCTTGACAATCACATTCACCAGGGAAATGAGCTCAATATCGATACAAGAAGAATAGTTTTTAAAAGGTGCGTCGATATGAACGACCGTCAATTAAGAAACATTGTAGACGGGCTCGGAGGCAAGAACAACGGTGTGCCTAGGGAAGACGGATTTGATATCACGGTTGCAAGCGAGATAATGGCGGTGCTGTGTTTAAGCTCGGATATTTCGGATCTTAAAGATAAGCTATCGGAAATTATTGTAGCTTATAACACCGCGGGCGAGCCTGTCAGGTGCAGAGATCTTAAAGCGCAGGGCGCAATGGCTGCGCTTTTAAAAGACGCTGTAAAGCCTAATCTTGTGCAGACTTTAGAGGGAACACCTGTGATAATTCACGGAGGGCCCTTTGCTAACATAGCTCACGGCTGCAACTCTGTTATAGCTACGAAAACTGCTCTTAAATGCGCAGATTTTGTGGTTACGGAGGCGGGTTTTGGAGCAGATCTCGGAGCCGAGAAGTTTTTTGATATAAAGTGCAGAAAATCGGGATTGAGGCCTGACGCCTGCGTTTTGGTTGCAACTATAAGAGCGCTTAAAATGCACGGCGGAGTTGATAAAAAGTACTTAAACGAGGAAAACGGGGAGGCACTTCTAAAAGGTATTCCTAATTTGATCAGGCATTTATCGAACATAAAAAATGTTTACGGTCTGCCCGCAGTTGTTGCACTGAACGTTTTCCCGACCGATACAAAAATGGAAATCGAAGTTATAACCGAGACATGCAAAGAGATAGGCGTAAATGTTGTTTTATCCGAGGCCTGGGAGAAAGGCGGAGAAGGTGCAAAAGCGCTGGCGCACGAAGCAGTTAGATTATGCGAAGAAGAAAAACCCGATTTTAAATTTGCTTATGAAGATAATATAAGTATGAAAGAAAAGATCGAGGCTGTTGTCAAAAAGGTTTACGGCGGCGACGGGGTGGTTTTAACGACGGAGGCGCAAAAGCAACTAAAAGAGATAGAAAACTCACCCTATTCCTTACTGCCCGTTTGTATAGCAAAAACTCAGTACAGCTTTTCCGACGATCCTCTTAAATTAGGAGCGCCCGAGCATTTCACAGTGACTGTGAGAAACATTAAAATTTCAGCAGGCGCGGGATTTGCGGTGGTGCTGACAGGAAATATTCTTACTATGCCGGGACTTCCTAAAAAACCGGCAGCGGAAAATATCGATATAGATGAAAACGGAAAAATAACGGGGTTATTTTAAAATTAACCCGGCGATAAAGTTTTTAAGACTTTGCCGCCGGGTCTTATTATATTTTACAGGCTTAATTCATATAATTATTTTATATTTCACATAAAGCGGTGAGAAAATGATTTGCAGAATTGACGAGCTTAAAAACAAGCAGGTGGTTTGTATAAACGATGGTTTTGTTTTAGGGTATATCGGAGATATTGAGCTTGATACCGAGTCGGGAACTCTTACAGCAATTATTATCTTCGGAAGGCCTCGGCTTTTCGGACTTATCGGAAAACAGGATGATATTATTATTCCGTGGAAAGATATTAAGGTGATAGGGAAAGAAACGGTTTTGGTGACCGCAGATTCCTCCAAATATGCCGGGCTGATCTGAAAATTGTTTCGCGGAGCTCGAAACATACCTGATTTTTGTGCAATTACAACAAATATCGTCAAAAAATTTGTAACTCGCTCTCGGAAATTTAACAAAAATATATTGAAAATCTTAAAAAATGCTGATATAATAAAATAAAGAATTAAAAGATTTTCAGTGAAGGGGAATTTGAAATGGAAAAATATTTTCCGGATTTTGAAAACACGGTAAAATCCGACGCTTACAAGTATCTCGGATCATTTTTCGGCAAGTCGCACACGATTTTCCGCGTGTGGGCTCCGAATGCAAAAAGAGTAAGCGTTGCAGGAGATTTCAACAATTGGAATACCGATGTTTCCCCGATGAAAAATATCGGCGGGGGAGTTTTCGAGGCGAAGATAAAAGGCGTTAAAGAATTTGATTGTTACAAATATGCGGTAACAGGACCTAATGGTAAAACTATTCTTAAAAGCGATCCTTATGCTCGCCATTTTCAGACAGCTCCTGAAAACGCTTCAAAAATTTATGCCGAGCATAATTTTGAATGGACTGACGCCGGATACAAAGCCGAAAAGCACAAAAGGACTGTTTATTCTTCGCCTGTCAATATTTATGAAGTTCATCTGGGCTCTTGGATGAAAAACAGCGACGGAAGTTTTCTCGACTATGAAACCGCGGCTAAAAAGCTTTCAAAATATGTCAAAAAAATGGGATATACTCACGTTGAGCTTATGCCTATTACAGAATTTCCTTTTGAGGGCTCGTGGGGATATCAGGTGAGCGGATATTTTGCTCCGACTTCAAGATACGGAACTCCAGACGCTTTCAAAAAATTCGTGGATATAATGCACAGTCAAAATATCGGCGTTATCCTTGATTGGGTGCCGGCGCATTTCCCTAAAGACGAATTCGGGCTTTACAGGTTTGACGGCACTCCGCAGTATGAGTATTCCGACGAGCGAAAAGGCGAGCATAAGGAATGGGGGACCGTCGTGTTTGATTACGGCAAGCCCGCAGTTATGAGTTTCCTTATTTCAAGTGCTGTTTTTTGGATAAAAGAATTCCATATCGACGGTATAAGAGTAGACGCGGTTGCCTCTATGCTTTATCTTGATTACGGAAGAAAAGACGGCGAATGGGTACCTAATTCTTTCGGCGGAAGAGAAAATCTTGAAGCTGTGGAATTTTTAAGACAAGTAAACAAAGCCGCTTTTGAGGCGGATCCAGATATTCTTATGATAGCGGAAGAGTCAACAGCGTGGCCGATGGTAACAAAGCCGGCATTTGACGGCGGACTCGGATTTAATTTCAAATGGAATATGGGCTGGATGAACGATATGTTAAGATATATGTCGCTTGATCCGCTTTTCAGAAAGCATAATCACGATTGTCTGACATTTTCTTTCTTCTATGCTTTTTCGGAAAACTTTATTCTTCCGATCTCGCACGATGAAGTGGTGCATGGAAAATGTTCTATGATAGAGAAAATGCCGGGAGATTATGAAGATAAATTCAGATCGCTACGGGCTTTTTATGCTTATATGATGGCTCACCCGGGCAAAAAACTGCTTTTTATGGGTCAGGAATTCGCCCAATTTATCGAATGGGATTACAAAAAAGAGCTTGATTGGCTTTTACTTGATTATGAGTCGCACAAAAAAATGCAGAGGTATGTTGAAAAGCTTAATAAATTTTATCTTGCCTGCAAGCCTTTATGGGAGATAGATTATTCGTGGAACGGCTTTAAATGGATCTCGAACGACGATAATTCACAAAGCATAATCGCTTTCAGAAGAATAGATAATGACGGCGGTGAAATAGTCTGCCTTTGCAATTTCGTACCCGTGGCAAGAAGCGGATACAGAATAGGGGTAGAAAGAAAAGGAACCTATAAAGAGGTCTTTTCTTCCGATTTCAAGGAATTCGGCGGAGAAACAGAAGCGCCGAGATCATATAAAAGCGAAAAGATCCCTATGCATGGATATGAAAATTCCATAGCGGTTGAAATTCCGCCGCTTTCTGTAATATATTACAGAACCCCGGCAAAAAGAAAATCTAAGAATGATAATAAATAGGAGATGTTGTTGTGTCTAAGAAAAAATGCGTAGCAATGCTTCTCGCGGGAGGTCAGGGAAGCAGATTGGGAGTGCTTACTTCTAAAATCGCAAAGCCTGCGGTGCCTTACGGCGGAAAATACCGCATTATCGACTTCCCACTTTCAAATTGCTCAAATTCAGGTATTGATACCGTCGGAATTCTGACGCAATATAAGCCTCTTGAGCTTAACGATTATGTTTCTTCGGGAAAGCCGTGGGATCTTGACAGGACAAACGGCGGCGTGCATATTCTGCCTCCTTATCAAGGTCAAAAGGGCGGAGATTGGTACAGAGGAACTGCCAACGCGATCTATCAAAATCTCGGATTTATCGAAAGATACGATCCTGATTATGTGCTTATATTATCGGGCGATCATATTTATAAAATGGATTATTCGAAAATGATAGAGGCTCATAAAAAGACGGAATCCGCCTGCACTATTTCTGTTTTGGAAGTACCTATGGAAGAGGCTTCAAGATTCGGAATTATGAATGTGAGAGATGACGGGACTGTTTACGAATTCGAAGAAAAGCCGAAGAATCCGAAATCCAATCTTGCCTCTATGGGAATATATGTTTTTTCCTGGGATAAGCTTAAAAAATATCTGACCGAAGACGAGGAAAACGAAAACTCTTCTAATGATTTCGGAAAAGATGTTATCCCGGCTATGCTTTCGGCGGGCGAAAAGCTTTCGGCATACAGATTCGAAGGATATTGGAAAGACGTCGGAACTGTCGATTCACTTTGGGAGGCAAACCTCGATCTTTTAAATCCAAAAATAAATCTTGATCTTTCGGATCCGGACTGGAGAATATACTCTAAAAACGAATGCTTCCCGCCGCAGTTTATCGATAGCTGTGCCAAGGTTGAAAATTCGCTTATAACTGACGGTTGTTCGGTTAGCGGAGAGCTTGATTATTCGGTGCTGTTTGAGAATGTGTCCGTTGAAAAGGGAGCGAAAGTTGAATACTCGCTCGTTATGCCGGGCGCGGTAATTAAAAAAGGCGCGCATATAAAGTATTCGATAATAGCGGAGAATGTTACTGTCGAAGAAAATGCGGCCATCGGAGCGGAGCCTGATGTAAACGGGTCAGACGATTGGGGAATAACCGTTATAGGCGACGGACTAAACGTCGGGAAGGACTCAAAAATAGGGCCTAAGCTTATGATTACCGAAAATGTTAAGGGCGGTGAAATAAAATGACCAATTCAAAAGCAGCTGCACTTGTTTTTGCCAACACTAAGGATTCACTTTTAGGCGAGCTTACGAAGATAAGGTCAATGGCTTCTGTTCCTTTCGGAGCGAGATACAGAATTATTGATTTTGCGCTTTCTAATCTTGTTAATGCAGGAATTATAAACATAGGAATTATAACAAAATCCAATTATAAATCTCTTATGGATCATATGGGCAGCGGAATTTTCTGGGATCTTGACAGGAAGCAGGGGGGACTTCATCTTCTTCCGCCTTTCAGTTCTAATTACAACAAAAGGTATGACGGAATAATCGAGGCACTTTACGGCGGCAGAGATTTTATCGACCGCTGCGGTGCGGAGGATATAGTTATTTGCGCAGGCGATCTTATCGCCAACGTGGATTTAGAAGCAGCTTTAGCGTTTCACAAAGAAAAGGAAGCTGATGTGACATTTATCTGTGCCGAGGGAGAAAGCCCCGACAAACATTCCGAAACTCCGATAATCGAATGCGACAGCAACGGAAAGATAGAAAAAATCACATATTCTTCCGTTGCAAAAAGCAATGTTTTATTCGGAACGGGACTTACGATAATAAAATCCGAGCTTCTTAAAACTTTGGTTGTTTACGGATATGAAAACAATATAAGAAATCTTAACAGTGATATTCTTGCAAGAAAACTCAATTCTTTAAAGGAATACGCATTTATCCACAAAGGTTATGTCGGAGTTGCGGACAGCATTAAAAAATACTATGATCTTAGTATGGCGCTTCTTGATTCCGAAAACAGAAAAGATCTGTTTAATTCGGATCGCCCTGTTATGACAAAGATTAGAGATGATATGCCTACTAGATACGGTATAAACGCCGAGGTTTCTAATTGCATTATTGCAGACGGCTGCGTTATTGAGGGCACTGTAAAGAACAGTATCCTTTTCAGGGGAGTTAAAGTCGGCAAAAATACCGTTATCGAAAACTCAATTATTATGCAGGAGGGCAAGATCGAGGATAATGCCTCACTTAATTATCTTATAGCAGACAAAAATGTCCGTATAAGCTCGGATGTTGTAATGAAAGGAACGTCTTTAAAACCTATTATAATTGAGAAAAATGTGAAAATCTGAGTTTTGAAAGGAAAGAAAATATGAAGGTTTTATTTGCAACAAGCGAAGCTTTGCCTTTTGCAATGTCGGGAGGTCTTGCCGATGTTTCCGGAGCGCTTCCGAAAGCTTTAAGGAGGAGAATGATAGGAGCAAGAGTAGTTATGCCTCTTTACTCCTGCATTCCCGATGAATTAAGAGAAAAAATGACATTTTTGTGCCATTTCACCGTTCCTGTTTCCTGGAGAAGACAGTATTGCGGAGTGTTTGAAGCTCATATGAACGGGGTTATATATTATTTCCTCGATAATCAGTACTATTTTAAAAGAAACGGACTTTACGGTCATTATGACGACGCCGAGAGGTTTGCTTTCTTTTCAAGAGCTGTTCTTGAAATGCTCCAGCATATTCCTTTTATGCCCGATATTATCCACTGCAACGATTGGCAGACGGCTATGATACCCGTTTATTTAAATGAATTTTATAAATTTGACGGGTTATATGCAAACATTAAGACAGTGTTTACCATTCACAATATTCAGTATCAGGGAAAATACGGCAAGGAACTTTATTCAGATGTTTTAGGTCTTCCCGAGGGAAGAGAATCCATTATGGAATATGACGGCTGCGTTAACCTTATGAAAGGCGCAATACAGTGTGCGGATAAGGTTACGACCGTATCTCCAACCTATGCAAAAGAGATTTTGGATCCCTATTATTCTCACGGACTTGACAATATTTTAAAGCAGTTTACATTTAAGCTTACGGGTATTGTAAACGGAATAGATTACGATGTTTATAATCCTTTGACCGATACTTTTATTTATAAGAATTATTCCGAGGAAACATTAAAAGACAAAGCCTTTAACAAGAAAAAGCTTCAGGAGGATATGGGGCTTAGTGTAAACAAGGATACTCCGCTTATCGGAATGGTCACAAGGCTTGTAAAACACAAGGGAATAGATCTTGTTAAGTGCGTATTTGAAGATATGCTCCAGGGCGATGTTCAGTTTGTTATTTTAGGCTCTGGAGAATGGGAATTCGAAACATTTTTCTATGAGATGCATAACAGATATCCCGATAAGGTCGGTCTTAAATTAGGTTTTGATCAAAATCTTGCACATAAAATATATGCCGGCTCTGACATTTTCTTAATGCCGAGCAAGAGCGAACCCTGCGGACTTGCACAGATGGTAGCTTTAAGATACGGAACAATTCCGATTGTCAGAAAAACAGGCGGACTTAACGATACTATCACCGACAGCGGTGACGGTGTGGGCAACGGATTTACATTTGAAAACTATAATGCCCACGATATGCAGAACGCCGTTTGGAGAGCTGTTGAGGGGTATAAGGATAAAACCGGATTTAATATAATGAGAAAGCGCGCAATGGAGTGCAATAACAGCTGGGCGGCTTCGGCAAACGCTTATATAAGGCTTTATAAGGAAATGCTCGGCAAATAAGGTGATGACTTTGGCAGAAATATTAAAATCTATTTTTTTAGGTATAGTTCAGGGCCTTACGGAATTTTTACCGATATCAAGCTCTGCACACCTTAATATTTTCCCATGGCTTTTTAAATGGGACACGATACCCGATTCCTTTGATCTTGCCCTGCATATAGGAACGCTGTTTGCGATTCTTATATTCTTTTACAAGGATTGGATAGCTCTTATTAAGGGCGGGTATAAAACGGTCTTTAAAAAAGAAAAAAATACAAACGGCAGGCTTTTCTGGCTGATAGTTTTTGCAACTATCCCGGCAGGCGTTTTGGGACTTGTTTTTGAAAAAATCGTGGGAAAACTAGTAAATGGTAATCTTAACATTGAAATGATCATTATTTCGGCGGCGCTTATAATTATGGGCGTGATTTTATACATAGTTGATAAAAATGCGAAGTCCACGGTTTCCTATAAAAAAATGCCGGCAAAATCCGCACTTGCCATAGGAACTTCTCAGGCGCTTGCGGCGGCAATTCCCGGAGTTTCTAGATCGGGTATTACGATAACCGTTTCAAGAGCCTGCGGACTTGACCGTGAGAGCGCGGCAAAGTATTCATTTTTACTTTCTGCACCGATCGTTGCGGCGGCAGCGCTTGTTAAAATAAAGGATTTCAGCTTTGATATGCAATTCTTTGCAGGAGTGCTTGCAAGCTTTATTTCGGGAATGTTCGTAATAAAATTTTTAATGGGTTTTGTTAAAAACCGCAGTTATAAAGTTTTCGCAATTTACAGGGTTATTTTCGGATTATTTATTTTAGCCGTTGCAATTATAAGAATGTTTTAAAAAAAGCTGCTTTTGGAAAATTCCAAAAGCAGCTTTTTATAATATTTCCGTATTATCAGGAAGACCGAAGCTTACGCTCAGCGCGTGGTCTACAAGATTCATTGAAGAGCCGTCAAGGCTTCCCATTTTTTCTTTGAGTCTTCTTTTATCTATAGTTCTTACCTGTTCGAGAAGTACTATTGAGTCTTTCATAAGTCCGCACCCGTCGGCACTTACCCTGATATGAGTTGGAAGTTCGTTTTTATCGCTTTGGCTTGTTATTGCTGCGGCGATAACAGTCGGACTGTATCTGTTGCCGATATCATTCTGAACTATAAGTACCGGTCTTATTCCGCCCTGCTCCGAGCCTACCACCGGGCTTAAATCGGCATAAAAAATATCTCCGCGCTTTATACTCATTTTTATTTCACTCTCCGAATAACTTTAACTTGTATTTATATTCTTGACACTGCTTTTAAAAAATATTCGATTTAAAATTGAGCAGATATTTATTGTCTTTATATTTCATACTATGAGAAAAATAAAAAAGCTGTGAAAATAGGGCCGCTTTCAAAAGCGGCCCTATCGACATTATCATTTTCAGATAGTACCTGTTACTGTGAGAACGCTCTCGCCGGGAGTTACTGTTACTGCGCCTGTTGTGGGATCCTGAGTATAGGTTGCGGCAGGAACTGTTATCTGGCCTGCAACGGTTTCAAAAAGACCTGTTGCGGTGTTGTAGGTGTAGTTTGTAGTTGCGGTCCAAGCGGCAGAATTGAATGTGACGGCGATATCTGATAAAATCGGATTGAACACATCTCTTATTACAGCGTTATCGGCAGCGGTAACGGCGGTGTTGCCGGTATTTTGAATTCTGAAGGTATAGGTTACTCTGCTGTTTTGAGTAACATTTACAGGATCGATAGTTTTGATGATATTAAGCGTGGGAGCGGAAGCGACCGTTACCGAAGCGTCAGCCGTAACAGGAGTTGTAATACCTGTGCCTGTAACGGTTACTTCATTGGAAATTGCCGAGGCGGTAGCCAAAGGCGCAAACCCGTTTACATCAGCGCTGTAAACTATTGCGGCATTTGAATTTGCGGGAATGGTGATTCCTGTTATTGTGAGAGGCGGACCTGCAGTTACTGTGGGAGCAGTCTGCAAAACGCCGTTAATATAATATTTTATCGAGCCTGCAGTGTAGGTCAGGGGATAAACATTTGTGCCGGCGGCAGTCTGATATAGTCCGAGATTATCGGTCATAGTAAGGTTTGTGAGAGCGGAGCTCCCGGAATTTATGAGATTTATAACATAGGTTACATTATCATTCGGCTCATAGGTTGCCGAAACAGGTGTTTTTGTCAAAGAAAGTGTTTCTATAAGATTTCCGGTAGCGACATTGGAATTGACGGTTCCTCCGCTGAAAGAAAGGGTGGCCTGGTTTGTAAAAGTTGCCATTTTTATTCCTCCGTTTACTTAAAAAAGGCTAAAGATATTATCTTTTAAGCCAGCAATAATTTTTATCGCCTATTACCATAATATGTAATATATTTGGTGTTGACAGCAGATTAAAACAGTTATATAATTATTATATATATTTATATATAAAGGTGAGAGATTATGTCGAAAATAAAAAGGCTTACAAGTCTTATAATTGTTTTTGTACTTGTTTTTTCGACAGCTTTTTGCGTTAATTTTAAAGCCTCGGCAGAATCGAATATCGGAATTATCACAGGTGAGAGCGTTAGGCTAAGAAGCGCTCCGAATACATATTCTGGAACTTCCTTTTATGAAATACTTAGTATTAATACCGAGGTTGAGATACTTGAAAAAGTAAGCGGAAACGAGGCTGAAAGCGGCCACGGCACCGTTTGGTATAAGGTTAAGCACGGCTCAAATGTCGGATATGTTTACGGCTATTATATCAGGTTTAAAACTATTATTGTTGACGGTGATTTTGAAACTCAGATCTCGCAGTTCCCTGAAAGCTATAAGCCATATTTAAGAAATCTTCACGCTATTTATCCTAATTACAAATTCATTCCGGATAAGCTGAATATGTCTTTTTCTGACGCGGTCAGCGCAGAGTATAACGGACTCTGTAAAATGGCACCTATAGGATGGCCTGTTTACGGCGATGAGAGATGGTATTCCTCACAGCCGCAGGGATTTGATAAAGATGGTAACAGAATTTCCGTAGACGGCAGCGGATGGTATTATGCTTCCCGCAGTGCCATAGCTTATTTTATGGATCCGAGAAATTTTTTATCAGGTAACGATTTTTATATGTTTGCCCAGCAGGGTTATGATAAAAATTTGCATTCGGCGGACCTTTTAAAATCTGTGATAAAAGGAACTTTTCTTGAAAACGGCTATAGTAATAATTCTAACGCTTATATAAACGATATTATGGAAGCCGCGAACAGTTCCGGAGTGAACCCCTGCGTGCTTGCCGCAATTATCATAGCGGAGCAGGGAACTAAAGGGACAAGCAGTCTTATAAGCGGAACTTATCCGGGCTTTGAGGGATATTACAATTTCTTCAATGTGGGTGCTTCCGGTCAGGGCGACGAAGCAGTTATAAGATCCGGACTTACTAAAGCAAAGGAAAAAGGCTGGAATTCAAGAAGAGCGGCGATTCTCGGCGGAGCATCGGTTTATTCCGACGGATATATTGCGGTTGGTCAGGATACATATTATTATAAGAATTTTAATCTTGTAAAAGCACCTTATTATTCTCATCAATATGCGGGTAATCTTTGGGATTCAAAGAATAATGCAAGCCAGTTTGCAAAGGCTTTTACAGGAAACACTTATGCGGCATTAACATTTAAGATCCCTGTTTTCACTTCCATATCGGAAACGGTTTCTCCGAGGCCGGACCAGGGAGGAAGTTCGGAGCCTGAAAAACCCACGCCGACTTTAAAACGCGGCGATATCAATTCCGACGGTGCGATCGATGTTGTGGATCTTGCGGCTATAAAATTTCATATTCTAGGCATAAAATCTATCAGCAGTTCGGTTTATTCCGCTGCCGATGTGAATAAAGACGGTGTAGTTGATGTTGTGGATCTTGCGGCTATCAAGTTCCACATTTTAGGAATAAAAACGATTAGTTAGGGAGCAAGGATCAAATGAAAAAAATTAAAAAAATTGCCGCGCTGATAATAAGCTCGGTATTGCTTATTTCCTCATTATTTGCTTTAACGGTTTCCGCGGCTACTGCCTCGGTCGTTTTAGGACTTAACAAAAAAGGAAATTACAGGGTAGGCGAAGCGGTGACCGTTACGGTAAAATACGCCGCCTCCGATCCTGTGGGAGCATTAGATGCCACGATTTCTTTCAGCACGGGAGTTTTAAAATATTCTTCCTGCACAGGCGGCCAGGCGACCGCCGGCAACGGCACTGTAAGAATTGTCGATACCGATTTTAACGGAACCTCGAAAAACGCCAAATACACAATCAGATTTACAGCTGTGGGCAACGGATCGGGTAATGTTTCAGCAAGCCTTACAGGTGTAAATGTTGACGGAGCAAAAATGACTGCTTCTTCCGCAATTTCTGTAACTATAGCGCAGTCGGATAATGCGGCGCTTTCTTCTTTGAGTGTGAGCGGAACAAGCCTTTCTCCTGCTTTCAACGCAAACAAAACAAGCTACACGGCAACTGTTAAATACAGCGTTGAAAAGGTCAAAATAAGTGCTAATGTGGCAGACGCGGGCGCGATAGTGACGGGTGCGGGCGATGTTGTACTGAAAGTCGGAGAAAATAAGGTGACGGTAACTGTCACGAGTGCGAGCGGCAAAGCCAAAAAATCCTACACGATAAAAATTAAAAGAATGACACAGGAAGAAACCGCGGAGTATGAAAAACAGCTTCGCGAGAGCGATCCTTTGCTTGTTGTAATAGGCTCAAGCGACTATCATATTTTAACCGAGGCAAGCGCTTATACTGCTTATCCGGGATATAAGGTAGAAGAGTTTACGAGAAAAGACAAGCAGATCCCCTGCCTTAAAGACGAATCGGGTAAATATACCTTATGTTATCTGACAGCGGATACAGACGCGGAGAAAAAGCCTGTGCTCTATATAAAAGACGGCGAGGACTTTAAAATTGCTCCCTATATTCTTTCAAACGGCAAGCTTTATATTATAGAAAAGCCTGAAACCCAGGCGCCTGACGGATATAAAACCACAGAAATAGAAATAAACGGAACTACTGCGAAGGTTTATCAGTTTACTTCCGATAAGATGTTAGATTTCTTTGTTTTCTATTGCTACAGCGAGGGCAAAAGCGCATTTTACAGATATGATTCCGCTGAAAAAACTCTCCAAAGAGCGCCTGACTTCAAAACTACAGATATTAAAGCATCAACCCCGAAAAAAGTGGGAGCAATTCAAAAGTTTTTAAATTTATCGCTTTCCGCTAAGCTTATATTATGCTTTGTGATACTTGCGGCGATATGCCTGATAGTTTTACTTGTACTTGTAATTGTCAGAGTAGTATCTAAAAAGAATTTAAGGCAGTTAGGCGCAGAAGATGAGGACTTTGATATTGATTCGCTCGTTTTCCCGGAGGAAAATGAAGATCAGTCAGATATTCCTTTTATCACAGGCGATCACGATCCGGATGATAATCATCCAAGATAAATAAAGCAAAAAATACGCGGCGGTATCGCCGCGTATTTTAATATTATCTGCAAATAAAAAAGACAGGTTGCACTGTGCAACCTGTCTTTTTTATTTTAAATCAATGCTCTCTTCTTCTGAAACCTTTACGATCTATTGAAGAATGAGATTTTTTCTTCTGATCTTCTTCTGCGTCATCCTCAACGACTGCGCCGTTTACTTCGACAAGAGCGTCTCTTCTGGAAAGGTTTATTCTGCCCTGATCATCGATCTCGGTTACCTTAACGAGTACCTGATCGCCGACATTTACGACATCTTCAACCTTATCAACGTGCTTAACATCAAGCTTAGAAATATGAACAAGTCCTTCTTTGCCGGGAGCTATCTCAACAAAAGCGCCGAAGTTCATAAGTCTTGTAACTTTCCCGTTATAAATTGCGCCGATCTCGGGATCATTGGCTATAAGCTCGATAATTGAAATAGCCTGCTTGGCTTTTCCAATATCAAGACCGGAAACGAAAACTCTGCCGTCTTCTTCAATATTGATAGTGCATTCGCACTGCTCCTGAATAGATTGAATAACTTTGCCCTGCTTTCCGATAACATCGCCGATCTTATCGGGAGAAATCGAAGTGGTGAGCATTTTGGGAGCATATTTTGAAAGCTCTTTTCTTGGCTCGGGAATACATTTAAGCATTACTTCATCGAGAATATATTCTCTTGCTTTTTTGGTCTTTGCGAAAGCTTCTTTAATAATTTCGCCGGTAAGTCCGTGTACTTTTAAGTCCATCTGAATAGCGGTGATACCTTTTTTTGTACCTGCAACCTTAAAGTCCATATCGCCGTAGAAATCTTCAAGGCCCTGGATATCGACCATTGTCATAAAGTCGCCGTAAACTCCCTTATCGCCTGTGATAAGACCGCAGGAAATACCTGCAACCGGAGCCTTTATCGGAACGCCTGCCGCCATTAAAGCGAGAGTGGATCCGCAGATAGAGCCCTGAGAAGTGGAGCCGTTAGAAGAAAGAACTTCGGATACGACGCGGATAGCATACGGGAATTCGTCAACCGACGGAATAACCGGAACAAGAGCTCGTTCCGCTAAAGCGCCGTGGCCTATTTCTCTTCTGCCGGGGCCTCTGGAAGGCTTGGTTTCGCCGACTGAATAAGAGGGGAAGTTATAGTGGTGAATATATCTTTTAGAAGTGTCTTCATCAAGACCGTCAAGCTTCTGAGCTTCGCTTATCGGAGCAAGAGTTGCAACGGATAAAACCTGAGTCTGACCTCTGGTGAACATTCCCGAGCCATGGGCGCGGGAAAGAAGATCGATCTCGGCGTCAAGCGGGCGGATATCGTCGATACCTCTTCCGTCTACTCGCTTATGCTCGTCTTTAAGCCAGGAGCGGACAACGTGCTTCTGAACAAGATACATAATCTCGTCTATTTTTGCTTCATTGCCCTCGAATTTTTCATCGAATTTTTCGTGAACAGCGTCATAAATAGGAAGAAGTGCCGCGTCGCGGATATTCTTATCGTCTGTATCAAGAGCTTTTTTAACATCTTCAATGCAGAAATTCTCGATCTCTTCCATAATTTCGGGATCGGGATTGCTTGATTCGAAAGTGAATTTTTCCTTGCCTATCTCAGCTACGATACCGTTGATAAACTTAACGATTTCTTTATTTACTTCGTGGCCTGCCATAATACAGTCATACATAAGATCCTCGGGGATTTCGTTACCGCCTGCCTCGATCATTGCAACGAGGTCTTCGGTGGAAGAAACCGTAAGATTAAGATCGGTTTTTTCTCTCTGCTCAAGAGTGGGGTTAATAACTATCTCGCCGTCAACAAGTCCTACGGAGGTACTTGCTATCGGACCGTCCCACGGAATATCGGAAACGGCGATAGCGGCTGAAACGCCTATCGCTGCCGTGATCTCGGGAGAGCAGTCGGGATCGACTGACATAACGGTTGCAACAACGGAGCAATCGTTCCGCATATCTTTAGGGAAAAGCGGGCGGATAGGTCTGTCGATACATCTTGAAGCGAGAATTGCTTTCTCGCTTGCTTTTCCCTCTCTGCGCTGGAAAGAGCCAGGGAAACGGCCTACGGAGTACATTTTCTCCTCGTAGTCAACAGAAAGCGGGAAGAAATCTACACCCTCGCGCGGCTTGTCCGACGCGGTTACGGTGCAAAGCACGTTAGTTTCGCCGTAAGACGCTAAAAACGCAGCATTTGCAAGGCCTGCCATTTTACCTGTTTCAAGCTTGAAAGGTCTGCCGGCAATGGTCGTTTCATAAACCTTGTAATTTTCAAACATTTAAAAATCTCCTTTTTTTAATTTTTTCGGAGATTTTCTTTCATTAGCAATAAATCCAAAGCTTATTTCTTTAAATAAGCCCTCGATTTACCGCTAAAGGCTGAAAGCCTCCGAAATAAAATAAAGCAAACCGGATTTTTAGGTCCGGTTTGGCTTATTTTGCGATTACTTACGAAGACCGAGCTTTTTGACGATAGCACGGTATCTTTCAATATCATTCTTCTGAAGGTATGCAAGAAGGTTTCTTCTGTGACCTACCATTTTGAGAAGACCGCGGCGGGAATGGTGATCATTCTTATGAACGCTCAAATGCTCATTGAGCTCATTAATACGGGTTGTGAGAAGAGCAATCTGAACTTCCGGAGAACCTGTATCTCCCTCATGAGTAGCATAATCAGCTATAACCTGACGCTTTACTTCATTTGTCATTTTAAATTTCACTCCTTTTTAAATTTACTCCGCAAAACCGAGCAAAAGGTCGGGTGATTCCGCAGTGCGGCAGACGCCTTAAGCTAAGAATACGGTATAAGCATAAAACTGCTTGTATATTATAGCACACGATTATTTATTTGTAAAGCAAAATTTATTATTTACAAATAATTCACATAAATCCTTGAAAAATAACATAAATAACAGTTATAATAAACAGCAGATTAAGAAGAAAGGATCATCATATATGGATAACAACGATCTTAACCGCGAAACTTTCGGCGAAGAAGTTCCTAAGTTTGAATTTTCTTCTGACGGAAGCTTTGACCCGAGAAGCAGCGGATATTCAAATCAGAATAATTCAGAAATCAATTATGAGATCAAACCTAAAAACAAAAAGACGGGAGCTGGAAAGAAAGCGGCGCTGATTATAGTTACAGCCGTGCTTTCGGCGGCTATAGGCGCAGGCGGCTGCTTTGCGGCTTTATTTGCAACAGGCAATATAGGAAAGAAAAATTCGCAGGTAACCACCCCATCGGGCGGAACTGTTTCGAATGTCAATATTAATGTTGACGAAACTGCGCAGACAGTTGAGCAGGCAGTAGCCGAAAAGGTTAAAAACAGCGTTGTCGGAATAAGAACCACTACAGCTGTTTCGAGTTTTTTCGGAGGAGAAAGCGAATCGACCGGCGAGGGCTCCGGCGTTGTTTATTCTTCCGACGGTTACATTATAACAAATTATCACGTTATTCAAAGTGCCGTTGAATCAAAGGGTAAAATAGAAGTCTATGTCGGAAGTCTTGATTCACAGTCTTATACTGCAAGCGTTATAGGTTACAATATTTCTTATGACCTTGCGGTCATCAAGATAGACGCGACGGGTCTTTCAGCCGTTGAGATAGGCGATTCCTCCGCGCTTAAAGTAGGGCAGACTGTTATAACTGTCGGGAACCCCGGCGGACTTGAATTTATGGGCAGCGTAACATCAGGCATTATAAGCGGTCTTAACAGAAAGGTATCGAGCACTTCGGCTGTTTCTCTTATCCAGACCGACGCGGCAATAAACCCCGGAAATTCCGGCGGAGCGCTTTTGAATATCAAAGGTCAACTTGTGGGAATAAATTCCTCTAAAATAGTTTCGGAGGAATATGAGGGAATGGGCTTTGCCATTCCTGTTAACGATGTTGTGGAAAAATGCAACAAGATAATTTCAAAAGAAAATTCAGCACAGTCATATATAGGTGTTTCGATCAGCACGAAGTACACCTCTTCTGTTCTTTCTTATTACGGTTATCCTTCGGGAGCGGTTGTTTCGAATGTTGATGAAAACGGACCTGCGGACAAAGCGGGAATCAAGCGAGGTGATATTATCACCGAGTTTAACGGCTCTAAAATAACCGAGTATTCACAGCTTACCGATCTTATTAAAGAAACCGACGCCGGAGAAAAGGTTAAAGTCAAGTATTACCGCTCGGGTAAAACACACACCGCAATAGTTACTGTAGGCTCCGACGCAAGCAAATAAAATCATTAAAATACAGACAAATGGATATCATTTGTCTGTATTTTTTACACTCGAAAATTTTTGCCCATTTTTGGATTTGAGTTTATAAAGTAAAATATTAAATAGTTTAGAGTTAAAAATCTTGAAAAATCGGGCAATTTATTATATAATAAAATAAATTGCACTAAGGAATGATAGATATTGCAGAAAATAGATAAAACAGTTAAAAATGAGTCGCTTTATATCTTTTTGTTTACTGTGATATTAAGCGTATTTATGCAGGGAGTGTGCCTTATAGTCTGCGCGCTTTCGAAGCTTTCTTATTCCTATACTTATATAACCGGAAATCTCGTTTCGGCTTTGACTGCGGTGCTCAATTTCTTTCTTATGGGACTGACCGTTCAAAAAGCCGTCGGAACGGATGAAAAGACCGCAAAAACGAGAATTAAATTTTCACAGACTTTAAGAAACGCGGCAATGTTTTTAATAATTGCTGTTTGCGTTTTATTCAAAGAATATTTTAATCTTGTAACTCTGATAGTTCCGCTGTTTTTCCCGAGAATAGCGATTACTTTCAGACCGCTTTTAAAAAAAGGAGATGAAAGTCTTGACGCAGAGTCAAAGCCGGAGGTTTAAGCTAACCGATATTTTTTATCTTTTTATAACCTTAGCGCCGCTTTTGGGCGGTATAATGCTTAAAGTGCTTACAACTCCGAAATCCGAGGGAATTCAGATAACGGGCGCGCAGAAATATTTTTGCATAAAAATGCCTCTGCAGGATCTTTGGATCACAGCCTCGCAGATAAATTCCTGGCTTGTGATGATATCGATTTTAGGACTATGCCTTTATATCACTCACGGAATAAGCGCTAAAGGCGGTCTTAAAAGACAGCTTGCGGCGGAGTGGATAGTTGAAAAGACTAAAGGTTTAGTCAATGAAAATATGGGAGATTATTTTAAGGGCTTTGCCCCGTTTGTAGCGGCTATTATGGCGCTGTCAGTATTTTCAAGTCTTTTATCCCTTTTAGGCCTTTATCCGCCGACATCGGATATGAACATTGTTGCAGGGTGGGCAATTTTAGTATTTTTCCTTATAACGCATTATAAATTAAAATGCGGACTGCTTTATTATATTAAAGGATTTTTTGAGCCTTTCCCGCTCTTTGCCCCTTTTAACGTGATAGGTGAGTTTGCCTCGCCTGTTTCTATGACTTTCCGTCATTACGGAAACGTATTATCGGGCTCTGTTATCTCAGCGCTTGTTGCGGCAGGGCTTTCGGGACTTTCAAACCTGATATTCGGGTGGCTCACTTCTTTCCCGATATTACAGATAGGTATTCCCGCTGTGCTTTCGGTTTATTTCGATGTTTTCAGCGGCTGCCTGCAGGCATTTATTTTTGCAATGCTTACAATGCTCTATATCTCCGGCGGATTCCCTGCTGAGGATTATGAATTAAAAAAACAAAAAAAAGAAAATAAAAAACGGAGGAAAATCAAATGTTAGAACTCGCAATAGGAATTATTTTAGGCGGATGCGCGCTCGGCGCCGGCTGTGCTATGATCGCAGGTATAGGCCCCGGTATCGGAGAAGGAAACGCAGTTGCAAAAGCCTGTGAGGCTATCGGTCGTCAGCCGGAATGCAAGGGCAGTGTAACCACAACTATGATAATGGGTTGCGCTATCGCAGAAACTACCGGTCTTTACGCACTCGTTATAGCAATTCTCCTTATATTTGTTGCACCGGGAAGATTTGTTGATATCTTAAAGAGCAACATCTGATTTAATTTGGAGAAAGTGATAAAATGTCGGACTTTTTAGATGTTATATCCGTTAATATTTGGCAGATAATTATTTCTCTTTGCAATCTTGTTATTCTTTTTCTTATTTTAAAGCACTTTCTTTTCAAACCTGTAAATAAAGTGCTTGACGACAGGCAAAAAGCTATTGACACGGATTATTCCGACGCCAAAACGGCTCTTGAAAATGCCAAAAAGACAGAAAACGAGTGGAACGGTAAGATCGAAGCCGCCGATGAAAAGGCAAATGAGATAATCGGTTCCGCTGCCGACGCGGCTAAGATAAGAGCTGAGGAAATAACTGCCGAGGCGAAAAAACAGGCGGATAATATTGTTGCGCGTGCAAAGAGCGAAATGGAGCTTGAAAAGCGCAAATCCGAGGAATCGTTAAAGCAGCAGATCTCCGAGGTATCCACCGCTGTTGCGGGCAAGATACTTTCAAGAGAGCTAAGCGAAAACGATCAGAGAAAGCTCATAGATTCCTTTATTGATGAGATCGGTGAAAGCGATGAATGAAGTATATACCGAATATGCGCAGGCACTGTTTTCTCTGGGAACCGAACAAGGAAACGAAAGGCTTTATTCTGAAGAATTAGCGGTCATCGGCACTGCATTTAAAGATAATCCTGAATACAAGGAGCTTCTATGCTCTCCTGCTATCGGGAATGAAGAAAAGCTTAAATGCATTGACGAGGCTTTTAAAGGTAAAGTAAGTTTAGATGTGCTTAACTTTTTAAAGCTGCTCACTCAAAAAAAGAGAATTTCGAAAATTGAAAGTTGTATTGAAGAATTCGGCAAACTTTTAAACGACTATGAGCAGACAACCGTTGCAACGGTTAAAAGCGCGGTAAGTTTAAGTGAAGAGGAAAAGCAGAAACTTACAGAAAAAATAAGCAAGCTTACAGGTAAAAAGGTAAGGCTTGAGCTTAGCATAGACGAAGAGCTTATAGGCGGAATTATTATTGAAGTTGACGGAAAAATTTTAGACGGCAGCGTTAAACAAAAGCTCCGTGACATAAAGGAAGTGATGGACAGATGAAAACAAAAGCGGAAGAAATCAGCGGAATTATCAAAGAACAGATTAAAAACTTTGATGATAAGATAGAAATGCGCGAAACCGGCAAGGTTATGATAGTCGGCGACGGTATTGCAAGGGTTTACGGTCTTCGAAATTGTATGGCAAACGAGCTTGTTGAATTTGCCGACGGAAGTTACGGTGTCGCACAGAACCTTGAAAGTGAGGCTGTTTCCGTAGCAATTTTATCTGACAGCGACGGTATCAGTGAGGGTACCGAGGTCAAAAGAACGGGCAAGGTTCTTTCGGTTCCTGTAGGTGAGGAATTTTTAGGAAGAATAGTAAACGCCCTTGGTAATCCTATTGACGGTAAAGGTCCTATAAAAGCCGCGGAGTACCGCCCTGTAGAAGAAGAAGCGCCGGGAATTATCGAGCGAAAGAGCGTTTGCGTGCCTTTGCAGACAGGTATCAAAGCGATCGACAGTATGATACCGATAGGCAGAGGACAAAGAGAGCTTATTATAGGCGACAGGCAGACAGGTAAAACGGAAATCGTTACCGATACGATTATAAACCAAAAAGACACAGGAGTTATCTGTATCTATGTATCTATAGGTCAGAAATCCACTTCTGTTGTTCAGCTTGTTAATGATTTAAAGCGCGAAGGCGCAATGGACTATACGATAGTTATTTCCGCATTCGCTTCCGAAAGCGCGCCACTTCAATATATTGCTCCTTATGCAGGATGTGCCATGGCGGAATATTTCAGAGCGCAGGGTAAAGACGTGCTGATAGTATATGACGATCTTTCAAAGCACGCTGTAGCCTACAGAGCACTTTCGCTGCTTATCAGAAGACCTCCCGGAAGAGAGGCATACCCGGGAGATGTTTTCTATCTCCATTCAAGACTTCTTGAAAGAGCGGCCTGCGTTGCCGATGAATACGGCGGCGGATCGATAACGGCATTGCCTATAATCGAAACTCAGGCAGGCGATGTTTCGGCGTATATTCCGACGAATGTTATATCTATCACAGACGGACAAATATTCCTTGAAACGGAGCTATTCCACAGCGGAATTATGCCGGCAATAAATCCCGGTATTTCCGTTTCGCGAGTCGGCGGTTCGGCACAGCTTAAGGGAATGAAAAAAGTTTCGGGTGAGCTCAAACTTTTATATTCGCAGTATAGAGAATTGCAGGCGTTTGCGCAGTTCGGAAGCGACCTTGACGCCGATACCAAGGCAAGGCTTGCTTTAGGAGAAAGAATAGTAGAAGTTTTAAAGCAAAATAAAAACTCTCCCGTCGAAGTAGGGTGCCAAGTTGCTATAGTTTACGCTGTTATAAACGGTTATCTCAATTCAGTCGAGGTATCCGATGTTAAGAAATATGAGCGCGATCTTTATGCGCTTCTTAAAAACAAATACAGCGGATTTTTAAAGAGAATAAAAGAGAACTATTTTGAGGAAGAGGATATCGAAACCCTCAAAAAGGCTCTCGGAGAAATGCAGAGGTGACATAAGGCTTTGGGAGCTGATACGAAAAAACTCAGAATCAGAATCAAAAGCGTAAATTCCACTCTTCATCTGACGAAAGCTATGGGATTGGTTGCCTCATCAAAGCTGAGAAAATCGGGAATAGCAATGCAAAACAGTAAGCAATATTCCTGCGCGCTTCAAGATATGATAAGCACACTTACTTCCTCTGCAGAATGCCGAAACAGTCCTTATTTAAAGGACAATGGCGCAGATGCTTTAAAACTTATTGTAATAGCCGGCGACAGAGGGCTTGCAGGCGGGTACAACGCAAATATTTTCAGGCTTTGCAAAGAATATGAAAACGCTGAAATTATTCCTATAGGAAAGAGAGCATGCGATAAGTTCGGAAAAGAGACAGTAATGTGCGAGGGCTATTCTTTTGAAACTGCAAAAGAGCTTACGGATGAGCTTTGCGAGCAGTATTTAAACGGTGAGTTTTCAAAGCTCGGAATTGTTTATACCGAATATGAATCAATGCTTTCGCAGACGGCTAAAATCGAATTTTTGCTTCCGCTTGAAAAATCGGAGCAAAAGCAAAGCGCAGGCACGGTTTTCGAGCCTGACGAGCTTACAATGCTTAATCGGATAGTAAAAGAATATATTTCGGGAATTATTTTAGCAAGGGCAAGAGAAAGCTTTGCGTGCGAAGTTGCGGCAAGGCGTGCGGCAATGGATTCAGCAGGGAAAAACGCCCAGCAGATGATTGACGGATTAAGGCTTAAATACAACCGCGCAAGGCAAGGCGCTATTACGCAGGAAATAACGGAGATAGTCGCCGGGTCAGGCGATCTTTAAAGGAGGAAAAATCTTTGGCTGAACAAAATAAAGGTTTTGTTGAACAGGTTATGGGACCTGTTGTCGATGTAAAATTCGGACAGGATAATCTTCCTGCAATAAACAATGCTTTAACTATGCCGATAGACGACAGAACGCTTACGGTTGAGGTTGCACAGCACATAGGCGATAATGTTGTAAGATGTATCGCAATGGCTTCTACCGACGGACTTAAAAGAGGCACCGAGGTAACTGATACCAAAGCGCCGATAAGCGTGCCGGTAGGAAAAGAAACTTTAGGAAGAATATTCAATGTTTTAGGTCAGACTGTGGATAACGGCGAGGAGCTTAAAAACCCCGAACGCTGGAATATCCACAGAAATCCGCCTGAATATGATGAACTTTCGGCTTCTACTGAGATACTCGAAACCGGAATTAAGGTTATCGATCTTATCTGCCCGTATTCTAAGGGCGGAAAAATAGGTCTGTTCGGTGGAGCGGGCGTAGGAAAGACCGTTCTTATAATGGAGCTTATAAACAACGTTGCCAAGCAACATGGCGGACTTTCGGTATTCACGGGAGTCGGCGAGCGCACGAGAGAGGGTAACGATCTTTATAATGAAATGAAGCAATCGGGAGTTCTTTCAAACACCGCGCTTGTGTACGGTCAGATGAACGAGCCGCCCGGAGCGAGAATGAGAGTAGGTCTTTCGGGACTTACTATGGCTGAATATTTCAGAGATACCGAGGGACAAGACGTTTTACTGTTTATCGATAATATATTCAGGTTCACCCAGGCAGGAAGCGAGGTTTCCGCACTGCTCGGCAGAATGCCTTCGGCAGTAGGATATCAGCCGACGCTTGCTAACGAAATGGGTGCTTTGCAGGAAAGAATTACTTCTACGAAAAAAGGCTCTATAACATCTGTTCAGGCGGTATATGTCCCGGCTGACGATCTTACGGATCCTGCTCCTGCAACCACATTTGCTCATCTTGACGCAACCACGGTTTTATCAAGAGAAATATCTTCTCAGGGCATTTATCCCGCTGTTGATCCGCTGGAGTCTACAAGCAGAATTCTTTCGGAAGAGATTTTAGGTGAAGAACATTACGCGGTTGCCCGTGAAGTGCAGAGAATACTTCAAAGATACAATGAACTTATGGATATCATTGCGATCATGGGTATGGATGAGCTTTCCGACGAGGATAAGGTAACGGTATCAAGAGCAAGAAAAATTCAAAGATTCTTATCTCAGCCTTTCCATGTTTCGGAAAAATTTACGGGAATTCCCGGTACTTATGTACCGCTCAGCGAAACGATTCGAGGATTTAAAGAAATCATCGAGGGTAAACACGACGATCTACCCGAATCTGCTTTTCTGTTTGTAGGAACCATTGATGAGGCAGTCGAAAAGGCAAAGAGGGGTTAAAATATAATGGAAACTTTTAAGCTTACGGTTTCAACACCGGACGGAGATTATTTAAAGACCGACGCCGTTAATTTATCACTTAGAGGATCGGAAGGAGATCTTGCCATAATGGCAGGGCATATTCCTTTCGCGACCGCTACTAATTACGGCAAATGCAAGATCGAACTCCCGGACGGGTCCGTTAAAGAACTTTTTATAGGATCCGGAATTCTCACGGTTACCAGAAAAACCGCCGTATTGCTTACATTAAGCGCAAGGCCTTTTAATGAAAAGACCGATAGTGAAATTTGCGATTGATAGCGAAAAAAATCAAAATTTTAAGCTTGAAAAATCAAAATTAATTTGTTATAATTATAATACTATAACGAGTGTCTTTTTAAAGAGGCGTAAATCCAGTTTATGGATTTACGCCTCTTTTTTGTGCCGAAAAGGAGAAAATATGCAGGAAAGAAATCTTAATAAAATGGCAGTTGCACCTATTAAAAAATTAATTTTGAAAATGGGACTGCCAATGATCGTATCAATGGTCTTACAAGCTCTTTATAATGTAATTGACAGCATTTATGTGGCAAATATGGGAGCTAAAGGTGCTATGGCAAATCAGGCGCTTACTTATGCTTTCCCGATCCAGATAATGATAATTGCTATCGGTGTAGGAACCGGGGTAGGATTAAATGCATTGCTTTCAAAAAGCTTAGGAGAGAACGATAAAGAAAAAGTTAATAAAACAGCGGGAAACGGAATATTTTTAAGTTTATGTATTTATCTGATATTTTTATTATTCGGAATTTTCGGATCAAAATGGTTTATATCTTTATTTAATGATGACAAAGAAATTGTGAAAATGGGAACCGAATATTTAAAAATTTGTACTTGTTTTTCTTTGGGCTCAATAGGTTTTACGGTTTATGAAAGGTTTTTGCAGGCAACCGGAAAAACAATGCTTTCTACTATTTCTCAGATATCGGGAGCAGTTGCAAATATTGTACTTGATTATATTTTTATTTATCCGCTCAAAATGGGTGTTGCAGGTGCGGCGTGGGCTACGGTGATAGGTCAGTTTTTATCATTATTTATCGCGATGTATTTTCATTACAGAAAGAACTCGGGAATTGACGGAAATATTAAGTACACAAAAGCGGAAATAAGTATAATAAAAGGAATTTACGGTATAGGTGTTTCCGCGGCGCTTATGCAAGCAATGCTGGCTGTAATGATGGCGGGAATGAATGCTATTTTAGGTTTGGCAGAAGTAAATCAGACAATTTTGATAAGTTCATTCGGAATTTATTATAAAATTCAGCAGATCGCATTGTTTTCGGCGTTCGGTCTTTCAAATACTATAATATCGATATTATCTTTCAATTACGGAATGAAGAATAAAAAAAGAATTGACGAATGTATTAAATACGGTATAATCGATACCGTGATCGTTACTTTAATAATCAGCGTTTTATTCGAAATATTTGCTTATCCCTTATCAAATTTATTTGCTTTAGCCGGAGGAACTACGAAAGAAATAATAAATGTTTGCGCTAAGGCTTTGAGAATTTCAAGCTGCGGATTTATATTTATGGGCGTTTCAGTAGCTATTCAAGGAATTTTACAATCAATAAGATATGCGGTAAGACCTTTGATAATTTCACTTTTAAGACTTGTTGTTTTTGTTTTCCCTGTGGCGTTTTTATTTACGCGGTCAAATAATGTTACCGATACCGTTTGGTGGACTTTCCCTATTGCAGAAGTTTTAACAGCGATAATCTCATTATTTATTCTGAAGAATTCTTATGATAAAAAAATCATTAACGAAAATATAAGCGATTTTTAAACCAAAATAAAAGCGGCGCAATTTTGCACCGCTTTTTGTGTGGAGCGGATAACGGGGATCGAACCCGCATTTTCAGCTTGGGAAGCTGACATTCTACCACTGAACTATATCCGCATATATTAATATTATAGCTCTTATATTAAAAAAAATCAATAAAAAAATGCGGCACATTGCCGCATTTTTTTATTGATGCTCGAAGCATTTAAGTGATTTTAATGTAACGGTTTCAGGGAATCTTAAAGCAAATAAGTGATCGTTTCTTTCGCAGGTCAAGGTAAATGTTAAAGTTTCGGTTCTATTATCCGTTCCGCTTACGGATCGTACCATATGTGCGTTTTTCCCCGCGATTGAAAGAGATACTGTATCCTGAGCGACGGGTGAGGCAGAAGAAGAATACTTTATTTTGAAAATAACGGGATATTTTCCGCCGAATGTGCCGTTTAGCCTAACTGCATTTTTTATCTCGTTTATTTCAAATACCTCTTTATAATCGCTTTCATTTACGGGCTTTAAAGTATCGGGGATCTTAAAGTTATTTTTTGCGGCTTTTTCATAGGCCGGAGTAGACATTATGAATTCCAGAATATTTTTAACATTTCTCTGAAGCTCGCCAATAGTGATATATCCCTCTTCAAGTCCGCTTAAAACATTGCTCTTTTTAAGATCGGAGGAGGGAGCTACCATATAAATATCATTTCCCGCTCTTACCATATCTTTGAGATCAGTAGCATTTTCGTTTTCTTTTGATCCGCATAGCGCCCACCAATCCGTCATAACCATTCCTTTGAAATTCCATTCTTTCCTCAAAACAGTGGTTAAAACATCATAATTTGAAGAGCTATGGATACCGTTTACAGGGTTATACGAAGTCATAATCGAAGTGACTTCGCTTTCTTTAATTGCTATTTCAAATCCTTTAAGATAGATTTCTCTTATCGCTCTTTCACTGACTACGGCATTTAGGTGGTGGCGGTTGGTTTCACGGTTATTGCAGAACATATGCTTGATAACTGTGGAAACGCCTGTTTTTCTCATTCCCCTTGTCATTGCAGCCGCCATTTTTCCCGATAGATAGGGATCTTCCGAAAAATATTCGAAGTTCCTGCCGTTTAACGGATCTCTGTGAATATTAAGTCCGGGACCTAAAAGACCGTCGATGTTATACCTATAAGCTTCCGCGCCTAAAAGGGTGAAGATCTCTTCGGTCAACTTGTCGTTAAAAGAGGAGGCGAAAAGAGTTCCGTTAGGAATTAATGTTGCTTTTGAGCCGTCTTCTATTCGAAGGCCTGAAGGACCGTCGGTAACGCAGCAGGTGGGAATTCCAAGGGAAGCAAGCTCAAAATCAAGACCACCGAAAGCGGCTCCTGTGCCGTCGGTCACTTTAGGGCTGTTCATTCCTTCTCCTACTATCAATCTCCTCATAGTGTCAGCCGAAAGTTGGGAAACAAATTCATCAAGAGAATTTTTATTGGTTTTAACATCGATTAATTTTATTCCCTTATCGCCCGTGAATTCTAAATTTTTCGGTCTGTTATCCGAAATTATTTTTAAAGTATCGGTGGTTTTTAATGGAGTGGGTTTATACACTTCTTTATAAGAGCCGTCTTTAAATTCTGCGGTGAGCCTGTCAAACGGTTTCACAGGTGCGCTGATTTCGCTTAATTTTATTAATTCTTTTAATTCGTCATTTTTAAATTCAAAGATTTTTTCGGTGCTTCTTATATCTGTTCCGCCAAATATTTCATAAACGCCAGGCAATAAAACATAGCAGGATCTATGACCTGTAACGCCGCCGTCGTCGTAAGAGCAAAGAGAATTAAGATCAATCTTTATATTAAGAATTTCGCTTTCACCGGGTGAGAGAAGCTTTGTTTTTTTATATGCTGCAAGCTCTCTTGCTGGGTTTGAAAGCTCCAAACAAGGTTTTTTACAATATATCTGAACGACTTCGCGGCCTTTAAGTCTTCCTATATTTTTGACCTCGGCGGTGATATTTGCTGTATTGCCAATCGTTTCACAACGAAAGTTTATATCAAAATCGGTATAACTTAAGCCAAAGCCGAAAGGAAATCTTACGGAGTCTTTTTTAAAAGTTTCAAAATATCTATAGCCGACAAAGATATCCTCATAATAAACGCTTTCATCGGTTTCATCAAAATCGGCGGAAGCGGGATAATCCATAATATCTTTAAATATCGTATCGGGCAGTTTCCCTGAGGGGGATTCTTTTCCGGTTAAGAGGTTAGCTACCGCCAATGCGCCCATTTCGCCGCCTTGCCAAACGGTGAGCAAAGAGGTTACATTGCAGTTGTCAAGAAAGCTTAGATCAACGATATTTCCGATATTTAAGACCACGATAGTATTTTTAAAAGCAAGACCTACTTTACTGATCAGGTCATATTCTTCCTTTGTAAGATGATAACTGCCTTCTTTTACGGAATTATCGTGATCCTCGCCGGAGCTTCTGCCGATGAGTATCAAAGCCGCGTCATTATTTTTTGCGATATTTAAAACGGTTTTTTCGTCTATTGGCATTTCCTTTTGCGACCATGGTTCTTTTGCCCAGGCAGTAGTGGTTTCAAAAGGATTTTTTGAGATCCAATCGGCATAAATATTTTTAAGAGTTTTATCAATTATAATATTTTCGCTTTTTTCGAGCGCCTCTATAAGTGAACAGCTTTTTTCGGTATTTACCCTGCCTCCCGAGCCTGTGCCGCTTTTATAATAGTATTCCTGAATTCTTCCGAATACTGCAAGTTTAGTTTTATCTTTAAGAGGAAGAAGACCATTATCATTCTTTAAAAGAACGCTTCCCTCAGCCGCCATTTTTCGGCAGAGCGGTTTCAATTCCTTAACGGGACCTTTTTCGCCGCTGTTTTTAAGATCGGATAATAATTTTTCGGATATCATAACAAAACCTCCTTTAATTACTTGTATAATAAGATAAAATCTGATATAATACAAGTAAAATTATGTTAAAAATCAGACAAAATCGTAGGTTTTAAAGATTATGGAAAATTATTTTTTTGAAAGGCACAATATTTTAAAGGCTTCAAAAGTAAACAGTCTTGATTTTCCTTATCATCTTCATTCGGAGATCGAAATTACAGGGGTGATAAAGGGTGGGGGAAAAGCATATTTAAACGGAGAAGAATATAATCTTTCTCCGGGCAATTTTTTTATTGCTCTTCCAAACCAGCTTCACAAATATATTCAGTTCGGTGAGGGTGAATATTATCTCGTTATAGTTCCGCAAATTCTTGTTAAAGGGATCAGCAATAGGCTTAAAAATATAAGTCTTGAAAGTCCTGTAATAAAAGACAGTAAAAAAGAGATATCCTCTATTCTTAATTTGCTTATAGAAAACAGGCGCGACTGCAAGGAAGTAAGTATAGAAAGCTATATAACTCTTGCGGTTTCACGGATAATCGATATGTGCAATGAAAAACTAATTAAAGAAAAAGACTCTAATTTTATAAAGATAATAAATTACTGTCAGGAAAATTTTGACAGCGATATTTCGATAGACAAAATAGCCGAAGAGTTTGATTTAAGCCCAGGATATATTTCTCATATATTTTCTATCCGGCTTAAAATCAATTTCAGGCTATTTATAAACAGCTTAAGAATAGAAAAAGCAAAAGAGCTTATTAATGAGGGAGATATGAATATCACGGAAATAGGCTTTGCGGTGGGATTTTCGAGTTTAAGGACTTTTAACAGGGCTTTTTATCAGCTGACTAAAAAGACGCCGAGAGAATATAAAAAAATGAATGCTGCGAAATAATTTTGCAACACTCATTTTTTTATATTATTAAATCAGTCTACAACTACAACTGAGCCCTGATATTTTTCTTCAACGAATTTTTTAACCTTTTCGGATTTAAGAGCCTCTGCAAGAGCCTTGACTATGGGAGCGTTTTCATTGCCTTTTTTAACAACGAGAACGTTTGCATAGGTCTGAGCGGCAGTAGAATCAGCACTTTCGATAGCGAGAGCTTCTGTTGCCTTAAGTCCTGCGTTCATAGCATAGTTACCGTTAATAACAGCCAGGGCATAGTCACTCATATATTTTGTGATAGTATCTGCGGCAAGCTCTACGATCTCAAAGTTATGAGGATTCTCGGTGATATCGTTTTTGGTCGCGGTAATGGATGTGTTATCTTTCAGCTTGATAAGACCGTTAGCGTCGAGAAGTAAAAGAGCGCGTGCTTCATTGGTCGTATCGTTCGGAACTGCTATTTTAGCACCGTCGGGGATATCCGTAAGAGTTTTGCTTGTTCCTGCATAAATTCCTAAAGGCTCGTAGTGAATTTTTGCAACAGATACGAGGTGAGTATTATTGCTCTTATTGAACTCATCAAGATAAGGTGTATGCTGGAAGAAGTTAGCGTCAACATCGCCGCTTTCTGTAGCGGTGTTCGGGATTACATAATCGGACATTGTTTTAATATTAAGGGTATAACCTTTATCTTTCATATAGTCTTTGCACTCTTCAAGCATTTCGGCGTGGGGAGTGGCAGTAGCGGCAACCGTGATGGTTTTGGCACTGCTGAGGTCAGTGTCCTTTTTGCCGCAGCCTGCGAATGCAAATGCCGAGAGGCAAACGGCGAGAGATAAAGCAATTAATTTTTTCATGATTTTTTCTCCTTTTTATTTTTTTCTTATTCTTTTATCACAGCGTTTTGCGACTGTGCTTAAGACTACCTGCATTATCTGCACAAGAATTATGAGCAGAATTGATGAAAAATACATTATATTACTGTTGAACCTATGAAGTCCGAACTCAACTGCTACCTGACCGAGGCCTCCGCCTCCGATAAGATATGTCATCGGAGTGTAGCCTAAAATGGTGGTAAAAGCGATTGCCGAGCCTATGATCAGCGAGGGCATAGCTTCGGGGATAAGGACCTTTCTTATTATCTGAAGATTGGTTGATCCCATAGACTGCGCGGCTTCAATAACTCCCATATCGACTTCTTTAAAAGAAGACTCTATCATTCTTGCTACGAACGGAGCGGCGGCGATTATAAGGTAGATTATAAACGCGTCGTCGCCGATAGCGGTGCCGATAAAGAACTTTGAGATCGGCTGTGACATAACAAGAAGTATTATAAAGGGAACTGATCTTAAAATATTTACTATAAATCCTACGACGGCGTTTACAGGTTTATTTGGGAAAAGGCTGTCCGAGGAGGTACAGTAAAGAATTACGCCTAACGGAATTCCTATGAGATAGGAAACGAAAGTGCTTATAAATGTTATTTTAATTGTAAGGAGGATAGCTTCGCCGTAGGTTGAAAGCATACCGTTTGCAAAAACGGACTCAAAAAACGACGAAATACTAAGGCTTAAATTTCCCATTTACTTTTCCTCCTCAAAATTTATTTTATGCTCGGTCAGATACTCGATAACTCTTGAAGCCTGAGTTTCATCGGCAGGTAAGCCGATAAGCATTTGACCGAAAGCGGTACCGTCGATATCCTTAGTATCGGCGCCTAAAATGTTTACGGCTGTTCTGCATTCAAGCGTGAGATTTGAAATTATCGGCTCGAATGTGGATCTTCCGTCAAACACGATTCGGATCTTTTTACCGCCTGAAACCTCTTTTACTGCTTTTGACTGAGGTAATATCAGTTCCTTTGCGGTATCGGATTTAGGCTTTAAGAAAACATCTTTTACTAGACCGCTTTCCTGCATTTCTCCGTGATTAAGCACGGCCACCTTATTGCATATTCTCTCTACTACTTTCATTTCGTGAGTGATAACGACTATTGTAACACCGAGCTCTTTATTTATCTTTTTAAGAAGAGTGAGGATAGATTCTGTAGTATTAGGATCGAGAGCGCTGGTTGCCTCGTCGCAAAGCAAAATTTTAGGATCGGTTGCGAGCGCTCTTGCTATTGCAACTCTTTGCTTCTGACCTCCTGAAAGCTGAGAGGGATAAGCTTTTTCCTTATCTGCAAGATCGACGATTTTTAAAAGCTCTCTTGCTTTTTTGAGGGCATCGGCTTTTTTAACTCCGGTTATCTCAAGCGGGTAGCAGATATTTTTGATAACGCTTCTCTGAGCAAGAAGATTAAATCCCTGAAAAATCATTGAGATGCTGTGGCGGATATTTAAAAGCTCTTTTTTCGAAAGAGCGGTGATATCCACACCGTCGATAAGCACGCTGCCCGATGTTGGTTTTTCGAGGAGATTGATACATCGCACAAGCGTGGATTTTCCTGCTCCCGAAAGACCTATTATTCCGAATATATCTCCGTCTTCAATCGTAAGCGAAACATTTTTTACGGCTTCCACGGAGGAATTCTGTGATTCAAAGGTCTTACTAACATTTTTTAATTCAATCAATTCATTTTCCCCTTTGCATAAAAAAACCGGGAGAATATCACAGATAAACTCCCGGACACATTAAACATACGGATAAACGGTGCAAATAAAAGCTATATAACTTTAAACAAGGCACGGCGAATTTACCCGCACGCATACTGCGCCGGAACAAAACATTCGACCGCAACGGAAATTAGATCTTACAAGCTGCTCGAAATAGTTTTTCATCCTAACCGTACCTCCTTGATTTTTAATATGGTGATATTATAGCACCCTTAAACCTACTTGTCAAGTATTTTTTTAATTTTTTAAAGATTGCAGCGGAGCAGGTATTTTTCCGGCTCTGTCAATGAACTTTTTGGGGCTGCTTTTAAGGTTTAAATCCATTATCGGAGCAGAGCCGAGCAAGCCGCCGAAATTAAGCTCTTCGCCCGATTTTTTGCCGACTGCGGGAATAAGTCTTACCGCGGTCGTTTTAGTATTGACCATACCTATAGCCGCTTCGTCTGCAATAATTGCCGAGATAGTTTCGGCGGAGGTTTCTCCGGGCACTGCTATCATATCAAGACCTACGGAGCAAACAGCCGTCATAGCTTCAAGCTTTTCTATCTTTAGATCTCCGGATCTTGCGGAAGCAATCATTCCGGCATCTTCCGAAACTGGGATAAACGCGCCTGAAAGACCGCCTACCGAAGAAGACGCCATTACGCCGCCTTTTTTAACTGCGTCATTTAAAAGAGCAAGAGCGGCGGTTGTTCCGTGAGTGCCGCAATTTTCAAGGCCCATTTCTTCAAGAATATGTGCTACCGAGTCGCCTACGGCAGGTGTAGGAGCGAGGGAAAGATCGACTATTCCGAAGGGAACACCGAGTCTTTTCGAAGCTTCCGTGCCGACAAGCTGACCCATACGTGTGATCTTAAAGGCAGTTTTCTTAATTATTTCGGCAACTTCTCCGAGGTCGCCGTCAGGGCATTTTTTAAGTGCCGATTGAACGACGCCCGGTCCCGAAACGCCGACATTTATAACACAGTCCGGCTCGCCGACGCCGTGGAAAGCGCCTGCCATAAACGGATTATCTTCCGGTGCATTGCAGAATACAACAAGCTTTGCGCATCCTATGCAGTCTCTATCCGCCGTGAGCTCGGCGGACCTTTTTATTATTTTGCCCATAAGCTTTACCGCGTCCATATTAATTCCGGCTTTAGTAGAGCCGACATTGACAGAGGCGCAGATATTGTTTGTAACGCTGAGCGCTTCGGGGATAGAGTTTATAAGCTCTAAATCGCCTGCGGAAAATCCTTTCTGCACAAGAGCCGAATATCCGCCGATGAAGTTTACACCGGTAGCGTCTGCCGCTCTTTGCAAGGTTTTTGCAAAAATTACGGGATCTGATTTTGAAGCTGCGGCTATCATAGCGATAGGTGTTACGCTGATTCTTTTATTAATAATAGGAATTCCGAGTTCACTTTCTATATCGCAGCCCGTCTTTACAAGATTGCCCGCTTTTTTGGTTATTTTTTCATATATTTTATCGCAGGCTTTTTTCGCGTCGGAATCGATACAGTCAAGAAGAGATATTCCCATAGTAACGGTTCTTATATCAAGATTATCGTGATCAATCATATTAACCGTTTCTAAAATATCGTTAAGATTTATCATAGTTTTAAAAAGATTTCCTCCGAATTAAATTCTGTGCATTGATTTAAAGATATCCTCGTGCATAACATGTATCTTAAGACCCAAATCGCTGCCTAAGTTTTTGAGCTTTTCGCTGAAATCGGAAAAAGAGCAATTTAATTTATCAATATCGGTGAGCATTACCATTGCAAACATATCCTGCAAAACCGACTGAGAAATGTCCACGATATTCACATCGCACTGTGCGCAAACCGCGCTTACCTTTGAGATTATACCGACATTATCGGTACCGACTACTGTTATAACAGTTTTTTTCATTTATCTTCCTCGCTTTTGGTTATTTTATCGGGACAGCCCGACTGAATTATATTTTTCATTATATGCAGTGTGAGCGAGCAGATCGCCGTTGCGGCAGAGGCTACCCAGAAAGGCATATAAAAATATCCCGATATAAGCAAAATCGCTGTAATTATTATCATACAAAGCGAAATTGTATAAAGATTTGAAACATTTGTAAATGTGAAAACTTCGTCATTCAAAAAGTTTTTAAGAAGATTTCTGAATTTAAAAAGAATAAGAAAAGCTATCGGAACGCAGGGATAAAAAGTGAGCATAATCACAGCTGATAAGCTGGGGAGATACTCAGGTCTATTCCTTATTTCAACATACCAAATAATTATAAAAGGCACAGTAAATACAAGAATTGCAAGACTGACCATAAGAACATAAGTAAGAATAAGTGAAACCTTAACTGATTTTTTATGATTTAGCATAATATACCGCCTCCTGAATTTAACAGACAAAGCTTTTGTATCCACTAAATTATACTACAAATTTAAAGAACATTCAAGACAAAAAAATGATGTCGGTGAATGTCGCAAATTTTTAGTGTATAGTGTTAATCGGCGGTGGGGGAAAGACCGCAGCCGATAAAAATGAAGGGAGGTCGCAAAAACGGAAAAAGGAGATAAGATTTTCTATTCCGCGCTCAAAGATCTACTTGATCAAAAGCTTACCCCGGAGGAAAAGCAGTCACTTTATGACGAGGGCTTCAAAATAAAATCGCCCACGAGAAAAGCCGCGGTGATGGTAGCTTTATACAAGAAGGCCGCAGCGGGCGATCTCTCTGCCATTAAGGAACTCATCAATATAGTTTCTTCGGGTGAGGAACCGAAAGACGAAAGCGTGCAGGCGGTGATGTTTATCGATGATATCTGAGATTCGTCTGTCCAAAGCCGTGGGAGGAGGTTACAGCGAATACTGGAACTGTAAAAAGAGGTACAGAGTATTAAAGGGCGGAAAAGCCTCAAAGAAAAGTACCACCACGGCTCTTAATTTTATTTGCCGGATAATGAAGTATGAAAACAGTAACCTTTTAGTCGTCAGAAAGGTTATGAACACTCACCGTGATTCAACCTTTGCTCAGCTTAAGTGGGCGCAGGAAAAATTAGGTGTAACAGACTATTGGCAGAATACGGTGGCGCCTATGGAGATGACATATCTGCCGACAGGTCAGAAAATTCTTTTTCGCGGGCTCGACGATGTCCTTAAACTTGCATCCACCACAGTGCCGAAAGGATATCTGAATTTTGTTTGGGTGGAGGAGGCTTTCGAAATACCGAGCGAGGCCGACTTTGACAAGCTTGATCTTTCGGTCCCGAGAGGAGAGATACCCGGCAATTTATTTAAGCAGACTACGCTGACATTCAATCCCTGGAGTGAAAAGCACTGGCTTAAAAAGCGTTTTTTCGACCGGCAGTCCGAAGATACTGCAACCTTTTCTACCAACTACCTGATAAACGAGTTTTTGGATGAAACGGACAAGCTGGTTTTTGAAAAAATGAAAAAAAGCAATCGGAGAAAGTATGATGTCGCAGGGCTGGGAAATTGGGGAATATCAGAAGGTCTTGTTTATGAAAACTGGGCCGAGGGAGTGCCCGATATTCCGTTTGGCGAAGAATACAAGTGGAAAAGCTTTTTCGGCTTGGACTATGGGTATTCAAGCGATCCTACGGCTTTTGTGGCATTTAAAGCCAATCCGATCGATAAAAAAATCTATATTTATGATGAGTTTTACAAAACGCGTATGCTAAACTGCGATATCGCTAATGCGATAATGAGGCGCGGATACGCAAAAGAAAGAATCAGGGCCGACTGCGCGGAGCCTAAATCGAACGATGATTTAAAAAGGCTCGGTATAGGAAGAATTCTTCCGTCGGTCAAAGGGCCGGACAGTATTTTAAACGGAATTGCCGGTATAAGTGAGTACGAAATTACGGTCGATCCAAAATGCAGGCATATGATAAGCGAGCTTTCGAGCTATGTTTATGATGAAAATTATTCCGGACCTAAAGCGGCAATGCCGAAGGATGAAAACAATCATTTATGCGACGCTTTAAGATATGCGTTTGAAGATGTGAAATATTTTCATCCTACAAAAAACGAAAGAAAAAGCAGATCTTTAAATTGTGCCATAACAGGCGGTGATCTTACGGGAGGTTGGAACGGATGAATTTATGCTTATTCTTTATTTTCGGAGGTTTTGCTTTTATTACAGGCTATCTAATAGGCAGGTATTTTACAGCAGGGCCGCGAGCTGAAAAAGAAGCGGTAAGGAGCGAAGAGGGCTGCATAATCAACGATTATATCGATTTTCTTAATTATGACGGCACCCTTGTTCACCGTGAAGCTTAAAATTTTTTAAAATCGAGTCTTTTGCCGCTTGAAAGGCTTGAACAGACAAATCCAAGCGGCAAAAAGGAGAAATTAAAATGGAAAATGAAATAAAAAGCGAAGAAATATCAAACGAAGAAAGCTTAAAAGCGGAAAAAGATCCGATTACTGTTCCCGTTAAATTCAATCACGAAACAAGGGAGCTTAATCTGGAAGACGCCGCAATGCTTGCCCAAAAAGGTCTTAAGTATGATATGATCAGTTCCGATTATGAGAGGCTTAAAAATCTTGCGGGCAGCGAGGCAATATCCGTGTCAGAGCTACTAAACCGTTTTGAAAAAGGCAGAGAGGAAAAAAGGCTTGAGCAGATTGAAGAAAAATGCGGAGGCGATAAGAATTTTGCCAGGCATATTTTAGATCTTGAGCTAAAAAATTCAAAATCGGATCCTATTAAGGAGATAAATGAATATTTTCCCTCAATTAAAGATATTTCACAGCTGCCGCAGTGCGTTATAGATAAGAGCTTAGAGAAGGGAAGTAATCTTCTTGACGAGTATCTTCGCTTCCGCGCGGCGGAAAATTTAAAAAGAAAAGAAAACACAACAAATTTCAATGCAGCCAAAAATTCGAGTATAGGTTCACAGAAAAACAGCGGATTTAATTCCGATATAGAGTCTGATGAATTCATAAGAGGAATTTGGGGCGATTAAAAAGGAGAAAAATTTTATGTCAATCAATTCTATAGAAAATGCAATCAGATATTCAGACGAGCTTGATAATATGTTCAAAATGAAGAGTGCAACAGGCTTTTTTGCCGACAACGCGCTTGCAACAAAGTTCGTAGGAGCAAAAACAGTTATAATCCCAGATGTGGATTTTCAGGGACTTGCCGATTATGATAGGGATACCGGATTTTCCCGCGGAGCTATTACCGTAAGTAATGCTTCTTATACAATGAAAATGGACCGTGCGCGTTCACTGCAAATAGACAGAGAGGATATGGATGAAACCGGCATTGCCAACCTTGCAGGCAAAATTCTCGGCGAATATGTCCGCACAAAGGTAGTCCCCGAATGTGACGCTTATGTGCTTTCAAAGCTTGCAGGTCTTGCAATGAGCAGAAGCAACACTATCGACGGCAATATTGCAAAGCCTTATGAAACCCTTTGCAACCTTATAAACAAGGTTCAGGAAAAAGTCGGTTTTGACGAAGAACTTGTCGCTTTCGTAAACGGCGGAGTTTATGCCGCTCTTCAGAATTCAAACGAAATTTCGAGAATGATCACTGTTTCCGATTTCAAGCAGGGCGATGTGACATTAAGAGTCAAGTCTATAAACGGCGTTGCTCTTATCCCAGTCGTATCCGAGAGAATGAAGACAGGTTATACATTCAACAACACTACAGTAGGCGGCTTTACCCCTCTTGCCAATTCAAGAGAAATCTATATGCTTGTCTGCCCGAAATCGGCTGCTCATCTTGTTAAAAAGACAGAGCAGATGAGAATTTTTACACCTGAGCAGAATATCGACGCCGACGCTTATAAATTCGATTACAGGATTTATTATGATGTATTCGTAAAGAAGAGCGGACTTGACGCCGTTTGGGCTTCGGTATCCCCTGAGATCACCGTTTCCCAGGCTCCTGCCTCTGTTTCTAAAACCGCAGGCAGCATAAGCGGATCGCTTAGCGTTAAAGCAACAGCTTCAAACGGAACTCTTACCTACCAGTGGTACAAATGCGATGACGAAAACAAAACTAACGCCGTAAAGATCGCGAATGCCACAGCTGCAAACTTTACTATACCGACCGATCTTGCAGCAGGTAAATATTATTACTTCGTAAAGATCACGGTAGACGGTATTGCTTCCGTTGAAACAGCCGCTGCTACTGTAACTGTAGCCTGATAATTATTAAATTTTTCGGTTTATATCCTCATAAAGAGGATATAAACCGAATTTAAGGAGGAGAAATATGGAACTTACACCAAAAACGATCAGTGAAGAATTTAAAAAAGATATTAATTTTAAAGCTTCTCTCGGCGAAAAAGGTATGTTTGAACAAAACAGGATAAACGAGAGATTTTATATAGGAGATCAATGGTACGGCGCAAGATCCGCAAACGACAGGCCTCTTGTAAGACACAATATCATAAAGCGAATAGGTGAATATAAAATAGCGCAGGTCATATCAAAGCCTGTAAAGGTAGAGATAACGGCAGAAGGTGTGCCGACCGTCGCGGGAGTTGAGGAAAAGAATTCGAAAAAATCGGAGAATTATAATTTTTTCGGAAATGTTACCGAAGAAGAGATAAGCAGAGTTATGTCAGCTCTGACCGATTACAGAGAAACCACCGCAAGGAGATTAAGCTTTGAAAAGCTTTGCTGCGATGTTCTGAAAAAGGCATATATATCCGGCACGGGCGTGCTTTATACTTATTTTGACGATTCTATAAAAACAGGGCTTTACGCCGATAAAAGCAGAAATGTTCCTATTAACGGCGATATAAGATGTGAAGTTTTAGGAATTGAAAATGTTTGCTTTGCGGATCCTTTTGAGCAGGATATTGAAAGACAGCCTTATATTATTATTTCAAATTACTGTGATTATAAGGCGGTGATAGCAGAAGCTGAAAAGTTCGGTGCGGGCAGAAGAGAATTAATGCAATTAAAGCCTGACAGAAACGGTAAAATAAAGGTATATACAAAGCTGTTTAAAGAATCCGACGGACTTGGTAAAACGACGGTTAAATGTATCAAGGTAACAGATTCCGGAATTATCAGACCTACTTTCAACACAAGGCTTACGCTTTATCCGATAAGCCTTATAAGGTGGGAAGAGCGCGGTAATATGATTTACGGCGAAAGCGAAGTGACCTATCTTGTTTCAAATCAGATAGCTATCAACAGAATGATCACTGCGTCTGTTTGGGCAACGATGTCAAAAGGAATGCCGCTTATGGTTGTAAACGGCGATACGGTGCCTGAGGAAATAACAAACGATCCCGGTCAGATAATAAGAGTCTATGGTTCGAATGAAGATGTTGACGGCGCGGTTAAATTTATCGATCCGCCTGATTTCAGCTCTGATTTTATAAACGGTGTAAACGATCTTATCAAAAACACTCTGACTCAAAGCGGAGCAAATGAGGTTGCTCTCGGCGACTCAAAAGCCGAAAATGCCACGGCGCTTTCCGCAATGCAGAATGCCGCTTCTCTTCCGCTTATCATTTTAAAGAATAAGTTTTACAATTTTATCGAAAATGTTACAAGAATCTGGGCCGATTTCTGGGTAACGCAGTATGGCAACCGCAGAATAAAAATCGAAAACAGCGAGGGAGTAAACTATATTCCTTTTTGCGCCGAAAGGTATCAGGAGCTTTATCTTTCCGCAAAGATAATTGCTTCAGAAAAGAAAAAGCCAGATCCCGATGAAATAAAGCTTTTAGGAGAGCTTTTTGATAAACAGGTTATTTCCAAAAAGGAATATCTTAAAAGACTTCCTGAGGATTATATTTCGGATCTTGACGACCTTATTAAAAATTCCGGAGAGGAAGATGAAAAAAATGAAGATATTTGATATTTATAAAAGAGTTCTTATCCTTATCGGAGAAGAAGAGATCGTGAATATGAATACGGATGATTCGGCGCTTAAAAAAAGATTTTTAACTGCTTTAAACGAGATTGCGGAGGATATAACGGGATTAAATGTGACTTATGAAATGTATTCCGAAATTGCGCTTGAATCTTCTGCTGTGCAGGCTTTAACCTATGGCACCGCAATGCTTTTATCTTTAGAAAGCGGTCAGACAGAAACAAACAGGATATTCTGCGAGCTTTATAATTCAAAGCGTGCGGCATATATGGGAAAGACCGGAAATATCATAAACAGCATTCCCACGGTGTAGGTGATGGCTATGAAGTATAAAAGTTTAAAAAATTCAAAAATCAAAGAATTATATTTAAAAAATCTTTCCGGAGGAATCAGGTCAGAAAATTCGACTGACGATTGTAATGCATATCTTTGCGAAAGCAAAAATATGATATTTAAAAACAATAAGCTTGAATCAAGGAAAGGCTTTGATATAAAATACACTTTGACGAATAACGGCAGCGACGTTATAACAGAGCCTTTAAAATATTCGGGAACAGAGTTCAGTTACGGCGATAAAACCTATAATGTTTCATACCGCATCGACAGCGATGATATAAGCTACTATAATTTAAGGACTTTCCTTATAGAGCCGGATTTCACGGTTACGGAAGCGGGGATTATTCAAATAATCCGAATAGATACGCATGATTTTCCGTTTATCGATAATGTTATATATTTAGCCGGCACTCCGTATAAAGGGTGCGGACTGTATGCGCTGGTACGAACATACAGTTATACGAGCAGTGATTTTTTCGGAAAAATTTATGAGCTTAGCAGTGATTTTACGCAATTTAAAAGGGTAGATACAGACGCCGCTTATGAACCTGTCGTTTATAAAAACGGCAGGGGAAACAAATTCAGCACGATAAGCGACGACAGGATTAAAAACAGGGCCGAACCCGAAAAACCGGAGGCTTTGAATTTGCTCACACCCGCTTTTAAAGCATATTATTCTTCTGACAGTTATTCAACCAGGTTTAAACTCCCATTTGTTAATCTTGATTCAGGTTCCGGCGCTTATTGTAAGGTTTATACAAGTCCCGATGTTTACGCGGAATTCTTAATTTCGGGCACGAAAACCGAATCCGCCGAAGTTTCGATTCTTTCATATAATGCTAAATTACATTTAGACCGCGAAAACGGAATTTTTTATTTTACTGTAAACGGTAATCCTTTCACGGTTCCTGCCGCGGAAAATTATGAGGAAAACAATATCGAAATAATCGCTTATAAAACCATTAGCGGAGCAAAGGACAGGATATTTTCATCAAAAGGGTGCGTCGAATTCAATTCAAGGCTTTATTTTTACGGTAATTCCTTTTCTCCTAACGAGGTGCTTTGCGCAAAAACAAAGGATAAGATATATTTTCCTGCTACCTGCACGGTAAATGTCGGAAGAACGGGAGAGAAAGTAACGGCTTTAGGCTCGGTATGCAATAAACTTATAGCCTTTAAAAAAAGCGAGATATATAGGATAAAAACCACTTCGGGAAAAATATTCACGACCGAGGGAGATATTGTTGGGAATATCGCGAACTATTATTCCTCCGATCAGTTAGAATGCGAATCCGTTCACGAAGAGATAGGGTGCGAATGTCCTGAGACCTTAAGGCAATGCTCTAACAGGCTTATCTGGCTTAATACCGATAAAAAGGTTTATACCCTCGCGACGACAACTTACGGTAAAGAAAATAATATATTTGAAATTTCTTCTTTTATAGAAAATCTGTTTTCAGATTTAAATAATTCGGATATTTTATCTGCAAGTGCTGTTTCCGCAGATGGTTATTATTACCTGCTTATCAAAAACAGAGTCTTCACTTTGAATTACAGAAATAAGGATTTCGGATATCCTGAAAAATATTCGAAAACAGAAAATTCCACGGGCGGGATTTCGTGGTATTATTCGGATTTTGAAGATAAAAATTATATTATCAGCAGTATGAAATTTTTCGGTAAACCTGCCTTTTGCTTTACGAAATCCGATAAAACAATAAGCTACATAGCGGTTTTGGAAAGCGAGTCCGATTCCTTTGAAAAAATTGTTGACTCATCAAACACGGTCACAAGCTCAAAGATTCCCTGCGGATTTACGATTAAAGCTTTAAGCTGTGAAAACGAATTCTTAAGCAAGAGGCTTAAAATAATAAAGATGAAATTATCGTCAAAAAGCGATGTTTATTTAAGTATTATAACCGATCGGTTTGAAAAGAAAATAAGAATTCCTGCTTTTAAAAAAGAAAGGGAAGTAATACTTCATCCTATTTTGCCGAAATTTAAGGAGCTTAAACTTAAATTATCGTCGGATAATAATTTTTCCGTCGGAAGCATATTGTTAAATTACACATCAGACTGAAAATATAAAGGCGGTAATAAAAAAAATGAAAAAATCGGCGGCAGTCATTCTTTGCGTTGTTCTTTTTCTTTGCGGGTGCGGCGGCAAAGGAAAAAATAAGACTACGAGAATATATGAGACCGGTCCTTACACGACTGGCGTTTGGATGACATATTCCGAAATAAATTCGATGCTTAAAAAAGGTGATTTCAAATCCGAATTTAAAAAAGCGTCGGTAAATTTAAAAAGTGCGAAAATTACAGATCTGTATTTTCATGTAAGGCCGTTTTGCGATTCTTATTATAAGTCGGAGCTTTTTCCGCTTAACAGTTTAGCAGAAGATCTTGAGTATGACTTATTCGAATATGTGATAAGCACTTGCCACAACGAGGGAATAAGAGTCCACGCCTGGATAAATCCTTATAGGGTTAAGAAAAACACTCAGGATATAAATTCGCTTGACAAAAAAAGTCCCGCATATATTTGGCTTACAGATTCGGACCCGGAAAACGACAGGAATGTTATAATTTGTGATGAGGGAATATTTCTTAATCCGGCCAGTGCAGAATCGCGGATGCTTGTGATAAACGGTATAAGAGAAATACTTAATAATTATGCTGTTGACGGTATTCATTTTGATGACTATTTTTACCCTTCGCCGGAAGAAAAAACAGATCAAAATGATTATTCGGAATATTGCGGCAAAACTTCAGATCCGTTAACGCTTTCAGAGTGGAGAAGGACTAATGTAAATGCACTTATAAGCGGTGTTTATACAGCTGTAAAATTTGTAAATAAAAACATAACTTTCAGTATAAGTCCTGCGGCTTCGATAGAAAAGAATTATAATGATTTGTATGCCGATATAATGCAGTGGATAAAATGCGGATGTATTGACGATATTATTCCTCAATTATATTTCGGTTTTAATTATCCCGATAAAAATTTCCGATTTGAGCATCTTTTGGAGGTATGGAAAGATGCTGTTAAAGGAAGCAATGTCAGGCTTATTGCAGGGCTTGCAAACTATAAAGTGGGAACCGATTCTCCGGCAGATAAAGAAGAATGGGAAAACGGAACGGATATTATATCCAGGCAGGTAGAAATTTGCAAAAATGACAGTTCTTTAAGCGGACATATTTATTTTTCATATTCTTATCTTTTTTCGGATAATGAGTTACTTAAAAAATCTTTTGAAAACATAAAGCAATAACAGGGTGACAGTTGTCACCCTGTTATTGCTTTCAGCAGAATATTCAAAATATTAAGCAGACCTACGGAGAAAAGAATCCCTGTTACAAATCTTCTTGGATTGTTTGACATAATGCAAAAAGCAAGTTGGATTCCTCCGTCTGAAATAAGGGAAAGAATAAATAAAAGAGATAACAAAAAAGAAATTTTTATTTTTAAAAGTATTAAAATCGGGAATATCAAAAATCCGGCAAGAATTCCGGTGCATCTGGCGCATAGCGGGAACTGACGCCCTGCAATAAAGAAACTTCTTTCGGGGATCTGATGGCAATTAAAAGTGATTTTGAGTAATGTTTTAAAAAACTTTGCCATTTATATCTTAAATTTATTTCCGCAATTTGTACAAACCCAATAATTATTTGTGTGCTGTTGCTTTCCTTTTTTATCTACACCGAGCAACAACCCTAAAGGACCGCATAAGAGATATCCGCAGCAGGCGTTGGATCTGTTAAAGTCTTTACCGCTTGTAGAAATTTCGGAAATTGTAGTAAGGTCGCTGCTTCCGCACGCAGGGCAGCGAATGCCTTTATTATCGGAAAAATTGTAATTCGGAGTATGAGGAAGATTATCGGCATAAGAAGCGATATAGTTACCGTTAAAATCAAATTTTGTTATTATTTCTATAACTTCCTGTTCGTCGTTTACAGTTAATTGAAATTTAGAATTCTTTTTGTTGAGCTTTGAGCGGCTGTTGAAATACAATGTATACGAACCGACATTTGCACAAAAATTCAGAATTTGGCCGGATTTCAATATTCCGATATATTTGTTATCTAAATACACATCGTGGCTTACAGCGCTTCCGGAAAATTGGGAAGCCCTTTTAATAATTATTTTTGCCATTTTTATTCCTACCTCACTTTAAAAACAGCTTTATTGCCCCACCAATCGGAATCGTATTCAATTTCGATACTCTGAGCATTTACGGGCACTTCATAATAAATATATCCCTGCAAAACTCTGCCGCCTGATACTTCCGCGCCGAGATCGAGAGTATCGTCGCCGAAAATAGACATATCCGCCTTTGAATTATCCGCATAGCAGGTGAAGTCATAAGAGCCGAGATAGCGGCTGGAGCTGTTGGTATTTTCAAGCACAAAATATGCCCTTATAAATTTAAATCCGTCTTTTGGATTTACAAAGATATTATCGGAATTCCAATCCTCTACCTTTTGAAGTGTTATATTCAGCCCTTTTGCAGTTAAAGTGCTGCCGATAGTTAAATTTTGCGATTCTGAGCTTGAAGCGGCGGAAGATGTTTCCGATGGGTTGTCGGAAATAGCGGCTATTAAAGCAACAGATACGGCTATTGTCGTAAAAACAGCAAAACATATCAAAAAAAATTTAATGGCAGATTTGCCATCGCTTTTTTTGACAGGGGTTAAACATTGCGGGCAGACGCCTATATCGGAAGTAAAGATTTTGCCGCATTTTTTACATTTATAAGTTTTTTTCATAAACTCTCTCCTTTTTGACATTCACTGAATGTCATATTTTAGAACATTATAGCATATAATTCTCTTGTTGACAAGCACTAAATGTCAAAAGGAGAAAAAATGTTTATCAATAAATCATCGGATGGTCTAAATAATATCAGCGGAGGAAATATCAAAAGCAAGAGAAAGCAATTGGGTATTTCCCAGCGGGAACTGGCCGACAAGCTCCAAATTGCAGGGCTTGATCTTGATAAAAATGCTGTTCAGAGGATAGAATGCGGCAAAAGATTTGTAACCGATATTGAAATAAAAATTTTTTCGGCAGTGCTTGAGATGACATTTGAGGAAATACTGAGCTAAAATCAGTATTTATTGTTTATTTAAAAATCCGTTTTTTAATTATGAATACTTAAAAATTAATATTTAAAACTGAATAATACAAACGAAAAAGCCGCTCGATTTACATCAAGCGACTTTTTTCGTTTAGCCTGTGGGTGCGATAAAGATACATATAAACAATTCTTTTTTATGAAACGATTTTATATTTGAAAGACGAGTATCTGCTTTTTATATCATCAAACACCTCTAACATTTTTTCACATTCCTTACGCAACTCTGTGTTTAATGAATTAAATCCGCATAACTCTACCCTATACTCTTTATCGTCCGAAAAGACATCACACATTAAATCCCACAACGCATCCCAATTTTCGCCGTAATAATCGTGAAAGCCGAATTTTTCCTTTAAAACTTTATGTATCTCCCCTAAATATTTACAGCCTTTGAAATCTAATATTATGGGATTTTCTTTTATCTCTTTCAATGCAAACCTATCCATATCGGTATTTATCCTCCTATACTATTTCGAAAAATGTTTTGTAATGATCGAATGTCGCAAATATTAAGCCGTCATTTGACCAAACGATTCTTTGATTGTTTCTAAATCCTACCTTATAATTTATATCTGCCTCATACCATATTCTATTTTCTTTTTCAGGTAAATGCCCGTTTCTATTCTTGTATTGCCCGTTTGTAATTTGTTTGTCAGGACATTCAGATGCCAGATTACCTAAATTAGGTTTCCAACCTGATTTTATGGCATCTTCATATTTAATGTATGAGTTGGGCAGTCTATTGTTATACATTAACCACCAATCGACACCGTTTGTTTTGTCAACTGTTGCAGTACCTGATTTTACTGTGACCATCTGTTTAATTGCACATCGGCATCTTGGGTGAACAGGGGGGTTCTTTTTCTACCCTTTCATCGATATTCCAAATCTTACCGTGTGTTTTACGACAATATAAGCAAGTTTTTAAGTCTAAATGTGCAATCCAATTTTTAAATTTATTGCTTACACCGAATTTAGGGTTCCATTTATAACCGTTAAGAATTTGCAACAGTAAATATGCAAAAATATCCATTCCCATTATATCACCTCTCTTTCGTTCGGGCAATATAATTATAGTTGTTTCAAATGCGACATTCACCGACACAATTTTAATGAATATTGAATAATAAATAATTAAAAAAGAAGGATACCAACGAAAAAGTCGCCCGATTTACATCAAGCGACTTTTCGTTTGGCGCGCTGAAAGACGAGCGTTGTTTAAAACAGTCCGGCGGACTGTTTTAATAGCGAGAGTCCCTTCCGAGAATACGAGCACTGTTGTGCAAAGTATGAGCGGTGTCGCGGTAAAAAATAATGAGAGCAACAAAAAATGTTGCTCTCAATTCTAATTGGTCTGCCCGAAGGGATTCGAACCCCCGCTCTTCAGAATCGGAATCTGTTGCGTTATCCAGCTGCGCCACGGGCAGATATTTTGCGGACTGTCTTAAAAAACAGTCCGCTTCTTTTAATTATTATATCCGTTAGGATTATTCTTTTGCCAACGCCAGGTATCTTCGCACATTTCTTCAATTCCAAGCTCTGCTTTCCAGCCGAGAAGTTTTTCGGCTTTTGAAGAATCCGCATATACTTCATCGGGATCGCCTGGGCGTCGCGGATCGATAACATAAGGAATTTCAACGCCTGTTGCCTTTACAAAAGCATCGCGCAATTGAAGCACGCTTACTCCGTTGCCGGTGCCGAGATTGATAGCTTCACAGCCTTTGTTTCCAAGTGCCCAATCAATAGCTTTAACATGACCTTTAGCCAAATCCACAACATGGATATAATCGCGCACCCCGGTGCCGTCAATTGTTTTATAATCATTACCGAAAACATGGAGCTTTTCAAGCTTTCCTACTGCGACCTGAGAGATATAAGGCATAAGATTATTAGGAATTCCTTTAGGATCTTCACCTATCAGACCGCTCTTATGCGCGCCGATAGGGTTGAAATAGCGAAGAAGAGCAATAGACCAATCTTTATCCGCAACATAAAGGTCCTTAAGAATTTCTTCTATAAAGAGCTTTGTTCTGCCGTAAGGGTTAATGGCGCCTGTGGGCATACCCTCTTTTAAAGGCATAGTTTTTGCAACTCCGTAAACAGTTGCCGAAGAGGAAAACACTATTTTTTTAACATTAAATTCCGACATAACTTCGATAAGCGAGATAGTGCTTTCAAGGTTATTCTGATAATATCTGATAGGCTCTCTTACCGATTCTCCGACGGCTTTAAGACCTGCAAAGTGAATAACCGCCTCAATATTTTCCTCTTTGAAAATATTGCGAAGTGCGGATTTATCACAGACATTATTTTCATAAAATTTGACCTTTTTGCCTGTGATCTTTTCCACTCTTTCAAGTGAAACGCTTGAGCTGTTATCCAAATTATCGATAACAACAACTTCTTTCCCTGCACTCAGCATTTCTATGCAGGTGTGGCTTCCGATGAAACCGGCGCCTCCGGTAATTAAAATTGCCATTTAAAATCAACTCCTGACATAATAATTATACATCCGAAAAAGTTGATGTCAAGAATTTTATACAGCGATTTCTTCTTTTTCCTCGTCAAGTTTTTCTTCACCCTCTGCCTGCAACTTAGGATCATAAGAAAGCATGGGAGTTGCGGCTTTACCTTTTAAAATTCTTTTAATATAGTTCTTTGTGATTTTAGCAACCAGGGGGCTCAAGGCAAGCACACCGATAAGGTTGGGTATCATCATAAGACCGTTAAAAGTATCGGAAATATCCCAGGCGAGGGAAGAGGTCATAAGAGCGCCGGAGATAATCATAAGAACAAAAATCATTTTATAAACTTTTGTGCCTTTAATGCCGAATAGATATTCAACGGCTTTTGAGCCGTAATGCGACCATCCGAGAACTGTTGTGAAAGCAAACAGAAACATGGCAATCGCTATAAATTTCTCACCGAAATTTCCAAATGAAAATGTTTGATTAAATGCTTTTGCAACAAGTGTTGCGTCGGAGCAAACAGCCTTGCCCGAGGAAAGATCATAAACTCCGGATGTGAGGATAACGAGGGCGGTCATAGTGCAAACAACAATTGTGTCTGCAAAGACCTCAAATATGCCCCACATACCTTGAACGACAGGTTCGCGAATATTTGAATTTGAGTGAACCATAACCGAAGAGCCGAGGCCTGCTTCATTAGAGAAGACTCCTCTTTTAAAGCCTTGAGTTACAACCACACTTATAAGGTAACCTATTGTACCTCCGGCTGCGGCAATCGGCTTAAAGGCAGTTTTGAAAATTGCCGAAAATGCGGGAAGAATGTGATTGTAATTAACTCCGATAATTATAAGACTTCCGAGAACGAACATAATTACCATAAATGGAACGATTTTTTCCGCAAATGCCGCAATTCTCTTAAGACCTCCGAGGATAATGAGAGCCGCAAGTGCCATAATTACCACGCCGATGACAACATTATAAAGGGTGATATCGCCGTAAAGCACCTTGCCGGAAAGTGATTTTATATCAAATGCAGAAACCACATTTGCGACGATTTTATTAACCTGCCCCATATTTCCTATACCGAAAGAGGCGATAATAGTAAACACGGAGAAAACGGCGGCAAGGACAGCGCCTAAAGTTTTGCAGTGCTTTTTAGAACCTAAGCCGTCTTTTAAATAATACATAGCACCCCCGGACCATTCGCCGTCGGAATTTCTTCTGCGGTAAAAAATACCGAGAACATTTTCCGAATAGTTTGTCATCATTCCGAAAAAAGCCGCTACCCACATCCAGAATACCGCTCCTGCGCCGCCTATGACTATAGCTGCGGCAACGCCTGCGATATTACCTGTTCCGATAGTTGCCGCAAGTGCGGTGCAGAGCGCCTGGAAAGGCGATATCGAGCCGCTTTCTTTACTGTGGCCGATTACTCTTTTATTAAACAGGCTTCCTATAGTGTTTTTCCACCAGTGTTTTAGGTGCGAAACCTGAAAGAATTTTGTCAGCACAGTCATAAGAATTCCGGTGAATATCAGAATAACTATACCAATCTTTACCCAAACAAACGAGTTAATCTTATCGTTTATTTGAGTAAGTTTTTGCAAAAAAATTTCCATATTTTTTCTCCTCATACATAAAATAATAAAAAAGCGAAGCACCTAAAAATTATAAAACGGCACTTCGCTTTTGAAAACAATTTATATTTCTCACTTCGTCCGTTTGCCTGAGAGATTAAAGCAATAATTTGCCTCTTGCCCCTTCGGCACCCACCTCATTGCGGGATTCTCCAAAGTTCTATCCGCTCACAGTCACTTTTAAAAAAACTTCTGCAAGCTTCCAATAGATATATATTATTCAGTTGTAATTTTAATTCCGATCGCAAGATCATCAAGCTGAGCCTTATCAACCGTTGCGGGCGCGCCCGACATAAGCTCGCTTGAATTCGCCACTTTCGGGAAAGCTATGACATCTCTCAGTGAGTCGCTGTCCGACATTATCATGCAGAGCCTGTCAAGACCTAAGCCCATTCCTGCGTGCGGCGGCGCTCCGAATTTAAATGCGCCTATTAAAAATCCGAATTTCTGATAGGCTTCCTCATCGGAAAGACCTAAAGCATTGAACATATGCTTTTGAAGCTCGGGATCAGTTATTCTCACTGAACCGCTTGAAAGCTCCGTTCCGTTAAGCACAAGATCATATGCATTAGCATATACCTTTTCGGGCTCTTTGTCAAGATATTTTATACATTCGTCAAGCGGAGCGGTGAAAGGATGGTGCATAGCGTCCCAATTTCCGGTTTCCTCGTTGTATTCAAAAAACGGAAATTCGGTAATCCAAAGAAAGTTGTATTTGTTTTCGGGAATTATTCCGAGCCTTTTTGCAACCGTGAGCCTTAAAGCGCCTAAAACGGGCAAAGTGACGTTCTTTTTATCTGCGACTATGAAAATAACGTCACCTTTTTTAGCATTTGTTCTTTCGAGTATCGCGTCAAATTCTTCCGGCTTTAGAAATTTGGCGAAAGAAGATGTGGGAGTCTCATCGTTCCACCTGATAAAAGCAAGGCCTTTAGCTCCTATGCCCTTAGCTTCATCGGTGAGCTTGTCTATTTCTTTTCTTGTATATGTTAAGGCGGCATTTTCGGCGGTTATTGCTCTTACAGTTCCGCCGTTTTTAACAGTTTCGGAAAATACTGAAAATCCGCAATCCTTTACAATATCCGAAATATCCTTTATCTTCATTTCAAACCTTGTATCGGGCTTATCGGAGCCGTAATCATTCATAGCGTCGACATATTTCATTCGTTTGATCGGAGTTTCGATATCAACGCCTAAAATATCCTTAAAGAGTCTTTTAACATATCCCTCTGCTATTTTGAAAACATCATCTCTTTCTACAAATGACATTTCAAGATCGATTTGAGTGAATTCGGGCTGTCTGTCGGCTCTTAAGTCCTCATCGCGGTAGCAGCGGGCAAGCTGCATATATCGGTCAAATCCCGAAACCATAAGCAGCTGCTTATACATCTGCGGCGACTGCGGAAGCGCGAAAAAGCTTCCCTTATGCACTCTTGACGGAACAAGATAATCTCTTGCGCCCTCGGGAGTGGATTTTATAAGAGTAGGAGTTTCTATCTCTAAAAATCCGTTTTCATCAAAATAATCTCTTGTGACCTTTGTGATACGGTGGCGCATCATTATATTTTTCTGCAAAGGAGCACGTCTTAAATCGAGATATCTGTATTTAAGTCTTAATTCCTCGTTAGCGTTACTGTCGGCTAAAATTTCGAAAGGCGGAGTTTGTGCTTCGCCGAGGATTTTAAGAATATCGGCTTCTATTTCAATTTCGCCTGTGGGGATATCTTTATTCACAGAAGAGCGCATTCTCACCTTGCCATGAGCCATTATAACGAATTCGCTTTTTAAAAGCGCGGCTTTTTCGAATACCGAGCGGTCGGTAGAATCGTCAAAAGCTATCTGAACGATGCCGGTTCTGTCTCGCAAGTCCACAAAAATAAGACTTCCGAGATCTCGGACTCTCTGCACCCAACCGCAAACGACGGTTTCTTTTCCGATATCGGCACTGCTCAGCGTTCCGCACATATGAGTTCGCTTCATACCGTCAAGTCTGTCAAGTTTCATTAAAATGCACCTTCTATTGAATTCTCGAGATTTAAAAGAGCCTGCTTATTCTTTATTTCAAGCAGTTCGTTTGAAATATTGCTGAGGGTAATCTCTGTAAGTTCCCCTGTTTGCATATTTTTAATTACAGCCTTATCTGCCGAAAGCTCGTTTTCACCTATTACTGTACTGTAAAGAGAGCCCGATTTATCGGCGTATTTCATCTGGGCTTTAAGCCCTTTTTCGGAGATATCGGTCAAAGCCGAAAATCCGTCTTTCCTGAGTTCGGAGCAAATCCGAGCTGCTTTAAGCCGCGCGCTTTCTCCCATACTTCCGATATATATATCAAACTTCTTTTCTTCGGGGAAAGGAACTGCGTTGTTTTCAAGAAGAAGCATAAGTCTTTCGATTCCTATGGCAAATCCGAGAGCGGGGATATCCTGACCGCCCATTTTTGAAACAAGTCCGTCGTACCTTCCGCCTCCGCAAACAGTTGATTGAGCGCCGATATCTCCGGAGATGAATTCAAACACGGTCTTAGAGTAATAATCAAGACCTCTTACAATATTCGGATTGACCGTGAAGTCAAGACCTATAGCCAAAAGATAACTTTTAACACCTTCAAAATGCGTCTTGCAGTCCTCACAGAGATAATCGGTAACTTTAGGAGCATTAAGCGCAAGCTTTGAGCAAACAGGCGACTTGCAGTCAAGAATTCTCATAGGATTTCTTTCAAGTCTTTCCTTGCAGGTATCGCAAAGCTGATCAATATTTGCATAAAAATAATCTTTTAAAGCTTTTTGATATTCTTTTCTGCACTCGGGGCAGCCTATGGAATTTATTTCAAGCCTTAAATTATTTACGCCTAAATTTGTAAGCACGCTGCTTGCAAGAGAAATTATTTCCGCGTCGGCAGCAGGCGAGGCGGCGCCGAAGCATTCAACTCCGAATTGGTGAAATTCTCTCATTCTTCCTGCCTGCGGCTTTTCATATCTGTAACATCCGCCGATGTAGCAGACCTTTTGCGGAAGAATACCGCTTAAAAGTCCTTGCTCTATCATACTTCTGACAGTTCCCGCAGTAAGCTCGGGGCGAAGAGTTACAGATCTTCCGCCTTTATCGGAAAAGGTATACATTTCCTTTTGAACAACATCTGTTGTTTCTCCGACATTTCTGCTGAAAACCTCCGTATGCTCAAAAACAGGCACTCTTATTTCTTTGAAGCCGAAATTAAATGCGGTTTCAAGCATTACCTTTTCAATATACTGATATTTGTAAACTCGGTCGGGCAGGATATCCGCCGTTCCTTTTATTGCGTGATTTATTTCAGACATTTTTTACTCCGTGATTATGATTTCTTTACTATTTCGCGCCAATCGAGATCTCCGCGCTCAAGACCGTGTATCAAAACCTCGGCGGTTGCGATATTTGTTGCAAAAGGGATGTTGTGAACATCGCAAAGCCTCAAAAGCGAGCTTTCATCGGGCTCGCCGGGATTTGGGTTTAAAGGATCTCTGAAATAAAGGAGCATATCAATTTCATTACAGCCGATCCTTGAAGCAATCTGCTGTGAGCCGCCCTGAGATCCTCCTAAAAATTTCACTATGTTAAGGCCTGTTGCTTCGCAGACAATTTTTCCTGTCGTACCCGTTGCGATAAGGTTGTGTCTTGAAAGAATACCGCAATAGGCTATGCAAAACTGTACCATTAATTCTTTTTTTGCGTCGTGTGCTATCAGTGCAATCGTCATAAAATACTCTCCTTTTTAAATTCTCTTCGGCAAAGAATAAACTTTGCCGCATATTCTTCCGGAAATCCGCAAAAATGCCTTTCCGGATCTTTTCCTTAAATTTATTTTGTGCCGAACCGAGAGCAAGCTTAAAATCGGATCGTATGGAACGATACCTATAAGTCTTAATCCCGACTCGTCAATAATCTCATCGATATTTTTAAATCCAGTTTTTAAAAAGGATCTTTTATCAAATTTATTTATAATTATCCGCGGCTCATTTTCGGTTTTAGGAAGTCTGTCCGCTGTAAGGCGCGCGTCTCTTACGGAAACGGCGTCAGGATTGCAGACTGTTAAAAATAATGCGTCTTTACCTAATGCACCGTAAAGCGAAAGATCCGTTCCTGCAGGGAAATCAAATATAACCGCGTCAAACTCGGATCTTAACTGTTTTGAAAGTTTTTCAAGCTTATTAAATTCGAACTCTTTAGCTTCAAGCGAAGATGGAATTATAAAGAGGTTTTCAAATCCCGGCGCTTTGTACAGCACGCGGCTCAGATCTTCTGCTTCTTCGATATCGGAAATATCATATACTATTTCGTTTTCAAGACCGAATAAAAGGTCCTGACATCTCATTCCGAGATCCATATCGGCAATAACCGTTTTAAATCCCGACTTTTCAAACGCGGCCGCAAGCCCTGCGGCAACCGTTGATTTTCCCGTGCCGCCTTTGCCGGAAGTTATCCCTAAGCAGATCCCCATAAATTCACCCCGTATCTGATTATTTTACCATAAAACCCGGTATCTGTCAACTCAAAACGACATACGGAGAGGCAGGCGTTGAAGCATTGCCGGAGGCATAAAAATAGGCGTCAAGAAGCGATCTTACAATTGAGCCTGCGGCAGATCCCGAATTTCCGTGCTCTAATATAACCGAAATGGCAATTTCTGGGTTATCGTAAGGTGCGAAAAGGATATAAGTACTGTGATCGGCACCGTTGTTATTCTGCGAAGTACCTGTTTTGCCGCCTAATTTTATAGGGTAATCGCCGAGCGCCGTTCTGCCTGTACCGTCGACCGTAACCGAAAGCATACCGAGCTTTACCGCCTCAAGATTTTTTTTGCTTATTTCCACAGTATTTACGGCCTCCGGTTTGCATTCATCAAATGTTTCCGACATATCATAGGACATTATTTTGTCTATCAAAGTGGCCTTATAATGTGTGCCGCCGTTAGATAAAGTCGCAACATAATTGCATAATTGCAAGGGGGTAAACGCATTAAGCTGACCTATCGATATCTGCAGGGTATCTCCTCCGAAACCGTTGGTTTTAGGCTCGTTTAAAAGTCCCTTTGAATCGTCTACCTCTACTCCAGTTTTAACCCCGAGACCGAACTGCTTGAAATAATCGGTAAGAGTAAGAGCGCCGACTCTGCGGCCCAACTCAAAGAAGAAGTAGTTGCAGCTTTTTGAAAGCGCGCTTGTTAAATTCATATTTCCGTGATAATGAAGACATTTCGGCTTATAATCCGCAAAATAATCGTAGGTCATAACGCATTTTATAGTTTCACCCTGCGTGTAAAGATTATTTTGCAGCGCCGCCACTGCCACAGCCGGCTTTATAGTAGAACCTATAGGATAAACACCTTTAAAAGCTCTGTTTGTCATAGGCTTGGCAGGATCTTTTAAAAGCGAATTTATATTTTCGCCGAGGGTTGCGGAATCATATGTCGGGTAGTTTGCAGCGCATATCACCCTGCCCGAGCTTATATCCATCATAACCGCGCTTCCCGCAACGCAGGTGCCGCCCTGGCTTTTAAGCTCTTTTACCGTTTCTTCAAGTTTGTTTTGAGCCGTTCTTTGAATGGTCTTATCAAGGGTGAGCATAATGGTTTTGCCGGCAACAGGAGCTTTTGTGACTTCACTTTTAATAATGTTTCCGGAGGCGTCGATATAATAAGTAAGCTGACCGTCTGTTCCTCTTAAATATTTTTCTGCGTAGTATTCAATTCCGCTAGTGCCGACTTTATCGTTATAGCTATAACCTTTGGCCTTATAGTTTTCACCATTTTCGGGATCATCCCAATCCTGCTCGTAAATAGGGCCGACAGAGCCTATAAGGTTTACTGCAAGCGAGGTGTCGGTGTATTCTCTGAAAGGAACCACATCTACCGTGACTCCGCTAAGCATAAATCCCGATTCGCTTACCGCTCTCATTATATCCGCCGAAACATCTTCCGCAAAATTATAAGGATAGGATATTGAAAAATCGGCTATATCCATACTGTATCTTACGCCCATTATAGTCCTCTGCTTATCGGAAGAATATTTTTCAAGATCATATTTTTCCACAAGCCTGTCAAAGCAGTTTTCAGCTGTTGCGTAATGAGCAAGCTTTAAAAGCTTTATAAGCTTATCGGTCTTTTCGCCCTCTTTAAAATTATAAGGAGCGGAAGTTTCGAGCGGAAGCTCATCGTTCCACTCGGTATTTTTAGAAGAGAGGAGCGCGCAAAGTGAAAGGATAACATTATTAAGATTATCCTTTGTGTAAGCTTTATTAAAAACTATATTATAGCCATCTCGGTTTACAGCTATTTTTCTTCCGTATCTGTCAAGAATTTCTCCTCTGGGCGCTTTTATAACGGCTGTCCTCACAGAAGTACTGCCGGAGGCCGAGGAATATTTATCCGCGTTTATAACCTGCAGGGAATAAAGCCTTGCAGAATAAAGAATAAGGATCACGACCATAATTATTGCAAGAACGGAAATATTTGTTTGCTTATCGTTTTTAAAGGGCATTTGATCACCTTTTTAATTAGTCAGATATTTTTTATAAAGCATTCTTTCAAAATAATAAAAAGGAACGATAAAGGCCGCCGTGTAGATCGCGGAGGGGATACCTATTCTGAAAAGATAGAAAGCTATATTTTTACTGCCGTTGTTAAAGCAGTTGAAAAACAGCCAGTTAAGCAAGAAATAAAATATATTTCCCGATACTCCGAGCGCTAAAGCCGAAAATATATTATTATTGAAAGTATAATGCATTAAAACGGAAACCGTCAAAGCTATCAAAAACAGGCAAACGGTATTGAAGACCGAAGACTGCGCCGATACGCTGTCGGCAAAGAAACCTAAAACGAGCCCTGAAAAAGCCGCCGCTGTTTCGGAAGAAAACATTGAAACGGCAATTAAAAGCGAAATATAAGGAACAGGCTCGGCAAGAGCTATTTTTAAAGAGATATTTCCGCTGAAATGAAAAAGCATAAGAATAAAAAATATCAAAAAATTAATAATGAAGTACCTAAAGGTATTTTTCTTTTTTATATTCATTATTTTTTGCCTTTCGAAGCCGGATTTATTCCGCCCTGACCGTCAAAAGAAGTTATAATCATAACAGTTCTTATTTCCGAAATATCTACAAAAGGTTTTATATCCGCATAGATAGAAGTGTTGTATTCGTCGCTGTTTATCGATTCAATAGAGCCTATCAAAAGCCCCGAGGGAAAAATTCCCTCGCCGGAAGTGGTTATCCAGTCGCCTACTGCGACGCTGCTGGATCTTGAAAGATTATTCATTCTGCAAAGCTTATTTTTTGCTATATCTATGTTTCCTCTCACAACTCCCGAATCGCGCGTTCTTATATCCATTACGCCTATTGTTACCTCGGGGGAAATAATCGTGGAAACCTTGGATGTCGTAAGACCGACCTCGCTTATATAGCCTACTACGCCCGCGTCTGTAATCACCGGATCATACTTTGAAACCCCGGATAAAGAGCCCTTATTAATGGTAAATCCGCCGTAAGGATCCTCTTTGTCCCTTGCTATAAGAGAAGCGCCGGTAAATCCATAATCGGGGTGAGCGTCTTTAATAGAAAGGTAATTTTTATAAAATTCGTTTTGTGATTTAAGGTCCTCGTAATCCGCGACCTTTTTTCTTAAATCGTTAATCTCGGAATTAAGCTCTGCGTTTTCAAGCATAATTTTATTACCGTCGCTATATTTTTTTCCGATATCCGAAAAAAAGTCAGAAATAATGGTCGCCGTTTTTCTGAAAGGCGCGGCAATAGTGCCCGCAATATCCGCCTGCGGAGCCATTTTTTCGCCTATTATTGCGAAAAATCCCGTTGCCAGCACTACGCATAAAAAGACGCTTAAAATTATTTTAAATTGTCTGCTGCGAAAGAAAAAACGCATTTATTATTCTCCTTATCAGCGGAATCTTTTTCCTCTGCGAAATGTATAATTTCTGAAGCTTTTATCGTCTTCAAGCCTTTTGGCGGTGCCGAGAACCACGCAATCGAGCGGATTTGCGGCAACGGTCACGGGTATTTCCGTTTCTTCTGCTATAAGCTCCGCAAGTCCTCTTAACAGAGCTCCGCCGCCGGTGAGAGTAATTCCCGTGTCTATTATATCCGCAGAAAGTTCAGGCGGAGTTTTTTCAAGTGTGGTGCGGATAGTTTCGATTATCTGGGAGATAGGATCCGCCATAGCTTCTCTTACTTCTTCGGAAGAAATAAAGATATTTTTAGGCAAACCGTCAATCAAGTTTCTACCCTTTATTTCAAGTGATCTTTCATCGTCATAAGGCTTAGCGGAGCCTATTGCTATCTTTATCTGCTCTGCGGTGCGCTCGCCTATAAGGAGATTGTGTTTTTTCCTTATATAAGCTATTATCGCTTCGTCAAGATCGTCGCCGCCTACTCTGAGCGACTGTGCCGTAACGATATCTCCGAGTGAGATTACAGCCACTTCGCTTGTTCCTCCTCCGATATCGCATACCATACAGCCTGTCGCGTCGGAAACATTGAGCCCTGCTCCGACAGCCGCCGCCATAGGCTCTTCGAGAAGATCGATATCCGTTGCTCCTGCTTGCTTTGCCGCGTCATATACAGCTCTGCTTTCAACCTCGGTAACGCCTGTAGGAATACATACCACCATTCTTACTCTTGAAAAGAATGAACCCTTTAAAGCTTGTCTTATAAATCTTTTAAGCATTGCCGCGGTTACATCGAAATCTGCGATAACTCCGTCTTTAAGCGGTCTTACGGCAACAATAGAGCCGGGCGTTCTTCCTATCATTTCTTTTGCCTGTGTACCTACTGCGCGCACGGCGTCGCTTCGCATATCGTATGCTACTACCGATGGCTCTCTCATTATTATTCCTTTGCCCTTAACGCATACTAATGTATTTGCAGTGCCGAGGTCGACACCGATATCTCTTGTAAACATATATTTAAGATCTCCCGTTTTAAATTATTAATGGTTTTCTTCCGATTTAGGTACCACAAAGCTTAAAGCATTATGGATATTTTTAATATATAAAGGATCGGCACCCTCTGCAAACTCACCGTCAAGAGTCCAGTTTACATGCTCCGCTTCTTTAACGGTAAGCTTATCGGCATGGAAGAATTCAATACCTTTTTTATTAAGGTCTTTTCTTAAAATTCCGTCGATTATAGTCTGTAATTCTATAATATTTTTCGGTTTTCTTACTAACAGGACTTCAAACAATCCGTCGTTCAGCTTTACTATCGTTTCATCGAATTTTACTATTCCTCCGACGGACATAGAGTTAGAAATCGCTCCGAAAAGGAAATCACCCTCAATATTCTTCTTATCCGTTTCTAATTTCATATGGATAGGTTTTATATTTCCGAGGCTTTTTATTCCCTCAAAGAAGTATGCCGCCTGTCCCAAAACATTTTTAATCTCCTGCGGAGCGGAATAAGAGGCTTCCGTGAAAGCTCCGAAAGAGGCGGTATATGAAAAGTATTTATCGCCGAATTTTCCTATATCAAGAGTGATGGTTTTGCCTGATACGATATCTTTCGCCGCGGTTTTTATATCTCTTGATATTTTAAGTCCCGAGGACCATTCGTTAAGAGTGCCCGAGGGGATATAGCCGAGTTTGCAATGGATATTGGCATTCATCATTCCAGTTATGACTTCATTTAAAGTGCCGTCGCCTCCGCAAACGACTATTAAATCAAAATCGCCGTCTTTTAAGGTTTCTATCTTTTTTGTTGCGTCAGCCCGCTTGGCGGTCGGATAAACGCTTAAATGGTATCCGGCCGCGGAAAAAATTTCAGTTACCGACAAAAGCTCTGATTTCATTTTTGCTTTTCCGGATTTAGGATTTACAATAAGAAGCATTTGTTTTTCGCTCATATTAAAAACCTCGTTTCATCTGTAATCAATAGGTAAAGTCGCAAGCGCGTTTAAATCAAGCTCCGCTTTATTTCCGCTTTTAAATTCATAATAAGCCTGAACTCCCACCATTGCCGCATTATCGCCGCAATATTTAAGGTCGGGGAAGTAAATATCAAGCTTTCTTTTTTTGCATTCTTCTTTAAATCTTGCTCTTAATTCGCTGTTAGCGGAAACTCCTCCGGCAATAACGATTTTTTCGGCTTCGGTCGATTTTGCCGCAAGTAAAGTTTTATCTATCAGAATATCGCAAACCTTTTTCCGCACGGTTGCCGCTATCACGGGCACATCGATCTCTTCGCCCTTTTGCTCTGCATTATGCACAAGGTTTACAACAGCCGTTTTAAGCCCCGAAAAGCTGAAATCGAGTTCCTTTTCTGTTTTAGGATAGGGAAGATGATATTTTTTTTCATCGGCAACGGTCGCCGTTTTATCGAGATTTACTCCTCCCGGATAATCAAGCCCCAAGCATCTGGCGGCTTTATCGAGGCATTCGCCTGCGGCGTCGTCGGTAGTGCCGCCGAGCGGGATAAATTTCGTGTAATCTTCGACCTTTGTAAGAATAGTGTTGCCTCCCGAAACAGTTAAGCATAAAAACGGGGGTTTTAAATCTTCGTTAGTTATGTAGTTTGCCGCTATGTGCGATCTTAAGTGATGCACGGGGATAAGCGGAACTCCTAACGAATAGCTTAATCCTTTTGCGAAATTCACTCCCACAAGCAAAGCGCCGATAAGCCCCGGGGCAAATGTTACAGCCACGGCGTCGATATCCTTATAAGTTATTCCGGCGCGGTTTACAGCCTCTCTTACCACCGCGCTGATATTTTCTATATGTCTTCTTGAAGCGATTTCGGGGACAACTCCGCCGTAAAGCTTATGCTCCTCGATCTGCGTTGAAACAACATTTGAAAGGACTTTCCTTTCCTTTGTCACAGACGCGGAGGTTTCATCACAGGATGATTCAATACTAAGAATTAACATTAAAAATTAAACCTTCTCGTCATTATTATAGCGTCTTCTTTAGGTAAATCGTAGAAATTTTTTCTTTTTCCCTCAATTTTAAATCCGAATTTTTCATAAAGTGAAACAGCGTTTTTATTTGAAGACCGCACTTCCAAAGTCAAAAATTCGAGCTTTTCATCGAAAGCTTTTTTGATAGCTCTGTTTAAAAGCAGAGCCGCGCAGTTTTGCTTTCTGAATTTTTCTTTCACGGCAAGCGTGAAAATGCACCCCTCTTTTAAAACGGTGCTTATTCCTATATGCCCTGCAAATTCCGAGTTTTTCTCGGCTTTGAAAAATTCACTGTTATGTTCTAATGATTCTATAACGGATTTTTCTTTAAGCGGTCTTGAAAATATATCTTTTTCGCAAGTTTCAATATTTAAAGCGTCGTTTTCTTTAGCGAAAGAAATTTTAAAAGGCGCGAAAAATCCGCTGAAAAGAAGAATATCGATAGCCTCGTTTATATCTTTTGCGCAATTATCGTAAATTTCCTGCGTTCCGCCGAAAGGATCGGAAATGCCATTACTTAAAACTATAACATTTTCTTTTTTTGCACCCGCTTCGAGCAGGGCCTGCATATGAAAAAAACTCATACAAATTAATTTGTCGGCTTTAAGATCGTCATAAGTAACTAAGCTTGAATTCGATTTAGTGATTTTCGCTCCGAGTTTTAAAACGGCGCTTTTCGCTTTTTCACAAACGGGCTCGCAGAATGCGCTGAGCCCTGCGCTTGAAATTTCAAGTCCGCTTAAATTTTTAGATTTCAGCAATGCCTCCGCCATAGGCGAGCGGCAGGTGTTGCCCGTGCATATGAAAACGACTTTCATTTAAAACTTAACCTCGGAATCAGGCTTTACTGAAACATTTTTACCGTCAATTTCAAAAAACAGCTCGGTTTCGGTAGTGTTTTTAATGCGGTTATCTGTAATCTCGGATTTTCTCAGCGCCGAGATGTAATCGCAAATTTCAATATTTGTTGCATACCATATTCCGTCTATTCCCGATAGCTTTTTAAAAATTTCGTTTTCCACAACCTGCCATCTGTGCTTTTCATCGCACCATCTCTCTCTGTTGCACGCAAGCCTGCTCATTTCAAAGCTGTGGCCCCAGATATAAAACAGAGCAAGTTCTTTATCTGTATTTAAAAAATCGTTTGTAAGATGTTTTTTCTGACTGTCCGCACAGAATGAAAAATGCGCCGTCGGACTCCATTTAAGAAAATCTTCGGGTAAAGAAAAATCGAAAGTGCTTGATACTGTTCTGTTATAGGCAATGCCGTATTTTTTCAGCACATTTAAAAATTTATCGGGGCAGTCGCCGAAAGGCGCCGCGCACCCTCTTATTTTATAACCCGTAATTTCTTCCAAATTCTTTATATCTTCCCTTATTTCCCTGTCACAGGTTTCCTCATCTGCGTCGGATGGCTTAAAATGCGTAAGAGAATGGGTGGCTATCTCGTGGTTTGAGAAAAACTGCCTTACTTCGTCGGAATTTTCCCAATAGCTTGAATTTCCGTCGGTTATTGTAAAAGAGGGGTTGTTGCATTTTAAGGAACTTATATTAAATGTCGCCTTAAATCCGTATTTATTAAAAAGAAATAAAAGTCTTGTATCCTCACTTGCTCCGTCGTCGAAACTGAATGTTACAGCCTTTTTATTAAAATCTTTATAAAGTTTCTTTATCATTTTATCCTTTTGCCTCCAACCAATTTTTTCCGCTGTGGGCTTCGCTTTTAAGCTCCACCTTAAGTTTTGCGGCAGATCTCATTTCGCGTTCTAATATTTCGCAGACCTTTTTTGCGTCTTCCGCCTTTGCTTCCACTATCAATTCGTCGTGTACCTGCAAAATAAGTTTGGCGCTCGGAACTTCCTTTTTAAGAGTTTCAAAAACCCTTATCATAGCGATCTTTATTATGTCTGCCCCCGTGCCCTGAATAGGCGCGTTTCTTGCGACTCTTTCGCCGAAAGCTTTTATATTCCGATTTGAGGAGGAAAGCTCGGGGAGATATCTTCTTCTGCCGAAAAGAGTGGTAACATATCCGTTTTCTTCCGCCTCTTTTATAGCGTTTTCCATATAATCGGAAACTCCCTTGTAGGTTTCAAGATAATTTTTTATATACCTGTCCGCCTCTGCGCGTGTTACTCCGATGTCCTTTGCAAGAGAGAAAGCGCCGATACCGTAAACAATTCCGAAATTCACGGCTTTTGCCCTGCTTCTCATAATCGGCAAGACCATACTCTTCGGAATATTGAAAACCTCCGAGGCAGTCGCGGTGTGAATATCTTCATCGGAATTGAATGCCTCTATCATAGCCTTGTCGTCAGCCATATCAGCAAGGACTCTTAATTCTATCTGAGAATAATCCGCGTCGCAAAGAACATATCCGTCTTTAGCAATAAAATACTTTCTTAATTTTCTGCCCTCTTCGGTTTTAACGGGAATATTCTGCAAATTCGGCTCAAGCGAGCTTATTCTGCCTGTCCGCGTTTCGGTCTGATTAAAAGTTGTGTGAATTCTTCCGTCTTGCGCCACAGCGTTTAAAAGTCCGTCGCAATAGGTAGATTTAAGCTTTGTAAGTCTGCGGTAGGCAAGAATTTTTTTTACTATCGGATAGTCATATTTCAAAGATTCAAGCACATCGGCAGATGTGCTGTATCCGCTTTTTGTCTTTTTTTTGGAGGGGAGTAAAAGCTTTTCAAAAAGAATTTCTCCTAGTTGTTTAGGTGAGTTGATATTGAATTCGCAGCCTGAAAGCGAGAATATTTCCTTTTTAAGCTCTGCTATTTTTATATCAAGCTCTTTGCCCTCTGCTTTAAGACCTTCGCTGTCTACCAAAAATCCGGTTTTCTCCATTTCAGCGAGTACTCTTGAAAGAGGAATTTCTATTTCCTTTAAAAGTTTTAATTCGTTGCTTTCTTCAAGCTTTTTGGTTAAAATATCGTTCACCGCATTTAATATAGCGGCGGATTTTAAAGCGTCGCTTTGCTCATCGCCTTTTAGAATTATTTCGTCTAAAGAAAAAATTTCACTTAAATGGGAAAGAGAATAGTTGTTTGAAGAGGGATTGAATAAATAAGCGGCAAGGGAAGTGTCAAAGCTGATGTTTTTAGCCTCCGAAAAAGCTTTATAGACCGATTTTGAATCATATACTCTTTTTTTGATGTTACCGTCTTTAAGAATTTCGGCTGCCTCTTCTTTATCGAGTGAAAATACGTTTTCTCCGTTGCAGGCGGCGAATTCCTCGCCTGCTATAAGATCGATCTCGCCTTTTAAAGCAGGGGAGTATTTAATAACCGAATATTCTTTTTTTATCTCTTCAGGCGAATTTGATTTCGGTTTTATTCCCATTTTGCTCATAAGCGTGAAAAATTCAAGATCCGTCATCAAAACGCTTAAATGCTCTTTGTCGCACGGCCTTATTTTATAGGAATTGAAATCGGTATCGATAGGTGCATTGCGGTCGATAGTGCCTAAAAACAGGCTTAAATATGCGCTGTCCTTTCCTGCTTCAAGCTTTGCTTTAATGCCGGGCTTAATATCAAGAGAATCTAAATTTTCATAGATGTTATCAATGCTGTGGTATTTAGAAATGAGGTCGGTAGCGGTCTTTTCGCCTATGCCCGCAACGCCCTTAATATTGTCGGAGCTGTCGCCCATAAGCGCTTTAAGGTCTATAAGCTCGCTCGGAATAAGTCCGTATTTAGCTTTAACCTCTTTTGGCGTATATACCGTCACCTCGGTTTTTCCCATACGCGTAGTTGCAAGCAAAACATTCGTTTTATCCGAAACAAGCTGCAAAGAATCACGGTCGCCTGTTGCAATAACGCATTCGTTTCCGTTTTTTTCGGCGGCGAGGGAGAGGGTGCCCAAAATATCGTCAGCCTCGTATCTTTCGCACTCAATGCAGGAATATCCTGCGGCATTAAGCCATTCTTTCACTATCGGGAACTGATCTTTGAGCTCTTCGGGCATAGTATGGCGGCCCGCCTTGTATTCGGCATATTTTTCGTGTCTGAAAGTCGGCTTTTTAAGATCGAAAGCCACGGCGACCCCATCGGGAGAAACCGTGTCTATAAGCTTATTTAAAATATTTATAAAACCGAAGACTGCGTTCGTGTATTTCCCGTCTTTGGTTGAAAGAAGTTTTATTCCGTAAAAAGCGCGGTTAATAAGGCTGTTTCCGTCAATCGCCAAAAGCTTCAAAATAGCAACTCCTATATAAAAAACTATATAATAAAAAATTATATATATAATATTACCACTATTTTATCAATTTGTCACTACTAATTTTTAAAATTTGACAACTAGAAAGCTATAATGTATAATCTAAAAGTTATGAAAATAGGAAAAATCGAAATAAAAAATTATTGTGCTCTCGCTCCTATGGCAGGCGTTGCGGATAGGGCAATGAGAGAAATATGCGTAAATTTCGGCGCGGCTTTTACTGTCGGCGAGCTTACGAGCGCCAAGGGAATATCCCTTGGAGATAAAAAATCAAAGGAGCTGATTTCCGCTGATAAAAACGGTGCTCCATTTGCTTCCCAGATTTTCGGCAGCGATCCTGAAATTATGGCTGTTGCGGCAAAATATGCCGAGGATCAGGGACCTGATTTTATTGATATAAATATGGGTTGCCCTGCCCCGAAAGTGGCGGGAAACGGCGGCGGAAGCGCATTAATGGCAGATCCCGAAAAAGCGGCGGAAATTGTAAACCGGGTAGTAAACGCGGTAAAGATCCCCGTAACAGTCAAAATGCGCACGGGAATCGATCATGAGCATATCACCGCTCCGAAATTAGCCGTGATGTGCGAGCAGGCAGGCGCCGCGGCAATAACCGTTCACGGAAGAACACGCGCGCAGATGTATGCTCCGCCCGTTGACAGAGAAACAATAAAAAAGGTAAAAGAATCGGTCAATATTCCGGTTATAGCAAACGGCGATATCACCGACGCAAAATCGGCTGAAGATATGCTTTCTTTTACAAAATGCGATTTTTTAACGGTCGGCAGAGCGGCAAGAGGAAATCCTTTTATTTTTGAAGAAATAAACGCGGCTTTTGAGGGAAGAACTTATACTCCTCCCACGCTTGAATTTCGGCTTAAAGTTTGCCTTGAACAGATAAAACTTATGGAAAAATATAAAGATCCTCATATTGCGGTGCTTGAATCGAGAAAGCATTTAGCGTGGTATATTTGCGGTATCCGGGGCGCTGCGGCGTTAAGGCGGGAATGCGGGGAAGTAACCTCTTTTGAAGATGCAAAAAGGATATGCGAAAAAGCACTTGAACAAAACGCGTTGTTATGATAGAATAATAAAGCTTGAAAGAAGGAATACAATATGTCAGGACATTCAAAATGGAATAATATCAAAAGAAAAAAGGAAAAGACAGACGCCGCCAAAGCAAAAATATTTACCAAAATCGGTAAAGAAATATCTGTTATAGTAAAACAGGGCGGCCCTAACATGAATGAAAACAGCCGCCTTAAAGACGCTGTCGCTAAGGCTAAAGCCGCCAATGTGCCTAATGATAATATTGAGAGAATTATTAAAAAGGCCGCAGGCGAGCAGGGTGGAAGCGAATATGAAGAGCTTATTTATGAGGGCTACGGTCCGAGCGGAGTTGCAGTTGTAGTAGAAGCACTCACGGATAACCGCAACCGCACCGCAGGCGATGTAAGGCATTACTTCGATAAATGCGGAGGAAATTTAGGTCAGAGCGGCTCTGTTATGTTTATGTTTGAGAGGAAAGGCATAATCGAGATCGAGGGTGAGGGTCACGATGAAGACGAGGTTATGGAAGCTGCTTTGGAAGCAGGCGCCGAGGATTTTGAGTTTGACGGCGATGTTTTCGAGATCTCTACAGATCCGAACGATCTCGGCAAGGTCAGAGACGCTTTGGAGGAAAAAGGATTTTCATTTCTTTCAGCCGAGGTGCAGTATATCCCCACTACGATGACTTCTATTGATGATCAGGAGTCAAGAGATAAAATGGAAAAGCTTATCGATATGTTAGAGGAAAATGACGATGTTCAGGCAATCTGGCATAACTGGGAAATGCCCGAAGAATAAAGGCTTTTGACATTTTATGTTTAAAAAAATAACATAATAAATAATATACAATTAACATAAAAATGATTCGGAAATTTTATTTTTTCGGATCATTTTTTGTTATATTCGGGACTTGCCCCTCATAGTCTTTAGTACAAGCCCGAAAGGAAGAGGCAAAATGAAAGAAGACTATGAAAAAATCTTGCGGAAATTACCCGAGAGAATATCTGCGGCGCTTAAAAAATGCAGTCTTTTTTTAAACAACGCGGAGGAAATAAGACTCAGGGAAAATGGCTCTCTTGCTTTAACTATAGGAGCAAGCACTTTCTTTATTAATGAAGACGGCGGCGCCTCTCGCTTTTCTTCGAAAAATTGTCTTAAAGTAAGTAAAGAAGAAATTGATAATTCTTATTATATGCTTTGCGAAAATTCTGTTTTCTCTCACGATTCGGAAGCAAAAAGGGGTTTTATCACTCTTGAGGGCGGCCACCGCGTCGGAATCGGCGGAACTTTTCTTGATAACGGCGATGTTACCGATATCACATCTCTTAATATCAGGATAGCAAAGGATATAAATAATGCGTCTATAGATATCGACGAAGAGGTGCTTTTATCGGGATTGCTTGTTGCAGGTCCTCCGGGCAGCGGAAAGACCACATTTTTAAAAGACGCCGTAAGAAGACTTTCGTGCGGCAAAAACTCAAAAAGAGTAACGGTCATTGATTCAAGAAACGAGCTTTGCAGAATTGACGGTAAATCCGGAGAAAACTGCGATATTTTAAGAATTGCGGATAAGGCAAAAGGCATTGAAATGGCAATAAGAACTCTTTATCCGCAGGTTGTGATCTTTGATGAGATAGGCAATCTTGATCAGGCGCGGTCGGTAAGAGAATGCTTTAATTGCGGAGTTTGTGTAATGACAAGCGTTCACGCAGGCAATATTGAGGATTTAAGATCGAGAAAAACGGTAAAAGAATTGATAATTTCCGGAGCGATCAAAAATATAGTGCTTTTAAGCGTCGGGCATAAAGAAAAACCGCTTTTAATATCCGCAAAGGAAGTGTGATTTTTGACTTTAAAAATTATAGGCTGTCTTTTAATATTTTCCGCCTGCGCTCTGTGCGGAATTTCGGCTTCGGGGAAATTCTATAAAAGAAAAAAGGTCTTAAATGATATTTCCTTAGGATTTGATAAAGCCGCGTGCAGGCTTAAAAGAGGCGGAGCCGACCGAAAAAGGATAATTGAAGAAAGCTTTAAAGATGTTATCATAACTGATAAAAACGGTGAAATTTCAATATCGCAGGCAGGTCTAAACCTAGATGATAAAAAAATTCTTGATTCTTATTTTTCGGGTTTCGGAAGAGAAAATACCGAAAAAGAGCTTAAAAACCTTGAACTTACCGCCTCTCTTATAAAAATTCAGTATGAATCTGCCGTTAAAGAGGAGGAGAAAAACGCTTCTTTATTTAAAACTCTCGGCTTTTGCGCAGGGCTTTTACTTTGCATATTATTTATCTGAAAGGAAAAAAGTAATGGATGTTGATTTTATTTTTAAAATTGCCGCAATCGGAATAATAGTCACGGTTTTACATCAGCTGCTTGTGAGATCGGGAAGAGAGGAGCAGGCAATGCTCACCACTCTTGCGGGACTTGTGGTTGTTTTAATGATGATAGTGGGAGCCATAGCGGATCTTTTCTCCGAGATAAAAGGGCTGTTCGGACTGTGAGCGATTATTTTTTAAATGTAACAGCTGTGGTTATCGTTACGCTTTTATGCACCGTTTTTTTGAAAAGCTACAGACCGGAGCTTGCTTTGACCGTGGCAATTTCAGGCTCTGTGATTGCCGTGCTTATGATTTTAAACGGCTTTAAACCTTATGTAGAAGATATAAAGGCTCTGTTTTTTAAGACCTCTTTTGAACCGGAACTTTTAAAAACTGTTTTAAAAGCCGTGGGAATATCATATATTTCGGCTTTTGCCGCAGATACCTGCCGGGACTGCGGACAAACAGCCTTAGCCCTTAAAGCCGAGCTTGCGGGAAAGTGTGCTGTTTTTGCGCTCTGCGTTCCGATGATAATAATGCTCCTAAAAACCGCACTGGAGGTTGCAAAGGGATGAAAAAAATTATATTTTCGGCAGTAGTTTTTTTGGCACTCCTCTTTTTGCCGGGAATTACGTCATTTGCCGAAACGGCAAATGACGAAAATTATGATATTTTTAAAACTGAGGAACTTAAAAATTCTTTAAGCGAGGAAACAAAAAAATATCTTGAAGATTTTTCTTTAAAACTTGAAAACGGAAAATTCTCTTCGTCTCTTACTCCTAAGGAATTTATCGTACATATTACAGATTTTTTAAAAGAAGGAATAAAAGGTCCGATTAAAATATTTTTTCTGATAACGGGTATAATTCTTGCCGTCGCCGCGGCAGACGCTTTAAAAAAAGGCGGCGATCAGAGTACGGCGGCAGTGCTGGCGGGTGTTCTTGCAATAGCGGCGGCGGGAATAGGCGATGTTATGTCCGCCGCGTCTGCGGCGGTGTCTTCGATAAAAGCGGTTTCGGATTTTATGTTTGCATTTATTCCTGTTTTCACGGCTATTGTCGCAGTTTCGGGGAAAACCGCCACTTCTGCCGCCTCGGGCGCTCTGCTGCTTGGCGCCACACAAGCTGTAAACGCCGCTTGCACCTATCTTATATTACCTATTATCAGCGGCTTTTCGGCACTCTTTATAAGCAGTTCTTTTTCCCCGCTTACAGAGAGATCAAGCCTGCCTGCGGTATTAAAAAAGGCGGCGCTTTGGATACTTTCTCTTGTTTCCACGCTTTTTTTGGGGATATTAGGAATTCAGACAGTTATCAGCTCCGCTTCGGATACCGTGGGGCTTAAAACCGCTAAATTTATTGTCGGGACCTGCGTTCCGGTTGCAGGTCCTGCACTTGCGGAGGCGGCATCAACAGTTGCGGCATCGGTTTCGCTTGTGAGGTCGTCTGTAGGAGCGTACGCGGTAGCGGCGCTGGTTTTTACCGTTTTACCGGTGCTTTTACAGGTGGCAATGCTCAGAGGATGTTTTTTATTGAGTATCGCGGTAAGCGAAACATTTGCGCTTCCTAAAATAACTTCTCTTTTAAAGGCGATAGATTCGGTCTTATCGGTCTTATTTGCTATTTTACTTCTTATATCGGGACTTTTTGTTATAGCATTGGGAATTGTTGTGAATGCGGGGAAGAGCGTATGAATGCGTTTAAAGGTTTTATAATGTCCGTTTGTACGCTGTTTTGCGTTTTGGGCGGTCTTTTTTTACTAAGGCCTAAAGGAACATTCGAAAAGCCTGTAAGATATGTTTTTGCACTTGTGCTTTTGATTTGCACAATCAGCTCCGCTCTTTCTTTTATGAACTCGGATTTTTCTTTTTCTTTTGAGAGCTATGTTCCTAAAGATATTTCCGACATTTCAGCCGAAACGGCCGCCATGGTTTATGAAACGGCTCTCAAAAATACCGGAATAGAGTTTGAAAAAATTTCTCTTATTACGGATAAACTTGAAAACGGCAGCATAAATATTACTAAGATTATTATTTTATCCGATGATGATCCTGAGAAAATAAAAGAAATCGTATCTCCGAACGGCGATATAGAGGTGGAAATAAGAAGTGAATGAGAAACTTAAAAAAATAACCGAAAAGATAAAAAATCCTAAAATTCTTATAATTGTCGGATTTATCGGAATAGGGCTTATTTTTCTTTCATCATTAATTCCGAAAACGCAGAAAAAAAAGGATACCGATTCATCGCAGTCAGTAAGCGCAAAGGATTATAAGGAAGAGCTTGAAAAAAGCCTTAAAGTTTTAGTAAGCGGAATTTCGGGAGATCCTAATCCCACGGTTATCGTTACGCTTGAATCGGGTGTAAGGTATTCTTATGCGGATTCCGAGAAAAGCGATCAGTCCTCTTCGGAGGGAAAGGATAAAGGCGGAGAAGAAAAAAAGAGCGTCAGCAGATCTTATGTGATAGTTAAATCGGCAGACGGTTCGGAGGGACCGCTGCTTGTATCCGAGCTTATGCCGCAGGTAAGGGGAGTGGCCGTTATATGCGAGGGCGGGTATGACGAAACAGTGAGCGAGGAAATCAACAACGCCGTTACAGCGGCGCTAAATATAACATCAAAACGCGTATATATTTCAGGAGGTAACACAAAATGAAAAAATTCAAGATTTTTACAAAAGGTCAGGCTTTGCTGGTGGTTATGGTGCTGGCTTTGGGAGCGGCTGTATGGCTTAATATGAAATTCACTTCAAAAGAAAAATATCTCGGCGAAGCTTCTTATGTTTCCGGCTCATCGTCTTCAAAAACCGTTGCCACTGCCGCAAAGGCTAATCAGAAGTCCTCTTCAAATTCTCAAAGCTCTTCGGATTATTTCACCGCGGCAAAGAAAAACAGGGAAACAGCTCTTAAAAAAGCACAGAATTCGGTTGAAGAAATGCTCGATTCGGATAAGCTAACCGAGGCCGATAAGCAACAGGCAGTAAAGGCAGCGAGCGAAATAGCCAAAAGAATAGAGCGTGAAAATAATATAGAAACTCTGCTTAAAGCAAAGGGATTTGAAAAATGCGTGGCGGTTATGAGCGAAGATTCCATTTCCATTGTCGTAAGCTCGCAGGGCCTTACCACCGCACAGACAATGCAGATCCAGGATATTATCACTTCTCAGACCGATATCGGACTTTCCAACATAAAAATAATTACTTCAAAATAGTTGTGATTTTAAGAAAGATGTGCTATAATGATAAAAAATCACCGGAATCGTTTATTTTGGGAAAAATATTATTATTAAAATAAATCGGAGGTTAAACCTATGCAGGATTATAAAACCGAGCTTTCGGTAAGCACAGAAGTTCTTGAAAAAATGGCACAGATCGCGGCTATGGAGGTTGAGGGCGTTGTAGAGCTCAGCAAAAAAGCTATCGATCTTAAAGACGCTATAAAGACCAAAAGCGCCTTTAAAGGCGTTAAAGCAGAGATAATCAACGGTGCCGTTCATATTACCGTTTATATCAATGTCGAAGAAAACGCGGCAGTTAAAACCGTTGCCGAAAATGTCCAGAAAAATGTTAAGGACAAAATTCAAACTATGACCGGCACTGCGGTTACAGGCGTTAATGTTATTGTCGCAGATGTAAGCCTTAAAGAAGAAAAGGACAGCTCTGAAAATTAAACACACTGAATTTTTGATCCAAAGCGCGGAAAATTTCCGCGCTTTGGCTTTACGCACAGCAGAATTTTTAAAAATCTCTGTAATAATATTTTCGGGTGATAAAAAGTGAATATAATTGAAGTTTTGCTGCGTTCTCTGGCGGCAGTAGTAATAGGAACGCTTATAGGCAGTGAGCGTATGCGACACGGCAGGGCGGCAGGCATGCGAACCCATATTTTAGTTTGCCTCGGTTCGTGTATGACAAGTATGTATGTAGCAAATATGCTGGGCAACAACGGCGATGTTTTCCGAATACCGGCGCAGGTGATATCAGGCATAGGCTTTTTGGGTGCCGGAATGATAATTCTTAAAAACAATAACGTTATAACCGGGCTAACGACCGCAGCAGGAGTATGGGCTACCGCAACTATCGGCGTTGCTCTAGGCTACGGCTTTTATTGGGGCGCGGTAATAGTTACGCTCTTGTTCCTCGGAACAATTATTCTTTTCGCAAAATTTGAACGCAAAAGAAAAAGCGCCGAGGTTATATACATTGAAATAGACGATTTATATAAGGTTAACGCCGTTCTTGAAAAGCTGTGCGGAACAATACCCGAAAGCTTTACATATCAAATTTTCGCGCCGAAATCCGAAAAGAACGGAAACATAGGCATGAATATCGTAATAGATAAGCGTATAGATTTTGATATAGCTTTGCTATGCAATATTGAGAATGTAGTTTATGCCGTTGAAGAATAAATAAATAAAAACAGCATCGCCGATTTAAATGTGAATAGCTTCCTGTCAAGTAGACAGTATAAAAAACAAAAATATTTAATTTTGTAGAATCAGCCTGTCTATTAGCCCCGAATCTCATTAGAAATTCGGGGCTAGTATTTTTGCTTTCGCAAATGTAGCCTTTACTGTTATACTCTCGGGCGCGGAAAATTTCCGCGCTTTTTTCTTGCCTAAATAAACAATAAGTAGTATAATAAACATTAAACATTTATTATTTATTCATATTTTCTTTAATAATTTCTGTTAAAATATGTTTAAAATTCATCTTGGAGGAATGGCAATGATAGAAGTAAGCGGCCTTAGCAAACGATATGGCAGCTTTCTCGCGGTTGATGATGTGAGTTTTTCAATCAGAAAAGGAGAAATAGTAGGATTTTTGGGACCTAACGGCGCCGGAAAATCCACAATAATGAATATCATAACCGGATATTTATCACTCACGCGAGGGAAAGTCACGGTTGACGGTTTTGATATAGTAGAGCAGCCCGAGCAGGCTAAAAGGAGAATAGGATATCTTCCCGAAATTCCTCCTCTTTATCTTGATATGAAAGTAAGCGAATATCTGAATTTTATCTATGACCTTAAAAAGGTGAAATTTCCGAAATCCGCTCATATTGACGAGGTTATAAGGCTTGTAAGGATAGAGAATGTTAAAAACCGCCTTATCAAAAACCTTTCAAAGGGTTATAGGCAGCGCGTTGGCTTTGCCGCCGCACTTATAGGTAACCCAGATATCCTTATTCTTGACGAACCGACAGTCGGTCTTGACCCGAAACAGATAATTGAGATAAGAAACCTTATTTCAAAGCTCGGAAGAAACCACACGATTATTCTTTCTTCCCATATCCTTTCGGAAATTCAGGCGGTTTGCAAAAGGGTTATTATTATAAATCGCGGTCAGATCATAGCCGATGATACTCCAGATAATCTTTCTAACCGTCTTTCAAAAGACCATTCGCTCTTTGCGAGAATCATTTGCGATGAAAACGATATGACAAAAACGCTTTCGTCGGTTAAAGGTGTTAAAAGCGTGCAGTCTTTAGGATCGAAAGAAAAAGGCTCTTATGATTTTGTTATCACACCGGAACCCGGAGCGGATATAAGAGCCGGAGTTTTCTCAAGGATCTCCGAAAGATCGAAAATTTGCCTTAAATTAAGCGATAATCAGCTTTCTCTTGAGCAGATATTCCTCACTCTTACCGAAACCGCAAATAATGACGAGGCAAGAAAGCTCCTTGGAATTACAGCTTCAGAAAGCGAGGAAGAATAAATGAAAGCAATTTTTAAAAGAGAATTCAGAGCTTATTTTACAACTCCGCTCGGATTTATAATTCTCGCGGCATATTTTCTCATTCTCGGTATTTTTTACTATGAGTATCTTTTTTTAAACGGCAGCCCGGATGTTTCAGTTCTTTTAATAGCTATGTACTCAATAGTTGAATTCACGGTTCCGATAATAACTATGAGGCTGTTAAGCGAAGAGCGCAGGCAAAAGGTCGATCAGGTTATATTCACTGCTCCTGTCAGCCTTACAAGCGTTGTCTTAGGCAAATTTTTCGCGGCATTCACGCTTTATGCTATAGCTTTTGCTCCCACCATTATTTTTGAAATTATTTCAGCAGGCTTTGTTTCGGTGAACTTTTTAAGTTACATCTATTCGCTTTTCGGAATTTTACTTATGGGTGCGGCGCTGATAGCCGTAGGAATGTTTGTGTCCTCTCTTACTGAAAGCCCGGTTATTTCCGCTTTTATAATGTATGTGGTTGTTTTTACCGTTTCTATAAGCTCAAATATGAGCAGTGCCATTACCGAGCGCAGCGTTACTTCCACGAGCGGGCTTGTAAATTTTGCAAACAGAGTTTTGAATGTTTTGATAGTTATTGTTAAAAAATTCTTCGGTGCTATAAATGTTGAAGAAAGAATTACTGAATTTGCAAATCCCGTATTTTCGGTTGTAAATGTTATCTATTTCCTGAGCGCGGCTGCTGTATTCCTTTTCTTATCCGTTCGCTCTCTCGAAAAACGCAGATGGGCCTAAGAAAGGAGGATAAAACTTTATGAAAAATAAAAAAGAAGAAATTTTAGAAAACAGCGGCGTATCCTCTGAGAAAAAACCTCGTCGTAAATTATTTAAATCAAAAAAATTAAGAAGTGAGATCGCATTTAAAAAAGGCGGATATAATATTATAATCACAGCTCTTGTTCTTGCGGTTTTGGTGCTTTTCAACTGGATGATATCCGCTCTTTCGGATAAAGTGAACTTAGAGTTCAATATGTCACCCGATGAAACTAATACCGTAAGTGAGGAAAACCTTGATTATATTAAAAAGATAAATAAAAATGTAAATGTTGTCGTCTGCTCAAAAGAGGATAATTATTCTTATTATATGACTAATTATTGGTGCCAGAATAAGAACGTAACCTCGGAAACAAAGTATTTTTCGCAGACCATAACTTTGGTCAACGAATACGCAAAAGCCAATAAAAAGATAGATCTAAAATTTATAGAGCTTAATTCTTCGGATTTTACAGCTCTTGCTCAAAACCAGTCGATAACAGGACTCAGTCCTTCTTACGGCGATATCCTTGTTTATAACGAGGATAATAACAGATATAAAAAGATATCGTTTGACGATATCTATGAAACCTATGACGAAACAGGATATGCTTCCGTAGCTTCGGCTTACGGAATAGACGCTTCTTATACGATATCCGGAAATATGATCGAAAAATCGCTTACAGGTGCCATTTCCTATGTTTTATCAAATGAAACAAAAAAAGTGGCTTTGCTTACAGGTCACAGCGAAAAGGATTACACATCCGTTTATCAGTCGCTCCTTAAGGATAATAACTATGAGGTAACGATTATAAGCGACTCGCTTATATCTTCGATTTCTTCTGATTACGACGCTGTTGCGATTGCCGCTCCCACTACCGATTTTCTTGAAGATGAACTGAATGCCATTTCTGAATTTTTGGATAACGGCTCTAAGCTTTCAAAAGGACTTATCTATTTTGCTTATGCCGCAAATCCTTATCTTCCTAATCTCAATTCTTATCTTTCCGATTGGGGAATTACTATAGAAGAAGGGCAGACCTTTGCAGCAGTTCCTTACGGCAATGATCCGACAACGGGATACAGCCTCGATACCTCGGGCAATATTTTAAGTAACGCGACCTGCCTTACCGGACAAAATGTTCCTTTGCTTGTAGGTGAGTCTTCGGATAGTTCTGTTAAAACAGTTTCTTTGCTTGACGCTTATAACGGCGCTTATAAAGTCCCTGTAGGTGCAGATGCCGATTATTCCCCGAAAACAGAGGATTACGGTCAGTATTCCGCAGCCGTTCAGGCAACAAAAACAGGTTATGTTGACGATAAGGAAGTAAACAGCTATATAACAGTCTTTTCAAGCGTGGAATTTATAAATTCCGAATGGGTGGATTATGAAAGCATTTCAAATAAAGATGTTGTGCTTGCGGTAACAGACAGGGCATCGGGAGTCGGAGAAACCGATATTAAATTCGTTACGAAAACTGTTAAGAACGAGAGCTATAAGGATAAAATAACCAACGGTTCAAAATCCGCTGTTGTATTTTTCTTTATCTTCTTAATTCCTGTCTGCACTCTTGTTTTGGGTATATTTATTTATATCAGGAGAAGAAACGCTCAATGAACGAATTTTTTGAAAAAGAAAACGGGGATAATCTCCCCGAAACGATAAACGGCGTGGGCGAAGAAAATTCAAGTATTTTCTCCGATCCCTCCGATCACGGCGATAAGGATAAAGTAAAAAAAAGCAGAAAGCTTTTAAAAATAGGCGGAGCGGTGCTTTTATCCGCAGTTCTTATAGCCGGAACTTTACTTATTAAAACCAAAATAAAATCTAAAAAAGGCACTGATAACCAGAACACCGAACAGATCGAAATTCTTGCGTTTTCGCAGGAAAATATAAAGGAAGTAAGCGTTAATAATTCAAACGGTGATTTTAAGTTCTTGAAGAAAACCGTTGCTTCTTCAGATTCTTCCTCTTCCGATACTTATGAATGGTATGTTGACGGTGTTGACGATGCTCTTACAGATTCTTCCGCTATCGGGGATATCGTCAGCAGCAGCGCAACAATGTCCGCATCAAAAGAAATAAAAGAAATGAAAGTCTCGGAATGCGGTTTCGAAAAACCAACTTATTCTGTTTCGGTTTTGCTTGACGACGGTAGATCTTATTCCTTAAAGGTTGGAAGTAAGACTCCTGCCGACGACGGATATTTTGTTCAGACCAGCGAAACAGGCGATAAGATATATACTGTAAGAAAAAGTATGGTATCCGCTTTTTCATTTGAGCTTTTGGATCTTGCCGACGCGTCTTATTTTGAGGCTGCATCATTCGAGGGAGATTTGTCTTCTTACAGAGGCTCTGACGGATCCATATCAACATTTGACAGTCTTTCTATTTCCGGCAAGCAGTTCGGCGAAGAAATAAAAATTGTTCCTAATACCGATGCAAAATCCTCTTCCGCCGCGTCTTTTGTCGTTACTTCTCCTGTTTCCGGATTTGCGGACAGCGTCGATAAAGTTCTTCCGCTTTTTAGTTCAACGACTGTTGTAGCAAAGGCGTATTCACTCGATATTAAACCAGAAACGCTTAAAAAATTCGGGCTCGACGATCCCGATATTGTGGTATCTGTGGTGATAGCAGGGCAGAAAAAAACCTTTAAAATAGCCAAGGTCGACGATGAATATTGCGCAGTTATAAATGATGAAAGTAAACTTATCAAAAAAGTTTCGGTTAGTTACCTTTCGGTAGTTAACACCAAAAAAGAAGATTATTATAATAAGCTTATGGCACCATATCTGCTTTCTTCTCTTTCTTCGCTCTCGGTATCAGACGGAAATGAAAATTATACATTCGATATTGCCGTTTCCGAAAATGACTCGGGAGAAACCGAGTATACTGTTAAAAAAGACGGAAAGATTATAAAGGGCGATTATTTCCAGGATTTTTATTATGAATTTGTTGACCTTTCGGTTGTTGATTATACTTCCGGAAATTCCGAAAAGGAAGCATACAAAATAACCCTTAAATTCACCGATAATTCACCTGATGTGATTTATTCGCTCTCTAAAATTTCGGCGACAAGATATAAGTGCTTAAAAAACGGCACTGAGCTCGGAAATATAACGGCTTCACAGGTAAATAAGTTTATAAAAGCTTTAAAAGCCGTTTCGGAAAATAAGGCTGTAAACTAATAAAAAATGACTGCTTTAAGCAGTCATTTCAGACTGTAGACAAAGCGGGTTGTATTTAAGCGATACAACCTGCTTTGTTGGAAAATCGGACCGAATTTTC